>CASERN010000014.1 GCA_949290355.1 uncultured bacterium | reverse complement strand
GTGCGGTTGGTGCTGTGTATGCTGTTAAGTATATCGAAACTCTAGAAGAAGTTCCTCAGGCTATATAGTTTTTGAGCTTAAATGCAAAAAAAAGTTGCCAAATTGAACATGGCAACATTAAATAAACACGAGGATATTAAGTTTTCGAGGTGCATATTTTTTGTAAAAATTTATAAAAGTATAAAAAACGATATAAACTGATATGACTTGATTTTAAGGCTTTTGTATTTTAAAATCTTTTTATAGTTTTTTAGAATTTTATAAAATTACTACGGTAAAACTACGGTAAAAAATAATGGCTTATATAAAAGAAATTGTAAATAAAAAAGGTGTATCATATCAAGTTAATATTCGTGCAGCTGGTTATAAACCTGTATATAAGACTTTCAAAGGTGATAAGGC
The DNA here is from genome assembly GCA_949290355.1 of uncultured bacterium. GTDB lineage: Bacteria > Cyanobacteriota > Vampirovibrionia > Gastranaerophilales > Gastranaerophilaceae > Stercorousia. Next base: position 41,320 of record CASERN010000014.1, on the reverse strand, counting down.
TAAAACTCGTGCTAAGAAATGGGCATCTATAGTAGAAGGTCAAATGAATGATGGAACCTATAAAGAAATGCCTGATATATTAAATATTCAAGAGAGAGATCAAATTGATACTATTGAAACTCTAATTGCTTATTTTAGAAAAAATGTTGCTCCTGAACGTTATGCTAGCCCTGAAAAATATAATGCTATGTTTGACTGGTGGATTTCACATATAGGCTCAATAAAGATTCACAATCTATCCTCTTCAATTATTTCCGGTTATAAGGAAATTCTCCGAACCGAGCCTATCAAAAAAGGTAAAAAGAAGATTGCAACTCGCAGTAACAATACTGTAAATAAGTATCTAATGTGTCTTTCTGCAATTCTTACCTATGCGGTTAAAGAATTAGAAATAATTGAAGTCAATCCTTGCTCAAATGTTGCAACATTGCCTAAATCAAAAGGAAGAGAACGCTTTTTAACACTTGATGAAATTGAGCTATTTTTAGGAGCTTGTAAAGAGCATTCGCAAATGGTCTATATTTTTGCTCTTATTTCAATTTCAACTGGTGCAAGATATAGTGAAGTTCTCCATCTAAAAGTTGAAAATATAGATTACCAAAACTCTCAAATACACTACTTAAATACAAAGAATAAAGAAAATAGAGGCGTTCCTATTGAACCGGACATTCTCAGATTACTAAAATGTTATCTAGTTGAAAACAAAATCGAATCCGGCAATATATTTAGAGCTAAAAGAAATGATGGAGAATATCCATATATCAAAGGAATTCTTGAGAAAATTATAAAAGATACAAACATAAAAAATTTTCACATACATGATATAAGGCATACAACGGCTTCTTATATTGCTATGAATGGTGGCAGTTTATTAGACATTGCAGAAATTCTTGGGCATAAATCTCTCGTTATGGCAAGAAGATATTCTCACCTTACCAAAAAACATACAGCAACAGTTTTGAATAACGTTACGACAAAAATTCTTCCCGAGATATAGATTTCTTTTTCTTTTTCCGCTTCTCAATCCACTCAAAAAGTTTATCTTCATTTATCAATATTCTGCCGCCTTCCATTCCGCCATATTCTACAACTTCATCAAATCCATTTTCATTGCGGTAATGATGGTACTGATATAATGCACCTATAGTCGGATAAGAATAATACTTGTCCCATTCAGGAAGAGGAATAAGCCTTGATTTTTTCTCAGCTTTTACTTCCGGTTGGATCATTTTTTCAAGACTTATTATTTCAATCAACGCATCTTTGAATTTTTTACCAAATTTTTTTTCAGCTTCTTGAATTTTGTTTTCAATAAGTTCTTCAATCTCTTGTTTGTTTAATTGCACTTTTCGCTCCATTTATTATTTCAATTATATGTAATACATCCTCATTTTCTAACACAAATTTTGTACCGCACAGCTCTCTAATTCTTGTTAGGGCTTGAGATAAAATTCTACAATTTGCGTCATTTTCTTCACGTTTTTTAATTTAATAATTTTTGTTACATATAGGGATTTATTTCTATCATTACCATAATCAGTATGAATATTTGCTATATAATCAATAATAACCCCAGCCTCTTTCAAAATATCTTCTTCAACTTCAAGCACAATAGAATCATTACCGCAGCAAAGAATCTTATTTGTAAGAGTGTTAAAATTTTCGATTTCCTCTTTACTCAATAAATCTCTTAATTTAATATTTATTGTTGACATTATTCCACCTCCAACAGTTCAGGATTTTGGTATATATTGCCAATTATTTCATACTGTTTATTTTCTGTATTTATTTGAATGGCATCTAAATCTAAAGAATGAATTTCACAAGTCTTTTTATAATTAGGATTTTCACAACGAAATTTATGCCAATCGTGATCATAAATAATTGCGAATATTTCATCTTTAGGTAGATTAGAAAATTGACGGCTAAATAAAGGAATTTGTGCTCCAATATATTGAACTCTTATAATATCACCTTCATAAATCAGCTTGCCGTTTTTGTCCTTTAAACCAGTACATTGCATAACTATAGCATTTGAATCCATTAGTACATCTTGGAATCTATCATGATGGCTAGAGCCTGGGTAATCTTCACAACATGCGGTATCATACGTTCCTTGTACATCATATATCATTTCTGTATTTTTATCGTAATCCGTGTACCATGCACGAAATCTAAACCTGTCTTGCATAATTTCTCCTATAAATTTTTAGTTCTAATTCTTTTCTTAAAGTAAACAATTACCGTTCCACTATTATTGCCGGACTTAGGCTTCTTTGTTTGTGGATCAATGAAAGAAATTCTCCCTTCAAGTATTTCGTAAACAAATTTCCCTTCTATATATTTGCGCCAAGCTTTTGTGTCCATAGAGTTTAAAGGCAAAATCATTACGCATATCGGGCATTCATTCTTTAATACCTCGTCATGTGCCTTTTTTATAAAGTCCGCCTTTTTGCTAAACGGTGGATTACAAAAACATCTTTGCGAAAACCAGCTACATTCCAATGCATTATCCTGCTCTGTAAAATAATATTCACACAGATGATTGTTCTCATTTGCAGCAACATCAAGAGTAAATTTAAAGATATCATCTAGTTGCCGGAAAATAGAACGAGGTGTTTCAAAATAATCATTACCTTTAGTATTCATCTTCATTTTAATATATTCCTTTTTGTTTCATACCTGTTGCAAGTTGCCGCCGGATTATGTGAAACAAAACCGTAATTACCACCCCAGCTACAAGCAGATCTATACTTAACTTCACCATAACCAAAATGTTTTAACGTATAGTCATCTTTATAATTTTCTACATAATGCTTACAATTCATGCACTGCTTATCACTTGCTTTATTTTTTGCAATAATTTTTTGAACTAACCCAATACTATCATCCATACACCCACTCCGTTTCTCTGATTGCTTCAATAATTTGTGCACCATAGTCGTTATATCCTGTAAGATATTTGCATAAAGCACTTAGAAAATCTTCAACATCAAAAATATGAAAATGCCTTGACAAAATGTGAATTATAGTTTCCGTTGGTTCACTGCTTTTAATTTTGATAGGTAAACTAAACAGTTTCATAAAATTATCGGGCTCTTTAAAATTTATATAATACTTATTATCCCTATAATGTGGGCATTCTGTATTATTGCAGGGTTTATTTTCTAACTCCGGATTTTTACATTCCCAAAAGCAATATTTATCCTCATGCGGTTCAATCCCGCAAATCTCGCATAGTTCTTTTGATAGGTTAGTCATCCCCTCGTCCTTTCGCTTTGTTGATAATATCAATAATCTGTTGTTGTATGTCGTAAGCAACTCTACCGGCATCCAGACAAGTGGGTATTAAACAAACATCTTTTATATTTCTGTCTTGTATAACAATCTTGCCAATATCATTCAGAGCCCTGCGGTAGCGGTTTGTTAACTCTATTTCAAGAGCAAGATTTTTTCTTAATTTCTTAATTTTATTTTCCTGCTCCTCGCACTCCGAGGTCTTGCAAGTGAGTCGCTTGTAATCCTCATAAATTTGACAATTATCATCACAAGGTGGTAAATCCTCACATAGCTCGCAAAAGCAAGTACAATAAGGCTTGCCGTCAAATTTTTCTTTATCTTGAAACTTATATTTGCATATTGCCTGTTTTTTATTTGGATTATATTTACACTCTGGGCATTTGAATTTCATAGCCGGTGGTTCTACACTACAATTCTTGCAGTAATCAATTGTGTCTTTATCTGTCATTATTCTTCTCCTAAAACATTGAGCATTGTCCCATAAAGCTTACTATCCCTAACTTGAATAAATGCCCTTAACCTACATTGTTCTAATAAACCCAGTTTTTTATATTGTGTTTTGAAATTTTCTGGTTCTTTATTTATAAAATCAGTCCAGAAATTCATTGTTTCGGCTTCTTTTGTTTGTTGTTGTGAATACTCTGTCATTATTACACTCCTATCTGAAATTCCTTAATATCATTGTCAACAATTACTGGTAAGCCTAATACTTGCACAGGTTTAGTATATGAAAGGTTATATGCCCAAAATGCACACTTTAACATGGTTAAATTCTTATCATTCAGTATTATGCTTTTAGGTTCCAAGTTACAGTTCTTTACCCTTGCTATTTTGTTATATATACTTTCAATAAGATTTCTGATTTGTTGTTCTACAGATTGCATTTGTCTACCACCTCTAAATTTTAATTTTAAGAAATTTCATTACACCTTAATTCAAGAGTAAACCCCTCTTGAGCTGAATCAATCTCAACAGGAATTCCTAAAACATTTTCGAGAAATGCTGCATCATACGAAAGGTTTGATTCTTTTATACATATATGCTCAAGTAATCTACCAGCTTCTTGTGATACTAGAATATACATATCAGAAGGCTTAGCTCCTTGTTCTATACGTTTTCGATACCCTTCTACAATGGCATCTAACTGTTTTTTTAAAGTGTTTTTCCCTGGGCGTTTACCCCACATAACAAATAAACTTCTCACCTTTTTCTCCTTATTTAAAACGATTTTGTAATTTTATATTTGTACACATTATTGGATCTCGTGAAAACATACACTCACTAGCTCCCATTTTTTTTGCATAACGTAATGGGGCAAAAAGCAAATATAAAATTGCTATTATTAAAATAATTACACAAAATTTTGACATCATTTTTCCCTTTCAATTATTCATATTTGTTTTTGTAGGAATTTCTTTTAGAGATTTAAAAAAAATTGCCTGTATTCTTATCAGATCAGTAACACTAACTTCATCTGCTACACAGCATATAAAATTTATTGCAGCTTCTGGATTTTTCATTACTTCATTAGCGATACTTGTTGCAAAATTTATTCTGTTGTTAATCATCAATTTTTCCAGTGTTTAATAATTCAAATTCAATATCAAAAACTTGATTTTTCACTTTTAAATCGGTGTTTATTCCATCAACAACTTTTACGGATTTTATTTTTGCATATAGAACTCTTTCCGTATCGGTTGATTTTACCACTTGTCCTTGCCGGAATCTTATTGTGGTATAGCGTGCATATTTTCCATTGCCTAATTTATTATCCCAGTTTGCAGCATTCCTATACTCATGGGTTTTCTCTCCGGCTTTTATTTTGTTAAACCAATATTTTTTTATAGGTAAATCAAGTATTCCATCTTTAATACTCATTCTTATTACTCCTTCCTACATACTTATCAAGAACGGTTTTACCTATAGAATCAATAACTCCGATAACGCCACGACTTCTACCTTTCAGAAGAGTTTGTAATTCTCGGTTTCGTTTTTTCAATTGCTCATTTTGAGCAATAAGAAAATCATAGTCTATCTTTAAGATAGTTATAGTTTCCTTTTTACTTTTCTTTTTGCTGTTTTTTGCCATCTATCTATTCCTCATCAGTATAAGTTTTACTTATATACAGGCAGTTCAGTTTACAGTACCGCCTGTTTCGGAATTGTTATTATTTTTTGAATGGGGGGGGGTAGGAATATCAGAGCCTAAAATAACGTCCTTTAAAAGATCTTTAAGCATACTACTTGGATTTTCTTCATAAGAATAAGTAACGTTTTTTACACACGTATAACCCAATTCTGATAATTCTTTTTTAAGCCTGCTAAAAATCTCAATAATCTTTTCTTCTGCCGGAGATTTTTCTCTTAAATATTCTTTTCTTGAATTATTGATATCATCAACCTTTAGCGTTCTTTGATTAAACTCAGACATATTCACAGGATAAGTAAATTTTAAATCCGCCTGCAAAATTGTTTTTACAATGTTGTTTTCCATTTTTTAATTCTCCTTTTTCTCTTAGTACAAACAACCCCTTAAGGGGTGGAACTGTTTTGTGTCTATAAATACCAACTTGACACAGGGCTAAATATCACATTCAAGATATACGGCTCGTTCCTCTCCCCATGGCATTCTTTTTAGAAATCTGCTAATACCAACAGATCTGTATATTCAGATAAAGCTTCTTTTATATCTGTAGCCTCGTCAATAATAGCTTGCTCAAAATTGGTTTCCCAATCTGTTACTTGAACTTTGACCGCAATTTCACTGCTTTTTGTGTTAAAGAAAAGTAATTCTACATGATATGTATATTGTCTTTCTCCAGCTTTTACAAAAGGCAAAGACACATAGAAATCAGCAGGAAGTACAGCTTCTTCATCTGTACCATCACTAAGTCTGTATTGGCAATGATAACCACTTTCAGCTTCTCCAGAATCGTCAAATATTGGTGTAGAATTAACTTCTGAACGTCCAACAATTCTTATTTTAGAACATCTTTTATAAAGTTCTGAAAAATCTTCTATACTTGGTTTAAGTTTTTGAAGCATTATTAAAAATCCTTCATGATCAAGCACTTGACCATTATAAGCTTCTAATGTATTAAATTGTTCTGAATGCAATCTTTCATATAAGCAGCAACCTTCATTATAATTACAATCTGCTCTAAAATTACCGCCTTGCATGTGTATTCTAGCTGTTGCAAATAATCCGGTAGTATTTTTTCTGCGTTTTAATTCTTCTTTTATGTATTCAATAAAAGCCTTTGCTGAACGTACTTTATTGTCAACACACTCATTTTTTTTGATTTTATATACTTTATCGGCATCAGAGTATGTTCCTTCATATTGTTTTGAACCGAAATAAGCACCGTATTCCTCAATAATAGTATGTTCTGGTCGATTTCTTAAAATAACATCATTTACAAATTCTTTTAGCATTTTTAACTCCTTTAACATTGCTTATACTAACTATCTTTTTATTGAGCGGACATTGTTTTTATCAAACAATGCCATCTGATTTGGATCGTCTAAATATAAACGACCTTTTAAATCTCTGAACATTTTTGTTCCGGTAGCCTGTCCTTTAGGCTTTTTCCCTTCAATCTCAGCGGAAACAAGCATTTCATTAGCTTGTACACACTTAAATTTCAGAGTGATTTTTATTTGTCCGTCTTTGCCATATTTATTGATTGCCTGCATGACATCTTTTATTTCGTCATTAACGGAATCAATTAAAAATCTTGTTTTGTCTTTGCAGTTTGAAGCTCTAACTTCTGCAAGGATATTTTCAAATAAAATCTCTTGCTCATCACTGCAAGCAACGGTTTCCGCAGTCCGTTCTTCTTCTTTTTCAGCCATTAAATTTTTCACCTGTTACCCTTTCTCCAATTCTATTGGTCTAAAAATTTCTTTAATTTCTCCAGTTTTGGCAATTGCATATTTATAACCCTTGTCCATAGTTTTTAGTAGTCCATCTGCACGCCATCCACATCTTTGACAATTATATGGATCCGGATTCATATATCCGCAATTTGTACAGATATAAAATCTACTTGGAAATCTTTGATAAAATTCACGCTCAGTTTTAAATATGTCCATCATTTTTTGATTTTCTTCTTACATTCATTTCATCAATAATGATTTCAAATAACATATACAGCTTCTCATCAGACATTAAGCTGACAAAAAGTTTAAATAATTTAACATTGAGACTTTTCACCATCATACTCCTTTTTAGCCTTTTTCATAATTATCAAACTCCAAGCAAGAAAAATATCATCTTTCATTCTGCCTTTCATTTGTACCCTATCACCTACTGAAATATTACTTCTGCCCCATAATACACAGAGCCTATCTTCACCTGTACTGCTTGCACACTTAAAAACATTTTTTATTCTTTCCGCATATTCCTTATTTAGCTCAAGTATTTCTGTAATCACAGTATCGATCAACAGAATATTATGAGTACATTTTGCCACCTTCTTTCTTCTACGCATCTAAACACTCCTTATTCCCCTTAATCACAACAAGAGCAAGCCCCTCTTTAAAAACTCCGTCAACCGTTTTATATTTACCGTTAGGCATTTTCTTTCGCATCTGAACATACTTGCCTGTTTCGGGATCAACAAAACATAAGCCCTTTTTCAAGAACATTACATCAATATTATGACGAGGCTTTCCCTCTTTATAAATTCCGTTATACCAATAATCAGTTTCAGTTCTCACAGGGAGCAGCATATAAGTTGTATGCCCTTTTTTTTGTTCAGCAAGGGCTTTATAAACAAACTTATCAGCAATCTTAAAAGGCGGATTGCACCAATTCACAGGAAACCAAGTACCTTTTAAACCATCATTTTCAGATATTCTATTTCCAGAATTGAGGTATAAACCATCTTGACGATATCTGAAATGTGCAGGGATATTAAATATACTGCAACAAACATCACAATCAAACATTGTAAGCCCTGCCTCATCTAACACTTTTTCATAAAACCACGCAGGCGTTAAATAATCACTTCGTTTGGATGTAAAACTATATTTAGGCATAACACACATCCTTTCGTGAGTTGTCATATATCGAATCAAAACAAGCTAAATCATCTTCTGTTAAAAGAAAATTGGCGGAGTTACTTAGGGAATGTATATCCGCCAAGTTGGATTGTCTAGAATTCAAAATTTCGCAGGTTCTTTCCTGTCTTGAATTTATATCAAACAATAGTACATCTGGGTTTATACCATATATTTTTTCAAAATGTATTTTGTCAAGTTTATAAATTGGATTTTCAAGATGCTGATGCATCATTTTAGGTAACAATATTAGGGCATTCTCTTTAACGACATTTTGAACATTTTTTATATTCTTTTCCCAATCCGTGAAAGGTACGATATGATGAAGCTCAAAAGAATAATGATCGTAATCTGATGTTGAAGTTATCCAATTTGCAGGATAAATATTTTTTGTTTCAACATCAAAATAAAAAATTTTACCTATATATTTTTTTATTTCTTTTTGCATATCCTTTTTAAGCATTTGCTTTTAACCTTTCTAATTTCATTCTTCTTATTTCAGAACGTGAAATATTAAACTTATCAAACAGCACTGAGTAGGAAGGATTAACAACACATTGATCACTTGCGGCTATATAAGTTGTGTTTTCCAGTAGCAATTCAATTGCTTCCTCTACAGAACTTACAGCATTAACATTTTCTTCTTCCTCTTTAGCTTTCAGATAATCTTTATGTTCTTTCCAGCTTTTTAATTTTCCGTACCCACCATTTAACAATTTGACTAGATTATTAGATTCAAGAAGCCAGTTTATAGTTGGTACGAATTTTGGATTATTCTCAAATCTTAATGTTTTCAAGGTGTACAGAATATCCGGTAACTTCTCCCTAAAACCATCTATTGTTTCGTCATAATCCAAATAAATAGGAACTTCTGATTTATTTAATTTGAGTTCTTTTTCAAAAACTTCAAGACATATCTTTTTAAAATATGCTAATGCCCAGCGTGCTTTTGCTGCTTTTGAGTTTTGTTCGGATTTTTCCGCTTGGTACTCAAGATTTCGCAGTATGCGGTCAGAAACATAACAGCCATTCTCTTCTCTGAATAATTGGTAATTATTCATTAAATCAGACAGTATTTCTGGAGCTATACGCAGTTCGTAAGCCAACATCTCAAGTTCGTTTGCCTTTAAATTATTACGGTGCATGTACTCTACAACACCCCAATACAATCCGTAATATGCCCAAGCTAGAGCATCTTTCAATGCTGCTTCCGAAAGATTGCCGTATTGTTTTCTTGCCTCATAAAACATACGTACAATTTTTTCATCGCCACGAGCTGCCTTGTCGTGAGAGAAAAACGGCTCTATAATCTTATTTGCCTCTGTTTTACCCACTTTAAAACCCTTTAAACAACTAATTTATTTTTAATTTTTCTGTAATAAGCATTTATTAAGCCTGCTTTTTCAAGCCTATCAACTTCATTCATAGCTTCACACAATGGAAATAATCCCACCGTTCCAGTAGTTGTTTGATATTCAGCGAATTTCAAAGTCAAGTAATTTTGTACTATTTGTTTTTTTTCAATGTGCGTTACAATAAATGGAATTTCTATAGTTCTGGGTTTGTTAAACCAGCTTACAAGAGTTTCCCAAAATCTTTTTTTTTGATTATTAACATCATTAACTACAACCAATTTCAAATGCCTCTTTTGCATTATCTTTCTCCTCTTCTTATTGCCTCTATTTTTTTACAAATTGTGGAAAAACCTTTTCTGAATAGTAGTCAAAAGCTTTTCTTAACACCTCTGAATTTGACACCTTACCGCCTTCAAATTCTACAATTTTGTCAAGAATATTCAGCTGACTTCCACTAAGCTGGATTGAGGTTGAAAATTTCCGTTCTCGCATTTCCTAAATCTCCTAATTTAAAGCGTAATAATCCGCACGAAGTAAACGGCAAATTTTGTCGTTTTCGTGTTTTTGTGTTATTATTCAATCAATCAATCAACGATTGATAACAAAATGTATTGTACATAAATTATCGACCAAAGTCAATAAATTATGTACATTGTTTACAAAACTTCATACAAACGGAGTAGAATAATGAAAACAGCAGGTCAACGTTTTAAGGAAATAAGAATAGCAACAGGCTTATCTCAAGAGGATTTTGGCAAAGCTATAAACTTATCAAAATCTGGTATTTCTGCGGTTGAAAATGATAAGGCTTTTATATCTTTAGAGATCCAACGTACATTATTACTCGACTTTGATGTTAATTTAAACTATCTTGTCGGCGAAGTTGGGAATATGTTTTTGCCAGCCAAATATGAGGATGTCAAAGCTGAAATCCTCAAAGAAGTTAATTCTTTATTGAAAAAACGTGGTTTATGAAGATATTGAATTTAATAATTTGATAAAAATATCATCACCTTTCTTTTTTCCAAATACAGTACGGAGTGCATAAAGGATTTGTGCGAGTTCGTTTTTTGTCATTATTATCTCCTTTCTGTATATAAAAAGTCGATAAAAGAGATGAAAAAGTTAATAATAAATCATACTTTAAGAATATAAGGAGAATTTATGAAGAAATTTGTTACTTTCGGGGTACTGTTATTACTGCCACTTATTGTATCTGGTTGCACATCAAATATAACCGCCAAATATGATAATTATGATGAAACATTTACAGGTAAAACTTACTATGATTCATTAACATATAGAGCAACAATTGATGTTACTTCTGAAAAAAACAATGCAAGATGCCTAGGTAATGCGAAAATGTTTATGTATCCGGTATGGCAATTCAAACTTGTTTGTAGTGATGGAAGAATGATCATTGGCACGCTGCCTAGTGGAAAACTTGAAGGACAAGCTTTTACTAATAGAAATGAAACAATAACATTCTCAGTAGCTAAAAAACAAGGAACTATACAAAAAGTAAAAGCTCAATACAATGCACAAACTCAAAATAAACCGACATTAGATAACAAAAAAGAACATATTCAAGTTATTATGCAACAATAATTTTACATTACTTCATGAAGTTATTTAATAATTGTATTGAAAAAAAATGTAAAATGATAAATAATGTTAGTATGAAATACTATCTATTATTCTTTTTAGGTTTATTTATTGCTTTGCCTGCAAGTGCTTATTCTGAGTATAATAATTACTCAGTTATTGATACTAATGGCAATACACAAAGTTATATTTACAAATCCAATACCGGAAATTATTATGATAGTAATGGATATACATACCAACAAAACAACAATACTATTTATACAAACTCCGGCTCAAGCTATCAAAAATATGGAAACATGATTCAATCGTCAGATGGTAAACAGTATATCCAAACCGGTAATTTAATAGAAGAATATTAAGACCTGCTTTAATAAAGCAGGTCTTTTTTATGCGTAATTTATACAATGTTATGCGAATGCAATGCATACGCATAAATTATCGCATTACAAAATAATATTTACGCACAAGCGGTCTGCATAGCTTTAAATAAAATAAAATTACATAACATAAAATAAGATAAAATAAAAAAAATATATAAATATATTTTTTTATTTTAGACAAATAAACATTTTTTATTTTTTCTTTTTTTTTTACATAGAAGATATGTTCAATTATTGCATAGAAAAATAAAAGTCAAGTAAAAAATACGTTTTGTAAACAAATGTAAAGGCAAATTTTTTCAGTAAAATCAAATCATTTACCCCTTTAATAAATCGTTCAATCAATCAATCAACGAGATTTTTTAAAAAAAATGTTTTATATTTCAAAATGTAGTTTGAATAAATTTTAAAAGTTCAACTCGTGGACAGGTTATTTCACGGGGCGGGAGCCAATGGGGACTAACGGACACTGCCTGTTCAAAATATGGGGATAGTATGCCCAAAGGGAGAGAGAAAGTATATGAAGCTTATCTGTTGTAATGCAGAAATAGACCGCATTGAAGCGTGGTTCTTAAAAGACATTGAAAATTTTACAGCAAGAAGATTGTTCTTTGCCAACTGTCCAATATGTGGACAACCAGTGATTACTTTATATGAAAAAAGAATTGCAGACAATAAAGTTTTTATTGATGCAAATATTAGAGGTTTAAATGCGGTAAAAACTTTGTACCGAGAAAAATCACGTATAGTAACAAAGATATGTAACTTAGATAAAAATAATCTGTACGGCTGGATTTACGGTAAAAATGTAGAAATCCGCAATAAAAAGAAGGAAGTAACACAAATAAGACAATATTCTTCCGACTTTCACGGAAATAAGACGCTTTCAAAAAAAATATTCGCTCAGTCTCTCTCTTCTTAAACGGTACAGGCTCGGAGAGTTGAGCGACTCTCCAGATGAGCCTGTAGGTTAAAGATATGAGCAGCTTACCGGATATTACAGAAAAACAAAATCATTTTGTTAAAGAGTATGTTCTCAATGGCAATAATGCCACTGAAGCATATCGTTCTGTATATGGAAATGAGTTAACAAAAACAGCTACTTGTTGCGTTGAGGGTTCTCGTTTATTAAAAAACCCTAAGATTACCCCATGGATAGACCATTATAAACAGACAATAAAAACTCATACTGAGAATGAAATTAAATATACGGTTGATGATGCGTTTAGAGAATGTGATGAGTTAAAGATTATTGCACTTGAATCTCTTGATAAAGATGGCAGACCTAATGTTTCTGCTGCAAACAAAGCAGTAGAAATGAAAATAAAAATCAAAGGTCTAATGAAAGATGAAACTAATGTTAATAACGCCATTGTGATGGAAATGGGAAAAATTGAAGTAGATGGAGTGCCTCTGAATTTTAATATTGGAGATGAGCTGAATGCAGACAAAGAAGTTAATAGCAGCTCTGAAATTACCAACAATACTTAACATTCCGCCGAAACTCTTTCCGTTAATATTTGATTTCAACAAATATTCATTATTCCTAATAGAAGGGGGAAGAGGTTCTGCCAAAACTCATTCAGTAGGAAGATTTATTCTTTATCTTGGTGAGCAAAGAAAGATTAAAGTTTGTTGTGGACGTGTAATCAAAGATTCAGTTAAGCATTCAGTCCTTGCACTTTTTAAAGATTTAATTGATGAGTTTAAACTTGATTATGATGTATCTGAAAACCAGATTGTACATAGAAAAACTGGTTCTGTAATCTTTTTCAAAGGTTTTAGAGAACAAGAAATTGTCAATATAAAAGGTCTTGAAGGTGTTGACATTCTTTGGATTGATGAAGCTGAAACGGTTACGAAAAGAGCTGTTGATGTTATCGTTCCAACGATAAGAAAACCAAATTCAAAAATAATTTTTACAATGAATAGATACGTCAAGTCTGACGCCGTGTATCAGCATTGTGTATCTCGGTCTAATTGTCTGCACATTCATATCATTTATTTTGAGAATCCTTTCTGTCCGCAGAAACTTATAGACGAAGCAGAAGAATGCAAAAGGTTAAATATGGCTGACTATAATCATATTTGGTTAGGACTCCCATTAGAACAAGGTACTAATTACCTTGTAGCGTCAGACAGAATAGAAGCTGCAAAAAATCTAAAATGGAATAATGAAAGACATCCTAATAATTCAGTTATGGCTCTTGATTTGTCTGCTTCTGGGGGTGATTTATGCGTTGCAAAAAGACTTATCCAAAGATCAATGAGTGTATGGGAAGAAGCTGAAACTATAACTTGGTCAGAAGCTGATACAGACATAACTAAAGGAAAAGTTATGAATTTGTACGCAAAATGGAAGCCTAACTTTCTTATCGGTGATGCAGATGGACTTGGATATCCAATAATGTGTTCCTTAAAAAATACACTCGAAAATGTAGTTCTTTTCCGTGGAGCATTACAACCCAAAAATTTATCAAATGGCAATGCTCGAGCAGACGGCTATCTTGCTGTTAAAGAGATGCTGGAATCCGGTTTTTTGAAACTTAATTGTCAAAACACAGCACGTCAGCTTGAATATATGAAAACAAAATGGAGTCCAAACTCCGGCAAAGTTTATATTTTAGATAAAAAAGAAATAAGAAAAGAACAAAATGAATCCCCAGACTTTGCAGATGCTCTAATGATGGGTATTTATGGAATTTATTATTATCCTCAATATCTTTTGAATGATACAGGGCGTAATAATTTGCAAGATTTTAAACTATTTACTGAATTTGATGAATAAAAGAAAGGACTTAATTATGTGTTCAACACCATCAGCACCAAAAGTTGAAACCACTGAACCTAAACAAGTTGCGACTCCGACATTAGCGGATGCAAGTGTTTCCAAGGCTTCTACAAATACAAGAAATAAAACAGCTTCATTGGCAAGTCGCAATATAAAAACAACCGCCAGAGGGCTTACTGATGATGCAGCCACTCAGAAAAAAGGTTTATTAGGCGAATAAACAAGGAGTTTGCGATGCCAAAAGGATTAGATATTGAAGAAAAAGAATTAAAAGAACACAGAAAACCTAAAGATTTTTCTTACACAACAAGCTATTTCTTAAAAAGAAAAAATCAGATGGATTGTGTTTTCAACAATATCAAAGGTGATTTACAGGAGCTTTCAGAATTTTTTGCTCCACGTATGAGCAAATTCATTGTGTCTGATGTTAATAAACCAATAAAGAAAACAAAGAAAATTAAGGATTCTGTTACCATTAAAGCCGTCAATGATTTTGCTTCTGGTATGCAGTCTGGTGCAACATCTGCAGCTACAAGATGGTTTAAATGTCAAATGAAATCAAAAGATCTTAATCTATTGCACGAAGTAAAAACTTGGTGCAATGACATGGAAGATCTTATGCGAAGAATTTTAGCAAGCTCTAATTTTTACCAAAATCAATTAGGCGTATATAAACAACTTGGCTCTTATGGCTTTGCAGCCTTACAGATGGAACAAGACTATGAAACTGTTGCAAATTTTAAACTCTTACCTATTGGCTCATACCGTTATTCTAAAGACCATAGAGGTGAACCAGATACTTTATGCAGACATTACAAAGAAACTGCTGATAATATTGTAGACAAATATGGCTATGAAAATTGCTCAGAACAAGTTAAAGCAGCATTTGATGCCAATAACACAGGTCAACTTTTTGAACTTATATATTTTGTAGAACCAAACAAAGAATATAACCCGAAATCCCCATTATCAAGACATAAAAGATTTATCTCAGCAACTTTTGAAGTAGGATGCGATAGATTTCTTAAACTCTCTGGATTTGATAGATTTCCTTTTGCAATATATGAAGCTGAAGTTAATGGCGAGGACAATTATCCTTCTAACTGCCCCGGAATACAAGCTTTACCAGATGCTAGGCAGTTAATGGAACAAGTTAAAACATATTCATCAGCTATGAAAAAAATAGCGGTACCTCTAATGAAAGGTCCTGCAAGTTTACAAAAGCAAAAAGGATTAACAGACTCCCCTGGGCAGATTATCCCCGAAGATGATAATGGCAGGGGATTGAGTCCAGTATATGAAGTAAATCCGCAGATTTTACAGCTAAAACAACATAATGATGAGCTAAAAGAAGTAATAAAATCACATTTTTATAATGATTTATTTGCGGTCATTTTAAACACTGCAGAAAGAGGAAGAACCGCTACGGAAGTCAATGAAGTAAAAGAAGAAAAAATGGTACTACTTTCTCCTCTGTTGGATCAAGCACATAAAGGACTTAGAGCTGTTCTTAATTGGATATTTTTCTTATGTGTAACTACTGGAATTATGCCTGAACCACCGGAAATTATTCAAAAAGAGGAAATGGAGATTGAATTTGTTTCTACCCTAGCTCTTGCCCAGAAAGTCAAAGGTATCTCAAGCATAGAAAGATTTACAACTTTTACAGTTAATCTTTCTCAAATGACCGACCCAACATTGATTTATAAAATCAATGTTGATCAGATCGTTGATGACTATGCAGAGATTGCAAACGTAAATCCAGAACATGTTGTATCTACTGATGAAGTAAATAAAAAACGCAAAGAAATTGCAGAGAAACAAGCTCAACAAGAACAAATGCAAGCCATTCAGCAAGGTACTGAAATGATTAAAAACATGGGCGGTATTGATTCTTTCGGCGGTAATTTAGCAAGCAGATTAGGCGTAGGTTAGCCATAAGGAAAGGAATTTTATGGACAAAGATGAGTTGCGAGAACTCTCTAATGTCCTTAATAGTGAACACGGTTTAAATACTATTTTTGTTCTGCTCAAGAAATTAGGAGCTTTTGAACGTGGTTTAAATCGAACCTCTTCTACAAAAGAAGATTACTTAACTATAGGGAAACGAGAGCAAGGGGCTTGGCTTTTAGATTGTATATTCAAAGCCAACAAAAACAAGTATATGCAGATATTGGAAATGATTCAAAAAGAAAAGGAGTAAATTATGAGTGAAAATTTTGAAAATGACAACTTGAACAAGGAACCTAATAATCAAGTTCTGCCAGAAACAGACCCACAAGACGATACCCAAAAAACAGGGAGTCAAGATAATCCACCAGATGATAATAAGGGTTCTGATAACGAATCTGAAAATAAACAAAACGAAAAAACAAATAGCGAAATATACGGAAGCCCTGAACAATTTGACTACTCCTCAACGGTTCTACCAGAGGGGATGGAACTTGACCAAGAACTTGTAAACGAGTTTGAACCAGTAGCAAGAAAGCTCAATCTCTCAAATCAATCTGCAAACGAGCTTATGGGGCTTGCAGTTAAATTAGTTCAGAAAAATTTTTCAAGGCTGGGAGATATCGGAAAACAAATTGAAGAGCAAGAAAAAGCCTCTTACATGCAGCTGTTAGATAGCGATCCCGAATTAAATATTTCTGATGACACAAAATACAATCAGTATCTTAGTGTTGCCAATCAAGGTTTAAAAGCAACTGCAACAAGTGGCTTTATGAATCTGATAAAGAAAAAAGGTCTTACACATCACCCCGAATTCATAAAAACATTCCATAAAATTGGCGAGTTGTGTTCTAGCGACAAACTGCCAGAAGTAAATATTCCTGCCGGTAAAGAAAAACTTGATGCTGCTGATATTCTTTACGGCTCAAAAGAGTAAAGTCTACAGGCTTATAGCAGCCGGTTACGGATTTACCGGAATAAACAATCCGAATGCGTACACATAATAAAAGGAGAAAACGAATGGCTACAGTAGGAAACACTTATCCTTCTTTGAAGGATTACTACTCACAATTAGAAAATGGCAAAATTACCAGTACACTAATTGATTTATTTTTGAAATGTAACCCAATGCTTGAAGATGCTGTAACAATAGAATGCAATGATGGCACTTCACACAAAACAACGGTAAGAAACGGACTGCCTGAACCTGAGTTCAGAAAATTTTACCAAGGTGTACCTAGTACAAAAGGTGAATATACTCAGATTCAAGAAGCAACAGCAATGCTTGAAGATTTTTCAAAAGTTGATAAAAAGCTTGCAGATCTGAATGGTAACACAAATCAATTCCGCTTAAATGAAGCTGATGCTCATATTCAAGGAATGAATAACAAAGTACAAGAAAATATCATTTACGGAAACAAAGGCAAAAATGCTGCTGCATTTGATGGACTTGCAACAAGATATAATAAAATATCTACAACAAAAGATACTATTGGCTATCAAGTCCTTAATGGCGGTGGAACAGGAACAACAAATACTTCAATCTGGTTTGTCGGTTGGGGCGAAAAAGGTACTCACCTTATTTATCCAAAAGGCTCTAAAGCAGGTTTACAACATGAAAATATTGGAGAAGAAGCCGCTTATGATGCAAATGGAAATGAGTTTAGAGTTTACAAAGATCACTTCTCTTGGGATATTGGTATGTGCGTAAGAAATTATAAAACTTGTGCAAGAATTGCCAATATTGACACAACTAAGCTTGGTACAGATGATGCTGCTGATTTAATTGAACTTATGATTAAAGCTTATCATAGAGTTAAAAAGCATGCAAAATTATCAGGTGCAAAACTTGTTATCTATGTAAATGAAACAATTGAAACTTACTTGCACTTACAAGCTATGAACAAAACAAATGTTCGTCTATCCTTGGATGAAGCTGCAGGAGAACCTGTTTTGAAATTCTTAGGCATTCCTGTTAAATGCTGTGATGCAATTCTTGATACAGAAGATAAGGTTGCTGCAGCATAATTCGGTAGAACTCTTGTTCTGAGATTGATATAGTGAATGGCGGTAACACTTAAACTTTCCGCCAATTTGCGAATTACAAAAAAGAGAAAGGGCAATAAAATGTTATTAGATTTAGAAACTTTATTCTCAGATGCACAAGCTATTACAACCAGTGCTGCATCTACCAATATCGTAAAAATGGCTAACACTGAGCATAATATGCCAGAAGTAGCTTTCGGTACTCCTATGCCTTTAATTATTCAAGTTGTTGAAGATTTTGCAGGAGCTACATCTGTTGCAGCATCAATTCAAACATCTGCGACAGAAGATTTCTCTTCTCCTAAAACTCTCGTAAGTAGTGGAGATATTCCTATTGCGGATTTAAAAACAGGTTATAAATTCCCTATCAATTATATACCTAAAGGAAACTTAGGCTATATGCGAGTCTATTATGATGTTAAGGGTGCAAGTGGTGCAGGAACAGCTACTGGTGGCAAAATTACTGCTGGAATGGTTGCTGCTCATGATAACTCTTATCAAGATATGTAATATGTATTTAAAAAATTGATTGTCGGTTAATCCGGCAATCAATTTTTAGTAAAAGAAAGGTTTTAAAATGTCAGATAAGGAAACAGTTTCAGAAAAAAAAGAAAAG
This sequence comes from uncultured bacterium, assembly GCA_949290355.1. Lineage (GTDB taxonomy): Bacteria > Cyanobacteriota > Vampirovibrionia > Gastranaerophilales > Gastranaerophilaceae > Stercorousia. The sequence continues at coordinate 22,210 of CASERN010000014.1, read as the reverse complement.
AAAGAATATGGCAAATTTGACCGCTGGGAAATTGAAGGTGCGGTTGACACTATTATCAAGGCTGAACAAATTAAACTTGATAAAGAAAAAATGAAGTATGTTTTGCCGCTTCTTGAAAAACAGAAAAAAGCATTAGACAATGCATCTTCTGCAGCCGAAGTTCTTTATGGAAATAGAGAACCAAAAGAAGAGTAGTAACAAATACACAATACATAAGGAGAAAATTAAATGACGGTAAAAGTAGTAGCTAAAATAAGAGCTTTTTATAATGGTGAAATCATCAAACCAGGGCAGATAATTACATTAAAAGATGGTATTGAGATTCCATCATGGGTAAAAAAAATAAATAATAAAAATACAGAATCACAAAAGAATGTTCAACAAGAACAGGTAAACGCATCAAATACAAATCAAACAAATCCTACAATCGCTGAACAGCACGAAACACCACAGAATAATCAAGAAAATGCTAATGAGTTTGCAGGTAAAACTCAAGAAGAACTTCTTTCAATACTTGATGAACTTATTAACAAAAGTATTGAAATGGGTATAACTCTTGAAAATGCTGAGAATAAAACAATTGTAGAACAGATTATTGAACTAAGAAAACTAATTGCAGAAAAAGAAGAAGGACAATAAAATGTGTGATTTCGGTATTACCGCCCTTGTAACTTCTATTGTTGCTACTGCAGTCAGTACCACTATGGGAGTGGTAAGCAGTGTGCAACAAGGTAAGGCTCAACAGGCTCAATATAATTATCAAGCAGAAGTTGCAAGAAATAATGCAAAAATAGCTCAAGCAAATGCTGACCAACAAAGACAAGAAGGAATTGAAGAGTCAAGGCTGCAAAGAATTAAAACACTGCAGGCAATAGGAAAACAACAGACCGCTATGGCAGCAAATGGTATAGATATTTCTTCCGGTACAGCCTTAGATATCATTGAAGATACCTCTGCAATGGGTGAACTTGATGCATTAACAACGAGATATAATTCAGAAACACAAGCAATTGCCTATGAGCAACAGGCAAATAATTTTACTAACCAAGCAAATCTTGATGTTTTTGCCGGTGAAAATGCCTACCGTTCTGGTGTTACAAATGCAATTAGTACAGGAGTAAACGGACTGGGTAATGCTGCTTCTGTTGCTGGTAAATGGTATAGCGGTAATTCTATTGGCAACAATAGAAAAACTTCTGGCACAAAAGTAAGCGGCGGTATTTCTGGGGATTTAATTACATTCGCTTAATTATAGGAAAATAAAAATGACTTTTTCTCGCACAAAAATTTATAATATTACTTTACATAATTTGGGGGTATCTGCCCCCATTCAAAACTCTAATCAGAATGATCCAAGAGCTATTTTATTAAATAACTATTATGAAGTAGCCAGAGATACCGTATTGGAAGCCCATGAATGGAGTTTTGCGAATGCTTTCAAAGAGTTATCAACCACACTTGAAAATTCACAAGATCCAAATTTTAGATATGCTTTTACATACCCAAATGATTGCATTTCTCCACGTGCCATTATTTCACCATACGATAAGAAGGAGAAAAAATTTACACCTGCAACAAATAGTAATGGCGAAAAAATTATTTTAACAAACCATAATCCTTGCAGATTACGCTATACAAGACGTGTAGACAATGAAGCTTTTTTTAGTGCTGCATTTGTCAATGCTCTTGCTTTTTATCTTGCATATCTTTCAGCTCAAGTTATTACAGGTTCTTCAAACAAAAAGAATACAAACTTTCAAGATTATACAATAGCGGTCAGACAAGCCATTGTAACAGATGCACGAAAGAATGTAACTCATAACCAAGATGATAAGGATTTTACTGATTATAGAGATTAGGTATTATTATGGGTACAAGAATTACACAAGTAAGTTTTACAAGAGGTGAACTATCTCCTCGTTTAGATGCACGTACGAATCTTGAACAATACGCAATTGGTTTAAAATCTGCTAAAAACGCAATAATTCACCAAGAGGGCGGTATTTCAAACCGTATGGGGTTAGAGTATTGCGGTACGGCAAAAGATAGTTCAAATTTTGTTAGGGTAATTAGGTTTGTATTTAATACTGAACAGACTTATATGCTTGAATTTGGACATAAATATATAAGGTTTTTAAAAGACGGTGCCTATATTATCTATCCAGATGATTACGAAACTGCAAATAAGAGAGGACAAATTGTTGAGATTGAATCTCCATATAATGCAGATGACTTACCCTTATTGAAATGTTCAAGAGCTGGTGATATATTAACTTTAACTTGTACTGGGAAATATCCTGCAAAAAATTTATCAAGATATTCTCATTATGACTGGAAATTAGAAGATGCTGTTTTTGCCCCTGATATTACTGCTCCGACAGGCTTAACTGCAAAATGGACAGGTAAGACAGACTCTAATACAAGAACTTATCAATATGTTGTAACTGCTGTTGATGAGGAAACTAATGAAGAAAGCAAGAGATCATCAGTTGCGAGTGTAACCGGACACAGAGAAGCTAATTGGTTAGTAGATGAGTATGTTACTTTGACTTGGACAGCTGTGAGCGGAGCAAGTGAATACAATGTTTACAGAAGTGTAAACGGTATTTTTGGTTACATAGGCACTGCAGAAGGTACTACATTCACTGATGATAATATAGAGCCAGATCTTTCGTCGTCTGCCCCAATATTAAAAAATCCTTTTGCAGATGGACAAAGTCCAGGATGTTCTTGTTATTTTCAACAACGTAAAATATATGGGAATCTACCGGATTCACCTCAAGCAATCGTTGCATCACAAACAGCTGCAATAAATAACTTTAACATTTCAAGACCTTTAATAGCAACAGATGCAATAACAATCAATATTGATGGAAATGAAGAAGTTAGACATTTAATCCCAATGAAAGATTTAATTGTCTTAACAGCAGATTCAGAATGGATGGTTAACGGTGCAGACGGCATAATTCAAGCAAACCCAGCACCTGCTGCAGTAATACAATCTTGCTATGGTTCTTCCCATGTCGAACCAATAGTTTCTGGTTCAATGGTAATTTTTGTACAATCTGGTGGCTCTGTCGTAAGAGATTTAGGTTATGATCTTATGACAGATAAATATGATGGAGATGAACTTTCTTTGTTTTCAAACCATCTTTTTGAAGGCAAAGAGGTACGTTGTCAAGCCTATGCTAAAGAGCCTTACAGATTAGTGTTTGAGGTTTTTACAGATGGCACTGCCGTAGTAATGACTTACAATAAAAAACAAAAATTATGCGGCTGGACTCGTTTTGAAACAGATGGGAAATTTTTATGGGTTGACGTAATTCGTGAAGGGTTAGAAGATATTGCCTATTTTGTAATAGAAAGAGAAGTTAATGGGCAAAAGTTAAAATATATCGAAAGAACCAAAACCAGAATTATAAATGATGCTAAAGATGCCTTTTTAGTTGATTCTGGTTTGTCTGGAAGTTTTTCTACTCCTGTAACTCAGATATCTGGGCTAGATCATTTAGAAGGAAAAACTGTAATTGCTAATGTTAATGGTGGTATAGTTGAGGGCTTAGTTGTTGAAGATGGTCAAATAACATTGCCAAAACCTGCAAAAACAATTGTAGTAGGCTTACCTTATGAATTTGATTTTGAAACACTTAATATTGAGGGCGAAAATACACAAGGCTTAAAGAAAATAGTAAATTGTGTAACTGTTAAAATTCATAAGTCAAGAGAGGATTTTCAGTTTGTTGGTAGTGATGGAATAGAATATCGACACGCAAGATCTGATGCAAGTATCAATGATGCTGGAAAACTTTTTTCAACAGACATCTCTCCAATGACAGTTATGGCTACTCCAACTGCAGAAGCTACTATTCATTTAAAACAATCATACCCACTACCATTAACAATATTATCTGTAAGTGGAAGCGTAGACGTTCAAGATAATGAGAATAACTAATGATGTATAGAAAAGAAAAAAATGAAAAAGACGTTCTTTATATACTTAATCATCTGCGTGCAGAAGATCTTGAAGAAGTAAAAGCTGTACATGGGGAACTTTGGAAAGAAAAAGTTTTCAATGATATTATGAAAACGGATTTTGATGTTCTTATGGGAATAAATAAAGATGGGGATATTCCGGTCTGCATGGGTGGAGCGTGGCATATTGAACGAGATCCAAAGGGGATAGGTGTTGTATGGATGCTTTGCACTGATGATATTGTAAATCATAAAATCTGTTTATTAAGAGAACTTAAAAAAGAATTCAAAAAATACGATAAAAGCTTTTGGTATTTATATAATTTCATTTACAGCAAAAATGAATTTTCAAAACAATGGTTAAAATGGATAGGTTTTAAATTTGATAATCCCAAGCCTGCAGGAATGAATATCCCAGAGGGTTTTGAGTTTTTTTATAGAGTTAAAAACATTAAAGGTTTAGAAGTTTAAAGAGGAAAGACAATGCCACAAGTACCTGAATATAATAGGCAAGTTCGTTTAAATGGAACGCCACAACCTTATCAGAATTATAGATTAACAGAAGATATGTTTGGCGGAGGTCAAGCAAAGGCATTATCCAACATGGGTGGCGGACTTAACAATCTAGCGAATGCTGCATTAAAGATATCTGAACAAATTGATGATGCCAAAATGCTTGAAATGTCAAATCAGATTGACCAATGGGAGCAAGACAATTTATACAATAAAGACACTGGATATTACTACAAAAATGGAAAAGATGCTGTTGGCAAATCTGGCGAAATAATGAAAAATTTTGATGATTTTGTTCAAGAATATAAATCTAAAAACAAAATATCTCCATTTAATCAATCCAGAATGAATTCTATGATACAGAATAAAAAAAGTAGAATTTACGCTGGAGTTAATGCCCATGATGTCAAACAAACTGGAATATGGGCTGAAACAGAAAGTCAAGTTGGATTAGATAATGCAATAAAAGGAATGGTTAATGCAAGGAACAATCCCACCATTATGCAAACGCAATTAAATAACGCAATGAAAATTATCGAATGGCAAGGAGAGATGCAGAATTTAGATCCGGACACGATAGAAGCAATGAAGAAACAGGCTAAATCTTCTGCATATTGCTCTGTTTTAGATAGTTATATCTCAGAAGGAAGTTTAAAAGCTGGAGAATTTTTTGAACAACACAAAGATGAAATTGATTCAAAAAATCACGCTAGGTATATTGGCACTATTAAAAATGAAGAAACTAAATATCAAGCAAGAGATCTTGCAGAACAGATTGTTAGTTCTTCTGTCAGCCAAGAAGAAGCTATTCAAAAAGCAGAAGCGATTCAAGATATAGAGTTATCTGATATGACCGTTTCAAGAATTAAGCGTCATTATTCAGACCAAGAACATTTCAGAGATCTTGCAGAGCGTGAGGCTCTTAATGGATTTTATACAAAAGCTGTTCAAGCAGCTCAAACTGGTGGTGTTTTATCTTATGATGATATTCCAGACAATATTGACCCGAATATAAAATTGAGTCTGATGAATTATATAAACACAAAAGGGCAACCAGAAACGGATAATCAAGTATGGGAAACTCTATATAATATGTCTGTGAATAATGCTCAAGGTTTTGCAAAAGAGGATTTAAACAAATATAGGGGCTATTTATCAGATGGCGAATATAAAAACTTCTTGAAAAAACAGCAAGATATTCAAGCAGGGGATTATTATACAACAATTAAAGATGATGATAAAATGATAAAAGATGCCCTAAAAGCAATGAGACTTACAAGTGATGGTAAAACAGCTTCTGCTTTTTCTGAGATTAGAGCAATGACTAGAGAGCTTGAAGCCCGTAGAGGTCGTAAAATCACAGATGCTGAATTACAGAACATTACCAATTCACTAGGTTATAAAGGTGATGATGGCGTGCAGCTATACAAACAGTTAGAAAGAGGTATGGCTCAACGTGCAGGTTTTATACGTGATGTTATAAATGATTTTACTTATTATCAATCCAAACATAATGGCGAAATGCCACCAGATGCTGAAAAGTTAAAAATTATAAATAATAGATTAAATCAAAAAGTTCAAGAAAAGAAAACCTATGCACAGCAAAGAGTTGATGGTCTTAAATCAAATGCTATAACAATGAGAAACATTGCATATACTACACCTAGACCTAACGAACAAAAAGTATTAACCTATTTTGCAGATAATCAAATACCGGAAATAGGTTCTCAATTAGGACTTAATGTAACTGTTACAAGTAGATTCAGAGATCAAGCGGGTTCAAAGCATAGAGAAGGTAGGGCAGCTGATGTTTCTATGTCTGAACATTCCGCTCAAAATAGAATTAGGATTTATGAAAAATTACTTTCTCTACCTACAGTGCAAGCTATCGGCACTTCTGATCCGGTAATCCTAACTCGTTTCGCTGGTAATAGAAAAATTGTTGATGAACGTAGATATGATAAACAACATGGTACAAATCATGTCAACCATGCTCATGTAACGTTAATCAATGCAAATCCTGCTAGACCTGCAGCCCCAGTAAATATTGTAAGTAGAAATAATGTTTATAGTTTTTAGAGGTATAAATGTCAGTAGATATAACACAAGATGAAATGAATATCCTTAATCTAAACGGGATATCAGTTGAGGATGTTAAGTCAAATATAGATTATTTAAGAGCCACAGGGATTGATGATTCCGCTATAAGACAACAGTATAGTGAAACCATAAATGAGCTGAAACCTATCACTAAACAGTCGGCTAATGATACTGGTAAAATAAAAGAATGGAAAAACAAAGGCGGCGTTACTCCTTTTGAATATGCACAAAATAGAGCTATAGAATTTAATGGCACTTATAACAATATAGACAATAACGTTAATTTCAATCCGGTGGAACAAGCTTTAAGAAATAGTCCTAGAAATGAAGCTGTTCGCAAAAAAATAGAAGAGAATTTTAGGCAAAAACAAGAACGTAACAAAAGAGTAAATGAAGGAACTGCCTCTTTTTGGGATAGAGCTGGAGCTGCTCTTGACAGAATGGGGAACGCAAGTTATCAAGCTCAAGTTAATGCTCCTGCAGATCCTATTGTTAAAAATATAATTGAATCACAAAATACAACCGAGAAAACTGGTAAAATAAATTTTACCGAATCATTGGGAAATAGTTTTGCTTCTGGTGAGTGGATTCCTTTTATTGGTGGTTTTATTGGTGGTGCTGATGATAAAAAAGAACGTGAAATACAAGAAAAAATCAGAAACAGCCAACCGATAAGACAAGATGAATTAAATTACCTTAATTACAGGCTCAACAAAAGGCAAGAAGAAAATGTAAGAGGTTATACTTGGGGTGGTCAAATTGCGGATGGTATTCTTCCTTCAATGATACGTTTTTCTGGAGAAATAGCGACCGGACAATGGGTATTAAAAGGATTAGGCTTAATGCCCGAACTTGCTAGCGGTGCAACTACTGGACAAACAGCACTATACCATCTAGGCAATATTGCGAAAGGTGGAGCCGCCAATACATTATTGCCAACAGGGTGGAATGATACTTACCAAACCTTACAAAATCGTTTACTTAATAACGGTATGGAATTTACCGACAAAGGAAGCTATATTTTTAAGGAAGCCACTGAAAAACCAGCAATATCTTTTCTAAAATCGCTGGGGCAAACCTTTGTTGAGTTTGCCTCTGAATATTCCGGCGGTTTACTTGGAATGCCAGTAAAAGGTTTATCGGCAGCAACTGCAAAATATATCGGCACTCCGATAAGTAAATATTTAGCATCTCAACCTAAGCTTACTAAATTTGTAGATAAAGCCTTGCCGGAATTAGCTAAAAGATATGAAATCCTTAACAAATTAAAACTACAAGGAAAAACCTATGAGTTTTTAAAAGATATGACAAGATTTGATGGCTTTCTTGAAGAACTTGGGGAAGAAGTTGTTGCAGACGTTCTAAACTTAACGCTGGGAACTGGAGATCAAGAAAGAACGCTTGAAAATTATGCTAAAGCTGTTTTTAAATCTCCAGATGAGTGGGCTGTACTTGCAGGTGCAATTGCTCTGCAAGGTGGTACCCTTTCTGTAGCTTCACATGTTCTTGGCAATTATATGGAAAGAAACGGAGCTTCTGATGATGAAATTCTTGAAGTTATGAACTCTTTATCTGAAAGAGAAAAAGAAAAGAAAATTTCAGAATTAACTACAGAAGGCTTAATTGATGTGTCAAGCTATGCCAATGAGGACATGCAGCAAAGAAAAGAATTGCAAAATCGCTATTACACACAATTAAAGAATGCCGGACGAGAAGATGATGAGGCTTTACAAACGGCGAATGTATTCTCAGAAATAGTTGCCAATTCTGCAAAAGAATGGGGGATTAGCCTTGATGATGCAGAAAAGAAATTTGCAATAAATTTGCAAAATATGACAGACGAACAGGCATACGAGCAATATAAGCAAGATGAAGCAACTTTATTGCAAGGTAGAGTTGAATATAATAATAGTAAAATAATTGATGATAAAATTGATCAATTATTTGCTGAATATGATAATTTGCCGGAAGATTTTTCTGATGAAACAGAACTAAACAATAGGGTAGGAGAAATGCAGCTACTGCAAGATATCAAGGATGGTACTCTTGCGGATATTGATAAAAGCAGAGCAGAGGCTTTAATTAGCAATTATGAGCAATCAGAGTCTCAGCTTGCGGCTGCATTAAAAGCTGCATTAAATAACAGTGTAAACAGGACAACTATTCAACCTAAATATCAATCAATAGAAACCGCTGGAGCAGAAAATAACCAGACTGCTGTAGCAAGAAAAGAATGGGAAACGAAAGGTACAGATAGTAGATTTTTCAAGAAATGGTTTGGTGATAGCAAAGTTGTTGATGAAAGCGGTCAGCCACTTGTTGTTTATCATGGTACAAATGCGGACTTTGAAACTTTTGATCAGTCTAAAATTGGTACTGCTACAGATATGGGAATTTGGGGGAAAGGCTTCTATTTTGGCAATAAAGAAACCCCTTACGGCACTAAACAAATGCCAGTTTATTTAAAAATAGATAATCCTTTTGTAATAAACGATTTTAAAACTATTGAAGAAATAGCAGATTATCTTGATGTTTCAGAGTTTAATTTTAGATTAGATTCTGATGGACTTATACATTTTGCTCAAGACCAAATAAATCAGATAACTTCACATATTAAGGAAAAAGGTCATGATGGTATTATTATGCGTTCGGGTGATTGGTCAGAGTATGTCGTCTTTGAACCAGAACAAATAAAATCTGTGAATAATAAAGGAACTTTCGATACTGAAAATCCTAATATATATTTTCAACGTAAGAGAATTAGAACATCCCCTGGGCAAATAAGTTTAAATTTCGAGAATGTATTACAAATGAATCTGTTTCAACAAGAACAAATTTTTGTTCCTCAAGAAACAGATAATCAACCCGTCCAACTAAAAATCAAATCATCATATACTGAAAGTGATGTAACAACACCTAAGACAACTGAACAAATAAATGATGTTGGAGATTCGTTGTTAGGAAATTTAAAAAAGAATAAAAAGCAATATACTTGGGCTGAATTAGAAAATATGAATGATTTGCTCCGCAGTAAGTATGTTGCAAAAAAATATATTGTTCAAATACCGACATTCCAAGAATTAAAAGAACAAGGCTTATCTGATCGCTCTGCAGCTTATGTTTTATATGTTTACTCCAAAATAAACTCTAAACCAGCAAGCGGTTATGATAACTTGAAGAGCCAAAAAACTTATTACGATTTTGTAAATGAAGTTGTTGAAAAAACAATTCAATTTGCAAAAGATAACAATGAACTCATTACTAACCTTTCAACTTCTCAATTTAATAATGACTTATTTAAAAGAATATTTCCTAACTCCGAAAATAAGCCAATTAGCAATGTGTTTAGAGCATACCCAGAATATAACTATAAAGCTGTAATTGTAGGTGGTAATAAATTTGTAAATTCATTATATCTTGATTATCAATCTAGTAAAGATATTGATAAATTAGTAAAAGCCTATTCTTCTGATAATAATGATAATAAAAAAGCTACAGAAAATTTAACAGGATGGCAAAAGAAATTTGAAGTAAATCAAAATTATCGTGGGTGGTTTATTGCAGACAGAAAAAGCGGAATGATTATTTCTTCTACCAATTTACCTTCAAAAGAGATCGCTGAATTATATGCTCAAAAAATATACGATTATTTACAAGCAAATCAAAACTCTTTTACAGTTGATTTTTCTAAAATGAGAAATTATATACCCCGTAGGCAAAATAATCAAAACGTTAGACCAGAGGCTTTAATTGAAGTTTTTGGGTTTAGAGGTATAAATTTTGGCAATTGGACAAAACAATCCGAAAGACAAGACTTTGTAAATTTAGCCTATGATTCGTTATATGACCTTGCAGAAATTTTGAATATTCCACCTAAAGCATTAAGCTTGGGCGGAAAACTCGGTCTTGCATTTGGGGCTCAAGGTCGCAGCCGTGCAGCTGGACATTTTATTCCAGAATATAATGAAATAAATTTAACTAGAAAATCCGGTGCAGGTTCACTTGCTCATGAATGGTGGCATGCCCTTGATTACTATTTTGGCGATCAATCAAAAGGAAAGGATTTTTCCGGCACTCCAGCTCTTACTCTGAAAACTCAAGGCTTTTTGAGAGAAGATATCTACAATGCATTATCTGAAATACGAGAACAAATGAAGTTTGCACCTCTTACAGAGAATGAGTTAAACACAAAGAAAAACATTATGAAAGAACGCATTGAGCATAATATAGAATATTATGCAAATGATATAAAAAAATCTTTCCGTAAATCCAAACACTCTGCTCAGATAAATAGCTTTATTGACGATATTCTGAACAGAGTTGATTCTATTGACATTAAGGCAGAACGTGATGAGTTGGATAAAAAATTTGTAGAAATGTTAGAAGAAAGAAGAAGAACCTTTGACAATCTTTCAAAATTAAATAATTTAGAATATCAAATTTTAAAGTTGCAACAAGTTGAAGCTTTAGCACAAGCTTCAAAAAAATATACTAATTATTATAACAATGCCGCAAAACTCAACCAAATAGAAAAAGGTAGTGGTAATTATTGGACACAAGATACCGAACTTGGGGCAAGAGCTTTTGCAAGTTATATTCTTAATAAAATAAACCAAAAACAATATACTAACCATTTCCTAGTTCAAGATGAAGCTTTACAATATAGCTTTGACCTTTCTGCCATAGCTGAAAGAATACAAAATCAAACTGAAAATAAAGATTCCACAGACGACAGAAGTTTGATAGTTGAATGGTTTCCAGCAGATACAGAAGAACGGAAACGTATATTTGATGCGTTTGACAGGCTATTTAGCAAAGTCCAAATTAGAAATGAAAATAATAACTTAATATTATTCCAGTCGATTGATGATTCAAATGATCTTCAAAATGATATAAATAATGTACGTGGTTACACTTATCAAAGATATAATTTTGATGGAACCATGAAAGACAATCTTATTACGCTTTTAAATAAAAAAGCAGATAAGTCTACATTGCTGCATGAATTCGCACACGTATATTTAATAACATTGAACAACATGGCTAGGGAAAATGAACGTGCAAGAGAAATGCTCTTGAATGTTAATAAATGGTTACGCTATGATGGCATTGAATATACTGTTGCACAACATGAAAAGTTTGCCAATGGTTTCGTTGCGTATGTAAGAAGTGGAAAAGCACCGACTTACGGATTAAAACGAGCTTTTGAAAATTTTAAGAAGTGGCTTAATGATTTATATTCTACTCTTGTTAATGCAGAAGATTTCTTCCTTGATCCAGAAACAGAACAAGTTTTTGAAGATTTATTGGGCGGAAGTATTCATAATGCACAAAAACAAGAAGCAGAACAGCTATTATATAAAGCAAAAAGATATGCAGAACTCCAGTTTGATGATGAAGGACTTAAAACTACAATTAACCCTAATCAATTAACAGAACGTCAACGCAGATATAGAGATACTGCCTACGATATTATTTATTATGCTCTGCAACATTCAAAAGAAGGTCGGGAATTCATAAAAAGTAAAAAACAATTACAAATGATTCTCGGCAATAAAAATACTGCTTATGGTAAAAAGAATAAAGGTATCAAGCATCAAGCGGAAAGAATATACGAATTTCTTTCAGAATTAGATGATGAGTTTTCTGCAAATGACGGTTTTTTGCCAGAATGGGGCGAATTCTTTAATGACCCAGGGGTTAGCTATAATAATGCGGAAGCAGGAGCAGATTCAGAGCTTGCTCTTGAGGCGTATGATGTCATTGTTGAAAATAGATATCTTTATGATACAGAAAATGTTGATGAGTTTGGTATTTTAACAGAAGAAGAAGCTCAGAAAAATCAGTATGAACTTGAAGCATTATTAGATGCCTATAAAAATGCTGATGATAAAACTATTCCAATGTTAGCTTATTATGAATGGTTTGATAGATTACATCCGTACATACAAGAAGATATTGAAAAAAAATGGGAAAGTGAAACAAACGAAATAGACCGTTACCAATCTCTTTCTAAGTTCGAGCAAGCCAAAGAAGATTTAAAGCTATATGCCGCAACGTTAAAAGGTTACGGAGATTATTCATCTCAATTTGCAGAATACGCAAGAGCTATTTTAAAAAGACTAGACTTTATGACTGAATACGACAAAGCTAGAATATTTGACAAACTAAAAGAATACAACTCATTCCGTGATATAGAAAGAAATCTTGATACAGTTATGGATTTCGCTGAAACACTTGCAGACGTTTCAATGAGAAAACAACTTGCCGCAGATATTGATAGAGAAGTTAGACAAACAATTCATGAATGGCAGAACGGCATTAAGAAAACAAAATATACTTATCCGGCAAATAAGTTATTTACTCGTTTAAGAGAATTGAATCGTATGAAAATTGATACATTACAGGATATGTATGATCAAATTGTTAATGAAGAAGCGAATATAACTTATGAAGCAGATACAGTAAATGATAATGACTATTATAAAGTCATAGAGGAAATGTTTATAAAATACCGTATAAATGGTAGCTTGTATAATACAACAGAATTTTTAAAAGATCTGCTTGATAAAATTCAAAACGCAAAATTCACTGCTAAACTTGCAAGAGATGAAATTGATTTTGAGCGGAGAATGCAAAATATCAATTTAATAGATGAGTGTGCAAGAGCTGTTGATACGCATAAAGGTAAGGTATCTAAACTTGAACAAGCATATAGGCACGGTTTTAATTTGAACTCCGCTTTAGAAATGATGTTCAACAAGGAAATTAAAAATAAATTTACCCTTGATTATTTATATGCAATGAAAGATGCACAGGTTGGTGCTGATAGAAATGAAGTTCTTGAAAAGATAGCTAAGGTCTTTGGTTATACTGGTAGATTTAGAGATATTCAATTATTTAATAGATTTATTGATATGACCAAAAAGGAATTTAAAATAAAACAAAGATACACTCCTGATAAGGTTAATGGAACTTATAGAGTTACACATACAGATCCAGAAACCGGAAAAACTTTTACAGATAGAGTTGTCAATGTAAGAAAGGATTCCTATGAATATAAAGAATGGGATGAAGAACCAATTGAGCTTTCAAGAATGGAATTATTATATTATTACATTCAATCTAAAAATAGTATTTCTTATAAAATGCTTACAGATATGGGGGATGAAACAACTCCGCCGAAAGGTCAATTTGATAAATTTGAATTTGATCAGCTATTAAATGAACTAACAGAACAAGAAAAAATGATGGGTGATATTTTGCAAATGGCTGCTGAAAAGTATTATCCACAACTAAATCAGTATCACATTAAAAAATATCATACAGATCTCGGCAAGGTCAACGCTTACTTCCCTCGTAAGTCGGAAACTCAAGATGTAAAAATGCTGGAAATGTTTAATCAGTATTCTCAGCTCAATACGAATCAGAGAATGCAAAAACAAAGAACAGCTGGTCCAGGGGTAAGAATTGCCCCTGCCAATCCGGTTGCTGTTTTATTTGACCATATTGAAAAAGCTAACACGCTTATTATTATGGGTGAACAATTAGACATAATGAACAGCGTTTTTAAAGATAGTGATCTACAGAAAAAAATAAAAACTGTCTGGGGTGATGATACCGCAAAAGAATTTATGCAACTTGTTACTGCCAATTTGTACAGTGGACAACAAAGCACAATTTCAGAGGCGGAGTCATTTATCGGAAAGATAGAAAATAACGTCATCAAAGCACAAATATTTTTAAAACCGCAAGTTGGTTTAAAACAGGTCATGTCATTTATGAACTATGGGGTAGGAGATGAATATGTGTCAGCTGGTGAATGGTGGAAGAAATTCGCACAGCAAACCTTTACTCCAACGGAATGGAAAAACAATATAAATTACATGATGAATATTCCATACTTAAAAGATAGGTTTGGCAGAGGCGGATCAACTGATGCGTTAAAAAGACAGCTTGAGCAAAGAATGTTTGCAAAAATAAGCCTTTTTGATGAGATATTCTCATCAAATGTTAGATATGGTGATATGGGGGCAATTATTTTAGGCGGTAAGCCATACATAGATTGCTTACTTGATAAAGGGTATTCAGAAGAACAGGCAATAAGGATATTTATAGAAAAAACGGTAAACGATCAGCAGTCAAGCATTCCTTCAACATTGTCAAATATACAAAGAAATGCAGCCCATCAACCGCTTGCAAAAATGTTTTTTGCCTACCAAAATACACCATGGCAATATTTTAGAACTGCCTCAAATGCAATTATAAGATTCAAACAAAACCCATCAAAAGAAACTGGCTTAAATATGATTAAATTAGTCGGTTGCTACATGTTTTTATTTCCATTTTTATTTAATCTTGCTTCTTCATTATCTCCTATCATTGCAGCTACAGGTGGCGGAGATGATGAATTAAAAGAAGATTTTTGGAAATCTATAATCGGCGGAGTTACTTTTGTACCAATTGCAGGAATGTTTATAAATACCATCTATTCTGGAATAAGAGGGGAAAGGGCTACAACAGGTAATTGGTTTGATACTGCAGCTGCAAAATTAGGGAATACAGCTCGTAAAATAAACAAAGGAGATATAACACCAAAAGATTTATTTAACGCTATTTCATTGTTTACAGAAGCTTCTACCGGAGTACCAATGACATCTATAGGAACAGAGGTATCTGGTGCTGCAGATGTTCTAACCGGAAGTCCACTCAAGGGATTATTAAAATTATCCGGCTTTACAGATTATAGAGCTAAGAGAGTTACAGGGGAAAAATAAATAAGGAGAATTTTATGACAGTATCGCAAATTGAGCCAGTAAAAAACCATTATGGCAATAACAGTGCAACAACCTTTGATTTTGATTTTTATATTGAAACAGAGAATCAATTATTAGTTCAGCATACAGATATGAACGGTCTGCAAACAACTCTTACATTGGGTGTTGACTACTCAATAAACGAGATAGGAAATGAAGAAGGTAGTTACATTACATTCCCATTACAGGGTTCAGAGTATGGAGTTCTTGCATGGAATCAAAGCACAGACGAAAAAGAATTATTAACCATTTCTTTAAATATACCATTTTCTCAAGATTTTGAATTTGACATTAGTGGCGAGTTAGATAAGAGCCAACTAGAACGAGCATTTGATTATGGAATGAGAATTGATCAAATTTTAAAAAGACGAATTGAACGTGCAGTTCTTGTTCCAGAAGGCTCTGCAACTACCCCTCAACAACTCATTGATAATTTGAATGAAGCTCAAATAAATGCTCAAAATTTCGCTCAGATAGCTGCAGAAAAAGCCACAGCTGCAAACAATTATGCCATAGCCGCAGGAGAAGAAGCTACGATTGCCACGCAGCAGGCAGCAATAGTTCAAGAAACTTACGATGACGCTATGGCAGATATAGCCGCAGATAAACTTGACGCATTAAATGCAATATCGTCTGCAAAAACTAATGCCGAAAATGCGATAGCAACAGACAAAGCAGATTTTCAAACATTAGCACAAAATAAATCAACGGCATTACAAAACCAGTTCAACGGCTATTCAAGTACGCTTGATGGACAGATAGACGCCGTTATAAAGAACTTTGACAGAATGTATGAAGGTGTTAATCTTGAAACGAAGTTTGCAACGGAAATAGCCGAAGCAGGTAACGTATATGCTTGGCTCAATAATAGGAAGAATGCAGGGAATTTTGAAGGAATACACGTCGGTGATTACTTCTCTGTAAATCTAGGTGCAGGAACGGTGGCAGGTTATTCAATAGCAGCACAAACCTTTAAGTGCCGTATAGTCGGTATAAACACCTATAAATCTTGCGGCGATACTCCAATCGGTAATATGTTCTATTGTATATCAGATGAGGTTATAAACACACCTATTAAATGGAATCCGACAAATAATAACAACGGTACAGCCGCACAAAATAACCCGTGGCTAGCAAGTGCTGCCTATGCCGTCTTGAATGGAATAAATAATTATACAACTAATGCGTACAGCAATGCTGCACACGGAGCAAATGCCTCTGCAAAAGGAATACTACAATTACTACCCAGCACACTACAAAATGTTTTAAAACAAAAGAGAAACATTTTAGATAGTCGATATTCTGCAAGCGGTCTTTTAACAGGCGGCACAAATTGGGTATGGGCTGATATGGGTAAACTTTGGCTGCCTAATGAGTATGAAGTGTACGGGTGTGCGGTAAGAAGTAACCTTTCACAAACAGAAGGTTTTTGGCACCCTGAGGCAGGGTTATCAATTCAATTCCCTTGGTTTGCAAATAATTGCGAACACAGGATTAAAAAGAACTCTAGCGGTTCTCGCTGCACCTGGTGGCTTTCTTCCGCTGCTTCTCACAACACCACTTACGTGTGCCTTGTCGCCAGCGACGGGCTTGCCCACAGCTACTCGGCGACTATTGCCACTATTTGTTTGCCGCTCTGCTTCTGTATTTAATCTTTTAATCCCGTATCGGACACTTCTTGTGTCCGATACATAAAGAAAGGAAAATTAAATGAGTTCTGTTCACAAAAGACTACGAAAAGAAACAGAATTACAATTTATGATGTCGGCTTGCGAATTACAAATTGAACTGACAAAATTTATAATGCGTGAGAAGAATTTGCCAAAGAAGTGGCGATTGATTATCGGGTGTCCGATTATTGCAAAAGTCGATGAATTAATTGACAATCTCAACTTTGCAAATTGTATTTACCCGACAAAAGAAGAAGATGTTTTGTTGCGTGAAAGCTATCAACAAAAAGCTATAGCGAATTGCTGGCAATTACACAACAAACTTGTAAGAATAATTGAATGTGTTGAAACCGTTAAGATTGAGAAAATGGAGCGGATAATCAATCTTTTAAGCGATACAGAAATTTTAATAAAGAAGTGGAAAAAATCGGATAGAGAAAGAAATAAAAAGTTATTCACTGAAAAGTAGCTGCAACTGGTGGCTTTCTTCCGCTGCTTCTAACAACACCACTAACGTGTGCAATGTCAACAACAACGGGAATGCCAACAACAACTCGGCGACTAATGCCACTATTTGTTTGCCGCTCTGATTTTTTGTTTGCTAGACTTAGTAGGCTTAATTGCTGAACACAATGCAATTTTCAAAGAAGGAGTGAATGACTTTCAAGGGTAACACCTTGTAAATAAGCACCTTGATACTATTCAGGCGTTCGCCGCTTCTTAAAGTGTGCATAGCAGATGAATTGAGCATTATAATTTGTTTTATGCCTGAAAGTTAAGCAGTTGAGGTTAATGCTCATATCCCTTTACTGTACGAGGTGTATTATGTCAAGGCGGAGCAAAAGATGTGAAAGACGAAACAAACAACGGCTTGAGAAGAAAAAAAAATTAAAACAATATGATGATTTTGAAAAAGTTGCAAGCATAAAATCTTTATATAATTCCGCAAAGAAGGCAAGTAAAGGGGTTAAGTGGAAAGCAAGTGTACAAAGGTATTTATTAAGCATATTATTCAAGGTCAGCAGAACTCGAAAAGATTTATTAAATAACAAAGATATAAGAGGTGGGTTTATCGAATTTGTTATAAATGAAAGAGGAAAAAGCAGGAATATTAAAAGCGTACACTTTAATGAAAGAGTTGTTCAGAAATCAATTTGTTTGAATGCTCTATACCCTGTATTAACTCATAATCTTATTTATGATAATTGTGCAAGCCAAAAGAGCAAAGGAACTCACTTTGCCTCAAAAAGATTAGAAAAACATTTACACTGGTTTTTCAACCATTATGGCAGAAACGGATATATTCTACTAATAGATTTCAAAAAGTATTTTGAGAGCATTCCGCACGATATTGTAAAAAGAAATTTCAGAAAATTCTTCACCGATGAAAAACTTTTAAAACTGGCAGATGATTTTGTCAACGCTTTTGGTGAGTGTGGATTGGGTTTAGGCTCTGAAACATCTCAAATAAATGCGATAGCACATATTAACGATATTGACCACTATATTAAAGAACGGAAAAGAATCCACTGTTACGGTCGTTATATGGACGACAGCTATATTATTTATCAAGACAGAGAGTGTTTAAGGCGGCTATTAGATAACCTTGAAGAATTGTACAAAAGTTATGGAGTAACAATAAACAAAAACAAAACAAAAATTATTCCATTGACAGGCAGTTTTACATATCTCAAAACAAGATACTCCGTTACAGAAACGGGGAAAGTAATTAAAAAGCCTTGCAGAGATAGTATTGTACGGCAGAGAAAACGTATGAAAAGACAGGCAATACTTGTTTCAAAAGGCTTAATGTCTACAGCAGATGTTCAAACAGGGTTTACATCTTGGATAGGCTCTATGATACACAGACATTCAAGAAAAACAGTTTTTAATATGAAAAATTTATACAACGATTTATTTAAAAAAGGAGTGCAAAATGACACAAGTAATTTTAGAAACGAAACAAAGCAAGATACAGGAGTTTGCAGACTTGCTGCGGCAGCGAAACAATGCAACACAGAAAAAGGGTTTAGGACTTGAATTAACAGAATACGAAACGGATTTAATCAATTCTCCGTATCAAGACTGGTTAAGAATAAGCACAATGCTTGAAACGGCGGAAATTGACGACAGTATTTATGATGATTTTCTTGCCTATTCAACACATTACAAAATTACAGATGGTGTAATTGTTTATAACGAAAACTGGCAAGAGGAAGCACAAGCCGCAGAACTTGAACGAATAGGCAAATTGCATATTACAAAGCAAGATTTTTACACTTATATTTGTGTGCCTGCCGGAATTTCTTATGACACACTCAATGCGAAAATTGCAGAATTGAATATGCAGCCACAATGGGAGTTATGCAACCACGTTTATTATGGTGTTATTCAGCCATTCTTAACAGCGTTGCCGCTTGGTAAAACAGAACAAGAAATTATTGAAATATTTGAAGCTCACACTCCGGCTGACGAATAAGCCTTTTAATTTTTGAGAGGAGAGATTATGAGAACAAAACCTGCTGACGGGGTTGCTTTTGGTTACAAAAGCCCTCTAAAAACCTTGTATAAAAAAGGTAAATTAAATATAGACAAGGGGTTTTATGGTGGAACATTGACGAAAGAAAACGTTACCCTTGAACACTTAGTGCCTTATTCAAAGGGTGGAAAAACCACGCTTGATAATCTTGTTCTTGCAACAAAAGAAAATAATATGAGGCGGTCTAATTTGCCGATTAAGGACTTTGTAAATCCGTTACAGGTAAAAGAATACCTGAAACAATTTTTAGGGGTCTTAACGGACGATTTCAGCGGAGATAAATATATTAAGAAAATTGTTATGACATTGAAAAAAATGGGGGTATGTCTATAACTGGAAAGGCGGACTGATATGGCTAAAATTGTGCGTTTTAAAAGTAAAAAACAAAAAGCCGGAGAGTGGCTGCAAGATTTGTTTTCTCAAAAAATTGAGAAAGCAAAATCAATAGCGGTAATTATGGATATGGAAGATGAAGTTGTAACCGCTTATTTGAACGCTGATTTGATGCAGAAATTAAACTTAAAGCAGCATTTTGAGTTTGATATTTTAGATCAGTTCTTAGCTCAAAATATGAATAGATATGTGGAATACGTTGAATAAAGCAAAGGAGATTTACTATGAAGAAATTAGCAATTTTATTAGCATTCTTATTTTTTTGCGGCGAAAGTGTTTTTGCTGCTGATACTAATGCGATCGTTCCTGAACAGGGTGTTGAAAATAATCAGTCATACTTTACGGCAAATATTCAAAAGCAGCCGCAAGAAAAAGGAAGCAAGCAAGGTATAAAAAATCATTTTACCTTTTTTACGATCAATATCAACGTCAACGGTAAAGTTCTTAATTATGCCTTACCAGACGAACAACAGTAACGGATTAGTGTTTTACATAAATATTAAATTATAGAGGAGATTATTGATGTGCATTGAGTGTTTTGACGCTCTGCCACGCTTCCATTACAAGAGTAAGGAATATATTGCATGGCAGGACGACAGTATTTGTCGTGTTGGTTTTTCGGCGGTTCCCGATATTGGAAACAAGGAAATCAACAATAAAGTAATGTCTAAGGCTGAAATAAAAGCAGCTAAAAAGAAACCGCTGTATCTAAAGAATACCGTTGAGGTTTGCCTTATTGATAAGGTTAAAAATAAAACATATACCTTTACGATTAACGCAGGTTATGACTATGACGGAGCAAGTATTGCAAGAATTTTTTGGCGGCTTATTGGATCCAAAGAAAATATTGAATTTAAAGTTGCTGCATTAGTTCATGACGTTCTTTGTGAAAATCATCACTATGTTGATAATGATAGATATTTTGCAGATAAAACTTTTGAACGTTTGCTTGAGGTTGGTGATGTTGGAGCAATCCGCAGATGGGTTATGTTTCATTCTGTCGATAATTTTCAGAAGTTTTGCGGATGGGGTAAGTGTGATGAAGAATGAATACTTCAACTCTGATATCTTGGATTGGTTTAGCGGTTACTCTTATCGCATATATAGTTACAATAGTGATATTTTTAACACACCAATCAGATGGATTAAAAACATTACAAACTTCTTTCAAGGAATTAAAAGAAGATATAAAAGATTTCAAGAATGATATCAAGGAAAAAATTAGAGAGAATCAAAAACATACAGAAGATCATATAAAAAGGCTTGAATCAAAACAGGATAAACACAATAACCTTATAGAGCGTATGGCAATAGTAGAGCAATCAACAAAATCCGCACATCATAGAATTGACGATATAAAAGGGGGAACATAATGTCAGAACAATTATACTTTCAAATGTCTGAGCTAATACATTCAGACATAGCTATCAAATATAATATAAACAATATGCCAGACATAAATAGTTTAGATTGTATGTTAAATCTAATTTATTATGTTTTGCAACCTTTAAGAAAAAAGCTTGGTAAACCTATTATTATAACCAATGGTTACAGATCCACCGCACTGTGGAATAAACTTAACCAATTAGGGTACAAACCATCAAAGACATCTCAGCACCTTACAGGTGAAGCTGCAGATCTTGTCGTCCATGGCATGACTCAAGAAGCTCTGTTCAATTTTATAAAAAACTCTGGAGTTGTTTATGACCAGTTAATATGGGAACAAGATAATAATTGTGTCCATGTAAGCTATACAAAAGGCAAAAATCGCCAAGAGGCACTTATTAGGGATAAGCTTTTTAGATATACAAAGGTTGCATAACCTTTTCTTTTTGTCTTATGAATCCATGCCTATATGTTATGATATAGGCATTTTTATGCTATAATAGCTTATATAAATATATATAAAAATTTATAAAACTATAAAAATCTTTTAACGGATTTTTATAGTTTTTTTATTTTACTACGGCAAAACTACGGTAAAAATAAAAATAAAATATTTTTATTAAAAATACTAATCAGCATAAAACCCTTTATATAAAAGAAAAAGTTGCCATTAAGATTAGTGGCAACATTAAATAAACACGAGGATATTAAGAGAGAGAGAGTATAAAGTCTTTTGTATATTTTTATTCTGCTTTTATTGAATTTCCAATTTTTTAAATCTTTTTAAATCCCTTACATTTATATAAAGTATTCGCTTTTTT
>CASERN010000013.1 GCA_949290355.1 uncultured bacterium | reverse complement strand
AGTCTAAAATACTTGTATCATTAACATTTGATAATTTGAATGTATTTACAAACTTATTTTTTACTTCGTCATTACTTAAATCCAATACTCCAACAGCACATTCGATATCAGTACAGCCTTGATTGACCATTATTTGCCTATAACCTTCATTCAAAACTGAATAAGTCTTTTTCAATTGATTTATCCATACCTGCTTTTGGTAATTAGCCATTAATGTAGGTATTGTTAATGCCGCTACAACTCCGATAATTCCTAGAGTAATCAATACCTCTGCTAACGTAAATCCCAAGCGTGCCGCTTGACCCGACACAAAATTCTTAAAGACTCCTCGAAACCCTTGTGGTGTAAGCCTTAAATCGCCCCCCCCCCGAAATTCTGTAATCCGTCAAATCTTTTCATAAATCTTGCTCCTTTCTTTATATATAAACATTTAAATACTTATTCATTATAAAAGATTTTTCAAGAAATTTCAATATAAAAAAACAGAACCTTAAAAAAGGTTCTGTTTTTTTAATAATTAATCTTCAACAGGAGGTTCAGGTCTTGGTCCTTCCGGTCCGAAACCTGGACGAGGTCCAAATTGTGGATGACCGCCTTTTTTATGATTTTTTTCGAAGTTTTTACGACCTTCTTCTTTCATTTTCTTCAATTCTTTCAATTGTTTTTTAGTCAATATTGCTTCAAAATCTTTCATGTTTTGCATACGGATTTCATGTGCAGCCCTTTTTAATGCTCTTATTTCTTTTTGCAATTCTGCGATTTTTTCTTGCTGCATTTCAACAGCCATTCTTGAACGTTTTACTGCATCTATTTCTGCTCTTTTTTCTTTGATTTTTTCCATTATTGGTTTCATTTGTTCATGGCCTTTTTGACGGATTTGTTCAGATTTAGCTTTTTGTTCATCTGTTAATTTCAATCTGTTTTCAAAATTTGCTTGACGTTTTTTAAATTCCACATTTACCGGAGGTTTTTTGCAGTTACATTTTTCTGCTTGAACTGCAGGTTTTGTATTTGTTGTAACTGTAGCAGGTTCTGCTGCAAATACGCTTGCTGAAGCAAATACCATTAAGCTCGCAATAAGTAATGTTTTTTTCATCATAATCATAAATCCTTTCTTTTTTACAATAAATCTTCCAATTTAACAGCCAATTCCTTTTTGGCGTTATATAGTCTTGATTTTATAGTACCGACAGGGCATCTAAGTTTATTTGCCGCATCTTCGTACGAAAAACCGTATATTTCACATAGCATTATTACTTCTTTAAATTTTGGTTTTAACTCTCCTATCGCTTTTATAATCTTGTTTTGTCTGTCATTTTGTATTACTCGCAATTCTGGAGTAAGTTTTGAATCTTTCAATGTATTCAAAAATTCATCATCAGATACTGAATTATCTTGAAATTTTTTTCTTGAAGATTTTAGATAGTCTTTTGAGACATTTTTAGCAATTGTACAAATCCAGCTTTTAAAAGAGCCTTGTTCTTTATACTTGTCTGCATTTTTCCAAACTTTTATATAAACTTCTTGCTCTAAATCTTCGTTAGTTTCTTTTGTTATTAGTCTTATTATATTTTTTACATTATTTTTGTTGCTTTTTATAAGCTCATTAAAATTCATTAATTATTCCACCATTAATAATCCGTATGAATCCACCGGAAAACCAAAATCTTCTGCACTCAATGTTGATCCGTATTTTATTGTATCGGATATATCTGTATTAAAATTAATCAAACCTAAAGTAGCACTGCTAAATAACAACACAGACACTACACAGGCTGCTTTTAATTTTAGCATATTTCTTCTTTTAGCTTTGTAATATGGCTTTACCTCCGACAAGATTTCTGAGACTCTATCCATCAAGTCCTGCTCTTTTTTACAATCCTCGCAATTTTGAACATGTTCTTTTAGTGTCTCGTCGTTTGCGAAAGTAAATAAAGCTTCGTATTTAGTACATTTTTGATTCATGTTTTTACCCTTTGCAAGATATTTTTACTTTACTTTTTTAGAAGTTTGCAGCCTCTATACTAATATAACGATATTAAAAATAAAAAGTTCATTTGCAATAAAAATTTTCTCGTAATATTATAACAAATGTAAAGAACACTAGCAAAAAAAAACTTTCACATGTTTTATCAGATTTGGGAAAATTAAAATGGCAATAACTCAAATTATAAAAAATACCTGCAAAAAGCTGGGAGAAAATAACAAGCCAACCTATGTAGTAATGGCAATAGCTACTGTTAAAGGGATATGTCGTCCTACTTTTACTATGATGGACAAAACAGAAGATCCCCAAACAAAAAAATATACAGCACTCAGAGAAGGCTTAACTGAATTAATTGCAATACCTTCATATTGGGCATGTGGCGAAATTACAGGAAAAATTGCGAAAAAAGTTTTTAACAAAGATGCAGTTCTTGCCAAAAGAGCAGAAAAAAATCTTATGTTCGTAGGAGTATGTACTGCAGCTTTATTTGTTATTCCTGCAGTTTGTTCTGCAACTATTAAACCTATAATGAACAAACTGGGAATAAAACTTCCTGATGAAAAAAAAGCTGATAATAATCACAAAACTGATATCACTATACCTTCAGAAATGAGTATACCTGCAATAAAAGAGCCAAACAATAACAAAATTTATAATTACCCTGCAATGCAAGCATTTGCAAACAGACCTCAAACAGGTCTTAAGGTAGGTGGCCTATGATTGGAGCAATAAAAAGTTTTATAACAAGTTCTCAACTTGCAAATATAGCACAAAGTACAACGCAATCTGTTGCTATGGAAACAACTCTTAAATCTATAGGAAGACCAGGCTTCATTCTTATTGACAAAGATATTGATTCTGATACAAAACAATATGCCGCTGCTAAAGAATTCTTGTATCAAGCAACTTGCCTTGCAATTTATTTAGCTTGTATTGTTCCTATATTTAAAAATGGCGGTTTTAAACTTGCAAAGGAAAAAATATTCAAGAATGCAAACGGATTTGAACATTTTAAAAATGTCAAAGAATATATGCATTATAGAAAACTTGCAGAAAATCCAAGTATTGAAAATAGAAAAGCAACTCTTGAAAAAATTATTCCAGGGAAAAATACAAAAGTTAAGGAGCAATATGATGCAACTTTGCAAGAAGAATTAAAAAAAGAAAAACCTGAACTATACAGCTACGTTAAAGGAGCTATTGAACTAAGCAATACTATAGGATCTGTTCTTGGTCTTGCAATTTTTGCACCACAAATAAGTCATGCATTTATTCATCCGACACTTAAATTCTTAGGCTTGGAAGATAAAAACAAAAAACAAAATCGTCAAAATCAAGTTATAAATATGCAAAATAAAACAACCCCAAATATAAATGTAAATGCATAATTATAAATAATCACGGGATATTAGGTATTACCGAATACTATGAATTAGTATTCGGTAATATAATTAAATCAAATTTTTTAAATAATCAATAGAACGATTTGAAATTAACTCAGCCTTTAGCTTTTTATTTTTACGCTCTTTTTTAGGTAATTCAAGCGGGGTTACTATACCCCAATTTGAATTTATAGGCTGAAATTTTTCGTGGTTTTCATCGCTTATATATTTAGTTAATGCTCCCAACATAGTAATTGGAGGCAATTCTAAAAGGGGTTCACCTTTTAACATTCTTGAAACATTTATTCCTGCCAGCATGCCTGTAGCAATTGATTCAGTATAACCTTCTGTACCTGTCAATTGACCTGCAAAAAATAAATTATCCCTTTTTCTTGACTGCAAAGTTGCATTAAGTATTTTAGGAGAATTAATAAATGTATTTCTGTGCATTACTCCATATCTTACGATATTAACATTTTCTAATCCAGGAATTGAATGTAACAATTCCTTTTGACTTCCCCATTTCAAATTAGTCTGAAATCCTACAAGATTGTATAGAGTTTTTGCGGAATTATCTTGTCTTAATTGTACTACAGCATAATTTTCAATACCTGTTCTTTTATCTACCAAACCAACAGGTTTCATCGGACCAAAACGCAATGTATCTAATCCTCTTGAAGCTAAGACTTCAATCGGCAGACAACTTTCAAAGAACTTTGCATTTTTTTCAAATTCCTTTAATTCTATTCTTGGAGCATTTATTAATATATTATAAAAATTTTCATATTCTTCTTTATTCATAGGACAATTTATATAAGAAGCTTCCCCTTTGTCATATCTGCTTGCCCAAAAGGCCTTTTCAAAATTTATACTGTCCTTTTCAACAATAGGAGCTATTGCATCATAAAAATGTAAATGCTCACTTTTTGTAAATTCTTTTATAGATTTGGCTAAAGATTCAGAAGTTAATGGGCCTGATGCCATTATTACAACCCCATCAGGGATTTCTTTAACTTCTTCTTTTATAATATTTATATTGGAATCAGATTCAATTTTTTGGGTAACAGCTGATGAGAATTTTTCTCTATCTATAGCTAATGCACTACCGGCAGGAACTGAATACTCTCGTGCAATTTTAATTAATTCTCCGCCTAATAATTCCATCTCCTTTTTTAAAAGTCCAGATGCATTTGAACAATCTGATGCTCCCAGACTATTTGAGCATACAAATTCCGCAAACTTATCGGTTTTATGAGCTCCAGTTGTTTTCTTAGGCCTCATTTCATATAAATTTACTTTTATTCCACTTTTAGATAATTGCAAAGCCGCCTCTGAACCGGCTAAACCTGCACCAATTACATTTACTTCCATAAAATTAGTTTATCTCAGTCTAAAATAAGTGTCAATTTTAAATTTTTGTGGTGTTTTTTTATTTTTTATTAGGAATTATTGCAATTTTGTAAACTTATTATTATATTTGTAGTAAAAAACTTGCAAGATTTTTTAGCGTTTTATATAATAATTGTATTAAATACATTTATGCTTTGTCTTAACTTTTCTTAAGATTTTGGCCGAAAAAAGCAATAAAAGCTATTTATGTGTTTTTATCATGAATGTGTAGTAATAGGAAATTATAAAGTAGGGATATGTCTATAAAACCAATAAATTCGTCAACAACTTTAGTAGAGCAAAAACAAGAATTTTTAAAAAAACAAAAAAATAATTCAAGCCAACAATCTTTTACGGGAACTTTTAACCCTGTAATTTTCTTAATGGATGGAATTGAAAAAGGCGGTTTTGCTGCATCATTCATTGCCCAAGACGGTATTGGTATGGTTGCTCCCAGAATTTATGAAGGTTTAAATCGTAACAGAAAAGAAGACGATGATGGCAAAAAAATAGGTCCATTAAACTGGGAATTTGCTAGAAGAGAAGGTATAAGAGAAATATTAAGCGGTCCGAGTGCATTCTTAATACCTCTTGGAATATTATCTATTGTAAAAAAGACTTCAGGGCCAGCCAACAATGTTCATGTTAATCATATAGAATTGCTTGGGCAAAATCTTGCAGACTATATAAGCGCTAATCCTAAACAATTGGAAAATCTTCCTGAATTAAAAAAAGGATTTTATTATCAAGTATTTAAAAATGCACTTGCAAACTCTACTGAAAGTGCATACAGCACCAATGATTTAAAACGAGATGCAACTACGTTCGCACAAAATCTTATTGATGCAGAAAATAAATTAAAAAGTGATAAAAAAGCTGATAGAAAATTAGGCAAAGCAATTTATAATCAATTGATTGAGGACTATATGAATATCAGAAAATTACATGCCGATCCTTCATGTAATGAATTAGATATGGAACTTCAAGTTAAAGGCAAAAAAGAAACTCTTAAAACAGATATAAAACGATTAACTCAAAGCCTTAATGATTATACTACTGACGTTTTTGACAAAATCAATAAATTTTCAAAAAAAGAATCTATTCAATTTACAGAAAATAACAGCGAAAAATTTATAAAATTTATTGAAAAATTCAATACTAAAAGAGCAGGAACAAGAGTTCTTTCAAATTTTGGCATGTGGGCAGCTGTTGTTGGATTCTATACTTTAATTCCTAAATTATATAACATTGGACTAAAACATGACCCTGGTCTGAAAGGATTAGTTGAAGAACAAGCAACAGAAGAAGATAAAGTAGCAAATAACAAGCCAAATGACAAAAAAATTGCATTTACAGGTGCCTTTTCAGAGCTTGGTAAAACCGCTATGAAAAATGACGGCATAATTAGTAACATCATGAAAAAATTTGAATTTAACGGACCTTCCATGTCTGTACCAGCTATGCTTACATTGCTTTTTGGTTTCTGCTTGCCGCCTAGATATATAAACGCAAAAAGCGATAAAGAAAGAAAAGAAATTTGCGTTAGAGATATTTTAAGTTTTTCAGCAATTCTTTTCGCTGCAAAAGCTCTCTCAAGAGGTTTTTCTGATGTATTTGCGAAGCTATCAGGTCTTGCATTAAATGTTAAACCAAAAGATCATAATAAGAGTTTCTTAAATAAATTAAAAAATTACTTCACAGCAGGCGAAGGTATTAATGTATTAAGCAGTGAACAAATTGTTTCTAAATACAGCAATATCGACAAATACAACGGAGGAATTGAGGGATTCTTTGAATTCCTTAAAAATAACGGTGGAAATATTAAAAAATTCTTAAATATCGATAAAAATGTAAGAAAAAATACAGATAAAATTCTCAGAGAATTTACTAATACAACTTTTGAAAAAGCCAACGATGGAGATATTATTGATGCATTTAATAATGCTAAAGGAACAATAGCATATGAAAAAATATGCACAATATTCTCATCACCGGATAACAAAATTATTAACAGGGCAAAAACATTAAACAGCGCATTTAGCTTCGCATCAATAATAGTATTAGTACCTGCCTTTATGATGTGGCTAGCAAGATATTGTGAAAATATGACTAAAAAAGCTATTGAAAAAGAAAAGCAAGCTAAACTAAATAATAATCCATCAACACAAAACCAAACCAATAAACAATCTGAAGAAAAAACTATCGCATTGTCTAATAAACCATCAATGGCAGGATTTTTAAACAAGTAACAATTATGCACAAATAAAAAAAGGTGATCACCAAAAATGATCACCTTTTTTTATTAAAGTTAAATACTAATCTTCCATAAGAGCATTGATATCAGCTACCATAGCATCAGGATCAAAACCATGAACTTTTGCACCTGCTTCTAAATTTTCAAAATGAGCAGCTGCACAACCAATACATCCTAAACCATATTTTTGAAAAACGGCTATACTTTCAGGACATTGTTGAACGATATCCATAATATTCATATCTTTTGTAATTTTTCCTGCCATAATATTTCTCCTTCTATTGACTTAAATACAAAAATCATTAAAAATATTATAACACTAAAAAAGAAGGATGTGTAATTTTATGGAATTTTTAAAAAATTTATTTAAAGATGATGAAAAGATTGTCGGACTATGTAGTTTTAGAAAAAAGAAACAACAAATATATACATTTAATGCTCAACTAAGCAATATTAACTTAGTATACAAAACAAACACTAAAAACAATTTTCTTCTATCCTAATAAATATAAGTTTTTCCCACAGACAGGAGCTCCACATAATTCTGCTTCCGTAAAATTAGATCTATGCTCAGGTCTCACAGGAGATGCATTTCCGAACTCAAAAGATTTCTTAATATTTAAAGGAGTTATATTTGAACTATGATTAATAATCCCCTGAGTTTGTATACCTAAAATTTTCCCAACATTTAAAGACATTACTTAATCCCCATATTTTCCCTTATATATATAAAAAATTTTTATTCAAAAAATTGACCAAATATTAAGAAAAATTAAGCTAATAAATCTAAATGTTTTGCTTGAGTCTCACTGCCTGCGACTTTTGGATGATTCAAATTATAATTACTATTAGTTTGCGAAGAAAACAATCCAGAATTTGCAGCTCTTTGAGAATTTAATTTGTTAGAAGAGTTTTCAAACAAATTAACAGAGTTTACTCTATAAAAATTATTTGCTTGTATTGCATTTATTCTGTTCATAGCTTATGTCCTACCATTTATAAGTATAATAAATTCAAAAATTTTCAAATTTTGAAAAAATTGTTACAATTTTTACAAATATTATTGATCACTTTCATGATGGTCATTATCTTTCATCAATTTTGCAAAATCAGAAGGTTTAATACTTTGTACAAATTTTTTGAATTCCTGAGCTTCTTCCTCATCTTTTGCAGAATCCGTAGATACAGAACCGTTAGAAATAACATTAGCAGTAACAAAAATAGGAGCATCAACCCTTATAGCAATAGCAATAGCATCGGAAGGCCTTGAATCAATTTCTAATACATCGCCATTATCATTAACTAAAAATAAAGTAGCATAATATGTATCTTTTTCTACATCATTTATTTCAATTTTATCCAACTGATAACCTGTTTTTTCAATAATATTTATAATTAAATCATGAGTCATCGGTCTTGCTACATTTAAATTTTCTATTTTTCTAATAATTGCACTAGCTTCAGCAGATCCAATCCATATAGGTAGCGCTTTTCTGTTTTCCTTATCGTGCAAAACAACAATAGGAGAACCAGTTCTTGTATCAAGTGCAATACCCATAACTTTCATTTCAATCATATTATAATACCTTTCTAAACAAGTTTATTTACAAATATTTTAACTTAATTGACAAAAGCGGTCAATAGTAAACCTAAATAAAAAAAACATATTATTTACGAAAAAAAATATTTATGGTAGAATAATAATATGCACATGTCGTAGCATATTGTTACGCTCAATTAAATAGAAATGGAGTAATGGCCGAGTGGCTGAAGGCGGCACCCTGCTAAGGTGTTATGTGGGGCAACCTGCATCTAGGGTTCAAATCCCTATTACTCCGTTTTTTAGTATATAGATTAGGAATTAGTGAAGATATAAGTTTGAAAAACCGCCCATTCTCGACGGTTTTTGATATGTAATTTTATTTAGAGAATTTTTTAAGCTTAATTTTTACCAATTTTTATTAAAATATCTCCTAAATTCTCTTTTTGAAAATTTAAAGGTGCAGATTGGTATTTTTTTTATTAGTAAAAAGAGAAAATTGTAAAACCTTAAAAAAAGATTAAATAATAGTCATATTTATATTTTTGCAGTAATAATGAAAATGGTGATATACCTCTTGTTAAGCTTTAATCCTAGATGATTTTTGTGTTTGCAAGGAGTAACTGAAAGTTTTTAAGCACAGTGAAGCAGCTGCTTTGCTGTGCTTTTGTGTAGGTTATTATAAGGAGAAATAATGGAAAAAGAATATCATATTTTATCTCTATCAGGTGGGAAAGACTACACAGCTCTTGCTTTCTTTATGAAAGAACATATGCCTGAAATCTTTGAAAAATTAGAACTAGTTTTTTGTGATACAGAATGCGAATTACCAGAAACTTATGATTATTTGAATAAAATTGAAATATTTTTAAATAAAAAAATTCACTGGGTAAGACCTGAAAAAAGTTTTGAACACCTAATGTCTTTACATAATTATTTTCCTTCTCCAATAAAAAGGTGGTGTACTGTAGAATTAAAAACAAAACCTTTTAAGAAATTTATTGCTGGCAAATTAAATAAAAATAACTCAATAATTCATCTTTTTATTGGTATTAGAGCAGATGAATTACACCGTGCTGAATATAATAAATATAATAATCAAAAAATAAAAGAAGTTTACCCATTTGTCAATTATGGCTTATATTATTCAGATGTTTTGGAAATTCTAACAAAATCAGGTATTGGGCTTCCTAAATACTATGAGTGGTCGAATCGTTCCGGTTGTTATTTTTGCCCGTTCCAAAGTAAAAATAATTGGTTAAATCTATACGAACATCACCCTGATTTGTTTTTTAAAGCTAAGAAATATGAAGATGATAAAAATAATGCTAATAGTAGAAATTTCAAAAGAGTCGGATGGAATATTGATATGTCCTTAGAAGAAATGATAAGACCTGAAAATATCAAAAAAATCAGAGAGTTTTATAGAAATAAAAAGCCTAAATTTACAGTTATAAATAAACTTTTTGATTTATTTAATTGAATTCCAAAGTTTAAAAAATATTTTTTTATATGCACTATTTAATATTTGAGAATTTTTAATAACTACGCAATTTTCATCATTCATTTTCTCACCTTGCTTAGTAAAATTCATAGAGCCTATAACAAGGATATCATCATCAATGATAATAGATTTCATATGCATTTTGCCAGCCCAATTTTCAATTTTTAAATCAATACCATTTTGTTTTATATAATCAACATTTACATATTTCCCTTTAACACTTGTTTCATCAATTATGATTTTAAGTTCAATTCCTCTTTTTTGAGCATTGACTAATGCTTCAAAAATCCTATCTTGTTCTGCAATACCATATATTGCAAAGTCAATACTTTCTTTTGCATTATCTATATTATACAATAGTGCTTTACAAGCTGAACTTTTACAATTATTTTCTGGGTGTTTTTGTTTTAACGGACTTAGAAAATATAATTCAATATTTCCATCTTTTGCATCGGGTTTTACGATATTTTTATATGGTTTATATTTTTTTTGTTTTATTCCTTTTGGATAACAACAGCTTGCTGTTGAATATGTAATTAAAGGTTTATCTATCAAATCCTGCTGACTAGCCATACAACCATACTTACAATCTAACTTATGGTATTTGCCGTTTTTCTTATTCAATACAACAAGATTAAGACTATGAGATTTTTCAGCATAGGCTTTTATTTTATCCAAGCTCTGATAAGTTTTTAATTCATCTGCAAGGTTTGATTTTGTATAAATTGTCGCAAGTCCTGTTTTTAAGACCTCTTGCTCGTAATTCTTACACTTGCCATGCCTGTTACAGTCATAATATATAGACATCAAGTGCCTGTTATTCTTATCAAACTTCTCTCCTGCTGTATATTCTGCTTTTACAGATTTATTCAACAATTCCTTTTTAGCAAACTCTTTTCCATAATACCCAAGTCCTAAGGCTTCGTCTTGTGATAAGCCATAAAGTTTCATTTGCCATTCTAAACCGTCATTTAATTTAGTTTCAAAGGTATCAATTCCATTAATACGAACTTTTTCATTTTGCTCTGGAATTCCGTTATTGTTAAAGTCAACATATACAGTATCGCCATCAATAACCTTAATTACCTTATGTTCAATTGATGCAGATACAGGTAAAATTGACACTATTGTCAGTATTAACGCAATTGCTAAAATCTTTTTCATTACGGTTATTATACTAATTAAAATCGATAAAAAGCCTTGTTTTACTAGAACGGTACTTATCCTCAAAAAATTCACTAAAAGAGTATTTTAAATACTAAAAAGCTGATATTTTAAATAAAATTCCTTGGAAATTTAATTAGCATAGGATTTTTATATTTTTCCAGAAATTGTTTTTATTAAGTTTGTGTCGCTATAAATCTATTAAGCTCAAGGCGATATATTTACCTACAGTCCAAATATTCCAAGTCTGCGTCTGCGAAATTTTTCTACTGTCTTTATATCTCCATTCCAGCAGGCATCTAAAAGATTATCCATTTCAATGCTTTCTTTTCTTCTATTCATTTTAAACAACATTTCATTAGGCATAAGGGTTCTTGGATGGAGCGAATCAACTACAAGTTCGGTCATTTCTTCGGCGAACATCTCGCAAGGACTTACTGAACCGTAATTACTGGTTTCACGTTGCAGCATATATATTGTATTTTTATTCTTAAACTCTTTTTGAAGTTCTGACATTTTGACACTTCCTGTTCCAAATCGTTTTACTAAATTATCAAAATGCATGCTGTGCATAAATTCGTGAATAAACGGTGCAAGAAAATGGTTTGTTGACATATGGTTGTTATCTCTCATCCTAATCATATCAGACTGGATTGATTCCCAGTCATTAGCAGAGTTTATAACAACAGACCTCAGAGGGAAAGTTTCTTTAAATGTTGTATATATGTCGTTATCGTAGGTATGAACAGCACAAATTCCAAGAACATCTTTATAATTCTTTGTTTTAGATAAATCTCTTAAGATGACGTTTGTTGGCTGAGTGAATCTAAGCTTATGGAAAATGTTAGAAGTCAACGCGATAAAACAAGCTACTAGCGGATTATTTCCAAAATCGCAATTTATTTGAAATTTGTCAGCAATTTGCCGTGCTATTGTATCAGGGTTAACTTCTTGAGCACCCCGATATACTGCGTTAAAACCAAGACAGGTGTTATACAATTTCCTTGCTTGAGGTGTATTTGTCCTGGCAAGTTCTCTTAATTGTGATTGAGGGATTAATCCTGTGAATTTTTGTGTATTTGTTTGTTTTTGTATTTGTGTAATTTTCATCTTCTTCCTATAGATATTTGTCAAAATTTCCGTTATAAAAATCATCCATCATTTGCATAAGATATTTATCTTGGGTGAAATTTTTGAATGCAAACGGGTTATATGATGGGCGAAGAGTTCTCATATCAAGCGAGTTTGCGATAAGCTTTGCACCAGCTTCGGCAAACATTTCAGCAGGCATTGTTGAACCATATTGTGATAATTTTATCGCGATGTAGTCTTTTGTTCTTTGATTCGCAATCTGTGTGCCATTTTGTATAAATGTTTTTGTAACAAAATTTGGCTGTTGACGTAATACCCTGAATGATGGGGAATTTGCAATACTTGCATATACCGAATTTGTTTGCGCACATGAAACGATTTCATTTAGTCTTTTTATGTGGTAATTGTGCATGAATTCGTGAATAAATGTTTTTAAGAAATGTCCGGTTGAAGAATGGTTTTCAACTTTTGCTTTAATAGCTTCACTTTGAACTTCCGGCCAATGGAATCTGTCTGTAAATCTGATAATTCTCGTTTCTATATTACAATTTCCCAAAACATTTGGTGCTAAACTATCTTTATAAATCCCTTTTGGTTGAGGTAATTTTAGCTGGTGGAAGATGTTTGCAACTAAAGCACTTGCAGCTGCTAGAATTTTGTCCCCTCTAAAATCTGATGGGATTTTGAATTTGTGATATAAGTCATTAGAAATTCTTTGAGGGTTGATCGTTTTTGCACCTTCATAAAACGCATTAAATGATGCTATACTTCTGCGCATTGTTGCAATATCAATATCTGTTAAATGGCTACCACTTTGTCTTGCCATATCCATAATATATTTTTCTAACAGTTGAACCCCTTGCGGTGTATAATAAGCAGTGAATGACATGGGTTGTTTTTTTGTGTTGCTGGTATTTACGGTTTGTAGTGCGCTAATTTTCATTATTTAGACCTCCTACTATAAATTCTAATATATAATCGTTTAATGACTGTTTTTGAGATGATAAATATGCTTTTTTAGCTTTTTGAACGATGTTCTGTATATCTTTGAACCCGTTGTATGTGCTGTGGCTTAACATTGCTGCAAGATTTTTGTAATCAATGTTTGTATCCAATGCTTGAATTCCACTGCCTAATGTTATTAAATCGTTTATCTCATCATCTATTTTTTCAACATTAAATTTTAATAATTCTTCTAATTCTTTTTCATTCAATTTATTTAATGTAAACTGTTTTGATGTATTTTGGATTTGCATTTTATCTATTAATTTTTCAGGGTAAGATGTTGAAAGAATCGGAATTATTTTTCCTCCGTTTGAATATTGTAATGATTTAAGCAGTTCAATATTTTCAGGTTTTGTAGCTACGTATTTGTAGGCTTGTGGAATAATGATAAATGTTGGTTTGTTACTATTTTGTGATTTTTCTTTGATATCAGAGATAATTTTTCTAAAATCATTTATATTTGTTGTAGAACTTAAGGTGTATATATTTGAATCAATTTCGTTAAGTCCTGCTTGTAAAAATTCTCGTGTATCTTTAGAAATTGTTTTGCTGTTAAAAACTACAAATTGAGGTGCGTTTACATCGTTGTTTTGTATAGGTTCAAGTATATTAGTCTTGAACCTTTGCTTATCGCCTTCGTATGCTGGGATGCTTGCAAAATTATGTTTGTCGGTTGTGGAGTTATATTTCACACTTGGTAAAAGGTCTTCCGTTACAAGTATTGTCCCATAATTATCCTTGAATTGCATCAAACCATGATATAAAGTTTTATTTTGCTCAATCATGCGTGATTTGAGGTATAGGTTACTTACTAAAATTATACTTCTTTGACCTGTTTTTTCATAGTTGTTTTTTGCTTCAGATGCTAATTTATCAAACCCCTCACATATAGAATGAGTTTTAAAATATTCTTTTGCATCTATAATCTTTGCGTTGGTATGGTTTTGCAGATATTTTACACTTGGAAGCGGGGTTATTGTTCTGTAAATTAGTGAAAGGTTTTCTGGGATTGTTCCATCGTAATCCAGACGTTTCATTGCCAAGTTGTAGGTTTTAAGTACATCTAAGTCAAAGTTTCTTACCTTTATTTGTGCAGGGTTACTGTAATTGGAATATGGGAAAATTCTTTTGTAGTATTGATCCACCTCTTGTTGATACATATTTATGATATTTTGTGTAAATTTATCCCTGTTAGAATTTAATTCTGATAAAAATATTTCGCTTATTACTGAGTTTCTTGGTATTTCCATTCCAAAAAGTTTTTTTACAACATCAGTATTATCTTGTATCCATTTATAATCCA
Source organism: uncultured bacterium (assembly GCA_949290355.1). Lineage (GTDB taxonomy): Bacteria > Cyanobacteriota > Vampirovibrionia > Gastranaerophilales > Gastranaerophilaceae > Stercorousia. Next base: position 7,716 of record CASERN010000013.1, on the reverse strand, counting down.
ATTTAGAATCTGAATTCAGCTCAGCTAGAACCTTTTCATAGTATTCAAACTCCGAAGAAATATAATTGGCTCTTGTTTCTCCTGGTTCATAAGTGCTAAGATATTGTTGATTCACATTATTCTCATCGTGAGATATAAATATATCACGATTTAGCTGCACATTAGACGTAAAACTTTGTGGCCATGTTTTTTTCACGATTGATGTATTATTCGAAGTTTGTTGAAAATAGTGTTGTATTTTAGTTATAATCATAATTCTGTTCTTTTTAGTTTGAAAATTCTACGTATAATTCGCGCTGCTGACGTTCGAGTTTTGTCGCTTTTGAACCTGATATAGCGCACAATGCAACTACCGAAGATGCAATAAATATAGTTGCTGCAACTGGATCAATAGGAGGTATTGATGTAAATACGCTTGATAAAATACCTCCTTCAGTTACAGCATGAGCTGCTGTGTTTGCTGCTGTCCCAATACCAACACTTTGAAGTACTTGTGTGCCAATATCAGTATTATCTAATACATTTCCTGCTTCAACCATTGGTTGGTAAAGATTATGCGCGTGATGCTGAATCAAATGGCCAAGTCCATTATAGCCTTTATTCATGCCAATTCCCATTGCTCTACCGATAGCTATTGTTTTTAACATGCCAAGAACTTCATTTGATTTTGTTCTTGGGTCTTTACATTTCGATTTTATAAATGTTAATTTTTCAATAATATCTTTGTCATCGGTTTTTTGAATTAGGTTATCTATAATAACAGGCATACTTTCACGGATTTTTATGTCTGTTTGGGCTTGTTCCTGTGGTGTTTGCATATAATAGGTACGTTCAGCATCAGCAATCAACGTTGATGAATTTTGTACTGCTTTTTTGAGTTCTGTTTCTCCTTTTAGGATGTATTTGTTGTCAATTAAATCTTTTAGTGTGAATGAAATATTATTAATTTTTATTTTAATGTCGTTTAAATTAACATTTATTTTTTGTAATTCTTCATACATTTTTGTGTTAATACTTGTGTATTTTGCTTGTTTTCTTACTTCTGTTTCCAACAAATATTGAAGTTCGTTTTCATCCCACTGTTGTTTAATTTTATTGTTTGCCAGTAAAAGTTCGTCTTGAGTTAGTGTTGATAAATAATTTAGTTTATCTTTTGTTGATTTATTAAAATATTCATCAAGTTTATTTAGTTCAAACATGTAGGTATCAATAAACGAGAAAGAACCCTTTTTATGTGTTATTGAAACTTCAGGTATTTCCAAATCTTGTTTTACTTGACGGTCTTTTAGATAATCATAGAAAGTATCTAATTGATTAAAGTATTTTTGGCGGTCGCTTTCGATTTTTAGACTAATTGTGTCAATAATAACTGATGGGTCCATGATATCTCTGTCTTGGATAATTTGCTTGAGCATATTATTTTTTAGTTCATTGTTGTTTTTGGAATAGTATCTTGCAACAAAATATTTTTGCTCAAGTGATAGTTCGCTATATCCTGGAATAGTTGTCATCACCGGTGTATTTTTTTCAGCGTCATTAACATAAATCGCACGGGTTAATGAACGGTTGATAAGCGAAGGCAACGAGGCTTTTTGCCAATCAGATATGGCAATTTCATATAGTGCTTTGAAATCGTTTTCAACAAAATCTACAGATTCTTTGTTAATTCCTTGTTTTAGATGTTGCTGCACTTTTGAAATTGTTTCAAGATGAGATTCCATGCTCAAAGAATCTTCTGTTTTAAGTTGGTTTTCTATGTAGCCTAAAACCGCATTGACAGCTTCAAGTTTTTGTTCTTTTGTATTTTTGTTGTTTAAAATCTTGTCAATGGTTACTTTGTTAAATTCTCTTGTATAAAAGCTTTCTTGTTCTTTGAGAAATTTTCTTGTTTCAAACTTGCCAATGCGTTTTTCTAATTCGGCATAAAGCTGTTTGTTGTTTTTATGAACGTTGTTATCTGAATTATTTAAAATTTCAGTTTCATTTTTGAACCATTCAATTATAAGATTTTGTCTAAGTTTATTCACTTCTTCATAATCAAGATTTTTTAATGTTTTGTTAATATCTTGTTCAGGGTCAGTGTTTGTAGCTTTGTTAATAATATCAACAATTTTTTTGCTCCCGATATAACTGTTTTCATTCCAATAACTGCTGAATTGAGATTCTCCGTATTGAACGTCTTTTATTGAATTTAAGGTAACTTTATTAAATACATCAAATTCTTTTTCATAACGTTTGAAGTTTTTATTCGAATTTATTACTTTATTATATTCTTTAATATTATTTTCATGGAGAATTTCCAGTGCGTCTTCAAATTCATAATTGTTTTCATTATAGTAATTTATAACATCTTGCATTGTGTTATCAAGTGCAGTTTTTGCAGATGTAATGAATGCTTTATCTTCATTGTATCCTTTGAAATTAACGAAGCAACCAAATGATGGTAGAATTTTTGGATTGTTAGTATTTATAACAGGGGTTGTTACTTGTGCTAAATTTATTTTTTTATTTGAAGGAATTGTATTAGTGTAAAATCCAGGTCTGATAATATCTATTCGCATATATTTAACTCCCTGTTGTAACATTTAAATTTGTCAATTATTGCATCGGTATTGCGCCAAGGCATGTATTTACCAAATGAACTAAGACCGAATCCGTAGTATTTCTTGTGGAACTCGTGTTCTTCTATTGTGATTTGTTCATTTGGGAATTTATCATCAAGTATTGCAAGACATTTGTTGTGCATTTCTTTTGATGAGATATTGTCATCAAAAATACTGTAGCCAAGGATTGCAAGTCTTGCTAATGCGGCATAATCGTTTGCCAAATATATGTCTTTGGAACTTAATTTTTGCCTTAAATCAACTGCTTTTTTGTAATACTCGATAGAATCATTATAGTTATTGTTTTTTAAGTTTATTATTCCTAAAGTTTCGAAAGTAGATGCGATTTTTTTGCATTGGCTTTCGGTTTTTCCTGAGATGAATTTATCAATACTTGTTTTTTTTGCTTGGTATCTGTCAATTCCGCTAATCATTTGCAAAAATTCAAGACATCTGCTTTCTGCTCTGCAATAGTATTTTGCTTTGTAGTTGCGAAGTGTTGAAAAAACTTTTATCTTTTCGCGTTCTACTTGAGGCAGATCTAAATCTTTTGCAATTTCTTCTACTCTGTCAGATGATATTGCAGAATCTGAGTATCTGCCGGCATTATATTGAATATTTGATAACCTGTTGTAGGTGTGATAAATATGTTCAGCAAGAAGTTTGTTTGAAGAATCCTTTTTATAAAGATTATACAATTTAGAGACATTTTGTAAGAGTTCATCAGTTGTTTTTGTGAAATCTATACCTTTGCCTATTTTTAGTAAAAGCTTGAAGTCTGTTGCGATTCCTTTACGAATATCATCAATTTTGGGATCCTGAATTATGCTGTTAAGTATTTTTTGCAAAGTTTCTTCATTATTATTATTAAGATGATATTTTATGTTTGATAGCATATTTTTTATCGGAAGGTCATAGTTATTGTTTAGTTTGTTTAATTTTGTAGAATATTCGGATTCTAATTCAGGGTATACTTCCTGTAATTTGATGTATAGATTTATAAGTTCTTTATTATCAGTGTTATTATTACTAATTAAAATTTCTTCCAACTTGTCAAAATACGGTTTTGAAATTTCTTTACTTTCTTTTGTTGTAAAGAATTGTTCTTTCCCAAGCTGTAATGCATAATCTGCAGTTTTTTGGCAAATCACTTTTTGATGTGATTTATTCTTGCTACTATTTATAAATTCTGCTGCTTGGTTAAATATTGTATTTTTATTTGGTTTTTCGAAATCCAATTTAAGCAGATTATACAACAATTCTTCTTTTATAACTGGGTCATTAACTGTTTTTTCCAGCTCTAAAGCATTTAACAGTGTGTTTTTAGCTTTATCAGTTTCTGTTGAATTAGTAGCTGATTGAAGATTGTTAACTCCAAGGAGTGTTAAATAGTTCAAAAATTCGTGGGTGAAAGTTTTTCCTTCTTTTTTTAGTCTATCAAGACGGTTTTTACAAATGATCGTACTTTGTTCGTAGTTTGAATCAGAAGCCATGATAACAGCCGCTTTGTAGTATAAATTGTCATTTATAATGTCATGATTTTTTGCAATAAAGTACGCACATAAAACTTCTTCTTTAGCTTTTTTAATATTTCCTTCTTTCAGGTTTTTAAATGAATCAAGTTCAAGGTAGTTTACTGTTGAATTTGGCAGATTTCTGTTTTTAAGAGTTTCAAGCTACCGGTCAATATTTTGTCCAAGCTGAAGACAAGATTCAAGGTAATTCCTTTCGATTTCAAAGAAGGTTTTTCCGTCGGTATTTTGAGCATATTCATAAGCATTTTCATAAAGTCTGTGGGCTTTTTCTATATCGTGTTCAGCTCTATAAACGTCCCCTGCACTGTTGTATAGATAAGCATCTTGCTTTAATTCTTCTTCTTGTTCTATATTTTTGAATAAACTCTTAAATGCTGTGTATTTGCCGTAAGATGCCAGTGATTGTAGTGAATTATATATAACTTGCTGTACTTCAAAATATTTTTCATCATCTTCCTGCTGATGCTGTTTTTGAATATTTACGTAATTTTTTATCGCGTTTTTACCTAAAAGACTTGCGCAATCATCATTTACCTGTGATGTAAAATATATTTTTTTTGAGTTTAATAATTCTACTTTCATATTTTATCCTTTAATATCCAGTGATGATTGGATTTTATTGTGTATTCTTATCAAATCATTTTCATTATCTTGAATTTGAGAGTTTGTAGCTTTTTTGTTCGTTAAAAATTGTGCATTTTTTTCAAAACACATTTTTGCTTGTGTAAAAAGTCCGTCATTTTCAAATATTTTTCCGATTGTTGAATAGATATTTGATGGACTTTTTATGTCAGGAATAGAATTAATAGTAGTTTCTATTATGTCACTTTCGGTTGGAATTTTTTGCGTTTGAATGTAACCTTTTTGTTCATAAGGCTTTTGCGGGAATTCATACGATTTAAAATTTATCTGATATGGTTGAATTTTTGTAATCATTTTTCTAACTTTCGTAAAATTCTGAATCTGAATCATCATCATGAGTATGCTCATCAATTTCGTTTTCAACATCATCTATAACTTCATGCGACTCATTATTGTCTTGATGCATTCTGTCAAAATCTTTGTGGTCTTGAACCGGTGTTTCCCCGGCTAAAAGGGATTCCGAATGAGTTTCAGTTGGTGTTTGAGTATCTATGTTTTGTGTTTTATCTTTGTGGAACAATGTTCTTGCGTGATCTTTTATCTCTGCAACAGAATCCATTGTGTTATTGATTGAATCTTTTGTTGATGTAACTGTGTTTTCAACTCCCTTTACAACCTTTTCAACACCTGCCGGAACAAGTGTTAAAGTCCCTACTGTCCCTGCAGCTTTTGTTGCAAATTTTTTAAACTTGGAACCTTGATTGTTTCCAATAGTTGGGGTTGATATTTGGTCCCTCGGTTGTGCTTGAGAATTTTGTTGATTTGTAGAAAATTCCACACTGTCAAATTTTTCATCATCCCAAATTAATGGTACATATACATACTCATCATCATTATTTTGAGCTTTAAAGTTAACCTTGTAAATATTATTACTTATAATTGAGACTGGATTAATTTTCATTCTTAACCTCCTTGTTAGTTTCTTTTTCTTTTAAATCGATATAATATATTGGTTTTTTATCAATCGTAATTCTTCCTGTGGGCTTGTATAGTTCATTTTTAGGTTTTTCATCCATAGGAAATTCAATTACTTTGACGTCTTTAAACTCATCTAATGATTTTATTTCGTTTATAAAATGTCTTGTGAGTTCAATTTTTTTAATATCACTTGAATTAACCCAAAGAGTTTCTTTTCCCCAGCCAAACGAACCTAAGTATAGGTCTACATAATCTGTTTCACCGTCTTGATATGAGAATTTGTAACGATTTTCTGACAGTTGGTCTATTCTTGATATGATGTATTCTGATTTTAATTTGTCTAAAACTGATTTGTATTTTAACTTTGCAAAAGTATCTTCTTGAGTTATCCCATTTTTAACAGAGTCAATTTCAGTGTTAACTATTTCAGAAACTAAATCGTTGATTTTTTTTGCTGGAATAAATCCTGCGATGTATGCTTTAAGCATTTTATCTATTTGGTTTAAGTCATCTATAATATTTGGTTTTTGTTTATATTCGACAAAATTTTTGATTTTGTTTTCGCGTTCCAAATTTTCTGGCGTCAGCATTCTTTTGGTTGTTTTTAGTTCTTTTAGTAAATATTGAAGGAAATCTTTTTCAGGATTTTCGATATATTTGTAGGTCGCTTTTTGGACAATTCCCGGGATTTGTTTAGTTAAGAATGCCCCGTATTTATCATCTGGAGAGCAAAATTGCGCAATCACGTCAAACGGGATTTTTGATGTATTTAAGTCAAGAGGGTTTTTGTTTGTGCTGTTTTTAATTTTTTGAAGATTTCTCCAACTCTTATATGGCATTTCAAGTTTTTCAATATCCTTGTTTGGTAAATATCTTATGTTTTGAACAAAAGAGTCATATTTAAGGACTTCGTTTTTTAAAATATTTGCAAATGCTTCTCCATAAAGCGGAGAAAAAACTATTGTATAAACTTTTTCAGGTCGACGTAATAATTCAGAATCAATTATTTGAGGGCTCTGTGCAATTGAAAAAATTGATGTAGCTGAACTAATATCTGTTGCTCGTTTTGGAAGACCTGAACAATAATCGGCTGTGCTTTTTAATATGTTTATATTTTCGATATTATTACCATTTTGTCTTATTTTTTCAAAATCTTCAGTGCTGAATATGTCATTAAAATCTTTTTTTAGTCTTGGAATTTCTTTATCTGATGCACTGATATAATTTTCAATTTTATCTAAAAATAGGATTGATTTTTTACCTGAAGAAAGGAAATTAGCTCGCCCCTGATTAAGTGCATTGTTTAAAAATACATTAAATGTTTTTTCTGTATTTGCACTAATTTTATTAACAGAAGATGTTAAGCTTTTTTCAACACTGGTTTTTACAAGTTGTGCAACATCTTTATCCGGTGAATAGACAATAACAATAGGTGCTGCTGTGGCTGTTACATCTTTTATCGGGTCAATTAAAATACTTTGTATATATCTTAATTGTTCATCATAACCTTTGAGAGTTCCTTCTGTCCAGTTTTGCGAATTTCCTTTAAATGATACAAGTTCAAGGTTATTAAACTCAGTTTCAACTTGCTTTGTTTCAACTGTTTTTTGTACACTTGGAGATTTACCAGATTTTAGCCCAAAAGTTTTATATGAATATGTTTTAATTGGTGGTACTATCATTTGTCATCTGCCCCCAATCTGTATTGCATATCTTTAGAAATAACTTTTAGTTCTTCAAGCGCTTTTTTTATAGGTTCTGAATTTTTATATTTTGCATCATATGCCGAAACAAGCGTTCTTTCTAATCTTTCGTAATTTGCTTTTTGAGATATGATTTTTTTCATTAACTCAATAGCTTTAAGAACTGTAGATTCCTGGATATCATCTCTTTTTTCAACAAAAGAGGTTAAAACTGCAGCGAGACCGTCATCATCAGGATGGTAGTGAGGCTTGTTATCTGCAAATTTACCAAAGACTTCAATAAACCTGTTTAGAAGCTTATCTGAACGGCATTCT
>CASERN010000012.1 GCA_949290355.1 uncultured bacterium | reverse complement strand
TTAATTCCTCATAACGTTCTATTAATGGATTTGATAAATCCCTTTCTAAAGGCTTATTTAATGGTGATACAGGTTCGGTAGTTTCTGTCGGTTTTATCTTTAGTTCCGGCTCTTTAGGCGTAGACAAATTAGGTTTTCTATCTCCTATACTTATTGGTTCTTGCTTTTTAAACCATTTTGCAAAAAGCTCGGAAATTTGTTTTCTTTTCAAGATTGCAATTAATGCTAAAACAATACCTGTTGCAATTGAAACATATTTTATTGTTTCCTTTTTTTTATTTTTCTCATTTAACTGCAATATATCATTTTCTGTTTTAGGCAGAAATTCTGGTTTTGCAGTTGATTTAATTGTATATGGCATTGTTTTGAACATTGGAACAATACTGTTAAGATTATCCGTCATAATTTTGCCTTTCGTTAAGATATTAATTATAAAAATACCAGAATTTGTTATATTTTCAACATATTTTTACAAATCTAAATCTTCAATTGCTTCTAAAAATACCTCATATTGTTTCAATACTTTTTGTTCTAAATCACTTAAATTACTTTTTGCTTGCAGTTCTTTATATTTAGCTTTAATATCTTTTACCTGATATTTGAATTCTTTAACTTCATCATCACTTAACTGCCCATCTAAATAAGCATTTCTCATATCTAAAATACTTTCCTCTATTGACGCATAAGTATTTTTAAATTTTTCAGGGTTTTCAACCATTTCATATACATTGTTAAAATACCTGTAAGTCTGAGAAGTAATATCTACACCCCATTCATTTTTTATTCTACAGAAGTGATTTTCATAAGGGACAGCTGGGTTTTCTAAATAAGCTGCAAATGCTTTATCAGCAATATTTTGTATCCTTGCATTAGAATATGCACCTCTGTTTATCGACGGATTATTACCCTTTATAAATTGCTCGAAATTTTTAAATTCTCCACAAGTCGGATCAATATGCATATTAACTATAGTACCATCTTTAACTTTTGCAATAAGTACTTCTTTCCCTTTATTAGTTATATCAGGCAAACTATTAATTAAATCAGCATAATTCTCTTTTGTAGAAAGCATTTTTATTGTTTCGACCAAATCCGAATACTTTTTAAAATAAAATTGCATAACTTCTTTTAAATCTTCATCAGCTGCCGGTTTTATAGCTATTTTCATTAATTTTCCATGTCTTCCATCACGACTTAATAAATCTTTGTGTATAAGATGCGGATAATTTGAAGTTATAAATATTGTTGCAGCTGCGCCATCTGGATTGTCTTCTGTTGGGATTTTAGATATTGTATCAAACAATGATTTAAAGAAATTGACATTAAGATCACAATCTGCAATTTCATTATATTTTTCTACTTTAGCCACATCACTTGCATCTAAAAACATACCGGAAGTTTCGATATCTTCAGGAGTCATACAAAAAAGTTTTTCAGCCTCATTAATCAAATAAATAGTTCTTTTACCGGTTGTTTTGTATCGCTCACGTGCCTCTTCCAAATAATAATCCATCTGTGTTTTAAACGAATCAGTATTTGAACTTAATTGATTTGATAAATTTTTTACTACTGCATAATCTTTTGATTGTTCACTGATCGCGTCTAATAAAGTTGTTTTTCCACAGCCTGTTGCACCATAAAGCATAATCGCAGAAGGTATTTTCACATTAGGATCGTTCTTACTTGCTTCTAATGGGTTTACAAAAGTTCTGGCAATTTCATCTTTTATACTTCGATATCCTGCAATACGATTTTCAATACCACCCTTTGAATTCAATGTTGAATTTATTTCGTCATATAGAGTTGCATAATCCATATTAGTTTCTAATTCTTTAAGTTTATCTTCAAGAATTTTTATTTGTTGAGATTTATTTAAATTATCATTTTTTACATTAGTTTCATATAAAGCTATTATGCCATTGTATTTTTCTATATCATCTTGACTAAGATTATATTTACGTTCTTTTGAATAATATAATTCTTCCATTTTGGCATCTCTTGCTCTTACTCCATATGAGCCATACCACCTTTTATTAGCGACTCTTGCATCTTCAGCTTCAATTTTTGCATTATCATATGTTTGATTTTTTATCAATTGCCAATGATTATAATCATTCATTTTTTGATAAGCTTCTTTTACAATATCAGATTGTTCAGGCCCATTACTATTTTTAAGAATTGCTATTGCATTCTTAGTTTCTTCTATTTTTTGTTTTACTTTTTTTACATTAATACCATCTTCTCTTTCTTTACCTCCAAACGGAATACTTTGACCTAAATTATGGAATGATGGTAGAAAATATCTTTTTTCATCATCTGTACTTTCAGTATTTATATTTTGATTATTATTTAGAACAGCCGGTTTATCTGTAGAAATTTGACTGTTATTTGACATAAATCTTGGTAAAACTGGTATAATTTTCATAATTCATTTCCCCTTATATTAATTATTCATTAAAATCACTTTCTTGATGAGTATGTTCAATCCCTTTTTCATGCATTTCTTCGTGAGTATGATAATGATTGTGTTCATGTTCACTTACGTCAGTATTATTGTGAGAATGTTCATGCGGATGCGTATGATATTTTAAGGTAATTACAGGGATTTTTATTTCTTTAATATTGTTATTATATTCTTTAGTTCTATTTTCTTTTTTATTGATATAATTTATTAACTCATTCAATTTTTCGTCAAACTCTGATGAAAACTTCAGTTCTTGGGCTTTTTCATCAAATTCTTTTACCAAATCAAGTGATTTTCGTTTATCTTCTACACTGGCATCTAAGCCCATTTCTTTTAGAATTTGAATTCTATTATATGCATCTTTTCCATATATTTTTTCAATTGAACCAATAACCATAGCACGTAAATCTTTTAAATTTAATTTAGTTTTTTCATCTAAATTAGAATTTTTCAAATTTTTATCTAAAAGCTCAAGCATAATTACTGTTGAATACAATTGAGTATTTGCTTTAGATTTACGCATTTGTTCATCTGTATATGGACGTCCGGTATTTTTGTCTATACCATCTTTAGTTTCAATATTTTGGAGATTATTAATAGTTAACATTATATCTACAGGATTTGTAAATATTTGTGATTTAGAAAGTGCAGCTGCGACTTGTGCAGATGAAGCTATAGCATACGATGGTATTACTTCAGCCATTGAATATTGATAATTGGCAAATTGACCAATCATTTGTGCAGCCAATTTATGTGCTTGATTATTTTTATTTATTTTGTTTTCACGATTTGATAAAATACTGTTTATTATGTTATTTCTTGTATTAAAAACTGAATTTATAGTATTTGCAAATTTATCATTTAATGTATTCATCAATCGCATATGTATATCACAATAGCCAAAACTTGGCATATAATAAGCATTTTGAGTCATCATTTGTGGATATTGAATATTTGGATTTTTGTTATTAGATTTTTTTTGATTATTATTAAAATAATTTTTTTGTAAATTGTAATTTTGAATTTTAGTAATATGCATATAATTCTCCTTTACTGAACTTAATTTAATGATCTTTTTTCTGCGTAAATATTATAAACTTTTCTCATTGGATTGTCTTGAGATTGCTCTATATATTGAATAGGATTTTTACCTAAAATATCTGTATGATTAATATTAGGATGTTTACCTAAGATCTCATTGAATATCATAATATTATTTGTAAATACTGCATGATGTAAAGCGGTTTGACCGTTATCATCTGCAATATCAACATTTGCGCCAAAATCAAGTAAACATTTTATATTTTGCATACAAGATAATTTTTCCTTATCTGTTTCTGCCATTTGATAACTTTTTAACGCTGATAATAAAGGTGTATCACCATCTTCATTTTTTTCGTTTATATCAACTAATTTATCGTTTAAAATTTTTATTAAACATTCTTTTGTATAAGGGTTATTTGTTATAGCTAATTGAGATAAAAATTTCTGGCTTTCTTGTTTGTCAGAATTCTTACTACATAAATATAAATACAAATGTACCAAAGCCTTTTCTTGAGCTTTTCCTTTTGTTTTCAATTCTTCTACATTAAAATAATTTAAATCTATTGATTCCTTACTCAAATTATTTAAATTAGTTACATTTAAAGATTGAGAATCAACAGCCTGAATGCCGGCATAATTATATATAGTAACTGCAGCATCCCAATTTAAGGCTGCAAACTCTTCTATTGAATCACATTCCGGCCAATAGTCTTTTGGGGTAAGACCAATTTTATCTTTAACAGAAAGACAAGCATAATTATCCATTAACCATTTAATTGCTTGTATATTATGGTTAATAAATGCATGATGCATAGCAGTTTGCCCATTTTCATCACATAAATCAACAGCTGCACCATTTAATAATAAATAATTTAACTTTTGCATATCGTTATTCTTAACCGCTTCAATCAATGGAGTTGATTGCATTTTATCTGTTGTATTAAGAGAAAATCCCATATTATGAAGTTTTTCTGTTAGTAATAGAGATTGTTTAGTTTTATTATACTTTTGATTGATTAATAATAAATTATTCCCTTCTGCATCAGTATAATATTTATCTTTTACACCTTTTTCAAGCATTTTAAAACACAACAAATCTTTTTTATTTTTTAATGCCAAGATATATGGTGTATCACCATTTCTATTCTTTTGATTTAAATCTATTTCATCAGCTACGATTTCAAAATATGTAACTTCTTCTTGTGGGGACATATTTTTTTGTGCCAATAAGTGCAAAATATTATTTCCTAATGAATCTTGATATGACATTGGAATATCAGGAGAATTTATTACATCCCAAAGTGATTTATAATTTGTTTGACTATCAAAATGAACATCACTTATATCATTAAATTCATCCAAAACAGAAATAGGTATTTCTACTTCATTTGTTGTTTCATCATATTTGAATTTTGTAAATGAATTATGACATAACAAATTCGTTAATTTATCAGATGATTCATTTAATGGTAATTGTGACTTCATCTGTTTTACATATTCTTGTACTTTAGGATTTTTAGAATTAAATAATAAGAACATATTCGTTGCTATTGGAGCATAATATAAAGCATCAAATATTCCTACAAAACTTGATGAACCATTTTTGATAAAAGGATCTATGTCATCTCTTTTTAAAGCTTCTTGAAATACGTATCCTTTATTCAATGCTGAAAGAACATATAACGGAGTACAGAAAGTTGCAGCTTCAAAACTTCCTGTTAAAGCTCTTATGTTCGCCATAACTACGTTATTATTCCATTTTTTATTCAAATTAAAATATGGATTTTTAACTAAAGCAAGTAGCACCTCATCATGCTTTTTATTTTCAGGATCACATGAAAAACTATTAGCATCTGTCAATTTGACAAATATTCTTTCTAGTTCCGCACTATTAGTACTATTTTTTATTTTATTTAATATTGAATCATTTTCTTGATAATGTTTTGGATATTCCATATTATCCAATTTGATTTTTATTGATTTTGGTGCAACATAAGCTGTATTAATCTTTATATTATTATTTTTAATATCATTATTTAAATCTTCTAAAAATACCAATGTCGAATCCATTTCAGAAAGTTGTAATTTTAATCTTGGTAATTTTTGAGGTGCAATATTCCAAATTTCACTATTCCAATTATGATAAAAATCTTCATTTAATGCATCTACACAACTAAAACATTGAGATAAAGAAGAATTACGATTTTCACCAATTAGAGGTTTTTCTGTAAAAGAATAAGCTCTATTAATTTGAGATCTTCTTAATGAACCAACAAGATATCCATAGTTCTCTCTACTATCAATATTCCCACTAAATACACAGTCATTAATTTTTGACCAATCTGATTGTCCGGTAATGCCGCCACATATTGTCGTATTTGTTATATCTGCATTCACATTTGCACCGATAATTTGTGTATCTTCAGTAACTCCAGCGATCCCACCAAAAAATTTACTTATATTATCTTCAATTACTTTTCTTGTATAAAAAAATGAATCATTATTTTCTTGTGATATATTTTCACTCAATGGAGAAATTCGGCCATTAAATTCACTATTATTTATAATTGAATTTTTAGAATAACCTACAACCCCACCTGCAACATTTTGGGCTTTTATATTACCTGAAATCTTTACATTCTCTATTAACGTATTATTTTCACAAGCACCAACCAAACAACCTACATCACTTTTTCCAGAAATAACTGCATTTTTAATTGTTAAATTTTTAATACTTGCATTATTACAAGTTCTAAAAAATCCTACTGAATTAAAAATATCTTTATCTATTAATAAGTTTTTAATTGTATAACCATTTCCGTCAAAACTACCACTATAATATTTTTTTAGACTACCAATACCTGCAAAATTTTTATTTTTTAAATCAATATCATTACAAAGTATATAATTATTCGACCAAGCTTTTTCTGTTTTTGAAAGTGCAATTAATTCATCTGCATTACTTAAAATTATATTTTTTCCTTTATTTACAAGCCTTCCATCTGCTCCGATTTTTGCACTTTCATAACCTAAATCAATAAGTTTTGAAATATTTGTATGATTTTGGCCTTTAAATGAAATATTATTATACGCAATGTAATTTAACGAATTTATTTTCGGATATTTTAATAAATTTATAACAGGAGTCGTATTCTTCTCCATTCTGTTATTTGAAAAATTAGAATTATTATAATATGTATTGAAATTTATTAAACTACTTATTTCCATATTAAAATACCTTAATTACTGTTGCGATTCTTTGATTTTTTCTTCTTTTCGCTGTTTAAAAGCTTTTTGTAAATCATCTAAAGTCAATTTATCTACATAATTGTCAATCGAAGTCTTTACACATTTATTAATTGTCTCTGTGATATCAGCAATTACAAAATCTTCAGTTTCTGATGCTAAAATTAAAAAATTATTTTCATCTTCAAATAATTTTTCAGCAATTTCTCTGCCAGCTAAAGATTTTTTTATTATATCTTCTCTTGCTTTAAAATCAGGCGGTGTAACTTCTATACATACAAATCTTCCAGGACGTTTCATTGCATCATCAATCTGTGCAAAATTATTTGTAGCAGCAACTACAATTATGCCATTTCGAGCTGCATCTGATATTTCTTTTAAAAGTGCATTTGTTTCTTCTATTCTGGATGAATTAATTTCGCCTTCTCTTTTAGATGCAATATCTTCAAACTCATCTAACATTAAAATACTTTTTTCACCGGTTTTTTGGTACTTTTCTTTTAATTGATTAAATACCTTACCAATATTTTCTGTTGTTTCATGTGCCCATTTACTACCAAAATTGCTGAGTTTAAATTCATAAATAGGTAAGTCCATTTCTGCAGCAAGAGCTTTCATTAAATAAGTTTTACCACATCCCGGTTTACCATATAATAATATGCCATTTTGTTCTTTAACTTTATTAGCTTTATATCTTTGTTCTATTTCTGGTTTTAAAGATGATGACATCACTGCATTCATCAAATTCTCTTTTACATCTTGCATTCCACCTATATCATCTAAAGATTGTGGATCTGTTGTTCTGATTTCAAGGCGTTTTATAAATTTATCATATGCAGCAGTTCTATTTCTTTCGTTTATTGCTGGTAATTCATGAGATTGGGCATATAATGAAATTCCATTTTTTATATCTTGTAAAGTTAATTCTTTATTCTCGCCTTGCAAATTTTCATCAATAATTGAGGTTATCATCTGTTTTATTTCTCTTGAACCAAACCCTCTCAAACTACGAGAAATTATAGCAATATCCTCATCTGTAATATTTGAAGCACATTTAATATTCTTAAACTGCAATTTTACTAGAGATTTTATAGTTTCCAAATCAGGATATCCTATCATAATTTGTTGCCCTAATCGACTTAATACCGCATCATCCATTTTATCTTTATAATTTGTTGCAGTAATGGTAATAATACCCCGTTCAAATGAATTATCAATATATTGTAATAATTGTTCTACATATTCAGAATCTCTTTTATTTAAACCATCACGTCGTCCTAGAATTTTATTGGCTTCATCCATAAATAAAATACTGTATTCACCGGTTTCATTATATTTTGTTTCAAGTTGGTTAAATATTCGTCTTAAATTTTTTTCAGATTCACCAACAAATTTATCCATAAAAGAAGATGCATCTATTTTATACATAGGAATATGAGATTCACCTGAAAGTGCTTCTACTATAAATGTTTTACCTGTTCCAGGCGGGCCATATAACAAGAAATTTGTAGAAATTATCGGACGTTTATTATCTCTAAAGCGCTGTGCAACTTCAGGTTTTAGACGACTAACAACCGTTTTATCAAATATCTTTTTTACCTCATCCATGCCAGCAACATCATTGAAGTTTATTTTAACAGGTTTTCTTCGCAAAAATGCAGAATCATAATTGGTTGTTGTGCCTTCATCACTTAATTCACCCATTTGATTTTCTTTAGCATAAGATTGAACTATCTTATTTAATACCTCAAAATCTATTTCATCATACTTTGCATCTAAAAGTTTTGAAATAACAGCTAAATCCCCATAAGAAAAACCAGCTGTTTTTTTAATTATTTTTGAGTACTCATTATCATTTAGAACAAGTTTATCATTTAGATATTTTTCTAGAATTTGTTTCCGTTCATTTTGCCCTGGAAATTTTAGTTCGACTTTTTTCTGAAAACGATTTGACCGTAAAATATCACTTTGAATTAAATCAATGTCATTAGTAGTACCTATTAAAACACCGCCTTTTAAAGCAAAATTATCAAACTTTCTCATAAACTCAGGTATATCTCGAGAAGAATATCTGCCGTTTATATTAAAATCTGATTGGAATAATTTGGCAAGTTCATCAATATATAAAATAGTCTGATTACCCGTATTTTTAAAATTTTTATATACATAATCTAAAACTATATCTATATCTCTATAATCATCGATTGATATGGAAATAATATATCTATTCAACAGTTTTTCAAGCTCTTCAGGTGGCAAATCCTGTTTTTCTAATAAATTCAAAATCTTTTTCGTACCTATAATTTCTTTATCAAGAGTCTTTGATAATTCTTCAACTAAATATGTTTTTCCATTATTTCCTTTCCCGTATAATAAAATTCCATTTATAAGTATAGGCTTCTTATTTTGAACCGGTGTCATTATATATTCTTCCAATGCAGCTTTTGCTGCTTCCTGCCCTATAACATTAGGAAAATTTTGGCCATCAATATTTTCTTCAAGATTAGAAAACATATCAAAACCCATATCATCATTTAAAAGGCTTATATCAGAAGTTTCATTCCCGACAAGCTCTGCATCCTCTAGCGGTGAAACATTTGCAGAAACAGTTTGTTCATTTGTCTGTACAATACTTTGTTGAGGTTGAGATAATATACCTGATTTTATTAAAGATTCTGAAGAATTATTCCCTTTATTTGAAATTAAATTTAAATCTTTTTGAACTTTTTTAAGAAAAGTACTATCCACAGCACATTCAAAAGGTGTTTTGTTTTCATTATTTTTAGCTGATAGTGCTTCTTCTATTTTGTTTGGAGCAACTCTGGAGACAATATTTTTTAAAAGAGTATTAAGTTTAGACCATAACATTTCAGAATTATCTTGTAGAATGTAATGGAAAACATTATTACCATTTTCATTATCTATTTCAGTAATATTAAAGTTTATTTTATTAAGAGTCCCCGCTGCAGTATATTCATCTCCATTTTTTACGGATTTAAAAAATTTATCTTCTAATTCGCCACCAAAAGAGACTTTATATGAATAAAAATTTGAAAAATTCTGATTATGACTATTATACTTTTGTTTGTTCAGGGAACTCACATTATTTTTTATACTAATATCCCGATACATAGATTATAATCTTTCTTATTTTTATAACTTGAAAGCCCAAAACAATCTAAAAAAATTTTTTTGCTAAAATTCTATTATTGCAATATTAAAAATTTACATTATTTAATATATTTATTTAAGTATACTAAATACATAGTTTTTGTACAAATACTTTATAAAAGCATATAATTAGTTGGATAAAAAAGAAAAAGACAGGAAAATTTATATAAATTTTCCTGTCTTGAAATTTGAATTTAAATATATATTGTTATTTTTATAAATAGCACCTTGAAACCCTGTATCTGAATTAGGCACATATTTTACAAGTTGCCAACCATTATTTAAATTATTAGGCATATATACATTTTCTGATAATATTTTAATATCTTCATGTAATTTATATTTTTCCATATTTTCTCCTTTTGTGTTAAATTGTAGTGTATGAATATTTTTAAAATTAGTAAAAATATATCTTTAAATATTTTTTCATTTTTTGGCTTTTTTAATGTTATCTGGCAAATTTTCTTCATTACACAAATTGTTAAAACTTTTAGAATTCTTCAATTTGATGCCTCTGCAATATCAGGAATAACATTACTGACGGGCTTTAATATTACAATTGCAGCATCTATCCTAGTAATCTTTATTGTCGCAACATTAATCGAGAGAATGTTAAATAAAAATGCAGATTATAAATTTAATGATGAGTATGAGAATAACAAATTTGCAATAATCTATTTTTACAGTGGAATTCTAGGGAATATTTTGCCATTTATTATATCTATCATTGTTTTTAATCTTTTATAAATATCACAACCTTTCTGAAGTTTTAAAAGAAAAAGAGTAAGATCGAATTCTAATTTTTAAAATTCTTATCCTACTCTTTTTACTTTTCTATCCAATTTTACACTATCATTATAACATTTACGTCAAAAATCCGTCAAGCTTCTTCATTTCAAACTTACCTCAACTCAAGACCAATTTATTTTAGTATATTTATTTTTGTATATCTTAATAAATTCTTAATAAAAAGTTTTGAGCAAATGACTTGACTTTTATTGCTAAAAGAGATTCTGTTGAAAAAGTCAAGTACTTTTTTAAATTTTTCTTGGGGAAAATGTATATTTATTTGAGTCAAATTTTGCACTACAAACTTAACGTTAGTAAAAACGTTTGAAAGTTATTGCTAAATAACGAAGTTAAGCAACTTGCAGATTTTCAAAATATTTAGTTCTAGTTTTTTCTGCCCAATCAGGATCAAAAGGCTGCTGATTCTTCAAAACTCCCATTGAAGTCAATAATATTTTCCTCATTACTGCTGTCACAGCAAGCTTCTTCGGTTTTCCTTTCTCTATTAAATTCAGATAAAATCCTGTAAAATAATTCGGATTTTTAATGCAGCCTAGTGCTGGTAAAAACAATATTTTTCTTAAATTAGAATTACCCATTCTTGAAATATGTTCTCTTCCTCTAATACTTGAACCTGAGGAGTGTTCTCTTGGTGACAATCCTGCGTGTGCTACCATGGCTTTTGGTGAAATACTTTCTACATCTTCAAACTTAAATTCTGCGAGCATTACCCAAGCAACCTTATCTCCTACACAATCTACTGTTTTTAATAGTTTCATTTGTTTTGACAAAAACTCATCTTCCTTTATCAAATTTTGTATCTTGAAAATAGTTTCAGAGATTTGTTTTTCAATAAAACGAATTTTTTTATTGATTAGTTGTTTTACATCTGAATCCAATGCTGATTTTAATCTTGCAATTTCTTGAGTTCTTGATTCAGATAATGATTCCTTGTATCTTACCAAACTTCTAAACTTTCTAATTGCTTCCGGCAGCTTTGGAGTATGAGGAGGATTGTGTAAAAAAGCATAAAATGATAGCATAGAACTATCAACTTTATCATTCTTCGTTCTAAGCATTAAACTTTTTGAAAATGATTTTGTTTTGAGGGGATTTACCACACTTACTTTATGAGCAGAATTTTGCAGATATTCACAAAGCTCGAAGTGGTAAATTCCCGTTGCTTCCATACAAAAATGAATTACTTTTTGTTCTTGTTTTTGCATAAAATTTTCTGCTTGTTTAAAGAATTTTTTAATCCCCTTTTTGTCATTTGTAAAAGTTGAATGTCCCAAGATATTCTGTCCATCTACTGTGTAGCTGACATCAAACTTGTCTTTTGACACATCAATTCCTACGTACAATTTTGTCATTTTTACCTACTTTCTTTTGATAGAAAATTCTTCTAAAATCCTAATATTTCACTCGTAAACACAGATTTTAAATCTTTGATTCTGTACAATTTTCACAGGATTTGAAGATATTTGATTTTTCTCGAATACAAACTTTTAGTTTTAGCTTTTTTTAATCTTTATCTATCAATACAAATATTTTATTAAAAATTAACGGGATTTATCCTTGTATTACGAGTTTTACTCAAGTTCTGGGACAAATTTTATCCGTTAATTTTTACTTTTAAACAGATAGATTTTTCTCTGATGCAAACTTTTTTGTTTATGCGATTGAAGCAATCTTTTCTGTTAACTTTTGTATTGATAAACTTTACTATTTATACAGTACGAG
>CASERN010000011.1 GCA_949290355.1 uncultured bacterium | reverse complement strand
CTAATGAGGGTGGAAGAGATATTTTCCTTTTTACAGCAACGGATAAAATTTTTACAACTTTTTATAGTATGCCTTATTGTAAGTGGTATGAGGAAGAAACTTCTATTCAAGTTTGTGGAACAGAGGATGAAAGAAAGCAATCTGTTGAAAATTTTTGTAGTGGAGATTCTAGCGCAACTTGTGCTACAAGGATTATTAATGACGGGTGGCAAATGAATTATTAATAACAAAGGAGCTGATCTTAACTGGTCAGCTCTTTTGTTTTCTATAAATTATTTTTCTAATATTGAAATTTTCTGAAAAATCTTTTATAATAAAAAAGTATTCAGATATTTTAAAATAAGAAAGGAGCTAGATTTATGGAAAGATTTGACGGATTACAGAATTTCGGGGGGGGGGCGATTTAAGGCTTACACCACAAGGGTTTCGAGGAGTCTTTAAGAATTTTGTGTCGGGTCAAGCGGCACGCTTGGGGTTCACGTTAGCAGAGGTATTGATTACTCTAGGAATTATAGGAGTTGTAGCGGCAATTACTATGCCTACACTAGTTTCAAATCATAAAAAAAAGGTTTATGTAAATCAGCTAAAGAAAACTTATTCTGTGTTAAATCAAGGGTTCAAAAAGTATATGGTTAATAACAGCTGTATTGACTCAATATTTGATTGTAATTTTAGCTGGAATGGAAATGATGAAGACTTTGTCAAACCATTAAAAGAAAGCTTTGAAATTCTTGATTATGAATCGAAAAGTGGTTATGGAAAATTTTCAAAAGATTTTGCAAATTATAAAATTTCAGAAAGTTTAAATCCTGTTAATTATGATACATATTATGGTGATACTTCTGATTATGTATTTTTACTAAAAGATGGTACTACAATTTTGACGACTGATAATTATATTGCGTATCATATTACGGTTGATATAAATGGTAAGAATAGACCAAATATTGTAGGTAGAGATATTTTTGAATTTAATCTAATGGACAATGGTAGTGTTGTTCCTTATATGAGTTTGCAACATTTAAAATGGTTAGATAAATTATATGGAGTTCCAGCAGATCAACCAAATTTTACCTCTTTGTATGAACAAGTAAAAGAGGAAGGTTGTGGTAAATATGGAGTTAATAAATTACCTGATAATGCTTCTGGAATTTCTGGAATAGGATCAACTTGCGCTGATCGTATAATTTATGAGGGTTGGCAGATGAATTATTAAAATTAAAAAGCTGATCTTAATTGATCAGCTTTAATATTATCTCTCATTCTCACTAAACTAATAAGCACTACTTGACGGTTGTCAATCTAGCTTGAATACCTGCATCAGCATTAATCATTTTTGCTGATGCTAACGCTAATTGTCTGCGTTTTCTCGCTCCTCTTAATATAAATTCCACACTGTCGCATACATTACACGAAGGTGATTCAATCTTTTTTAACATATTAAAATTCTCCATAATTTTCTGATTACAAATTTTATATCGGTATCATTTATGAAAAACTTTAGAGTTTTTTTTATTTTATTACAACTTTGTAATATTATTTTTAATTAAAAATTGCAAAAAAATAACGAGTCAATTTGACTCGTTATTTTTTTCTTCTTTATATGAATTAAACTTATACAGCGTAAACGCTAACTTGTTTTCTGTCGCGTCTGTGAGGTTCAAATTTAACTTGACCGTCAATCAATGCATATAAAGTATCATCTGATCCGATACCTACATTGTTGCCAGGATGAACTTTTGTTCCTCTTTGACGAACAAGAATGTTTCCGGCTTTAACGATTTCGCCGCCGAATTTTTTTACGCCTAATCGTTTCGCTTCTGAATCGCGGCCGTTACGGGTAGATCCCATACCTTTCTTATGTGCCATAACTTTATTCTCCTATGTTATAATTATCTGTTTTGTGTTATCCGCTAATGCGGGGATTTGGTTAAGCTTCTTCTGTTGTTTCTGCAGCTTTTTTCTGAGCTGAGGTTCTGATTTTTGAAATCATAACTCTTGTGAAGCCTTGTCTGTGTCCTTGTTTTCTTCTGTAACCTTTTTTAGGTCTTTGTTTGTAAACGATGACTTTTTTAGCTTTATCATGTTTAACGATTGTACCTTCAGCAGAAGCACCTGCAACGTAAGGTTGTCCTACTTTAGATTTTTTACCGTTTACGATCATAACGACTTTATCAAAAACAACTTTTGAATCTTTTTCGCCGTCTAATAATTCAACATCAAGGTATTTTCCTTCTTCTACTTGATATTGTTTCCCGCCTGTTTCTACAATTGCGAACATCTTATTTTTCCTTTCTTTGTGGGTTTCGTTTTTCTGAATAATTTACTGATTATTATTTTTGATATGACAATTTTGATGTAAATCTATGATTCAGCTCTTAGTTGCCATTGTTTGTTGGGTAAATTCCTCAGAAAATTTTATAACGAGTTACCGCATACTAATACACCATTTATTATTGCCTGCTCAAAACCCCTTGTCAAGCACTATTAACATTTATTAACTTTGCGTTTTTACGATTTTTTTTTGCGGTAAAATTATACATGTTATGAAATTTACTATAGATGAAATAAGAAGAGCGACTAATGCTTGCGTAAAAGGTGATTTGAGTGGAAGTTTTGAAATTTCTACTGATACAAGAACTATTAAAAAAGGCGATTTGTATTTACCTTTAAAGGGTGCAAATTTTGATGGAGAAAACTTCTGTGATAAGGCTTTACAAGCAGGTGCAATTGGCTGTTTTTGTACTAAAGATGAAGATAAATATGAATTTTCTCTGAAAGTTGATGATACTTTAAAAGCATATTTGCAGCTTGCTAATTATGCTATAAAAAAGTTCGCCCCAAAAGTTGTTGGTATAACCGGCAGTTCCGGTAAAACAACTACAAAGGAAATGGTGTATTCTGTTGCAAGTGCTAAATTTAATACTCACAAAACTTTTTCAAATCATAATAATGAGATTGGTTTTTGTCAGACTGTACTTTCTATGCCTGAAAATACTGAAGTGCTTATTATTGAGATGGGAATGCGAGGTTTTGGCGAAATTGAATTGATTTCAAAATATGCAGAGCCTGATTATGCAATTATTACCAATGTTGGATCTGCGCATATCGGAAGGCTAGGCTCGCTTGACAATATAGCTAAAGCTAAATGCGAGATTACCAAATTTTTGAAAAAAACTCTTGTGGCTAATGAGTCTGAAAGAATTAAAAAGTTTGCTGATTTTAGCGGTGAAAAAATATTCTATTCATTAAATGATGTTAATATTATTGAAAAACGCAGCGGTTATTCAAAATTTATTTATAAAAATCATGAATATGAATTGAATGTAGATGGAGATTATAATGTAGAGAATTCTCTTTCTGCAATAGAAATAGGTTTTAAACTTGGCATGAGTTATGAAGAGATAAAAAAAGGATTATCCCTATATCGTCCTATAGAAAAAAGATGGGAAATGGAAAAAATTGCAGGTTTTAATATTATTAATGACAGTTATAATGCTAATCCTGAATCAATGAAAGCTTCAGTGTCTACATTTATTGAATTTTATTCAAATCCTGTTGTCATTCTTGGAAATATGGGAGAATTAGGTGATAACGAGATTGAATTTCATAAGGAAGTTGGCAGATATATTGGTGAAAAATTCGCAGGTAGAAAAACTTGCTTTATAACTGTTGGGAATTTAGCAAAGTATATAGGCGATGAGCTTTCTAAATATGGCTTTGAAGTAAAACATTTTAATAATAATATTGAAACATCTCGTTACATTCTTGATAATCTGGATAGTGGTATTACAATATTTTTAAAGGCTTCTCGATCAATGAAGTTTGAAGAAATCATTGAAAATTTGAAAAAGCCAGAAGCTATAAGTTAGTTACAAAAATAAAATGGAAATGGTGAAAGAGGAATAAAAAATGATAATGCTAGCAGTTGCATTTTTACTTGGTTTAATATTTTGTTTACTGTTCGGAGTGCCTTATATCGATTTCTTAAAAAAACATATGATCGGGCAGTATGTTAAAGATTGTGCTCCGGAGGCTCATGCAAAAAAACAGGGAACTCCGACTACTGGAGGTATTTTTATAATTACTGCGGTTATGTTAGGTTCGGTCATAGCTCTTGCAATGGCCCAGTGTCTTACTACTGAAGCTTTTATTATTTTATTAACTCTCCTATTTTATACATTTGCGGGATTTCAAGATGATTATATAAAAATTAAAGGTAAAGGTAATGATGGACTTACTCCAAGAGGGAAACTTTTAAGACAGATTGCAATTGCAATGTTGCCTGTTTTGTACTTAATGATGACCAAAACAGGTGCCGGTGATTTGTCAATTGGTCATTATGTTTTGCATTTGGGGTGGTTGTATCCTGTTTTTGCGGTGTTTGTAATCACCGGAGCCTCAAATGCTTACAATTTGACAGATGGACTTGATGGATTGGCTGCCTCTACAGGAGTTTTTGCATTTTTGGCCTGTGCATTGATTTCATTATTTTCGGGTTGCCCTGAGGCCGCAGTGATATCTGCTACTGTTGCAGGGGCTCTTGCAGGATTCTTGCGTTATAATAAGCCAAAGGCTGAAGTTTTCATGGGAGACACTGGATCTCTAGCTATTGGAGGGCTTTTAGGTACTGTTGCTGTGATGGGTAAATTCGAAATTTTATTGGTGATAATTGCAGGTGTGTTTGTTATGGAAACTCTTTCTGTTATAATTCAGGTAATAAGTTTTAAAACTACTGGAAAAAGAGTTTTTAAAATGTCTCCTATACATCATCATTTTGAACTATGTGATTGGAGTGAAAAGAAAATTGTTTTTGTATTTGCTTTAGTATCAGCAATTTTAGCAGTAATTTCAATTGTTTTGTATATATTAGTAAATAGAGGTATTTTGTAATGAAATCTGTTTGCCCTAATTTAAAATATTCAGATAAGAAAGTTTTAGTTCTAGGACTTTCTAAAAGTGGTATTTCTGCAGCGAAATATTTAAATAGTGTAGGTGCAGATGTATATATAACCGAATCCCGAGAGAAAAAGCAGGAAGATGAATCGAAAATCATTGAGCTTAAAAATTTGGGTATAAATGTCGAAATGGGAGCCCATAGTGAAAGTTTTATTAAAGATTCATATATTGCGGTAACAAGTCCTGGTATTCCTCCTCGTGCTGATATTATGAAAAAATTACATGAAAATAAAATCAAAGTTATATCAGAGGTAGAATTGGCTTATTCTCAAACTGGAGTTCCTTTTATTGCAATTACAGGTACTAACGGGAAAACAACTACGACTGCTTTGACTGCGCATATTTTGTCTTCTGAATTTAAGGCTGAGCCTTGTGGAAATTATGGGAAGCCTCCTTGCGATTTACTAGGAGAAGATTTGGATTTTTTTGTATGTGAATGTAGCTCATTCCAGCTTCATTACAGTAATTCTTTCAAACCTCAAATTTCTGTATTTACTAATTTTACTCCTGATCATATTGACTGGCATGAAGGTATTGATAATTATTTTGAAGCCAAAGCTAAAATTTTTAAAGAGCCTCAAGCTGCTGTATTCAGTGTGTTAAATGCAAAAGATCCTAAATTATTAGAATTTGCAAAAGAATGTTCAGGTACAGTATTTTTATTTGATGCTGATATTGGAGAAAATTGTTCTTTTATACAAAATAATGCAATTTATTTTAAACGAAACGGAAATGAAGAAAAAATAATAGATTTAGATGAGTGTCCATTAATTGGTAATCATAATTATCAAAATGTAATGTGCGCAGTTATAGTTGCAAAACTAGAGGGTGTAACTAATGAAAATATAAAAAAATCTATAATGTCTTTTAAAGTCCCTGAGCATCGTTTGGAAAAATTTGCTCAATCAGGTAAAACAGTTTTTTACAATGATTCAAAAGCTACAAATCCTGAAGCAAGTTTGGTTGCAATTAATTCATTTAATAATTGTGATGTTGCTTTAATTGCTGGCGGTAGGGATAAAAATACTGATTTAAAGGAATTTTGTGATGCAATAAAAAAACATATAAAAACTGTTATATTGATTGGGGAAGCTGCTCAAAGGTTTGAAGAAAATTTGAAAAGTAACGGTTTTGATAACATAATTAGAGAAAGTACATTGCAAAGTGCTATTGATAAATCAATAGAGTTAAACCCTGATGTTGTACTTTTATCTCCTGCTTGTGCAAGTTTTGATATGTTTAGCGGATATGAGGAAAGAGGAAAGGTGTTCAAAGAATATGTCTTATCAAAGATCAATTAGACGTGGCCCTCGTGATAGTAATGATCAGCCAATTCAAAGTGTAATAATTTCTTCTCCAGACAAGACATTGTTGATTGTTGTAGCTTTCCTTGTTATTATTGGCTTTTTAGCAATATTTTCGGCAACAGCTCCAAAATGTTTGGATGAGGGAGGGAATCCTGCTCAGTTTTTATTCAAACAATTAATTTGTTTTGTTGTTGGATTCTTTGGCTTAAAATTTTTCATGAATTATGACTATAAAAGGCTGGCAGATTGGAATGTGATGATAATGGGAGCAATTTTGCTTGCATTAGTTTTAGTTGACTTTACTCCATTAGGTGTTACGGTAAATGGTGCCAAAAGATGGATTAATCTTGCTGGATTTCAATTGCAACCTTCAGAATTTGCAAAACCTGCTGTTGTTCTGCTTCTTGCAAACGCTTTTCGTAAAGATGCGAATCTTTTTGATCAAAACAAATGGATGTTTGCATTTTTTCCAATTATAGCAATGGCTGGGCTGATTTTCATACAGCCAAATCTTTCTATGGTTATTTTACTTGGTATGACTACTGTTGTTATGTACATGGCAGCAGGCGGTTCTATGAAGTTGTTTTTGAGTTGCGTGGGGGCAATGGTTACAACAGTGATTATTGCAGCGGCTACTATTATAAAACCTTATCAGATGCAAAGATTAAAAACTTGGAGACATCCGGAACTTGATCCTTTAGGGGCTGGTTATAATATAATACAATCTTTAATTGCATTTGCTTCAGGGGGATTTAGTGGAGTTGGATATGGTGGATCTATTCAAAAATTGTCATATTTGCCAGAATGTCATACTGACTTTATTTTCGCTGTTATTGCTGAAGAATTAGGCTTTGTAGGTTGTGTACTTATAATAGGTTTATTCTTCACATTTATGCAAAGAGGTTTTGTTATTGCTGCAAGATGTCCTGATATGTATGGAAAGTTGTTGGCAGTTGGTATAACTTTTTCAATTGTATTTCAAGCTTTTATGAATATGAGTGTAGCAAGTTCTTTCTTGCCTACAACAGGTGTTCCTTTACCTTTTATAAGCTATGGTGGATCATCATTAATAGTTTCATTGATTATGGTTGGAATACTTTTGAATATATCTAAAAAGAGAATAAAAAAAATAAGGAATAGATATTGATGAAACGTTTTTTTATTACAGGCGGAGGTACAGGCGGACATATTTATCCGGCTATTGCAGTTGCAGAGGCTTTAAAGGGAGAAGATATTTATTATATCGGAAACCCTAAGAATTTAGAGTTTGATATTGTAACTCAAAAAGGGTATAAGTTTTTGGGAGTAAATGTCCATGGAATGCCAAGAAAATTTGGTTTCGACTTGATAAAATGTTTTATCCAATTATTTATAGCTGTTGTAAAATGTAGTTTTTATATATTGAAATATAAACCTGATGGTGTGTTTGGTACCGGTGGATATGTTTCAGCTCCGGCGCTTATTTCCGCTAAAATATTAAATGTACCGTATATGATGCATGATTGCGATGCTCAACCTGGGTTGGTAACTAGAAAGCTAGCTCCTTATGCAAAATGTGTATCTGTTGCATTTGACAGTGCATGTAAATCAATAAATAATAAAAATTGCAATGTTAATGGAAATCCAATTCGTTCAGATTTTAAATCTTTAACTAAAGAGCAAGCTAGAAAGAATTTGGAATTAGAAGATAAACTTACATTGTGCATAATGGGAGGTTCTCAAGGTGCAAGATCAATAAATGATTCTGCTGTTGGAATATTGAAAAAATTATCTGAGAATTATGGTATACAAATTATATTTCAGACAGGTAAGAAAAATTATGACAGAGTAATAGAACAGCTTATAAGGTTGTATCCTAACTATGAAACAGATAAAAATATTATTATAAAGCCATATTTTGATAATATGGTAACGGTTTTAAAAGCTTCAGATATTGCAATATCTCGTTCCGGCTCATTAAGTATATCTGAAATTTGTGCTTCTGGGATTGCACCTATTTTTGTTCCTTACCCTCATGCAGCAGCTGATCATCAACGTAAAAATGCAAAATTTATGGTTGACAAACAGGCTGCATTGTATATCGAGGACATGAATCTTACTGAGCAGGCACTTTATGATTCTGTTGTTTCATTAATTAAAGATAAAAGTGAATTGCTTCTAATTCAGCAAAATTCTTATAATTTAGCAAAATTTGATGGTACAGAGAAAATAGTACAACAGTTAGAAGAGATATCAAATGGAAAAAAATTATGAAAATGCAATAAAACTTCTCACATCTCAAGGAAAGTTTTATATAAATTTGGGGCTTGAGAGAATTTCAAAAGTTTTAGAATTACTTGGAAATCCTCAAGATTCTTTGAAATGTATACATGTTGCGGGAACAAATGGAAAAGGCTCTGTTTGTTCTATTATAGCAACTATATTATCAAGACATGGAATTAAAACAGGTCTTTATATGAGTCCGCATATATTTGATTATACGGAAAGAATCAATATTAATGGAGAGGAAATTTCGAAAGAAAATTTTGCTAAATATGTTTTTGAAATATCTTCAATAGCAGATAATAATAAGATTCATTTAACAGAGTTTGAAATTTTAACAGCTGTGATGTTCAAATATTTTGCAGATAATAATGTTGAGGTCGTTGTTTTAGAAACAGGGCTTGGTGGTCGTTTTGATGCCACAAATGTTATTAAAACAAATCTTTGTTCTATAATAACTCATATCGATTTTGATCATACAGATAGATTAGGAGATACGAAATCTAAAATTGCATATGAAAAAGCAGGTATTATAAAACCAAATTCGCCGGTTTTCACATCTGAAGGTTATGAGGAAATAAAAGATAAAGCAGATAAAGAAGATTCTTTGTTTATAATGGTTCCTCCATTTGAAGATACTACAAATTTATCATTAAAAGGTACTTGTCAACAAGCAAATTTGTCATTGGCGCTTGCGGCTGTTAGATATTTATTCCCTGAAATTTCGGAAAATGAAATACAAGAATCTCTAAAACAAGTCAAAAATCCTTGCCGTTTTCAATTGGTAAGAGATGACTTAATAATAGATGCTTCCCATAACCCTAACGGAGTTATGGCTTTAAGAGAGAGTTTAGATTTTTATTATCCTAATAGAAGAAAATGTTTTGTTTTTGGTTGCTTGAAAACTAAAGATTATAAAAAGATGATGCAAATTCTTTTTGAAAAAGGGGATGATATTTATTTTTATCATTTTAATAATCAAAACTCCTGTACTATAAAGGAATTACAGGAGTCCTGCGAATTTGATTCTAAGATATTTACATCTTTGAATAATTTACCAAATGATTCTTTAAAAGTTATTTGCGGATCATTTTATATGCTTAGCGAGCTTGTTGATCCATCCCTTGTTCGTTAGCCATCTCTTCCAATAAATTGGTAACTTTGGCCGGTTCAAAATCAGAACAGGAGTTCCAAATTAATGTAGGTTTTTTCCCTGTTATTGATGGGCTAGGATAATCGCTGTTGCAGAAGCCCTTAAGCATATTTGTTGAACCGTCTACATTTGATGTAAAATATTTGCAGCAGCTGCAGATTTTCAAGACAAAACCGTAATCATTCAATTTTTGTCTTATTTCTTGTAGTGCATCAATCATTCTTAAATGCTTACCTGTTATGAATTTTTTATTTTTGTATATAAATTTAATTTTTGCAAGTCCAGATTCTGATATGAATTCGAGTTTGCATGGAAGTTCTCTTCCTGCAACATTCATAGCAAAAGCATCTATTACAAGTTTTTCGGTTCCTTCTTCAAGTTCTTCTTTTTGGGTAATTTTAGCTCTTACGACTCTTACTGGTGGTAAATTTTTAATTATATGACATAGTGAATAAAATGGATACAAACAAAGAAGAATTATTTCTCTGAATCTTAATTTTGAATTTATAAGGCTTATTCCAAAACCAGCCAATAGAACTAGGAAAGTGAATAAAACTATTTTAAAATCAACAAAGAAATAATAT
This sequence comes from uncultured bacterium, assembly GCA_949290355.1. Lineage (GTDB taxonomy): Bacteria > Cyanobacteriota > Vampirovibrionia > Gastranaerophilales > Gastranaerophilaceae > Stercorousia. The sequence continues at coordinate 1,020,498 of CASERN010000011.1, read as the reverse complement.
CTGTATGAATGCTTCATTAAAACTGCATATATTACAAGTATCATCCAAATATTTGGATTAAGCAATGAAAAAGTATGTTCTGCAAAGACAAAATTGTTAGACCAAACTTGTGTAAAACAATTTTTAAAAAGGTCAATTCTTGCAGATAATCTTGGTTTCCTAAATTCATAATTGGCGGTATCTACATAAGTCTGAATATTCGGATTATATGTGCAAGGACATTTAATTTTTGATAAAAGCATACTATACTTTAGTTCAGAATTTATATCTTTGAAATCAATACATCCGATTTCATCGACTATATCTTTTTTTATAATAAATACGCCGGAATCTGCACTTGCAGCTAATCCAAATAAAGATCTAGCTTTTCTCATAAAATTCATATGATATTTTTGATATGCTGCTTTTATTTTGTCAACTGGTCCTAAGTTATCTGTAATTATTAAAGTTTCACCGCTTAAAACAGAATTATTAACTAGAGCTGAATTAACAGTTGTTAAAAAGTTTGAAGGGATACTTCTATCTGCATCCATAAATACATATGAATCTATGCTTTGGTCTTTTGAAAGTCTTTCAATCAGCATTGATACAGCTTGATCTTTTCCAACTGTGCCAACGCCGCTTATATTTATCAAATTGACAAATTCTTCGTTTATAAATAGCTGATCAGAACCATCAGAGCAATTATCTAATATAACAAATACTCGGAAATTATTTATCGGATAATCTTGCATTTTTAGTTCTTTAATAAGATTGTCCAGTGTTATTTTATTGTTTCTTGCATATATAATTACCGCAAGATTATCTTTTTCTTCATACTGTGAATATCTTTTTTCTATTCTGAATGGTTTGTCATTCAAGTTCCTGACTGCTAATGCCAGAAAATATAAAGAATAAACTGCGATATAAATATATAAAATGTCTAAAATTAATTCCATAAGCTTCCTTTCACAATAATATTCTATGTAAAACTTTATTAAAAATCCATTACATGTTAATAAATGTTATGTATACGAGAGCAATAATTTCAATTGAATTTATAAATTTTATCTTAATTGTAAATTAAAATCCTAATGCATGGAATAACTAGTCGAAAATGAAAATTATAGCATAATGAACAAAATACTAAATGATGGATAATAAAATTAAAAAGAGGAGTAATATGCTTAAAAGAATTGTTTTATGTATAACTTTTTATTGTATGACAATAATTCCGTCAATTTCACAAAATTTTGCTCCGGATGAAATGATTAATATTAGTGTGTATGAAAAAATTAATCCGGCAATAGTTTCAATAGATGCAAATTTGGATGATGGCTTTTCTGCCGGTACAGGGTGCGTAATTCGCTCAGATGGCGTTATATTGACCGGTTCACATGTAATAGACGGTGCTAAACAAATTGATGTTACAACATATGACGGTAAAGTATATAAAGCATCTGTGCTTGCCAAAATGGGAAAAAATAAGGATTTAGCTCTTTTAAAGATATCTCCTAAAAATAATTTAAAAACTATTTCTTTTGGAAATTCTGAAGAGATAAAAGTCGGGCAAAAAGTTCTTGCCATAGGAAATCCTTTTGGTTTTGCAGGGACATTAACATCAGGGATTGTATCAAGAATAGATTATGCAAAAGGTCGTATACAGACAGATGCAGCTATAAATCCAGGATGCTCCGGCGGCCCGTTGCTGAATTCTCAAGGAGAAGTAATTGGGATTTCTCAGTCAATTTATAACCCTGATAATAATATTTCTAATATCGGTATAGGTTTTGCAATACCTGTAAATGAGGCTAAAAAATTTATAGAAACAGCTAATCTGGATAATGGTTCGCTTAATAATAAAAAAAGATTTGCATTTAGAGAATAAGTAAATTTTTTATAAAATATTAGCTCTGTTTTAATTATTTCATGATATAGTTATTTTATATAAAACTAAGGAGGAATTATGACAGAGTTTTATTTTATGAATGGGGAGTATGTTGAAGCTTCGAAAGCTGTTATTCCTATTCGTACACATGCATTCCTATACGGAACTGCTGTTTTTGAAGGTATTAGAGCATATTGGAATGATGAAGAAAAACAATTATATGCTTTCAGGGTTCCAGAACATTATGAAAGGTTAAAAAGAAGTGCAAAGATTATGTGTATGAATAATCCATACACTACAGAGGAATATTGCGAAATAACAAAAAAACTTCTTGCAAAAAATAATTACAAAGAAGATTGTTATATGAGACCTACTTTATATAAATCTGCACAAAAAGTTGGCCCAGGTTTGTATGATAATGAGGATTCTTTTGCATTGATAACAAATAAAATGGGAGATTATATTGATACATCAAAAGGTTTAAGAGTTTGTGTATCAAGCTGGAGAAGAAACAGTGATAATGCTATTCCTCCGCGAGCAAAAGTTGCTGGATCTTATGCTAATGCAGCATTAATTAAAACAGATGCTCATAATATGGGATTTGATGATGCTGTTGTATTAGATGAATCTGGTCAGGTAACTGAGGGATCTGCAATGAATTTATTTTTAATTCAAAATGGAAAACTTGTAACGACTATGAAAACTGATAATATTCTTGTTGGTGTTACAAGAAATACTATTATTGAATTAGCAAAAGATGTACTAGGTATTGAAACTGAAGAACGTGCAATAGATCGTACAGAATTGTATATTTCAGATGAGGCATTTTATTGTGGTACAGGTGCTCAGGTAAGTCCTATAGTTGAAATAGATGGAAGAAAACTTGGAGATGGACAAGTTGGACCTATTGCCAAAGATCTTCAAAAATTATATTTTGATGTAGTAAAAGGAAAAGTTCCTAAATACAAAAAATGGTGTATGCCTGTTTATTAATATTGAAATATCCCTCCCTTTGAGGGAGGGTATTTTATAGGAATTTCAAATGATAGAATTTTTAGGACTTTGTGTTCAGAATTTAATAAGAAGTATTAAATATATTTTTAATGTACGTTTTTCTGAGGTATTATCTCAGGCGGCAGCTATAAGCTATGATTCTTTGCCTATATCATTAATAATAGCCTTTATTGCTGCAGCTGTTATTGCTATTCAGGTCTCAAAACAATTTTTAATGAGTGGGGCTGAGGCATACATTGGAGGGACAATTGCTGTTGTTATGATTCGAGAGATAGCTCCTGGGTTTGTGGCTCTTGCTATTGGTGCAAGGGCTGGTACTGCAATCTCTGCTGAAATTGCTAACATGCAAGTAACATCTCAAGTTGATGCCATGAAAACGTTAAAAGTAGATCCTGTTGGTTATTATTTCGCTCCAAGAATTATTGCAGGTATATTTACTGTTCCTATGGTTGTTTTACTCGCTGAATTTATTGGGATTGCCGGTGGTATGTTTGTTTCAAATGCTACAATTGGTTTACATCCTGCAAGATATATGAATTCTGCTTGGCTTTGGATTTCAACTAGAGATATTTATATAAGTTTATTGAAAGCAGCTATATTTGGAGGCTTGATTGCTCTTGTTTGTGCTACTCAAGGATATAGTACAAAAGGTGGAGCAAAAGAGGTTGGAAACTCTACAACTCAAGCTGCAATACTTTCTACGATATATATGCTCGTTGCTGATTTTTTAGTTAATTTGGTATTTTATATAATAAAATAATTTAAGCTAAGTATTTTTGAACAGTTTCTTTTGAAAATACTTCTATACTGTCTTGAGAATGTATAAAAATCATACAGCTTATTAGTGATTTCAATGTTTCAAAGTCTGAAAAGGACAGCTTATATCTTAAGTCTTCCATGTTGTTTGCAAGAAATTCCATTATTATTGTCTTGTCATCAAATACAAGATTTGCAAAATAGTCAAATGATTCTTTTGATTTTATCCCTTCAAGATAAATGATGTCAGGGGATTGAAACTCTATAAATCTGGATGCTTTGTCCATGTTAAAACCGACATTTTCATTTAATTCACATTGATGTACATTTTTAAGATTGTATTTAGCAATACTTTCAAGAGTCATAATGTTTTTATTTTTACAAGCAGCCTGCAAAAGCAGTGAATATATAATATGTGTTTTTCCACTAAGAGGTGAGCCGCATACAATTATTATTCCAGGTACATTTAGAGCTGAATTAATTATGCTTAGACTTTTTTCTGATTTAATAATTTTATTTAGAGCTTTTGGTGGTTTGTATATTTTTAAGAAAATTCTTTCTCCCATGATTGTTGGGAATGTAGAAATACTTGCAACTACATTTATTTCGTCTACTTTGAAAGTCAGTTTTCCAAGTTGTGGGACTTCTGATACAGAAGCATCAAGTTTTGCCATATTCTTTAATTTCGCAACAAATGAGGTTGTGAGAACTTTAGGTATGTTTCCTTTGTTTGAGACTTCTCCATTTTTTTTAAAATTAACTCCAAATCCACTGTCTTCTTGTTGAAAAGTAACTTCATGAACACCTTCTAATATTGCTTGTTTTAGAATAGCTCTGACTATTTTTTGTATATGGTTATCAGAAAGATCCTCGCTATGAAGTTCTTCACGCCAGTCATAGCCTATATTATTTTCAGTAAAAATTTCTTCAACATCATCATCTTGTTTATAATATTCATTGATTTTTTTTAGAATATTTGCTTCCGATGATATAACAGGTTCTATAGAACATTCTGCTGTTTCTATAATTTTATCAATTGCAAAAAGATCTAAAGGATCAGCCATTGCAACAGTTAATGTATCCTCTATTTTGAAAAGTGGAATAATTCTGTATTTTTTTGCATCAGAAGAGCTTATATACTTTAAGCACTTTGTATCAAGAGTATAATCATCAAGATTTACATAAGGAATATGCAATTTTGCTTCTAAAAATTTAAGTATTGCATCTTCGGTTATAACTCCTGAATTAATAAGGGCTTGTCCAATATTAATTTTTTGGGCTGTTGCAATTTCTTCGGCTTGTTCAATAGTTTCATATGGAACAAGACCTGCTCTAACCATATCATATTTTAATTTTTCTAAAGTTTTGTTTGTAACTGTTGTTTCCATGTTATTTCAAATATTCTTCGACTTTTTTTACTACTTCATTCAAATCAAACGGTTTAGTTATATACTCATCTGCACCCGTTTCTTCTCCAATAAGTTTGTCTTCTTCTTGAGAACGAGCTGTAACCATTAATATTGGAATATTTTTATATTTAGCGTCATATTTTAGTAATCTGCTAATTTTGTATCCGTTAATTTTTGGCATCATAACGTCTAGAATTATTAAATCAGGCATTATTTCTTTTGCTAATCTTAAACCGTCTTCTCCATTATATGCACAGTAACAGGTAAAATCTGCCGTTTCAAGTACAAATTTTAAGCTTTCTACAATATCCTGCTCATCATCTACAATTAAAATTTTTTTCATACATTCCCCTATAAAAGTCTTATATACTAGTATTATAACATATCAAAAACCATCTTCTACATTCTTAATATTTATTAATAAGAAATGATAAGCTAGTAATAATTTTTATTTTGTGTATTAATAATTTTAGAAAGGGATAAAATGTCATTAATCAATAAAATATCAAATGCGTTATCCAAAAAAACTATTTTTCGTTTTGAAGGTTGGCAGATAATAGGTACTCATACAAAAGCCCCTGATACAAGAACTACTGAACAATTGTTAGCAAATATTGATTATTTTGCTAAAAGAAACCCTGAAGTTGCGAAGTTTAAAGCTGAATTAAAGGCTATGAATCCAAAATATTTAGGGCTTGTGTCTGATATTTGCGAATTGGCAAATAGGTCAGATATGTTAAACAATAATATAAATTTAAAAGATTCAAAAAATTTAGGTAAAAATATTTTTGCTGAATGGATGGAAAAATTGCCAAAAGCATCTAAGGAAAACCCAGAAGCTCTTGAATTTACTCAAGAAGTTATTAATCAAACAGATAGTAATGCTTCAAAGTATTTTCTTGCTACCTCTGCTGAATTGTTGAATCATCCGGAATTTGTTGAGCATTTAAAAGCTACTAAGCCTTTAGTTAAGGGAATTGCCGAAAATAATTTATCAGGTGGATATGCAATGGGGGTTGCAAAAGTTCGAAATTTCCTTAATTCTTTGGCCGGATATGTAAGTAGTGCTTCTGACCCTGATAAAATTAAAATGATGCCTGAAATTCTCAGAACTGCTGAAAATATTCCTGAAGATATTAATATTTTTATTGAAGAAATTCCGTTTATTCAATCAAAAGTTCCTGTAGATAAGTTGAAAGCAAATTTACAAATTTTCCCTAAGGTTGTGGAAAAGCTATCAAAGCAAGGTAATAAAGAAATTAATATGACGGATTTCTTAATGAAAAATGTTAATTTAGACTAACAGGTATCGCAAAATAAAATTTAGACCCTTTATTTAATTCGCTGTCGCACCATATTGCTCCATTATGTGCATCAAGCAGTTGTTTGGCTATAGGTAATCCAAGACCTGTTCCTCCAGCTTTTCTAGATAGCGAATTTTCTATTTGGGCAAATTTATCAAAAGCGTGGATTAGATCTTTTTCTGCGATTCCAATACCTTCATCTTTTACGCAAACAAGAATATAATCTCCATTTTTCAGTTTTACGCTGTTTTTAAAGTTTTCATTTATTTCTATATTTTTTGAATTTATAAACTCTGAAGATATTGTAATTGTTTTATTTTCTGGTGTGAATTTAATTGCGTTAGATACTAAGTTTGTTAAAACCTGTTCTAATCTTTGAGAATCTGCTGTAATATCAGGTAAATTTTCTGCTTCTTGTGTAATAAGATTAAGACCTTTGGATTTTGCAACTTCAGACAGTGCTGTTTTTACATAACTGATTACAGTATTAATATTTGTAGGTGCGAAATTAAATACCATTTTGCCGGCTTCAATTTTAGATAAATCTAATAAATCATTTATAATACCTGATAATCTTTGTACGTTTCTCATAGCCATAGAGAGGAATTTATCTGCTGATTGAGATATTTCTCCGCATCTGCCACTCATTAGTATATCCAATGAATTTTTTATTGATGTAAGAGGTGTCCTTAGTTCGTGAGAAACTATTGATATAAATTCAGATTTTAATCTCTCAAGTTTTGCAAGTTTTGCATTAGTTTCAATAATTTCTTGATATAAAGTTGCGCTTTTTAAAGGCAAAGTAACTTGTTGTGCTATAGTTTGAAAGCATGTTGCGTCTTCAGGTGTAAAAGATGATTCTTTAAATATTTCAATGCATCCAAAAAAGTTTTCTCCAAGACTGATAGGTGCAAACATATTGTCATACTGAAACAAGGTAAAGGTAAATCTGTTTGCAGGATATTTTATATGTTTTATTACTTTTAGTTTATCTATATCAAGTTTTATAGGAGGTTTGTTATCCTTAAAAATAGAATTATAATTTAGTATTGTACGTAGTTTAATCGCAGTAATTAGTTCATCTGAAAGTTCATATAAAGAATTTAGGATTAAAACAGGTACATTTTCCGTGCAGAAAGACAAAGTACAAGTTAAAGAAAAGCTAAGAGCTTTATCCATTCCCTCAATCATATATTGAATTAATTTTGATTTATCCAATGTTCCTGCGAATTGAGAGCTTGTGCTATATAGAGCGTTCAATCGGTATAGACTGTCTGCTAGATCTTTATTTGAATTAGATAACATTTCTAAAGAATTTTTCATTCTTAAATTAACATTAATAGTTGAAATAATAAGATCATCGGTTAATTCTTTTGGAAGAAAGGCGTTTGCATATTTTATAATACTTTTGTCGATTTTATCTGAAGATAATAAAAATATAATTATAGTATTTTCGCATAAAGATTTAATTTTTTTGTTCAAGATGTCAATATGTTTAAGATTATTATCAATGATAATTATGTCAGGAGCTTCTGCTGAGATAAAATCGTAAACAAGATTGTAATCTGACATTGCAGAAAAATCATAAGTATTTTTTTGTAATATTCCGCCAAATTTTTCGATTATATTATTATTTTCCGATAAAAGCAATATCCTAATCATATTCTAATTTTATCAGGATAAAATCAGATAGCAAATTAATTAATTTTTGCAAAGGAAATTAAATCTTTTTTTAATTTAAGATGTTTTTTTCTTTCTATTTTTGTTATGTCTTGGTTTCCCGTTATTTCTTCTTGGTGCATTTGGTAAAGAATATGAAGTCTGTGTTCTTTTTACGCTATACACATCAGGAATTGCCTGAATGCTTAATATAACTTTTTTTAGAGTTTCAATATTATCAAGTTCTATACCCAGTTCAATAATACCTATTTTACCGCTTTTTGACTTAACATTTGCATAATTAATGTTTGTTCCGTTATCAGATACTGCAGCAATAATATCTTTTAAAAGTCCTTGTTTTTCAGCTGTTTCTACTCTAATTGTAGTGTTGTATGTTTTATTAGTGTTATCACTAGCCCATTTTATATCCATTAATCTTTCAGGTTCAATATGCTCAAGCATAGGACAATCCAGTCTGTGAACTGTAACTCCTTTGGCTCTTGTAACAACCCCTACTATTGGTTCTCCAGGGATTGGGGAACAGCATTTCGCTATTGAATATAAAAGACCTTCCAATCCGAGTATATCTTTTTCGGATTTCTTTTTTGCTACATTATGATATGCATTCTCAGGTAATTTTTGCGGTTCAGGTTTTTTTAATTTATTTATTATTTTGTTTAAAGTTGTTTCTCCATACCCTAGAGCTGCAAAAAGATCTTCTGCCGACAGGTAATTCATTTGCTTAGCGACTTTATCAAATTCACCTGTTTTCATATAGTCGTCAAAAACAGACTTTGTCAGTTCATGTTCCAAATTTGATCTGCCGACTTCAATATGTTCTTCTCTGTTGTTTTTCTTAAACCACTGTTTAATTTTTGAAGAGGCTTGTTTGGTTACAACAAAATTTAACCAATCAAGTCTTGGTGCAGGAGTTTTTGATGTGAGAATTTCTACAATGTCTCCATTATGAAGCTTTGTATCAAGCTGAGCGATTCTTCCGTTAATTAGAGCTCCTACTGTTTTATTACCGACTTCAGAATGAATTCTGTAAGCAAAATCGACAGGGGTAGCGTTGATTGGGAGGTCAAATACATCTCCGTTTGGAGTAAAAGCAAATACTTGATCGGAGAATAGGTCTATTTTTACAGAATTTACGTAATCTTCTGCAGAGGTCATATCCTTATCGTATTCTACGAGTTTTCTCATCCATGAAAACTGCATATCTGTTGGATTGTTAGCTTTTTGCGACCCTTTTTCTTTGTATCTCCAGTGCGCAGCGATACCGTATTCTGCGACTTCATGCATTTCCCAAGTTCTAATTTGGACTTCTAGCGGTTTGGAACGTGGACCTATTACAGATGTATGTAATGATTGGTACATATTCCCTTTAGGCATTGCAATATAATCTTTAAATCTGCCCGGGATTGGCTTAAATTGCGAATGGATAAGTCCAAGTACTTCATAACATTCTTTTTCTGTGTCGACAATAACTCTTACAGCTGTGATATCGTATAAATCATGAAATGCAATATTTAAACGTTTCATTTTGCTGTATATACTGTAATAATGTTTTGCTCGACCTGTAATTTGAGCATTTATGCCTGCTTTTTTTACATCTGCAGTAATTTTGTCTATTAATATTTTTACTGTTGCTTCTCTATCAGCTTTTGTTTGTGATACTAAACGTGCTATTTCAAAGTATTTATCAGGTTCAAGATATCTCAAAGACAGATCCTCAAGTTCTGCTTTTATTTTATATATCCCAAGTCTGTTTGCTAAAGGAGCAAAAATATCCAGAGTTTCTCTTGCTATTTTTTGCTGTTTACTTGGTGTCATAAAATTAAGAGTTCTCATATTATGTAATCTGTCTGCAAGTTTTAGAAAAACGATTCTAATATCATTTGCCATTGCAATAAACAGACGTCTGAAATTTTCAGCTTGTCGCTCTTCTTTTGACTTAAACTGTAATTTCCCGAGTTTGGTTACTCCTTGTACAAGTGTTAATACATCTTTACCAAATAATTTTTCAATTTCTTCAGGTTTAGTATCTGTATCTTCAAGAATATCATGTAAAAATGCGGCTTCCAAAGTATGTGAATCTACTTTTAATCCAAGAAGAATTTTTGCAACTTCTACAGGATGTATGATATATGGTTCCTCTGAAATTCTGTATTGGCCGTCGTGAAGACGTTTGGCAAATAGGTATGCCTTCTCAATTTCTTCAATTTCTTGAGGTTCTCTGTTTTGTGCAATTAGTTCTTTTTTTATATCTTCGAAAAGTGGTTTCTCGCTCATGATATAATCATAATACAGATTTTATTTGAATTTTTCAAGCAAAATATTACAATTTCATTCATAAGGATTAAATAATATGGGTAAAGACAAGAAAGACGGATTGATTGTTTCTTTAAGGATACAGCCAAATTCAAGTAAAAATGAAATTTTAAAAACTGATGGTGGTATAAAAGTGAAAATTACTGCTCAACCTATTGATGGTAAAGCTAATAAAGCTTTAATAGATTATTTGTCTAAACTATTTAAAGTATCAAAATCTTCTATTGAAATAATTAAAGGAGAGACTTCAAAAGATAAAACAATTTTTATTAATATAAATGATGACGAAAAGTTAAGTAAAATTAAAAAAACTTTAAATTTAATAGAATAATTTGCAAAAAATTTTTTTATGATTTTTTATTTTGCAGGAGGTTACACAATTGCAAATAACTAATAATTCTAATGTAGCATTTGGAACTCGTATTCCTGTTGAAATAGAAACAATTCTTTATAATAGTGCTTTCAAACAAAATCGTAAGGTGCTAAAAGGTTTAACTAAAAAGTTAAGTGAAGTTAGATCTTGGGGAGTAAGTGATTCTTCGTTAATTTTAACCAAAAAAGTAAAATCAGATAACTTTTGCTTTGCCTTATCATTGGATACTTTTTGTGGAAATGTAAAAACTGATATTGATTATCATGGTAAAAAAACTTTGCTTGCGACTTTTTTATCTTTAAGCAAAACAGATATTCTTGAAGCTGAATATAAGTTGTTATTAGCAGCAGAAAAATTAAAGAAAAATTTTCAAATACCTAAAATTGTTAAATTTCAGTAATTAGAATTTTAATTTATTGCAAATTTATTTTATTTAATATAGTATATAGAAGCTTATGAAAAAATTTATTACTTTAAAATTACATTTCGTTCATCATCATATAGTCCTTGGAAGACTATGAGTTGATGTTTGCGCTTTTTTTAAGGTAGATAAAAAATAATAATTCAATTCGAAATAGTCTTTCAAGGATTTATAACAGCGCGAAAGAGTATTTAGATGAATTGGAGAATGTTTTATGTCAATAACAAGTATAATTTCAGCTATTGGAAATAATAGCAGTGTTTACCCCTTAATAGTAAGAGATTGTGGAATAGAAGTTCCATCAAAGATTTTGCTTACGTACAATCAAAATAAGAAAGAATCAAAAGGGGTTGCATATTTAGCTGCAAGAGAAAGATTTTTGGATGAATATTCAACTTCCGCAGTTTGGCTTGGTGGAATTCCTCTTGTGAGCTGGATATGTAATAAATTAATAAAACGTTTTGGTCTTAATCCAAATGTGAATTTAAAACTTTTTAAAGAAGAAAAAGATATTCAAGGTATAAATTATAACATCAATAAATTTAAAAATATTGCCCCAGATGCCGTAAAAGATTTGATAAAAATAAAAAATAATAAGAAGGTGTATGAAAGATTGCTTGCTGCAAAATTTATTTCATCAACAACCATTCCAATTCTTTTTATGGGATTTATTTTGCCGAAATTGATATTTGCATCATCTGCAAAAAAAATTGAAAATTTAAGAAATCAAGAGGCTCAAAATAAAAATAATTCAAAAAAAATAAGTTTTTTACAAAAGGAAAAATTCTTTAAAAAAGAGCAAATTAACTTTACCGGTAATTGGGTATCAAAAGTTGCAAATTTCTCTGCTCAGGATAAAATGGCTGTAACTGATGGCGGTTATGCAGTTGGACGTGTTGCAACAGCAAGAAATAAAAATGAAAGATTGGATCTGTCATTTAAAATGGCTGGCATGATGTTTCTTAACTTTGTGGCTCCGAAATGGATAGAAAAGGCTTTGAATAAATTATCAGGTATATCTTTAGATCCTTTGATGCTTGCAGATGAAGAATTTGTAGATGAATTGAAAAAAGGGAGAATTAAATTACCTAAATCAGATTCAGCAAAAGATTTATTAGATTTTGTTGATAATGCTAAAAACAAGGATACTTCTTTTGTAAAGTACGCTAAAAAATTGAAAAAAATTAAAATGCTAGAAAATGGGATAAGAGATCCAAGAGAATATGTTGATTTAAAAATTTTAGGTAAATTTAGGAATGATATAGAGTTATTTTCTAAAAGTGCTTTAAAATCAGATAACTTTAATATGTTTATAAAAAAAGCTAAATTTGCAAAATCGGCTAATATTATAACAAATGTAGTTTTGAGTAGTTTCTTGTTAGCTTATGTGTTGCCAAAAGTTCAATTTGCATTTAGAAAATTGGTAACAGGCTCTGATTTAGAGCCGGGACTTGCTCCTGCAGAGAAAATCGTAGATAAAAAATAATAAAAAAAAACGGGAATTTATCCCGTTTTTTTATTATTTTGTTTTTTTATTATACCATTGCAATTTCTTTTGTTTCCATAAATACAACTTCATTGCAATCTTGAGAATGATCTATTTCTGGAAGTATTGTATCTTTAATATTTTTCAAATCTTGTTGCATTAATCTTCTTGGAGATCCTTCTGCCATTGAGCGGTTTCTTAGCAAGTATGACGGATGGAAAATAGTAATAGCTTTATAATCTTTTCCATCAACATTAATAGTCATCCATTGACCTCTTACTTTAGAAATTGTTTGTTTTTTGTCTAATTCTACAAAAGATTTTAATGCTGTAGCTCCGCAAAGTACAATAGCTCTTGGATTAATTATATCAATTTGAGCATTTAAGAATTTTCTGCAGGCAGCTTTTTCATCATCAGAAGGAACTCTGTTTTGAGGAGGTCTGCATTTTACGGTATTAATGATATAAATATCTTCTTCTCTTGAGATTCCTGCTTCTGCTAAAAATTCATTTAAAAGTTGTCCGGCTCTACCTACAAAAGGTCTTCCTGTTTCATCTTCCATTTCTCCCGGAGCTTCCCCTATAAATACAACTTTTGCGCTTGAAGGGTTGCCGTCAGAAAAAACAATATTTTTACGAGTTTTACCAAGTGCGCAAGCCATACATTTTTCACACTTTGATCTTACTATCTCCAGACAATCTTTCTTCATTTTCTTCTCTCTCCTCATTATTTTTAAATAATCCTACATTATATTTTCTACAATATCTTTTTAATTCTTTTATTATCACATCCGACAACAAGAATACTGCTATTAAGTTTGGCACAGCCAAGAATAAAGTAAATGCATCAGATAGATTAATTATACTTTTGAAATTCATGGCAGAACCAATAACTATGAATAAACAATATATAACCTGAAAAGTGCGAGTTGTCAATTTTGTATCACCAAATAAATAATTCCAAGCTTTAATTCCGTAATATGAGCCGCATAGCATTGTTGAAATTACAAAACAACTTGCCATAAAAGTTAACAATATTGGGAAAAATGAGCATACAGAACCAAATGCTTTTGAAGTTAATTCAATTCCTGCTATTCCTGAAGTATTAAGATATTCTCCTGAAACAACTATTACGAACGCTGTTGCTGATCCGACAATTACTGTATCAACAAAAGGTTGGAGCATGGCTATAAAAGCCTGAGCCACAGGATTGTTTGTCTTAACTGCAGAAAAAGCAATAGGCGCAGTGCCAAGTCCTGCTTCGTTTGCAAACATTGCCCTTCTGAATCCCCATAGCATGCACATCATCCATCCTCCGGCTAATGCTTTTGGATGAAATGCTTCTTTTAAAATTAATGCAAATGTATGAGGGATATGACCTATGTTATATATGCATACTGCAAAAGCTGTCAAAACATATAAAGTACACATGACAGGTGTTACTTTTGATGTAAATTTCCCGATAGCTTTTATTCCACCAATAATTGTAAAGTATGTGATAACAGCTACAATGAGCCCAAGAAGCCAACTTTGATTGGCAAAGATACTCTGATTACCTCCGGTAACTTCTGTAATTTGAGTTGTCATTGCATTTATTTGGAATAGATTCCATCCTCCAATCATGGCAAAAATACAGCATACTGCATATATTTTTGATAGGTGAGGTGCAAATTTCCCAATGTATTTATTATTTTTTAATGCTCCTTCTATATAATACATTGGTCCTCCAGCAATTGTGCCGTCTGGGTTTATTTTTCTGAATTTTAGCCCTAAAAGGACTTCTGCAAATTTTAATGCCATAGAGAAAAATCCTGCAAGAATCATCCAAAAAATAACACCAGGTCCGCCTATAGATACAGCGGCTGCAGAACCTGCAACATTCCCAATACCTGCAGAAGCTGAAATTGTAGCTGTTAAAGCTTGGAAAGCTGATACTTCCCCTCTCTTTTTTTTCACTCTAATTTCTTTATGTTCATAATTTTTTGTAATCAGTTGAATAGCATGTTTAAATCCCCAAATACCTATAAAGCGGGTGCGAATTGTAAAATAAAATGCAGCAACCATTAACAGGGCAACAAGAAATTCAATCTTTACTCCATGAATAGTAATTGAACTAAATATTATCCCTGATATTTTATCGGCTATTGGTGATAAAAAAGTATCTATTGCTGTATCTAAATTCATTAATTTAATTATAATACAAAAAAGTTTTTATGAGATATTTTATCAATTCTTTATAATAAAGAAACCTAGATATTTATCTGAATGTTTTAAGATTTTGTCAAATCAAGCACTTTGTAATGTTGTATTTTTTATATTTTCTATATTTTTTACATAGTTATATAAAGCTTTGAATACGAAAGGGTGTAATTTCCCTTCTTTTACATCTGTATATATTATTGTAAGAGCTTGTAAAGGAGTATAAGCTTTTTTGTATGTACGCTGTTCTGTAAGAGCAGAGTATTTATCAGCCATTGTTAAAATTTGCAAATCTAAGTCAGCTCTAAAGTCATTACTTACAAATGGATATCCGCTTTTTTTTATATTTTGATGATGATTTCTTATTAAATTGAGAGTTTTTTTATCCAAATTACTATTTTTTAATAATTCGTAACCTATTTCAGAATGTTTATGCATTATGTCCGTTTCATTTTCATTAAGTTTTCCTGTTTTGTTTAGTATATTTCCAGGAATTAATATTTTCCCTAAGTCATGCAAATATGCCGCATCATCTATAGCTTTTTCGTTTGTTTTATATTTAAGAGAAAATGGTAAGTTCTCAATTATACCTTTTGCAATTTTTTGTGTATCTTTAGCATGACCATTTAAAAGATTATGCATTTCACTTAAATTCAATTTTAATTCCGGATTAAAATTTTTTGTAATATTTTTTATTTTAGAATTATTTGCAATAGCCTTTTTTATGTATGTTTCTGTAGCATAGTTTTGGGGAGATGAAATTTCAAAAGTATCTTTAGATTGGGATGCGGTAAAGTATGGAATATTAATATTCCGATGGATTTGAGTTTTGTTGTTTAAGCTGGAGACATTATAATGCCCTTGAATTTCTAATCCCATTATTTCCCACTACAATAATTTAAACTACACTACTTATATATAAAGTATTTTCTTTATCAGAAATTGCATATTTTTTTTTAGAATACATAATTTTTTACAAATTAATGATTAAATATATATAAAGAAAAAAGATTTTTTGCTAAGGTGTGATAAAATAAATCTTATGAGAGATATAAATAATGTTTTAATATGTGGTATTGGAGCAATTGGCAGTATATATGCTGATAAAATTCAAAGATATGATAAATCTTTTTTAAGAGTTTTGGTAGATGAAGATAGATTAGCAAGATATAAAAAAAATCCGACAGTGTTTAATGGTCATGTGTTGAATTTTAACTATATTTTACCTTCTGAACGAAATTATAAAGCTGATTTGATTATTATTGCCACAAAATTTGACGGCTTAGGGGAAGCTATCGAAAATATTAAAAATTTTGTTTATGAAGAAACAGTTATTCTTTCATTATTAAATGGAGTAACAAGTGAAAAACTTATTGCAGAAAAGTATGGTCGAAAAAAACTTTTATATTCCTATTTCATTGGGCATAGTGCGGTAAGAACAGGTAGAAATATTATTCATGATGATGTAAATACAATCGTTTACGGTTCTGAGAATTCCGATGATGCAGAGAATGTAAGTCGAGTTAAAGCATTTTTCGAAAAAATTGGTATTAATTATAAAATTCCACAAGATATAATATATTCAATGTGGTTAAAATTTATGCTAAATGTTGCAGCTAATCAAACAACTGCTATTTTACATTTTACATTTGGTGAAATGCTAGGCAATCAAAAGTGTATGGATTTTGCAGTTAATATTATGAAAGAAGTTCAAGCTATTGCAAAAGCAGAGGGCGTAAAAAATACGGAATTATTGATAGATGATACTGTGAAACATTTACATACAATGATTCCTGAAGGCAAAACATCAATGCTTCAGGATGTAGAAGCAGGAAGAAAAACCGAAGTTGATATGTTTGCAGGGACAGTAATAAAATTAGGTGAAAAATATAGTATTCCTACACCTTATAACAAAATTTTGAAAGAGTTGCTTGATATTATTTATGAGAGTACATTAAAAAAATAATTTTTTTGACTGGGAGTTGAATGATTATATTATTCAAATTAAATTAAATATCAAAAAGTTTATGTAGTCTTGTCCTAATATCGTCTTCATCTAAATCTTGAGTAATTTTGTTTAAGTCTATTGCCATTTGATAGTAATTTGCTGCATCATTTATGAATCCCATTGCTTGTGATGCCCTTGCAGCATTGAAATATGCAAGAGTATAACTTGGATTTAATTCTATCGCGCTTTCAAAATATTCCAAAGCTTCTTCTGCATCGCCAAGTCCGTCAAGATATAGTATCCCTAAATTATTTTGCGCATATTCATTATCAGGATTTAAATCAATTGCTTTGTGGAAAGATACTAAAGCTTCTTCTAAATAATCCTTTTCCCATAATGCAATACCTGCTTTTGAATATCCTCTATAATCTTCAGGATTGAGAGTTATTGCATCACAATATGATCTTATTGCATTATCCAGATCATAAGCTGCCATGTGTACATCTCCTAGAGATAGGTATAATTCATAATTGTTTGGGTCTAAAATTATGCCTGCTTGATATGTTGATATTGCAGCTTCGATATTTCCTTTTACCTCCGCATATATTGAGCCTAATGCTTGGCAAACTATTGATGTCCATTCTTTATCAGGATTTAGTGTGATTGCTTTTTGGTAATGTTCTATTGCATCATCATACAATTCTGCTTTTGAATACGCATATGCAAGAGAATTATTATAAAAAGGATTTTCAGGATCTTTTTCAAGTGCAAGTTTAAATGCGCTTATTGAATTAATTTTATCTTCTTTTTTTAGATATAAGTGTCCCAGTTCATAATATATTTGAGGGGTATCAATATCAAATTCAAGAAGTTTTTCATAACAATCAATTGTTTCATCAGTATTATCCGGAAAGTAAGTTTGTAATACTGTAGCTAATTTTATTAAAACTTCCCTATTTATTGGATTTGCTTCTAGAACTTTTCGGTAACAATCAACAGTTAAGTCTAATTCTTTATTTTTAAGAGCTAAATCGCCCATTTTATTATAAAAAATTTCTCTATGGTTAGTTGCAGTTATAGCTTGTCTGTATAAATTTTCAGCGGAAGGATAAAGCTTAAGCTTTTCAAGAAATTTTCCTACAGTATTGTATGTGAATACAGAAAAATCATCTGACATGTTTTTATAAAACATTTTTATTGATGCTCTATCCCAAGTAAGCATTATTGTGCCAGATAAGAAATAATATAAAAAGCTAATATAATCTGAAAAATTACCATTTTCTGTATTAATTTTTTGTAAAATAGATTGAGATAGAATTAATCTTGGTCTTGCAGATTTTAGTTTTCCCATTTTTATAGCGGATTTGAATTCTGCTTCTGCTGATTTAAAATCTTGTGCAAGTTTCATGAAAAAACCCGTGTATAAGTGGGCATTAACATTTTTAGGGGCAATTGATACTGCAGTTTTACATTGTTCAATAGCAGTTTCAAGACTAATTTGTCCCTGTTCCCACATTAAGGTTGCAAGTCTGTAATATGCTTCAGGCATTGATGGATCATATTTTACAGCATCAATATAATATTCTATAGCTTCCTGCAAATCATTATTTTGCTGGCGAATGAGATACCTTTCATGTGCTATTCTTGCTTTTTCTAGTGATTCTTTAGCTTTAGTTGTATTTGCCGCAATTATCGGCTGTAGTAAAATCTGATCTGACATCAATGAGCTCCAATAAGATGTGTTTTTCTATGTGTATTTTATTATCTCGTTATAAATTATATTAATCTTTACTAATTTAAATTAATATCATCCATGTGGTGTAGATAATAGGTTAATCTATTTTAACTTTTGCTAAAGATTATTTTTATTTGTAATATAATACCTTATGTAGCCGATTAGGGAAGTTATGTATGAATTATCTTAATAATAAGTATGATGTAATAGTAGTAGGTGCAGGTCATGCAGGTTGTGAAGCCGCAATATCTTGTGCAAGACTGGGATTAAAAGTCTTACTTGCAACTTTGAATGTTGACCACATAGCATTAATGCCTTGCAATCCCGCAGTTGGTGGGCCTGCAAAATCTACTTTAGTTAGAGAAATTGATGCTTTAGGCGGAGTTATGGGAGAAGTAACTGATGCAACTTATATACAGATGAAAATGTTAAATTCTTCTAAAGGCCCTGCCGTAAGAGCATTAAGAGCGCAGTCTGATAAAAAACAATATATGGATTACATGAGAAATATTATTGAAAATAATTCTAATATATATTTACGTCAGGCTTGTATCACTGATTTGTTGGTAGAAAATGACGAAGTTGTCGGAGCTATTGATGAATTTGGTATAGAGTATTCTGCTAGAGCTGTTGTATTGACTACCGGTACATCTTTAAACGGTAGAATTTTTGTCGGACTTCGTTCATATAGTGCAGGGAGACTGGGTGAAAAAGCTGCTTATGGACTTTCTGAATCATTAATTAAGCATGGAATTGAAATTAAAAAGTTGAAAACAGGTACTCCTCCAAGAGTTGATAAAAGAACAATTGACTATTCTAAAATGACTATACAGCCAGGTGATGAGACTTTACATTTTTATTCATTTAAACCTAATCGCCCCATAAGAAAACAATATCCTTGTTACTTGACCAGAACTAATGAGGAGACTCATGCAATAATCCGAGCTAATTTGGATAAATCTCCTATGTTTCAAGGGTTAATTCATGGTGTAGGACCTCGTTATTGTCCATCAATTGAAGATAAAGTTGTAAGATTTAGTGAAAATCCTTCTCATCATATTTTTATAGAACCTGAAGGATTAGGAACTTATGAAGTGTATATACAAGGTTTTTCAAGCAGTCTACCTGCTGATGTTCAGGTAAAAATGCTTAGGACTTTACCTGGATTAGAAAAAGCTCATGTTATAAAACCTGCATATGCTGTTGAATATGATTATGTTCCTGCTGTGCAGACCACTCATTCATTGATGTCTAAAAAAATTAAAGGTTTGTTTTTAGGTGGACAGATAAATGGTACCAGCGGATATGAAGAGGCTGCAGCACAAGGATTAATTGCAGGTATCAATGCTTTTAATTATATTAACGGCTCGGAAATGCTTGAATTGTCAAGGAGTTCGTCTTATATCGGAACTTTAATTGATGATCTTGTAACAAAAGACATTCAAGATCCTTATAGAATGCTTACATCAAGATCGGAATACCGTTTACTTTTAAGACAGGATAATGCAGATGCCAGATTAACTCCTATCGGTAAAAAAATAGGATTAATTGATGATGCTCAGTTTTCGATTTTCAAAGATAAGCAAATAGCTATTGAGAAAGAATTATTAAGGATAAAAGATTCAAAAATTTCTGCAACTGTTGAAACAAATAATATACTTTCAAAATACGGAGAACATCTAGATAGGGGGATGCGAATTTCTGAACTGCTTAAGCGTCCTAATATTAATTATGATGTATTGAAAGAGCTTGATCAAGAAACAAAAGATTTGGATATTCCTTTTGATGTATCAGAACAAGTTGAGATATTAGTTAAGTACGATGGATATTTAAAACGTCAAGAATTTCAAGTTGAGCAGGCATCAAAACTAGATAAATTTAAAATTCCTGATGATATTGATTATTCAAAGGTTGAGCATATTTCGTCGGAAACAAGAGATAAATTATCAAAAATAAGACCTAAAACTTTAGCTCAAGCTTCTCGCATAGGAGGGGTAAAACCCGCTGACATTTCAATTTTAATGGTAATGCTTGAACGCAGACAATTATCTAAAGTGTAGTGTTTTAATTATTCTCATATAGGATAAAGAAAAAATATTAAGCACTGTAGTTAATGTTGTTATCTTTCTTTTTGTATGAAATATTGTTATTTTTCAAGACTGATTCAAAAGATTTATCTTTATAGTCTTTTACATTAATGTCCACTTTCCCGTATACGCCACGGCTTTTAACTCTATTGAAAGTGTTTCCAGCGCCATTAATCCAAAAATTGTTCATGAGCGCGCCCAAGGTAAAAAGCTGATTTCTTGATACAGCAGTATTTGTATCAACAGTGTATGTGCTTTTAAAAGATATTGGTTGAATACTACAATTTTTCATATGTTATATAAAATACAGCTAAAAAAATTTTTTGTTAGTAATTAATAAAGATTATAAAAAAAATTTCCCGGAGATGGATTCGAACCACCGTTGGAAGAGCCAGAATCTTCAGTCCTGCCACTAGACGATCCGGGAGTGAGTGCAACTTTATATTATTCTAAACAATAAAATAATGCAATATTTTATTTATAATATTGACAAATTCATTGTAATATCAGATTATTGATGTTATGAAGGTTTGTTTGAAAATTTTTGCAAGTTTAATATCTTTATTAGTTTTAGTTGGTTTGGGTTATGGTGTTTATTACCATATTTCTAATTCAAGAAAACTTGATAATCTTAATATCTGTCAAGATGATGAATTAGTAGTTAAGTTGATTGAAAAGAATATAAATCCTTTTAGTAAATTTAAATTTATAAAAAAAAGAAATTCTGACTGTAATGAGTTGTTGAAAGAAAATAAAAATAAAGCAATTAATTCACAAGATGAAAAATATTGTTCCGTTTTAGATTCTTCCACAGTTTCATTACTTTTGGTTATTAATACATACGTAAATGACATGTATGATAGAGAAACTGCATCAAAGGAACTTCATAATACAGCCCAATTAATGACTCCATATGATTATTGCCCGCAATATTTTGACAATATGATTAAAATCATTTCAGTAAAAAAAAGATTAGGATTACAATAATTCTTTAATTGTATATTAGCTGTTTTACCGAGTAAAAACAATATTTAATGAGTTATTATAAGGATATTTGGTTCTTATAGTAATATTAATAAAAGTTTTTTAATATGTTTAATTCAAAAGAAGATCTCGAAAAGAAAAATTTTTTTGATAGAATTTGGTGTAAATCTATTTGTCATAAGTACAATACTGTTTCTCCGGAAATGCTCGGTACTCGTATTGATTTGATTAAAAGTATATTAGGCAAAACAAGATCTATATTTTTAATTGAACAACCTTTTATGTGTGATTATGGTTATAATATTGAAATTGGAGAAAATTTTTACTCAAATCATAATTTATTAATATAAGATGAAAATAAAGTAATTTTTGGAGATGATGTGTTAATAGGTCCTAATTGTTCTTTTTTTACATCTATTCACCCACTTTTTGCTGAGAAAAGAAAAGCGGGCGAAAAAATGTCAAAACCTATAAAAATAGGTAATAACGTTTGGATATGTGGGAATGTAACGGTATTGCCTGGGGTTACTATTGGCGATAATTCAGTGATTGGAGCCGGTAGCGTTGTGTCAACAAGTATTCCTTCTGATGTCCTAGCGGTAGGGACACCTTGTCGAGTGATAAAAAGTTTATAATAATTTATTTTATTTTATTTTATTTTCATATTCTATGGCAAATACTATTTTATTTTTAAATTTAAATACTAAATTTTTGACTTTTTTAGGTTCTTTTCTTTTAAAAGTACAAATTTCAAAGTAATTAGGAATTCCTATTTTAATATTACAACGACCGTAAATTAATGTCTCTTTGACGTTAGGTGATACAGTATCCAAATCTGTTTTTTCTAATAACATATTCTCATATTGTTTTGTCTTAAGAGTTAGTTGTTTCATTTTTTCTTTGTTCTTAACTGTATTTGAATTGTGCCATCTGTAAGAAAATAAAATTTCATTTATATATTTCATTTTTGCATATTTTGAAATTTGCAGCATCATCCAGTAATCTTCTAATGGAGCTTCTGGGGTGAATGGTCCTATTTTATTAAATATTGATTTCCTAATTAAGTAGCCGTTTGGTATGTAATTTCGAAAGTAAAGTTTATTATATTTACCAAATTCTTCAGATAAAAAATTAATTCTATTTTCTTTTTGTAAATATTCTCCAAATGTTTTATATTTTGCTTTAGATTTTTTATATACAAAAATTTTTTCTTTTCCCCAATAGCATCTTATCGAATTTTGATCTATAAATTCGTTATTGCCTACGCATAGAGCGTAATCTTTGTGGCTTGATAAAAAATTATATTCTTTTTCTATTGCTTTGGGTTTTGCAATATCATCAGAGGCAATTAAATATATATAATCTCCTTTACAATGATTTATTAATTTATTAAGGGTTATGCAAGTGCCTTGATTTTCTTGGCTTTCAAATAATACTCTACAAAATCTTTGTTCACATAAAGATTTCATTTCATTTATTTTTTCCCAAGTTGAATCTTTGGAACCGTCATTGATAATAATTAATTCAATATTTTTATATGTTTGATTAATTATTGATTGTATTGTCTCTTGTACATATTTTTCATGATTATATGCAGGAATAATAACCGATACAAGATTATTTGTATTCATTTATAACCTCAACAACTTTTTTAATTTCTTCAATTGTCATCACAGGAGAAATTGGTAAGCTTATTATTGTTTTATGTATTTCTTCAGATATTGGGAAAGATAAATTATTCCATTCTTTGTAAGCACCTTGCTTATGAGGTGGTGTTGGATAATGAATGATTGTTTGGATATCATTATCTTGCAAATATTTTTGGAATTTATCTCTCTCTTGAGTTCTTACTGCAAAAATATGCCAAACGTGAGAGTTCTCATTATATACTTTAGGTAAAATTATTTTAGGGTTTTGTATATTGTCTCTGTAATATTTTGAGACTTCTCTGCGTTTTTCATTATCTTTATCTAAATATTTTAATTTAACATCTAATACTGCAGCTTGAATTTCATCAAGACGAGAATTTATCCCTTTATATATGTGATGATATTTTCTATCACTTCCATAATTGGCAATCGCTTTTATTTTAGCGGCTAATTCTTCGTTATTAGTTGTAACACATCCTCCATCTCCCATACAACCAAGGTTTTTGCCAGGGTAGAAAGAAAATGCTGAAGCATCAGATAAGTTTCCTACTCTTTTGCTTTTATAGAAAGCTCCATGTGCTTGTGCAGAGTCTTCAATTACTTTAAGATTGTATTTTTTTGCCAAATCCCAAATTTTTTCCATTTGCACAACTTGACCGTACAAGTGAACAATTATTATAGCTTTGGTTTTGTCTGTAATTTTTTCTTCTATCAAATCCGGATTAATATTATATGTGTTTATATCCGGTTCTACAAGAACAGGAGTACATCCGTTTTGTGAAATTGCAAGAATTGTTGCGATGTATGTGTTTGCAGGTACGATAATCTCATCTCCTAGCCCAAAATCAAAAGACTTGATGATAAGATTTAAAGCATCAAGACCGTTTGCAACTCCTATACAATATTTTGTCCCGCAATATTTTGCAAAATTATCCGAAAAAGTTTCATTTTCTTCTCCCTGCAAATACCATCCCTTGTCAAGTATTCTGCTAATTCTAGAGTCAATTTCATCTCTAAAACGATTATTAACTTTTTCTAAATCTAAAAATTTAATCATTAAAGCTCCTTTTATAATATATTTTTATTATATCGTAATTAAAATTTTAAGAGAAGTAAAAAATATAATTTTAGACTAATGGCTAGATTAGCCTCTTAAGAAGATCTGGGGGAATTCCCTATTTTGTTTAATTCTCTTTTTAATTTGCTATAGCAATTACAACAAATTTTTTTTATTAAAGTTTTATTTAATTTATTTTTGTCTACTTTTTCAATAATAATTTTCGTAGATACTTTTTCTCCTGAAAGAGAAATATTAAAATAATCTTCAATTATATCTTTTATATTTATAAAGCGGAAATTTTTATTAATAATTTCATTTGAAGCTGAGACTATGTCTTTTCGCATGTTTTCGTTTTTGATTAGTTTAATACATAGCTCTCTTGCTTCATATGGTGTATTAAATGTTGGAAGATTAATATTCGGAAAGTATTTGATAAGATCCGGCTTGTATTCACTTACCAGACACGCTCCTGATGCCATAATATCGCAAACTCTCCAAGAAAAACATTGTTTAGCTTGGAGGTGGTTTATATTTATTCCTATTTTTGATGAATTATAAATGTCTTGATTATGTTTTATTGAATATATTGGCGTTCTATCAAAATTAAGGATTAAATAAGGTTCATTGTAGTAGTCATTAATCCAATTTTGTGTGCCATATATTTTTAATCCTAAGTCAGATACGCAAGAAAGTGTTTTTACTCTGTTGTAATCAGAAAGATAAAAAATAATTTCATCTGTATTAAAATTTTTCTTTATTAAATCAGAGTTAATATTAAATTTATCAAATAATTCTTTTTGAGTTAGAAAAGGTTCTTTAGAGATACTATTTATTAATGTTGCATATTGTTCAATTTCCATTTTATTAGGTTGATTTGTCATAAACTCTGCGTATGGAGATTTTTTTACGGATGAAGTAAATTTTGTACCTATAAAACTAATATTTTGTTCAACATTGATATTTTCGTTTTGGATTTCTGAAAAAAATGGTACATTAATTATATTTTTATCTTTTACTTTGTATTTGCATTTTAAAATATTTAAAGATTCTTCTTGCGCACATATAAATTTATATCTTTCAATATTTTTTATCAAAGCTTTTTTATTTGAATAATATAATGGAGAATC
Organism: uncultured bacterium; assembly: GCA_949290355.1. Classification (GTDB taxonomy): domain Bacteria; phylum Cyanobacteriota; class Vampirovibrionia; order Gastranaerophilales; family Gastranaerophilaceae; genus Stercorousia. The sequence goes on along the minus strand of CASERN010000011.1, from coordinate 995,087 downwards.
TACCTCATAAATGAATATGGGACATTCAAAATAACTTGATATATCATAAAATGCATTGTTAAACAAAAATATAAAATCAGGATTAAAATTTTGAATTTCTTTTAATAAATCTTGCGGAATGTCTTTGAAATCTTTATTAAATGTTTTTGATACAAATGCTAAAATTTCGTTTCCACTATTTTGTAATCCCTTAATAAAACTTTCATAAAAACATGGTATTGCTTTTTCATTATTTGGATCATTTACACCAGAAAAGAAAGATAAAAATATTTTAGCCATTTATTCTCCATCTGTATATTCAACATCATGTTGAAATTTTTTCTGTTTTTTTAACTCTTTTAATATGTTTTTATATTTATTAATAGCTATATTTATACATTCACTTCCTAAGTATAAATTAGTCTTATTTGAGAATTCTGCTTCAGAAATTATTGATTTAGCTACTTTTTGTGGACATACTTTTGAGTTTTTATATTCTAATTCATTTTCGATTGTATTAATTCCGCAATGTAATATTTTTTGATATTCACTTATTTGAGGTTTATTGTATTTTAATTTAATTGATAAAGGTGTTCTAGCAGTTGATAGATTTACACACATTACATTAATATTCAAATCTTTAACTTCTTTTCTTAGGGCTTCAGAGAATCCTTCTATTGCGAATTTGGAAGCACTGTAATAGGTTACTCCAGGAAAAGCTTCCAAGCCACATACAGAGGAAATATTTATAATTAAGCCATTTTTTTGCTTCCTCATATAAGGTAGTACTGCTTTAGTTACACAAACATATCCTAAAAAATTAGTATCAAAAACTTCTTTTATGTCAGTAAGGCAAGTTTCTTCAATTGTTCCAAAGTGGCTAATTCCGGCATTATTTATAAGGACATCTATTTTTCCATATTTTGATATAACTTCTTTAATACCGTTTGTTACTTGTATCTCATCTGTAACATCCATTTCTAAAAGCAGTAGTTGTTCAGGATATTTTTCTCGTATATTATCAAGACGTTCTTTATTTCTTAATCCAGCTGCAACTTTATATCCTCTTTTTAATAATTCAATGCATAATTCATATCCTATTCCAGAAGCACAACCTGTAATTAGCCATATATCTCTATTAATTTTTTCTTTTTTTATTTTTTTTGCATTAGAAAAGTTGAAAAATTTTTTCAATTTCATTTAAATTAATCCTTTTTTTTCTAATTGTTTTTTTAAATAGTTATAAATTTTTAATCTAATCTTATTTTTTATTCCTATTTTTCTACTTTTTTTACTTAATTTATTAAATTTTTCTTTTACTTTTTCAGAAATTATATTTTTTTCTTCTTCGGAGTATTCTTTTTTGAAGTCTTTGAATTTAAAATCAAGTAATTCTAATACTTTTTTATTATACGTGTTAGGTCTGAATAATATTTGAGAATACGTTTTAGTATTTAAGTCAGGCATTATCCCCATGCTACACCAGTTATAATTTAAGGCGCAATTAGGTTTTGGGCAATTATAACCTATTGGTTCAAATTTAATTGGTTTATTTATGTCTTTGAAAATATTCTGTTCTGTAGGGGCATAAAAACATTTTTTAGTATCTCCATTGTCGGCATTTATTATTAAATCCCAATCTCCGGCATAACAAAAATGATCTTGAGGTTTTACTTTTAATAATTCTGAAAATGTCTCAAATATACCAGAATTAAATTTTTCTTTAACCATTTCAACAAATTCAGGTGTATAAAATTCTCTTGGATTCATTGTTGTGTTAAAATTGTCAATTGCACAAGTTATATGCGGTAAATCATTGATTTTTTCTAAACAAGTTTGTTTTATTTCATCAAGGAGCGGAATATACTCTTCACAAATAGTTAGAATTGGACTACCTGAAGCACCTGCTTTAATCAAACGATTAAAGTTGTTAAAATAATCATCCAACTTATTTAATCTTTTCAATTCTATATAATGTAAAGATGCTTTTAAGATAAGTCTTTCCAAGTCTTCTTTTGGAGTATCAAGTAGTTCATCAATTCTGTGGGGTAAAGTCAGATTGCTTACCAAATCTACAATATGTCCTTCCTTTAAAAATCCTTTTATTAAAGGTACAGTTTCTTTAGGAAGTAATGTTTCTCCTCCACCACATATACAAATTATAGCATTGCCGCCTAATCTTTTTTTTGATAATGCTTTTACCATGTGCTCTACAGAATAGTTAAATTTTGCAGGAGTACTCCTGTCTGATATTCCTTGACCTTTTCTGTAACAATAACTACAATCTAAGTTGCAAGCTGTACCTGTTATATCAAAATTAATTGCATATTTTATCTTATTGTCTTCCATTTAGTGTTTTCCCTTTATTTATTTTGTTATTTTCTACATCTTTAGTAATAATTGCTCCTGCAGCAATTAGAGAATTTTCACCTATTGTTACACCTGGCAAAATTGTCGCATTAGCACCTATACTTGCCCCTTTTTTTATTAAAATCGGTTCAAGTTTAAAGTTTTTATTTTTTGATTTTGGATATTTGTCATTACAAAAAGTTGCATTTGGTCCTATAAATACATTATCTTCGACTGTTATTCCGTCATATAGATATACCCCATTTTTTATAGTAACGTTATTCCCAATTACAACATTATTTTCGATGAAGCAATGAGAACAAATATTGCAATTTTTTCCGATTTTTGCATTGGGTAATACTACGCAAAATTGCCATATATTTGTATTTTCTCCGATGTTTTTACTTTGTACGTCTGATAATTGATGTATCATAATTTGTTACTTTTTTACCTCTTTTAAAAAGTCATTGTAATCTCTTATGTATTCTTTTTCATCATAATGTGTGCTTGCAAGAACCATTAGTTTGCACCCATATGAAAAATGACGCATTTCTCTCCACATATTTTTGCCGATATATAACCCGATATCAGGACGATTAAGCCATACTTCTTCTCTTCTTTCTCCGTCATCAAGTATAAATTGACAAGCTCCATCAATAGCAATAATTATTTGTTCTAACTCTTTATGAGCATGTTTGCCTCTTTCTTGATCCGGTAAAGTGTCGAAAATATAGTAGACTCTTTTTATATCAAAAGGGATATTTTGACCTCCTTCAAGAGAAACAAGTTTACCTCTCTCATCCCCAAAGACTTTCATATTAATTAGTTTATAATTCACTTTTATCACCTATATTATTGCTTACTTTTTCAGTATAGCATAAACAAGATAAAACAAATCGTTGCTTAGTAGGTATAATTTTATTGCATCTATTTTCAGGAATAGATATAAAAAATTTTTTTATCTGTTATAATATGCATTGAAAAATATAAATTGATTAATTTAATGTTTTTTATATTAGGAAAGTGTTAAACTTTATAATATCATTAGCAATAATTTTTTTCTTTTGTTTTTGTAAGTAAATAATTCCCCCCATAAGTGTGTAAAGGATTTTTATGACAATTAGTATAAAAAGTATAAAGACTGTAATTTCAAATTTTAATTCAAAAGGTGCTGTTTTGTTGAGAAAAGATCAAGCTCAAAATGTTTCTCAAATTGCCAAAGAAGGTCTAAAGGCGCCTCAAGGATCTAAGACTTATGATGCCGTAAGAGTAGGAAGGAATTATAGCCCCGAAAGATGCTATACAGATATTTATACATTCAAAAATGAATCAGGTGAAATTATAAATCGTTATATAAAAAAAGTTGATGATGAAAAAGTTGCAGATACTCATAAAGGCTTTTTTATCCTTGAAAATTGGGAAAAAGATTTGGATGAATTCGGCGATAAAGTAATGCAAATTTTCGGTAAAAGAGTCCGTTCTTATACTAGAGAGAATGGCAAAATTTCGAAAATAACAGAAGATTTTTTCGCAAAAACTGATGAAAATAAACCTTTTTTGACCCATTTTAAAAGAGAGACTTCTCCTGCTCATAGTATTGATTATCCAAAAGCCAATATTGAAAATATACAGCTTGAAGAAAGGCGTAATGGACAAAAAACAAAATTTATAAAAAACAAATATCTTGTTGATTTGTATAATCCTGGAAGCTCAAGGTTGCTTGAAACAAAAGTATCTTCCCCAGAGTTAGAAAAAGTTTCACAAAATACATATTTTTTACCATATGTAAGTAATAAGCATAAATTTGCATATAGAATGCTAAATGCTTGTATTGCGGATGCCCATTTTTTATTTATAGAACCAGATGTTTCTTTATTCAAAAGTGCTTCAAAAACCGCTGGTTATTTCTCTCATAATGGAGAAGTACATATAAATTTAAAGAGTTCAAAGGATTTAATGCGCCCTCGGATTTCCCTTACTGAGACTATTGGACATGAAGTAGGGCATGCTAAGTGGGATGAAAAGACTATACTTTATGAGTTTTATAAATTCCATATGGATGATGGTGATTTTTTAAGGCACTATTCAGAATCAGAGATTCCTGATATCAAGTACTATAAATATTCTGTAGATAATTATGTTTCGCCTATAGATAATGCAGAGGGCTACCATAATCAATTTTGTGAAAAAGTTGCTAGAAAAGAAGGAACTAAAGCCGCTAAAAAATATGATGATATGGACGTAATGATTAATAAAGAATTTCCAAATCTGCATGGCTTTCAATTTTATGATCCTAATATTGAAGAAGATGATTTACAAGGATTTATGACTTTATTACAAACGTTAAAATAAGTTGTAAATAAGCCTTTTTTATAATTTTATTACCCCCCCGAATTTCTATGAATAGATATGCAGCCAAAAGATGTTAAAAAAGTTTGGGATGTTGTTAAAAATTTGGTTAAAAATGCCCTCGTGTTGGAAAAAGAATTTGGAAAACCTCAGGATATTGAAGGCGGAATAAAAAATGGTCAACTATATTTTTGGCAGGCAAGAAATATAGTAAAAAAATTTCATTAATAAGTTGCAGGTTGCAACTGGACTTTGCTGAAATAATCAAATTATCCGTATAATTCAAAATCGGTGCCTAATTCAGCTATAATAAGAAAATCTCAATCTATCCGTACAGTCCGAAAAAAGTTGTAAAAGAACACATGGTTTGATTTCTTGTTCCGCATGGTTTGATTTTTTCGGCAACCAAAAGTTTGAGTTTTTAAATTTGTTGCTATTTTATATTTTACAAATTTCCACCACATTAATGTTCTTTAATTGTGGATATATAAATATAATTATTGTATACTTTTCTTTAATTTTAAAACCATATCATCTAATATTCTTAACGTATCAGGATTTGGCTGGGTGAGTAATTTATTTATGTTTTCCTCAAAATTTTCAGGTAAAATTCTGCAATGTTCTTTTGCATATTTTACGAGTTTTTTCTCTCCCGGATGCAGCAACTCGTTATTTGCAAATAGTATATCAAAATAACTTGCTAAAAATGCGGCAATACGATGATTTATGCTGTTAAAATCATTTCTTCCTACAGCTTTTTCAATCTGTTCATAATATGATGCAAAAGGTTTATCTCTCAATAACATAAGATTTCTTTTAATTATATTTTCTTTTAATTCTTTGGGATATGGAGTGTCAACTTGTTTCTTTATACCGGACAGCCATCCTTCTTTATCATAAACCGGTTCACAATTTTTTAAGGTAAATAAAAAGCAGGTTGTATATCCGTTAGACGGATAGTGTTTTTTCCAAACATTGTTTACTATACCTTCCATCCATTTTCTATCAGCATACATAACGTCCAGCTGCTGCTCCATTTTATCAACTAAAAATTCATCAGCAGATCCAAAGTATTCACCGCCTACTTCATATTTAGAAGAATATTTTTTTACTATTTTTAATCTCTCATCTGCGGGAATCTCTTTATCAATAAATACGTATGTATCAATATCCGATTTTTTATCAGATGTATTAGCCTTTCTGGAACCGCCGATTGCAATAGCCTGCACTTGCGGGAATTGTTTAAATTCATCGATTATTGCATCAAATGTATTATCCACTATAATATCCTTTCCTGTAGTATGTGTAATAGCTTTATTCTCAAAAACATCCTTGTCAAGACCTTTAAACGAAACAGAAGAGCAATTTTTATATTTGAAACTATTAATATCAGAAATTCTATTACTTACTGAAAATTTAAGATTATTTTCTTTTAAAGGTTTGTAATTATTAAATATAAGCATAGTTCTCCTTTCAAAGGATATTATAAAAAATCGTTAGTTACAATAGACTGTATAATAATACTTTATTTATAAAAAGTGTAACTATAAAATTTGCTATTTAACTACGAGTATAAACTATATAACAGGGAATCAAGACCGTGAACTCTTTTGTTATGTAAGATTAATTCCAAAAAATTTTAACTATAAAATGTTTTCTTTCTGCTTATATTTTCCAAATTGCAGACTTGTTAGTTTACGGCATTCTATATGTTATTTTTATACAACTTTATGAGAAAACTTCCGACTTCGTTTTAAAATTTTCTGAAAATTTGCGGAACCGGACTATTCCGAAATAATCAAATTATCCGTACAGTTCAAATTTGGTGCGTATCTCACTGCTAATATACGAATCTCAATCTATCCGTACAGTCCGAAAAAAGTCCATTTCGGCAGTTTGATTTTTTTGGGTAAACTTAATTTTCCGACCTGAAAACGCCCTCGCAGAGCGGGCTGTCCAAAATAATCAAAGTATCCGTACAAATCAATCTGGTCGTTAAATTACACTAATCACCTCACTCAAATTAATACAGACTTAAAAGCAGAATAATTATCAAAACAAAGAAAACTTTCTTTGAAAAACTATTCGATTAGTTAAAATAATTAGCACTTATAGCAGAATTTTGTATGTCGGTTTTACTAAACCGGCATACATTATATTTCCGAGTAAATTAAAACAACTTTCCACCTAAACTTAAAATTTTGAAAAATTTTTCAACACTGTTTTGTTTTAGACAACAACGGACAGTAATCGGATTTTTTGGCCAGTTCTTGGATTTTGTTCTTATAAAATAAATACAATAAAGGAGATGTCTATGACATCTCCTTTATGGCTCCCCAGGTTGGACTCGAACCAACAGCCTACCGGTTAACAGCCGGTTGCTCCGCCATTGAGCTACTGAGGAATAATTGTTTCCGCAACTTTAATTAGTTGGGGCTTATGTGATTATTATATAATAAAAAATTTTTATTGTAAAGTACTTTTTTATTTTTTTTAGGCAATTTTTTTTATAAATATGTGTTATTATAAATATAATTGTAGTTGTAGGTAAAAATGAATATTAACAAAATTATTACCCCATTGCCAGATTTTTTTGCAGCAAAGCATGCTGTTTCAGTTGTTGATAATACTCTTTTAGGGAAACATAAAATAAAAAGATTTTTATATCATATTACTTCTCAAGATAATTATGAAAAAATCATGGAAAGTGGGATTTTGAAAACTTATAAAGATTCTTCTTTTAGAAAATTGAATGGTATATTTATGTTTGATTTACAAAATTTTACTAAAAGATGGTGTAATCCTCAAAAATGGGGAGATTTAGATTTAGCTGTAAGTTTATTTGCAAAATTTGCTAATTGCGATGATGAAATAGTCAAGTTAGCATGTTTTAGAATTCCTACAGAAAAATTAGATCATTCTCTTTTGAAAATAAGAAGTCAAAATAGATTGTTTAAAATTTTTAGTGATAATCATAAATTCTTTAAGTCAGAGCATACTATGTATGGAAGTAATGCAAGTCAAAGTAGTTTGTACAAAAAACGAAAAGAAGCAATAGAATATATTTATCAAGATAATTTACCTGTTTCTGATATTCAGTTTGTCGGCAAATTTGATTTTAATGTTAACGAAGTTTTTGAAAAAGATACATCTGAATGGTACAGAAAGTGTGCTTTGAAAACTTTAAAAGAATTATTTAAAGACCAACCTGAAAGAAAAGGTCTTCATAAAATAATTTAGTATATTTTTGAAAGTTTTATTAATTTTTCAAAATCTTCATGTTTGTTTGATAATTCTTCAAAAGTACCAATATCAATAATTTGCCCATCTTGCATGTATATAAGCTTATTACATGATTTTAATGTGGAAAGTCGATGGGCTATAGCGATTATTGTTTTTGATTTACGAATTTGATTGAACATTTCGGTAATTTCATGTTCAACTTTCACATCAAGTGCAGATGTTGCTTCATCAAGAATGATTATTTCAGGGTCTCTGTAGAGTGCACGTGCAATAGCTAAACGTTGCTTTTGCCCTTGAGAAAGCCCATTTGATCCAATAATTGCTTTTTCGTTAATTCCATGTGGATATTTTTCAATTACATCATAAATTTTTGCAGCTTTTAGAGCTTTTATAACTCCTTCATCATCAATTTTTTTGCAACCCCATGCAATATTTTCTTTAAAAGATTTATCTAATATATTGATTTGTTGTGGAACATAGCCAAGGATTTGCCTAAATTGAGTGAAATTATTTTCATCAAGTTTTGTTCCATCTATAGTTATTTCTCCTGAATCTATAGGTAAGAGACCAGTAATTATATCTGCAAGAGTGCTTTTGCCGGTTCCAGAGAGGCCTATTATTCCAATAAAATCTCCTTTTTTAATTTCGAGTGATAAATTCTTTATCACATGGTTTGAATTGTTATATGAAAAATTTATATTTTTCAAACAAATTTTTTGTTTGAAATCCATTTTTTTATTATCATTATGGAAAACTTTTTTGAAATTCGAAAAATCAGCTTTTTCATATTCTTTATTTATTTGTTTAACGAAATCTCTTGTAGTATTAATATTTATAATAGATGTTTGAATTCTGTTCAATGCAGGTGCTATTCTAAATAATGCGGCTGCTATGATCCCAAATGACGCAATTAATTCTGTATTATTTCCTTTATTTTGTAGTGTAAGGAAATATGTTAAAATAATTAAAGCTATTACAATCAATGTTTCCACAATATATGGAGGGATTGAAGAATAAAATCCTTGTGTGCATTGAATCTTTCTATATTCTTTTTCGTAATTGTAATATGAATCAAAAAATATATTTTCAGATGATAATATTTTTATTTCTTTAAGATTATTTATATTTTCTAATACGGAAATTTTATAATCTTTATATTTTTGGGCCATAGTGTGTGCAATTATTGCAGTTTGTTTTTTGAAAAATTTATTCTGTATAATTATGCTGAAAGATACAAATAAAAGTGTAATTATTGCCGGAATTGGAAATTTACACAATAAAAATCCTATTACCATTACAATTATTATTACATTGGTTAGAAGATTTAATCCCCTCATAATATAACCATCTATTGATATACTACTTAATGTTTCTAATATATATAGTTTGTCAGAGCTGGATGTGGACATAATATTTTTATATGGCGAATAAATATAGTATTCCATGAATTTTGCAGTAATATCTTTTTTCCAATTACTGATAAATTTGTTTTGAATATATTGTGTTGCAATCATAAATATATTTTTAGTAAGAAAAATTAGCAGAACAAAAAGACCTATTAATAAGCCAAATGTACTGTTATTACTTATTTTAAAATTTAAAAAATTACTAGAAAAATTGGGATCAATAATAAGCATTATAAATGGATAAATTAATGCTATCCCTATAAATTCTAGCAATCCAGCAATAAATGATAGTACTGAAAATCCGGCTAATTTTAAATATCTGCCTTTCCCAAAGTATTTAATAAATCTTATAAAATTTTCTAAGAACATGTTAATCCTTATAAAAATATTAATATATAGAATATTTTTGTAATATATTATATAATCATGGTAAAGGAAGGAGTTAATTATGTCAAATCCTATATTAAATGAAGACAGATTTTCGGCACAAGAACGAATTCTTGATGGTGAACCGATGACAGTTCAAGGAACAGCTAATAAGGTATTTTTGCTTTTTATCTGTTTACTTGCGGGCGCTGCTATTAGTATTTATTACTTGTTTACTAACCCTGCTTTAGTTTCGCCATTAATGGTATTTGGTGCTATTTTGTCGTTTATTCTTGTTTTAGTTGCAAGTTTTAATGTTAAAACTTCAAAGTATGTTGCAGCACCTTATGCTTTTTTTGAAGGACTGGTTTTGGGCTCTTTTTCTATGTTTTTTGAAGCTCAATGGCATGGGATCGTTCTTCAAGCTATTTTAAGTACTTTTGCAGTATTATTCGTCATGTTGATGTTATACAAGGCAAAAATGATTAAATATACTGAAAAATTTCAGGCTGTTCTTATGACTTCTATGTTATCAATTCTTGCAATATATTTAATTCAAATTATTGCTTCATTTTTCGGAAGGGGAATTCCTGGAATTTTTAGTGCTGGAGCTGTCGGTATAGCATTTAGTTTGTTTGTTATTGTTATAGCTGCAATGGCATTGATTCAGGATTTTTTCTTTATAGAGACTGCATCTCAAAATATGCTGAGCAAGGATTATGAGTGGTATGGAGCCATGGGATTAATGGTTACTCTTGTTTGGTTATATACAGAAATCCTAAAATTACTTGCAAAATTAAATAGCAGAAATTAAAAATTTAAAATGATAAAAAACTCACCTTTTTATAGGTGAGTTTTTTTTATTGATTTTCTGAATTATTAGAAAAATGATCTATAAGTTTTGGTAAAACTTCAAATGCATCTCCAATAAAACCTATATCTGAATGTTCAAAAATCGGTGCATTTTTATCATTATTAATTGCAATAATTTTATCACTTTCTTGCATTCCTACAATATGTTGAATTGCGCCGGATATTCCGCATGCAATATATAACTTTGGAGTTACGGTTTTACCTGTTTGTCCTACTTGAATATCAACAGGAGCCAGTCCTATTTCTACAGCACCTCTGCTAGCAGCAATACAGCCGCCTATACTGGTTGCAAAATCTTTTAATAATTTAAAGCCTGCTTCGTTTTTTAAACCTTTACCACCGGCTACTATTATGTTTGCACTGTCAAGTTCATTAATTATAGTATTTGTATTTTTTACAAATTCTATGAATTCTACTTTTTTTTCAATATTTTCAATTTCAGGTTTAATATAAATAAATTTTGTATCTTTGGTTATGTTTTTTTCGGCAGGTTTAAATACTTTTGGTCTAATTGTTGCCATTTGTGGTAAGGTTTTACATAATATTGTGGCCATTAATTTCCCACCAAAAGTTGGTCTTGTAGCTGCAAGTTGTCCTTTTTCGTTTATATCAAGATCAATACAGTCTGCAGTCAGGCCTGTGTGTAATGAAGCTGCAATTCTTGGAGCTATATCTCTACCTTGAGTAGTAGCTCCTATTAAAACAATTTCCGGTTTAATTTCATTAATTATGTCTATTGCAATTTTTGAATATAATTCAGTTGAATAGTATGTTAATCTGTTATTTTCTGCAATATATACATTATCAAAACCTGAGTTAATAAAAGCTTCTTTAAAATTATCAGCAAGTCCTGTTTTACAAATTAAAAGAGCAGATATTTCTGGATTTGTAAGTTTTTTAGATAGTTCAACAGCTTTGTTGGCAAGTTCAAAAAGTACAGTGTGAAGATAATTCTCTTTAGTAACTTCTGCATATAACAAGATATTACTCATTTGAAGTACCTCCAAATTCTTCTATTTTTTTTGTAAGAGCATCAAAATCTGAGCAAAATTCACAGTTTTCTCTATTTTTTATTGGTCTAAAAGCTCTACTTACGTATGTTGGAGATCCTTTTATCCCTGTATCATCTGCTGATAATCCGATATCTTCCATATTTAAAATTTTTATTTCCGAAGTTTTGGCTTTTATGATACCATTTATTTTTGCTCTTGAGGGTTCGTAATCTCCTTTTAATACACATATTAATGCAGGAAGTTTCACTTTTACTGTCTCATGACCTTCTTCAATTTCTCTTATGGCATAAATTGAATCGGTATCATGTTTTTTTACTTCTTTTACATATGTAACTTGAGGGATATTAAGCTGACCTGCAATACTTGGACCGGTTTGAGCAGTATCTCCGTCAACAGCAAATTGTCCGCATATTATCAAATCAAAATTCTCTAATTTATTTTTTATTGCAGACGCAATGGTCTTTCCTGTTGCATATGTATCTGCACCAGCAAATTTTTTATCAGATATCAAAACTCCATCATCGCAACCTTTAGCTATAGCTTTTTTTAAAATCTCTACAGCTTGTGCAGGCCCCATGGTTAATACCGTAATTTTAGTATTATCAATAATTCTTTTTATTTTTAATGCTTCTTCTATTGCGTATTCATCATAAGGGTTAATAATACTTTCTACGCCGTCTCTTTGAATAGTATTATTTTCTGTCCACTTAATATCTGTAGTGTCAGGTACTTGTTTAATGCAAACGAGAATATTCATATAAAACCTAATTATCTATGTTGTTGAGCAGCTTTTTGACGAGCATTTGTTTCTAATAAAGCATTGTATGCTAGCATATACATTGCACATTTTCTTACACTGGGTACATACCAAGCACAACTGTCAAGAGTACAAACTTTATCAATATCAGAACCTGCGCTCATAAGCGGGCAATAGGGAATATCTTTTGCCATATAATTTTCTCCTTACTTTTTAGACATCTCTGCTGCTTGTTTTAGCAAATTGCAGTTTTCATCACGTTTTCTTTCTTGATCTTTGTATATTTTAGTCCTGTTAATAACTTCATCAAAGTCAATTTTGTGAGCATCAAAATCAGGTCCATCAACGCAGGCAAATTTTGTTTCTCCGCCAACAGTAACTCTGCAGGCTCCACACATTCCTGTTCCGTCTACCATGATCGGGTTCATGCTTGCTTCAGTATAAATCCCTTTATCTCTTGTTAAATCCGCTACTGCTCTCATCATTGGCATAGGTCCAACGGCTATAGCATAATCAACTTTTTCCTGATTAATGATTCTTTCAAGTACTTGTGTTACAAATCCTTTTTCACCCAAAGTACCATCATCTGTAGTAATAAATAACTCAGTGCAAGCATTTTTCATTTTATCTTGCCAGAATATTAAATCTTTATTTCTTGCACCCATAATCATGTATACTTTATTGCCTGCATCTTTAAATGCTTTTGCAATCAAATAGCATGGAGCCGCTCCATAACCTCCAGCAAGACATACAACTGTGCCATATTTTTTTATGTGTGTTGGCTGCCCTAAAGGACCTACTATATCATTAATTTCATCTCCAGCATTTAATGATGCAAGTTGTTTCGTAGAATAGCCAACAGCCATAAATACAAGAGTTAATTCCCCTTTTTCTTTATCAACATCAGCAATAGTTAATGGAACTCTTTCGCTGTCAGATTTTGCTCTAAATATTATGAACTGTCCGGCCTTTGCGTTTCTTACAACATAAGGTGCTTCAATAGTTATTTCATATTGGTTGGGACAAAGCTCTTTTTTTGATAAAATTTTATATCCCATATTTTTCTCCTTCTTATATCGGTATTGTACAATAAAAAATACATTCCGACAAGAACTTTTTATAATCTATACTTTTAATTAGAGGCTAATTACTTAGTAATTGTTATTTTGTAATTCTTTGTTGTTATATTCAATTGACTGTTTACGCATGGTCTCAATTTCATTTACAGTTTTATCGACTTCTTGTTCAATACTTTTTGTATTTGCAGAATTATTAATTTTTATGCTTGAAATTCCTTTAAATGTATTTATTCCGATTATAAAAATAACAGATGTAATTAAAAGGCCTATTAATAAATCTATTGCTCCAAATGCTTTATATTTCATTTTATACCTTAATTAAGTTTATTTTTGTTTATAAAAAATTTAATAGCATCTTCTGTAGACTTTGGTGTTTTAAGAATTTCTTGTTCATATGGATGGGTGGTGTTTTCTTTGAAAAAGAATTTATTATAGATTGTTAATCCAATAAATATGATTAAAGAAGATAATACAACTCCTCCCATTGCAAGGCTGAATTTTATTATAGCATTATGCATAACAGCATTACGGGTTTGTTCGCACAAGCCCGCATTTGCTGTTAAAAATATTAATGTAAAAAGAGTATTAATAAATTTATTCTTCAACTTTTTCCTCATTAGCTTCTTTTATTTTTTTAGTTCTAGGTTTTCTAGTTTTTGAAGCGCCTCTATTTGGTCTACGAGTTTTCTTTGGTTTTTCTTCTGTTTGTTCTTGAGGTGTTTCTGCTGTTAAAGTCTCTTTATTTTCATTTTCTGTTTTTTCCGGTTCTGAATTTTCTATTTTAGTATTTTCGTCTATAACCGGTTTTATTTCTTCATTAGGTTTTAGTACTGTCTGTGCAGTTTCTATTTCTTTATCTGCTATATTTACGGTTTGTTCCTGATCCTTTTTCTCAAATTTGCTTTTTCTTGTTCTTCGTTTTTTCTTATTATCTTGTTTTTCCTTTTCAATAGCTACAGTAGAAGGGTTTTCAACTTCTATTTCTGGCTTTTGAACTTCAGGTTTTTCATTAGTATTAATTATTTGATTTTCTTGTTCTTGAATTTGAGAATTTTGATTTTTATTGTTATTATTATTTTTATTTTTCTTGAAGTTGTTCACAGGCAACTTCATTTTTGCCGCTTTAGCTCTGTATTCGCCTTCAGCTGTAGGAGTTGCAAAGTTAAATTCATTCATAAAATATCCGGTTCCTTGGCAATGTGGACATTTTCTTGTGAAAATTTCTGATAAAGACTGTCCTTGTCTGTGTCTTGTAAGTTCGACTAATCCAAGGTCAGATATCTGTCCTACTTGAGGTTTAGCTTTATCAGGTTCTAGAGCAATTTCCAACTCCTCAAGCATAGCAAGTTTATCAGCTCTTGACATCATATCAATAAAGTCTACGATAATCATACCGCCAATATTTCTAAGTCTAAGTTGACGAGCGATTTCATGTACAGCTTCTATATTTGTCTTTAATATAGTTTCATCTTGTGTTGAAGAACTTGTAAATTTGCCGCTGTTGACATCAATTACGGTTAAAGCTTCTGTTTGTTGTATAAATAAATATCCGCCTGAAGGCATGTTTACTTTAACGTTTAAAGCAGCTTTTATTTCTTTATGTATATCTGTTGCGACTAAAAGTGGTTCTGTCCCTTTATAAAGAGTTACTTGGATATTTTTATTAATGTGCCAATTTTGTAGAATATTCTGAACTCTTTGCATAGCAAAAGGTGTATCCACAACTATTTCTCTAACATCTTCTGTACAAGCTTCTCTTATTGTCCTATAAAGTAAATCCTGATCTCTGTATAAAAGATTTGGAGGAGTCATAGTCTCTGCGGCAGTAATAATATTATTCCATTTCTCGAGCAAAATCTCTAAATCTTCTTGAATATCTGCCTCTGATTGCCCTTCTGCTTCTGTTCTTATAATTACTCCAACACCCACAGGTTTAATAAGACTTACTACAGATTTTAATCTTGCTCTTTCTTTAGAGTTTTCAATTTTTTTGCTGATGCTAATACCAGGTTCATTTGGCATTAATACTAAAAATCTTCCAGGTAGGCTTATTTCAGTTGTAACCCTTGGACCTTTATGTCCTGTCGGTTCTTTTACTACTTGAACTATAAGCTTTTGTTTTGGAGATAATTTATCTTTTAATGAACCTTTACCCATAACATCTTGGGCGTGTAAAAAGCCCATTTTATCAACACCTACATTGACAAATGCGGCATCTATACTTGGTAAAATATTATCAACTATTGCGAGATATACATCTCCTAGAATTACATCACCTCTAGAAATAAAAAAATCAGTTACTTTACCATTTTCTAATACTGCAGCAATATTATCTCGTTCTGCAATGATAATTTTCTTTTCTACATTACCATTTTGCTGTCCGTTTTTGTTGTGTTTTTCATTCGCCATAAAAAATCCTTTACTATAATTCTTTTAAACTTTTGTCAAAAAACCGAGTGCGCTTTATATCAAAAGTTACATCGGGTGCAATTAAATTCATAAGTATATCTGCTCTCAGTGCTGGAATTCCGTTCTCTACAGTTCCATCTTCTTTATTAATTGCTGATTGACCTGTTTTTAGTACTATGAACAGACTATCACCTTCAAATCTGTAAGATTTAATGGAATTTTTAACATCTGTTTTTTTGATTAAACCTTTTTTGTTTTTCTTCTCTATAAAAATTTGTTCAGAAGATAAAACTTTGTCTGTATTATATCTTAAATTTTCAAAATCGTAAAGAGATTTGTTAAAAATATCTATCTTGTATTCTGCCCATTGAGCAGTTATATCAATTGCTGGAGCATTTTTTGGAATTTTAACAATATTTATAATTTTTGATTGTTCCGGCAGAACTTTTTCTAACTTTAGTTTGAGTTCAGTTGTTGAAATATTTTCAAATAATTCAATATCAACAAGTTCACATTCACTTTCTGCAAATAATGGAAGTGCAATTCCCATTGATATTTTCATCATCGGATTGTATCCAAGAGAATATACAATATCTAATCCGCTTCTTGAAATAGCTTTTAAAAATGTATTTTGCCAATCCAGGTGAGAAAAATATTTCAAAATACCTTTTTTAGTTAATTTTATTCTATATTTATAAATTTCTTTATCGTATCCTTGACATGTTTTAGGATCTTTTATTTCTATTTTTAAATTTTGAGCTTTTTCACAGGCTTTGAATGTTTTTGCTAATACTTTATGAGTTTTTAAATTTTTACATACCCCGCAGTTTACGCATCCTGTCTCACAGGTTGGTTTTGTATTTGAATCATTGTATTCTGAAATAAACCATTCTTTATCAACTCCGATATTAATAAAATCCCAAGGAAGATTTTCATTTGTTGAATATTGTTTTTGAGCAAGCTCTGAAAGATTAATATGTAATTCTTTAGCTGTTTCATGCCAGATATTTTTATCAAAATATTCGCCCCAAGCATCTAAATAGCAACCTTTTTTATAAAGAGCTTCAATATATTTACAAAGATCTATATCTCCTCTTGTAAGTACTGCTTCAATTTGAGATACAGTATCCTCGTGATAGTTTATTTTTAAGCCTTTGATATGTTTTGTTTTTTCTTTTAAATATTTTATATGTTCATCAACTTTTTCCAAACTCATTTGTCCGTACCATTGGAATGGAGTAAAAGGTTTTGGTACAAAAATTGACAAAGTACAGGTTATATCGAGTCCGTAGTTCAATTCTTTTTCTCGTTTTATTTGTTTACAGCGGTATTTGATTTTGTTTAGTAATTCCGCCATCTCATCCATATCTTCTAAAGTTTCTGTTGGAAGTCCGCATATAAAATAAAACTTAATTTTAGACCAGCCGTTTTCATATAAGGTTAATACTGCATTTAAAATTTGATCTTCGGAGATATTTTTTTTGATTTTATCTCTTAATCTTTGGCTCCCTGCTTCCGGTGCAAGCGTCATTGTTGATTTTCTTACACTTTGAACAAGATTTGCAAGTTCAAGATTAAAACCGTCAATTCTTTGACTTGGTAATGATACTGAAATTTTCTTTTCATTAAAATCTACTGCAAGTTCTTTGATTACTTCATTAATATTTTTGTAATCATTTGAAGATAGAGAAAGAAGTGAGTATTCATCATATCCAGTATTTTTAACAAGTTCCTTTGTTATTTTTATAATATCTTCAGCAGGTCTTTCTCTTATCGGTAACGTAACATGTCCAGGCTGACAAAAACGACACATTCTGCCGCAGCCTCTTCTTATTTCAACAACAGCTCTGTCTTGGACAGATGTTGAAAATGGAATTGGATAAGATTTTAGAGCTGTGTCATATTTTAATTGCGCAATTCGTTTTGTAACAGTCCCACCTGTCAGTAATGACCAGCGCCCACAATTTTCTCCATCGCAAAGAGCTCTTATCCTTTCTTCTCTTGGAAGCCCTTTGGTTCTTTCCAATATCTGGCAAACTTCAATAATACTGTCTTCCCCGTCGCCTATCATAAAAACATCAATAAATTCTGCAATAGGTAAAGGATTAAAAGCACAAGGCCCGCCTGCAATGATTATTGGATCATCGTCTTTTCGCATATCATTTCTGTATGGAATTTTTGCCATATCAAGCATTTTTAAGACTGTAGGATAAGCCATTTCATATTGTAATGAAAAACCGATTGCATCAAAATCTTTTATATATTTTTTGCTTTCAAGTGCATATAAAATTTCAGGTTGAAAATCTGATTCCGGAGCGTACACTCTATCAGCCATGTAAGATGGTTCTTTATTTACAAGATCGTATAAAACTCTTAGCCCAAGATTACTTATCCCTATTTCATATTTATCAGGAAATGCAAATGCAAATCTTACTTTAGCACTATTAAAGTCTTTGTTATAAGAAAGGAATTCTCCTCCTACATACTGATAGGGTTTATTGCATTTATGTAAAGCTTCATGGTTCTCTCTAAAGAAACAATTCATTATATTTATCTCTCAATTCTTTTTTTGTAATATTATGCCGGACTGTCGGGAAAGTATTTATCTATTTCTATTATAGTACCATCAAGAGTATTTTCTTCAAATGATTTCATAAATTTGAAAAGGTTATTATTGGGAACATCGTAATTATAAAGTACTGTCTCTCCTTTGTATTCTCTCATTACTCTTACTATATAATGGCATTTTTCGGCATATTGAATCAAATGTTCTGGGTTAAATTTATTACCGTTGTTATCTTTATCAATTCTTACATAATTAAAACCGGCATAAAATTTAACTTTTTCATTGCTTTCAGTTGGTTTTGAAAATATATCTATAACTTTTCTGTTAATTTCATCACTCATATTGTTATTAAACAATATTTGCTTCAGGCATGTCTAAATATTAAGTAAATATTACAATTTGTTATTATAAGTTGATGTTAAAGACTGTTCGTTGCAAAATAGTTTCCTGTAAAAGAGGAGTAAGGTATGCTTTATTTAAAAAAGACGAAATCTACAGGCCGTTATGAATTGAATCTCTTTGGTATTAAGTGCAAATTCATGCTAAATGGGAAAAAGGACGATTATAAAGATAAGTTTGAAAATTTATTATATGAATTAGCTGATCCGCGGACTTTGAATTCTATAAAGCTTCCAAAGGTTTTGAATGCTAATGATGCTTTATACCTTATTTCTACAACAGAAAAATCTATGGCAAGATGTGGTGATGGAGAATTCAAGCTTATAATGGGTGAAAATATAAGTTTTCAAAAATATGACCCAGTATTGTCAGAAAGATTAAAAAATATTATAAAGAATCAAAATGATAATATGCTGGTTGGAATAACAGATGCTTTTGGTTATTGTTCCAGTGATTATATAAGAAAGGTCATGGTTCTGTGTCGTGAAACTCTTTATAAATACATTGATTTTTCTAAAACATATGTTGATACAAATGTAACAAGACAATTGGATTTTATTAATGAACAGCAGGGAACTGATTATTATAACAGAATGAAATCCATATGGACAGGTAAAGATATAGTTATTGTAGAGGGTGAAGGCAGTCGGTTAGGTGTTGGAAATGATTTGTTAGATAAAGCAAACTCTGTAAAACGAATTTTATGTCCTATTAAAGATGCTTTTTCTAAGTATGATGAAATTCTTACTGAATGTTTGAAACAACCAAAAAATAAATTATTTATAATGGCTTTAGGTCCTACAGCTACTGTTTTAGCTGAGGATTTAACCAACCAGGGATACAGAGCTTTAGATAT
This sequence comes from uncultured bacterium, assembly GCA_949290355.1. Classification (GTDB taxonomy): domain Bacteria; phylum Cyanobacteriota; class Vampirovibrionia; order Gastranaerophilales; family Gastranaerophilaceae; genus Stercorousia. The sequence continues at coordinate 975,443 of CASERN010000011.1, read as the reverse complement.
CGGACATTTAGATACTGCATATGAGGCATTTTTGAGAAAGTCTGACCATTTTGTACATGTCGAGGGTAAGATTGTATTTAATGAAGAACGTCATAAAAACTCTTTAAAGCCTTGTACTGATAAAGCTTATAATGAACAAATTATTTGCAAAATCTGTGATTAATAAAAATGACTAAAAAAAAAGTTACTTAATCTTTTTTGCATAATCAGTATATTCTTTAATGAAATCTATAATTTCAAGAGCCAATTCTTTTCTGATGTCAACAGGAGCATTTTTCAAGTATTCCATAGCGTGAGAAACTTTTATGTTTTTGTCATACCATCTGCGCATAATATAGTTATATTGATCATCAAGAGACATTTCAATATTAAAATCAATATCTTTTAATCTGTCTATAATAAAATCAGCACAACGAACCTGAATATATTCTTCAGTTTTTTCAAGAGCAGCTATTGCTCTGCTCACAGTAGGGTCAATATCATACCAACGTTTTTTCATAGGATTATGATACAGTTTTTCTTCTTGCTTGTCAATAATTATCACATTGATAATTCGTATTCATTTTTATATGCAAGAACAGATAATGCAACCTCTTTTTGTATTTGCTGTGTAGTTTCTTTTAAATAAGTGAAGGCGCGTGATATTATAGGATTTTTGTCATACCATCTTTTGTATTGTTTTGTTATGTTATTTTTGGTTGAGTTTTTTATATAATTTAGTTCAATATCTTTTTCTTTAATAAGTTTAATAATATATTCAGCATATTTAACTTGTGCATTTGGTCCCGCACATTCAATCATACTTATTGCCATATAGACATTTGGCTCAACATCATACCAACGCATATAAAGCTCCTCCCTTTAATATATTGCTATTATGCCCATTATCAAAAAGTTTATAACAGTAGAAGTATATTTTTTGAATTTGTGTAAATACTGTAGTATAATTCTGGTATGAAAAAATTAATATCAGCATTAATATTACTTTCATTTTTATTTTCTAATACTTTGGTTTATGCAGAAGTATTAGAAGGTCATGCTGAAAAAACTCAACAATTGGAATCTCAGTTGCAAAAAGAGCTTTTTACTGGAGAAATTGAACATCTAGAAAGAAAAGATGTAATAAATATGACTGTATCTCAAGTATTAGACAGTAATGTAAATATTGAAGGTGATGAGTTTTTCGCCGAAGTTACAGATGAAGTAAAAGGTGATAAGGGGGTAATTATACCTAAAGGTACTATTGCTCATGGTATAATTACTCAAACTGGAGACCCTAAAAGATTAGGGCGTCAGGGATGGATTTCTTTGGATTTTGATTATTTGGTTACTCCTGATGGTAGGGAAATTCCTATTGAAGGAAAAATGTCTACAAAACTTCATCCAGTTGCCGAAACTTCTAAAATAGTTGTTCAAGATGTTGGATATACTTTAGCTGGTGGTGCTGTTGGAGGTTTTTTGGCATTAAATTGGTTAGGCTTAGAAGCAGCTATTGCTTCGCAAGGGTATACTTTAGCCGGAGGTGCAGCAGTTGGCGGTGCAATAGGCTTAGGTATGGCTTTAATTCGTAAAGGAAATGATGTTTTGATCGCTCCTGGTGATCAAATCAGAGTTAAAATAAATACTACAGTACCTTTGCCTGTATATAAAGAATCAGCTTTAAAACAGCATGAACTTTTTTATCCGGGATTAGATATACATATTAGTGATATAAAACATGAAAAAGATCCATTTGGAGAAGTAAATACAATAACTTTGACTGTTATGATATCAAATATGTCTGATAAGACTTTTTCAGGTTTGGATATGGCTTTAGTCAATGATTATAATTCCGTTTTTAGACCTTCAATATTTGGAGATACAAAACTTATGTTTAAGCAAATTCGGCCCGGTGATAAATTTGCAGGTAGGGTCTCATTTGCAGTAGATAATATTGATAGAAGTTTTTGGCTTACTTTTTATGATAGACGTAAAGGTAACGCCTTAGCAAAAATATCTTTAGATAATGCTTATAGAAATGTCTCCGACAGAACCAAGAAAAAAAATCTAAAAATGAGACGAAATAAAACAAATTTCAAAAAAGAGGAAGACTTGCTTGATATAAAATAATTGTAAATTTTTCCATTTATAAAGTTGAAATAGGATAAATTTGTGTTACAATAATAGTAATTAGTATTGAACAAAGAAAGTAGAGGAATTTATGGTGTGCGGTAAACTGGAAATTGATATTTTGAATTCAATTTGGAGTTTAACAAAAGATAACGAGGATAGGGATATATCTATTCAAGATATAGTGGATTATTTATCTGCAAATGGAATAGAAAGAGCTTATACTACTATAAAGACTGTTATGGATCGGTTGACTGTTAAATCTATTCTTGTGCGTTATAAGGTTGGGAAAAAATTCTTTTACAAAGCAACGATGAATAAAAATGAAATGGCATTGGATGCTGTAAAAACTCTTACAGAACAATTTTTTGATGGCAGTTATATTGATTTAATTAAATTTATAGAAAACAGTAATCAACATATTTTAGTATAGAAAAATGATAAATATTCAAGATCGTTTGTTGGTTGCTAATCTTATAAGGCAAGTATTGATTTATAATATCTGTGTAAGAGAAGCAATCTTGAGATTCCCTAAAGATACTGATGACAAAAGTATTCATGCTGCATATCATGCTCTTGTCCATTTTGAAGCTGATGAAGATTTAAGAAAAAGAGATGAATTATACAAAGAAGAGCAGGATGATTATTTGGAATTTATTTCTAATGTATTGGAAAAAGGTGAGGATTTACCAGAAAATATAATTAGGAATTATGAAAAATATTATGAGTATGCTAACATTCCGCATGAAAATAATACTAAAGGTTTTTTTAGAGGCTTTTTAAGATTTTTGAATATAAAATCAGATGAAAATATATATTATAAGAAGGAGAAATGATGAAAAAATTATTAGCTTTACTTGCAGTTTTAATGATAGCTGGCGGAGCTGTTATGGCAAAAACTGATAAATCATTAGATGTATTACCTTTAATGTCTTCAAAATCAGTACAACAAAACAGATTGTGGGTTGGAACATTCCAGCTTGTATGGAATGATTTTATGGATGGCATAGTTAAAGGACCTGTGCAATTTGATGACTACAGGTCTCCATTGGTTTTTAAGTTAAATAAACAAAGATTTAAAGCGGATGATTTATCAGAGGATTCTTATTACAAAGCTTATGGAGAAACTTCTCCTGAATTAAAAGCTCAGATTGAGAATGCTTTAAAGGAAAAATTTAATGAAACAAGTGATATTTTAGATTCAATTGATTGGACTCCTGGAGCAGGTAAGTATTTAGTTTATGCTATGTTGAAAAAAGATTTTAAATTTTTAACCGCTTTTGATAAATTAGAACCTGCAAGATTTGCTCATTCATTTAAAAAGGTTGACTATTTTGGAATTGATGAGAATAGTGATAAAATTCTAGATGATACATTGCATGTATTATTCTATAATTCTCCGAAAGATTTTGCTGTATCTGTAATTACTCAGGGAAAAGACGTACTGTATTTATATAGAACTGATGATAATAAAACTTTTGATAAATTATATTCAGATATGTTCATGAAAAAAGTTCAATATGATGGTTCTTCTGAATTTTTAGCTAAGGATGAATTCAAAGTCCCAAATATCTCGTTATATGCTCAAAAATCATTCGATGAGTTGTGTAACCACAAAATTAAAGGAACTGACTTAACTATAGGGCAAGCAATTGAGACAGTTGATTTTAAAATGGATAATGAAGGTGTAAAATTAAAATCTGAAGCTTCAATTGCGACTAAAATGTCGATGCCGTTTATACCTGAAAATGTAAAACCAAGAAAATTCTATTTTGATGACACTTTTGTATTGTTCTTGCAAGAAAATGATAAAAATAAGCCTTATTTTGCATTAAGAGTTGATGATGTGTCAATAATAAATAAAACATCTAAAAAATAAAAAAAATGACGGGATAAAAACCCGTCATTTTTATAATATAATATTCGTATGGCTAAAATTAAATCAAAATGGATATGTCAAGAATGTGGGTATGAAACTGCAGGTTATTTGGGAAAATGCCCTGAGTGTGGTGCTTGGGGAAGTTTGGTTGAGGAAGTTCAATTTCCATCTAAAACTCAACAGACATCTGTTCATGATGAATTTATAAATACTGAAAAACCTGAATTGTTAAAAGATATTCACATAGGAGAAGAAGTTAGGGTCTCTACAAATATTTCTGAATTTGATAGAATTTTGGGAGGTGGACTTGTCCAAGGGTCTTTAGTTTTAATAGCCGGAGATCCAGGTATCGGTAAGTCTACAATTCTTTTGCAAACAAGCGGAGAGTTGTGCAAAAATAATAAAAAAGTTTTATATGTATCTGCAGAAGAAAGTGCAAGTCAGTTAAAACTAAGAGCCCAAAGACTTTCTATTGATTCAGATAATCTTTTTGTATATCCGCAGACTTCAATGGAAAGAATTAAATCTCAAATAGAAGATTTGTTACCTGATGTTGTTGTTATTGATAGTATTCAAGCTATTTATTCTCAAAATATAGCAAGTTCAGCTGGCAGTGTATCACAAATACGTGAATGTACAAATCTTTTAATGCATATTGCCAAATCTAAAAATATAACAATTATTGTAATAGGTCATGTTACAAAAGAAGGGAATATTGCAGGCCCGAAAGTCTTAGAGCATATGGTAGATACCGTAATTTATTTTGAGGGTGATAAATATAAATCATATAGAATGTTGCGTTCTATGAAAAATCGTTTTGGAAATACCTCTGAGGTTGGTATTTTTGAAATGCATTCTGATGGATTAAAAGAAGTTAAAAATCCTAATGAATTGTTCTTAAATGAGCGCTCTCAAGTCTCTGCGCCTGGAAGTGCAATAATTGTAACTAATGAAGGAACACGACCTCTTCTTGTTGAAATACAGGCGCTTGTTGGTACAACACCTTATCCAACGCCAAGGCGAGTTACAAATGGTGTCGATACAAGCAGAGTTTTACAAATTCTTGCAGTTCTTGAAAAAAGAGTGGGACTTAATTTATCAAAACAAGATGTATATGTGAATGTAATGGGTGGTATTGATGTATATGAGCCATCTGCAGATTTAGGAATCGCTTTAGCTGTTGCTACATGTGCTCGTGATGTTGTTGTAGATCCTCAAACCGTAATAATTGGCGAAATCGGTCTTTCTGGAGAAATTCATCCGGTCAATAATATTGAAAAACGTTTGAATGAAGCTGTTATGTCGGGATTTAAAAAGGCGATAATTCCTTTTGCGAATAATTTGCAAGACAATAGGATTGAAATTGTTCCTGTAAAACGTTTGATGGACGCAATTTCAGCTTGTGTTTCACCACAGTAAAAATTTTATTCTTTGGCAGAATCTTTTTCCACACCTTTGACATCTTTTATTATAAATGGTCTGACAAAAGCCCAAGTCCCATACAAAGATGTTAAAAGACCTGCACCTAAAAGAGTTTTATTTGTTTTTGGATGTTTATTAAACAGACCGCCAAGAGTAACTAAAGTAGTGCCTATCATTATCCCAAGATATCCTTTGAAAATGGTTCTTGGAACAATTATTGTGTCTGTCATATCCGCAGAATTTTTGGTCTTTGAATGAATTTTATCAAGAAATGACTCTTTTTTATCAGAGTTTATTGATTTATTAAATGTTGGGTATCTGTAATTGTTCACACATATCTTACTTACTAGCATAATCAAATAATACATTGCAAAAAAAATATTTGCAATAATAAATTAACTATTTCTTAATATTTTAAAGGTCTATACCCACTTGATTAGTTTTTTTGTTAATGTTATAAGATACATGTTAAAGGTTTTACAAAAGAAAGGGAGTAAATACTTATGACAAAAAGAAAAGTTGCTATCAATGGTTTTGGTAGAATCGGCCGTAACACATTACGTGCTGCTATTAGAGAAGGTATTTTTGATGAAATTGATTATGTAGCAATCAACGACCCAGGTTTAAAACCTGCTGATGCTGCAAGAATTTTCAAATATGACTCTGTAATGGGTAGATTTGATGGTGAAGTAGAAGCTTATGAAGAAGGTATTATCATCAACGGTAAAAAAATTAAATTCTTCGCTGAAAAAGATCCAGCTCAATTACCTTGGAAAGATTTAGGTGTTGAAGTTGTTGTTGAATCAACAGGTTTCTTCACAGATGCAACAAAAGCTCACGCTCACATCGATGCTGGTGCTAAAAAAGTTATCATCTCAGCTCCTGCTACAAACGAAGATAAAACTATCGTTTTAGGTGTTAATGATAAAGAATATGATCCAGCTAAACACAATGTAATTTCAATGGCTTCTTGTACAACTAACTGCTTAGCTCCAGTTGCTAAAGTTATTGATGAAAAATTCGGTATCGTTAAAGGTTTGATGACAACAGTTCACTCTTATACTGGCGACCAAAGAATTTTGGATGCTGGACACAAAGATCCAAGAAGAGCTAGAGCTGGCGCTTTAAACATCGTTCCTACAAAAACAGGTGCTGCTAAAGCTGTTGCTCTTGTATTACCTCAATTGAAAGGTAAATTGGATGGTTTCGCTATGAGAGTTCCTACTCCAGATGTTTCTTTAGTTGATGTTGTATTTGAATTAGCTAAAGACGTTACAGTTGAAGAAGTAAATGCAGCATTAAAAGAAGGTGCTGATGGACATGTTTTATGCTATACTGAAGAACCATTAGTTTCTTCTGATTATGTTGGTACTTCTCAATCATCTACAGTTGATGCTTTATTAACTCGTGTAATGGGCGGAAACCAAGTTAAAATCATTTCTTGGTATGACAACGAAATGGGTTATTCAACTCGTTTAGCTGAAACTACTAAAATGGTTGCTGAAAAATTATAATTTTTGAATAAAATAAAAAAGAGTGCCCTTCGAAAGAGGGGTACTTTTTTTATTCAATTTATTGTATAGTTATATTGAAAGCAATTGTAGTATTTGGAGGATAAATGAAAAAGTTTATATGTTTAATTTTTTGCCTAAGCATAGGATTAACTTGTTACTCTGCTGGAAAACAATATTTACGAACTCCGATTCCTGTTATGGGTGAATCTATTGTTCCGATTGATATGCAGGCAATGATAATTGGAGCTACTTTTAGAAATGCGTCATTAAAGGTAAAGGGCTGTAATAAAATAGAACTTATGAATACCAAAATGGAGCAGCAACCGGTAGATTTAATTACAGATAAACGAGGGAGATATATTTCCGGAAATTGGAATGAGATTTGGTCTGTCAATGCTTGCGGTACTAATCTGGATATTCCGATAAATTTTTCTGTAGATAAACATGGTGTTGTGTATGATATCAAATAATTTATTTTTCTTCCAGAGATGAAAGATAATTTTTATTTGCATCTATGCTTTCTTGTGTTGCAAGTATTGAATATGTCGGTTTTTCTGAAAATATATAATTTGCAGCGTTGTATATATCATCAATAGTTATTTTATCTATTTCTTCAAGTAATTGATTTTCTCTAGTTAGTCCATATGGCGAAATCAATCCAGTATTAATGCTTGAAATTTTTCCTGATGAGTAATGATTAATATTTAGTATGAGATTTTTTAGACTAAGTTTTGCATTATTTAATTCTTCTTCTGTAATTTTTTCATTTTTTATTTTTTCAATATGCTTGTTGAAACCTTCAATAGATTTTTTTATGTTACCGTAACTTTTTTCACCAGTGTCTCTGTTATCAGTAGTTGTTTTAATTTTTAGAGAAAATAAGCCAATATCTTCGTTCATTTTAAAATCGGATTTCACCTGATAAGCAAGTTTTTGTTTTTCTCGTAAATCCATAAATAAACGAGAAGAAGGATTTCCTCCTAAAATGGTGTTTAGAAGTTCCAAAGTTACTGTATCTTTTAGATTGTTGTTAATTTTAAATTTAAAAGCTTCAATTATTTCTGCTTGATTTTTGAAATTCGTATCTGTAAGAACTTTAGTTTTCTCAACTTTTTCAAAGTTATTTTCTAAAACTTTAGGAGTATTCTTTTTAACTTGAGGTAGACTGCTAAAGCTATTGAAAATTTCATTTTTTAGATTTGGATTTTTTGCAAAAGGAGTAGAAATGATTATTTCGCCTTTGCTATTTTTTTGAATGTAGTTATATAATTCTTTAATATCTTCAAGTTTAAGGCTATCAATATCTTTCAGAATATCTTCTTTAGTTATTCCGGCAGGCAAACCTTTGAAAAGTTCTTTTTCTAGTTTATCGGAAGCTGTTTTTTCTGTTCTTTCTAATTTCTCTTTAAGAATATATTTCGCAGTTTTGAAATCTTGTTCGGTTAAATTAGGATAAATTAAAGTTTCTTTTATAGCCTTAATAGCTGCAGGTAAATCATCTTTATTGCAGTTTACTGTATATGACAAAGAATTCTCATCAATATAGCTTTTTTTTATGATGCCGTTTTCTCCTAAATATTCAGCGAATTTTTCATGGTTATTTAAAAGAGAAGATTCTTCCGAAAGCATTTGATTTAGAACAAATATTGTTGATGGTTTTGAGTTCTTGAATACTTTATCTGTGTATAGTTGAAAAATTATATTAGTGTTATCTGTTTTGTTATCAGCCAATACTACTTGATAATTATTTGAAAGTTTGTATGCTTCTACCGTATTCATATTTATTGCTTCTTTTTTATTGCCTGTAAAAGATACGTTTTTATGGTTTTGTTTTATAGATTCTTCTGTAGCAGTAGTTGGGTGTACCAGAACTACTGAAGCCTTGTTGAGATCAAGATATTTTTTTGCGGTATTTACTAAATCTTGAGGAGTCATTGATTTGACTATATTTGCATATTCTTTCAAGTAAGCTTCATTATTTTCTAAATTAGATGTACCTATTGCGTTGTTTGTTTGAAAGGAGTCTTCAAATATTGAAGAAAATGAATTTAGCATTTTCTTTTTAATAACTTGCATTTCTTTATTTGTTGGAGGGTTATTTTCAATATTACCTATTATGTTATAAAATATTTTTAAAATTTTTTCTGAGTTATTATCATTGCAAGAAGAAGAAAAGATTATAGCTCTTGGCTCAGATGGATTAGAACAGATTTTTTCTTGTGCAAAATCAAAGTTTGTTCCAAATTCTTTCAAATCTGTGGATATTCTTGCTAATGAAGAGCTTATAAGTAAAGTATACAAACCTTCTAGTAGAATTCTATCTTTTGTGTTATCAGAAGAAGGTCCATTAAATCCTACTACGATAGATGTTGCTGTTGCTTTATCCGAAATAAAATCTTCTCTTTTCGTTTTTTGTATTGGAGTAAGTTTTTCAAAATGCCTTTGTGTTGATGGTTGTTTTTTTGATGTAAAGTATTTTGAAATAAGTTTCATTGTCTCTTCAGGTTTTACATCTCCAGTTACAACTGTTACCATATTTGCTGGGTAATAGTTATTGTTAAAATATTTTACTACATCCTCCCTTGTCAGATTGTTGATATTATCAGTTGTACCGCCAATCATATCTGTAGAAGATGATTTTATTCCATAAAGATTTTTGAGCATTTTATTTATTGCAATATTTTCAGGATCAGATGTTATCATGTTAATTTCAGAATTAACAATACCTTTTTCTTTTTCCAATTTTTCTGTTGCAAATAATGGAGTCTCAAGCATTGATGCATGAAGCTTTATTTTCTTTTCTAAATCTCCATCGTTTAAAAGATTAGAGCTAATATAGTAATTTGTTTCAGCAAAACCTGTAGAAGCATTTGTAGATGCTCCCATTTTATCTACCTGTTTGAAAAAATCTCCTTCATCAAGTCCTTTAGAACCGTTAAATAAATTATGTTCAATATAATGGCTTATTCCACGTAATTTATCAGGCTCATTCATAGAACCTGTGTTAACATAAGTTCTAACTACGGTTTCTCCATCTTGAGGAACAATAATTACTTTTTGTCCATTTGCAAGTCTGTAAATATGAGCTTTGGTATCATAAGGGAAATTTATTTCTCCAGTTTTTGTATAACTCATAGGAGTTTTTACGGTATAATCAGGCTGAACATTTGATAATTTATCTATTTGAGGATTTGCCGTGTTAGTGCTATTCCCTTTAAATCCTGTTTTGTTTCTATTTGGATAATTATTTACACTATTTATTGAATTTATTCTATACACATTAATATAAAAACACAAACAAAATAAAAATTGCCTTTTTATTTTATCCAAGGATAATCATCTGGGATTTTCCAACTGTTTTTCATTATGAGAGCCGCACATCCCATTTGACTTTGACCTCCTTCATAACAGAAATCTCGTTTTAATGTGCTTGTTGAAAGCTGTGAAAGCATTGGGATAAGTTTTTTTGCATCGTTGTCGTACATAAACCAAAAAGTATTTCTACCGTCAACTTTGTTTTCATCGCATTTGTCAAAGTTTAAACAATAGAAAATATATAAATGACTTGTGTTTGTCGAATCATATGGAGGGTACATTTGTGCAACAAAACCGCTTCCGTCACTGAAGGCAACTTCATAACTTCTATTATCTGCTTTTTCTGATTTTAAAGTCTTAAGGTACTTGGTTATGTACTTTTTCATCCAAGATTCTATGTATTGAGAATTGTTATAGTCAACTTTATCCTTGTCTTCTATTTCAATTTCTCCATATTCAACAACAGCCATGTTTATGGCTTGATCCATAGTCGAATAGAATTTTTTTAGTTTATTTTCAGCTGTACTTCGACGGAATTTACCGACAACAACAGGCATAGTTAATGCCGCAACAACTCCAATTACACCTAACGTGATAAGTACTTCTGCTAATGTAAAAGCTCTTTTTGTAGTGTGATTACTCATATCACTATTATAATATACTTTTCTTAATTTGCATAGCTTTTTACTAACTATAATATTTTTATTAGTATTTCGGGGGGGGGGCAACTCATAGCTTTTATATTGAACATATTGCTCTCCTTTCGGTTACTTTTCTATAAAAATAGTTTGTTCTCTATCAGGACCAACACTGACAATGGAAATTGGTACATGCAAAAGTTCTTCTAATCTTTTTAGATATTTTTTGCAATTTTCTGGTAATTTTTCATATTCTTTTATTCCTGACACATCTGTTTTCCAACCTTTGTGTATCTCATAGACAGGTTCTAAATATTTATGCATAAATACATCTGTTGGATAGCTGTCATAAACTTTTCCATCTCTTTTGTCTTTGTATGCTGTGCATAGTTTAATTTCATCAAATGAGTCAAATACATCAATTTTGGTTAGGGCTATTGATGTAAGTCCCCCTACTAGTACGGCATACTTCATGGTAACAGCATCAAACCATCCGCAGCGTCTTGGTCTGCCTGTTGTAACACCATATTCATGTCCGATTTCTCTAATTTTAGTACCGGTTTCATCCGTAAGTTCTGTAACAAAAGGTCCTTCTCCAACACGTGTTACATAAGCTTTAGCAACACCTATAACTTCATCTATCATTGTTGGACCATAACCTGAACCTGTTGCTGCTCCACCGCCTATTGGGTTAGAAGATGTAACAAAAGGATATGTACCGTAATCAATATCAAGCATTACGCCTTGAGCTCCTTCAAATAAAACAGCTTTTTTGTCTCGTTTGGCATCTTCTAAAACTTTTTGCCAATCAAAGCATACGTAAGGTCTAAATATTTCAGCATATTTTCTGCATAATTCAAGAATTTCTTCTTTTGAATAGGTTTTTAATCCATATATATCCTTAAGCATTTTATTTTTTAGAGGAAGGATTATGTCTAATTTTTCGGAAAGGGCTTCTTCTGAGTATAAATCTTCTATTTTTAATCCGATTCTAGCCATTTTATCTGTGTAAGTCGGTCCTATTCCTTTTTTAGTAGTTCCTATTTTGCCTTTTTTTGCTGTGCTTTCTGAGTATCCGTCAATTTCTGTATGATAAGGCATTGTGATAGATGCAAGAGGATTAATTTTTAAACCTGAAACATCAATTCCTTCGTCAATAAGTCCTTTTATTTCTTTTTCAAAATATTCAGGTAGAATAACAGTTCCTGCTCCGATAAAACAAATTTTACCTTTGTATAGAATTCCTGAGGGAATCAAGTGGAATTTAAAAGTTTTATTATGCGCAACAACAGTATGTCCTGCATTACATCCGCCTTGGTATCTTATTATCAAATCCGCATTCTGAGCTAATAAATCAGTAATTTTTGCTTTACCTTCATCACCCCATTGGGCACCTACTACAACCTTATTCATATCCCTTTAATCCTTTCTTGCAAAAATAGAGCAATTACCTATATAGTTTATCACAAAAAAGATATTATTTTGCAATTTTAAATTTATGAGTTTATTTTATTTCTCCATAAATTTTATTATTTTTATATTCGGTGATTTTTACAGTTTGAATTGTATTTAATAACTCTTGATTATTTGAATTTGTAATTAATATAGTAAGATAGTTTCTGCTTACTCCTTTTAACAGTCCGCTTTTTTTATCAGGATGTTTTTCTATTAAAACTTCTTTTGTAGTACCTATATTTTTGTTAACAAATTCAATATATTTAAAAGTCGATAATGCTTTTACAATATCAGCTCTCATTTGTCTGATATTTTCTTCTACTTGATTTGGAAGTTCGGTCCCTACAGTCCCTTTTCTTATAGAATAAGGGAATACGTGAATTTTAGAAAGCCCAGATATTCTTAAATTTTCTACTGTTGTTTTAAAATCTTCTTGGGATTCGCCTGCAAAACCAGTAATGATATCACTGCCAAGAAATGGTAACTCAAACATTGAATTAATTTTTTCTATTTGTTTAAGGTAGTCTTCAACTTTGTAAAATCTGTTCATAGATTTTAATGTCTTGTTACAAGCTGATTGCAATGACAGATGAAAATGCGGGCAGAATTTTTTTGACTTTGATAAAAAATCAAGAATTTCATCTGTTATTTCATGAGGATTTAAAGATCCGAGACGATATCTTTCAATTGTTGTTTGCGTCTCTATTGCCTTTAAAAGATCAAGAAATTTCATTCCGATGTCTTTTCCCCAAAGACCTATGTGAATACCTGTTAATACAATTTCTTTGTATCCATGACTTGAGAAATTGTTAATTTGTTTAATTATAAAATCAATATCTGCACTTCTGCTTTTGCCTCTGGCAAAAGGAATAATGCAGTATGTACATCTATTATCACAGCCGTCTTGAATTTTTAAACTGGCTCTAGTTTTAGTGGTATCTAACAAAACAGTTTTATTAAACTTATCAAGCTGCATAATATCTTTAACATTTATATGATTATCTTGTGATTGTTGTATACTATTGTACAAATCAAGTTTTTCATTATTACCTATTACATAATCTATAAAATCATTTTCAAGAAGTTTTTCTTTTTCTATTTGAGCTACACATCCAGTGAGTATTGTGATTATATTTGGATTTTTATGTTTCGCAGCTCTAAGTAAGTACATTGCCTCGTTATCGCTTTTTTGTGTAACAGAACATGAATTCAAGATATAATATGATGCATCTTCAATTTTTTGCGTTTGTTCGATATTATTTTTTTTTAGATTTTCGGCTATAATTGAGCTTTCAAATTGGTTAGATTTACAGCCCATTGTGTGAATGTAAAATTTCTTCATATTGTTATACTAGTAAAAATATGTTTATATGTAAATATTTTTAACATTAATATTAATTATTAGCAAAAAATTTTACTTTTCGGTTTTAATTAAGTATAATAATTTCGTGAAAGGGTAGGTGTGTATATGCAAATATCAGCTATTAATCCAAGTTTTTCGGGGAAAAGGGATAGAATTGATGAAGTTATAGCTCTTGATGATTCGTCTGTAAGACGTTTAGCTTATTTGAAAACGTTATCAAAATCAGATGAACAAAAACATAGACGCATTACCAACGGTTTGATTGCATCTTCTCCTATCGCTATGGGTATAGCTGCTGCAGCTCTTACTTCAGGAAAAACAAAAATATTTTCAAAAGAAGTATCCGGAGTAACTGCTAAACTTGCTAACGGGTTGAAATATTCTTCTTCTTGGGGTGCAGCACTGGGTGCAGTTGGCTTGGTTGGAGTTGTAAAATCTATATTGTCTAAAAAATCAGAAAAAGTTCGTAATTTTGAAGACAAAAATCCTCTTTTATCTTTCGCGATGTTAATTGGTGCAGGTTTTGGAGCTATTGCTTTAGTAAATAAAGGAATAGCAAAATTAGCAACTAAAAAAGCTCCTAAAGTATTGCAAAATTTAACTGCTAGATTTAATTATAGAATGAATACCTCAAAATATGTAAATAAATTGTCAGAATCATTAGTAAATGTCGGGAAAAAAATTCCTTCTCCTTTAAAATTGGTAGGTTTAAAATCTTTGGTATATTTGCCAAGCCTTTTGTTATTAGGAGGAGTTGTTCACTCAATTAGTCATAATTTTGCAGTGAGAAAGGATTTTGCTAAGAACTATTCTGATATAAAAGAAAAACAGTTGAATCTGGCTAAAGCGCGTCAAAGAGAATTGGCTATGGAGAATGATTTCTTAAAAACTGATGCTAAAAACCGAGAAGATTTAGCGCTAGTAAAAGATCCTTTGAAGGATTTGAATGATGAAGCTTCTGAATATCTTTCAACTTCTTATGATTCCGTAGATGGAGAATAATTAATATTCAAATTAAGTATAATAAACTAAAAAAGACCGAACAAGAATACCGGTCTTTTTTGTTGTGAAAATTCTAGACTGCTTATTGTTAATGTTTATATTTTTCTATAGTTTATTTCACAAAATATTTCTTTTATTGAAAAAAGAGATATCCTTTTGGGATATCTCTTTTATATGTATTAATGAATAATAATTACTTCATTAATTCTCCAACAGCTTTGTATACTGCCATACGCTTAGCAGCATCTTCTTCTGCTTTGCTATATAGTTCTTCAGCAGCTGCAGGATTTGTTTTAAGTAATGACTTATAACGTCCTTCAGATCTGATGAAGTCTTGATAGCTTCCTTTAGGATCTTTAGCGTCCCAAGTGAATGGAGCTTCAGGATTAGCAGGGTTATATCTGTATAATGGGAAGTAACCTGCTTCTACTGCACGTTTTTGTTCTGTTTGAGTTTTGCTCATATCGATACCGTGTGCGATACAAGGTGCATAAGCGAAGATGATTGATGGTCCATCATAAGCTTCAGCTTCTTGGAATGCTTTAAGAGTTTGAGCTCTATCTGCACCTAAAGCAACTGATGCTACGTATACGTAACCATAAGACATGCTCATCAAGCCCATGTTTTTCTTGTATGTTCTCTTACCGCCTGTAGCAAATTTAGCAACAGCACCTGTAGGAGTTGATTTAGAAGCTTGACCACCAGTGTTAGAGTAAACTTCTGTATCAAGTACAAGAATGTTAACGTTTTTGTTTTGAGCAAGAACGTGGTCAATACCGCCGTAACCGATATCGTTTGCCCAACCATCACCACCGATAATCCATACAGATTTATCTGTGAAGTAGTCTTGAAGTTCTCTAACTTTTGCTAGGTCTGGACATTCAACGTCTGCATATTTCGCAAGAACTTCTTTTGCTTTGTCTTGAGCTTTAATAGCTTCTTCAGTTTTTGAATTTTCAAAATGAGACATTGCATTTTCTAAAGCTTCTTTCAAATCTGCAGGAGTTTTTTCGTTAGAAACAACTTTTTCTACATAAGATTTTAAAGTAGCTCTGTTTTGGTCAACTGCTAATCTCATACCAAAACCGAATTCAGCGTTATCTTCAAATAATGAGTTAGCCCAAGCAGGTCCTCTACCATCTTTATTTGTTGTGTATGGGATTGTTGGGAAAGTACCTGAGTAAATTGATGAACAACCTGTTGCGTTAGCAACGATTACGTTTTCACCAAATAATTGAGATACCAATTTAACGTATGGAGTTTCTCCACAACCAGCACAAGCTCCAGAGAATTCAAATAATGGTTTTCTCAACATTGCACCTTTAATTGTTTTTGTAGTATTTTTACCCATTACGTTATCAGGTAATTCCTCAAAGAATTTTTCATTTACAACTTCACCAATACATTCTTCTTCTTCAATAGAAGACCATGTTAAAGCTGCTTTTTCTGGGTTCTTAGCCATTGGACATTGATCTAAGCAAACACCGCAACCTGTACAATCTTTGCAGTATACTTGAACTTTGAATTTTTCACCATGATCATTTGGTTTAGCATCAACTGTTTTAAATGATTCCGGTGCATTTTTCAAATCGTCAGCTTCAATAAGTTTTGTTCTAATTGCAGCGTGAGGACAAGCAGATGCACAGATTCCGCATTGGATACAAAATTCTGAATTCCAATGAGGAACACGAGGTGCGATACCACGTTTTTCTAAACATGCAGTTCCTGTTGGGATAACACCATCTACAGACATAGCTGATACTGGGATATCATCGCCTTTTTGTCTCATTGAAGGTTCAATAATTTTCTTAGCAAATTCAGATGCATTATCAGGTATTAATTTAATATCTTCTGCAGCGCAAACATCATTTAATGATGCTGGAATTGTAACTGCTTCAGTAGCATCTACAGCTGCATCGATTAATGCTAAGTTCATGTTTACAACATCATCACCTTTTTTCTTAAAGGTTTTCTTAGTCATTTCTCTCATACCTTCAAGAGCTTGTTCAAATGGAATAATTCCTGAAACTTTGAAGTATGCAACCATCATAACTGTGTTAGCACCTTTACCGCGCAATCCTGGTTGTTGTTCGATAAGTTTTTCAGCATCTACATTATAGAATTTGATTTTTTTATCGATAATAGTTTTTTGCATATCTCTTGTTAAGTGAGAGAATGCTTCATCTTTTGACCAAGGGCTGTTCAATAAGAATGTGCCGCCTTCTTTAATACCTTTTAATAAGTCATATCTGCCGATGTATGCATGTGCTGAACATGATACAAAGTCAGGAGCTGTGATAAGGTATGTTGATTTAATTGGTTTATCTCCAAATCTTAGGTGAGAAACTGTAACACCAAATGATTTTTTAGAGTCGTAAGCAAAGTATGCTTGAGCATCTTTGTTTGTATATTGACCAATAATTTTGATTGAGTTTTTATTAGCACCAACTGTACCGTCAGAACCAAGTCCCCAGAACATACAATTTGTAGTTCCTTCAGGTTCAGTAACGATATGTTCTGTAACTTTAAGAGATTTATGAGTTACATCATCTTCAATACCTACTGTAAATCCATGGAATCCATTATTTTCAGCATGTTTATATATAGCTAGTACCATAGATGGTGTAAATTCTTTAGAAGATAGGCCGTAACGACCGCCAATTACTCTGATGTCTTTTCCTGTAAGAGCTGCAACAACATCTAAGTATAATGGTTCGCCGATAGATCCAGGTTCTTTTGTTCTATCAAGGACAGTTACACGTTTTGCAGTTGAAGGTAATGCTTCTAAGAAACGTTTTACATCGAATGGTCTGTATAATCTTACTTTAACTAAACCATATTTAGTTCCTCGTTTAGCGTTCAAGTATTCGATTGTTTCTTCGATAGTTTCACAACCTGAACCCATTGCAACAATTACGTCAGTTGCATCAGGGGCACCAACATAATCAAATGGATGATATTGTCTGCCTGTAACTTTAGCAACTTTGTCCATATATTCTTGAACAATGTCAGGTACTGCATCATAGTATTTGTTAACTGTTTCACGACCTTGGAAGTATACGTCAGTATTTTGAGCACCAACTTTGCAAATTGGCGCTTCAGGTCTCATTGCTCTACTTCTGAATTCTTCTATATATTTTGGTTCAACTAATTTTGCAATATCTTCATAAGAAATTTCTTCAATTTTGTGAACTTCATGAGATGTTCTGAATCCATCAAAGAATTGCAAGAATGGAACTTTTGCTTTGTAAGTTGAAAGGTGAGCAACTAAGGCTAAATCCATTTCTTCTTGAACAGAGTTAGCTGCTAACATTGCATAACCTGTGTTGCGGCAACCCATAACGTCAGAATGATCACCGAAAATTGCTAGTGATTGAGCTGCAATTGCACGAGCTGCTACGTGAATAACGTGTGGTAACATTTCTCCTGCCATTTTGTGCATTACAGGTATCATTAATAATAAACCTTGTGATGCTGTGTATGTAGAAGTTAATGAACCTGCTGCTAATGATCCGTGTACAGCACCAGCAGCACCTGCTTCTGATTGCATTTCAGCTACTCTTACTTCTTCGCCCCAAATATTTTTTTTGTGTTGGGACGCCCATTCATCAATCCATTCACCCATAGTAGATGAAGGAGTGATTGGATAAATTGCGGAAACTTCGCTTAATGCATACGCAATATGCGCTGCTGCGTAGTTGCCGTCAACTGTTATAGTCTTTCCTGGCATAATAACAAACCTCCTTATTTATATGCGCTATTACTTAATAACTATACTCTTTAATTCTAATACAAACAAAGTTTTTTTACAAAAAAATATCTTTATGAATTTATGTTACAATTTATCAAAATATTATATTTTTTTGTAAAATCTTAATGGTATTTGTTTTTGTATTTAATATAAAGAAGGTTAGAATCATGAATATTAATTTGTTTACCCCAAAATTGTCATTTGGCAATAAGGCTTATGATGTTAAGCAAAGTACTAATGTTACATCCCCTAAATTATCAGAATTAAAATCAGATACTGTATCTTTTACAGGAGGGCGTGCAACTGTTGCAGATTATTTAGAAGCTCAAGTTGCTGCTGCTTCTCCTCGTTTGGAAAGAATTGCTACAACTTATCTTGATATTTTAGAATCAGTTGCTTTTAAATTAAAAGATAGAGGTGTAAGTTTTGATAGAGCATATTGTGAAATGCATCCTGTTAAATCACCAAAATCTTATACCAGTAAAGTCGTAAGATCAGGGAAATTCAAGGTACCTGATACAATAAGAGCTACTTTATATTGTAATAACCCATATGATTTGTCTGTTCTAACAGATGGTATTTTACCAGAGATGAAAAAAAGAGGTTATGTTTTAGCTGATACAGAAATGAGCATAAAAGACCTTATAAAAAGAGGGTATGTCCCATCTGAAGATGAACTTAAGGATTTGTCAAAGGAAAAGATTGTTCCAGATTTGGATATAAGGTTGGCAGATGTATCTGATGAAGTAACAAATTTGCCACAGAAGTTAAGATACTCAATAAGTAAACCTCAAAAATCAGGTTATGAAGATATTCAAATGCGTTTTGTAAGGGATTTTGATAAGAGAAAAAATCCTACAAATCATGAATTGATTATATTGTTTGGTCCTCATTATTCCGAAGCAAAATTTAATGAATCAAACAGGGTATATGGTATAGTTCGTTTATTTAATGAATTAAACATGAAATTTACAGATTCTACTTTAGGATCACATTCTCAAAAAGCAAAGCGTTACGTAGATTTGATTAGTCAAATGTTTACAGGAAAAGTTTCTCAAAAATTATATGCAAATGCTAAAAATAAGGATCTATATGATATTTCAGAAGAAATCCCTATTGTATTTTCTGATGTTGATAAAAAAATGTTTGAGAATTATTTTTCAGGTTTGAAAGATCGTGTATTATCACTATATAAAGATGCTAAAAAAGCTGCAGTTAATAGTGAAAGTGTCAAAAAACAATTAACTAAAGAATATCGTCAGGATAAAGCTTTAATAGATAAAATCCATAAAAATTTACAGGAAACGATTGAATATTATAATTATCAGTCAGATTTGAAATCGACTAAAGTTTAATAATTGCTACATTTTCTATATGGTAAGTGTGGCAGAACATATCGAATGGCTGTATTGACATTACTTTACAGCCTTTTTCTGATAGATATTTTAAATCTCTTGCTAATGTAGCAGGGTTACAGCTGACATATATAATAGTTTTTTTTGTGTGTTTTATAGTTTCATTAAGAGCTTCTTCAGTGCAGCCTTTGCGAGGAGGATCTAGGATTGTTATATCAAATTTCTTTTTTATTGATTTTAGATATTTTGTAGTATCTTCATTATAAAGTTCAACGTTACTAATATTATTTATTTTAAGTACTTCTTTAGCTTTTTGAATAGATTCTTCATTTTCTTCAACGCTTGTTACTTTTGAAGCTGTATCGCTGACAACTATCCCAAAAGTCGCAATTCCTGCATATGCATCAAGAATTGTCGGACTCTCAAAATTATTATTTATATATTCTTTAACGTAAGCAAATATATTTTCAGCACTTTTAGGATTTACTTGAAAAAATGTTGATGGCCCTATTTGAAATATTTTATCAAGGATTTTTTCTTCAATAAAATCTTTTCCAATTATGCATTGTGTTTTGTTGGAAAGTATTACATTTGTTTTTTTTGTGTTGAAATTTATACATACTCCGTTAATACTATCAAATTCTTCATATATTGCATTTGCAAATTTTGTAAGATTATTAAATACTTGTTTTGAATTGATTACAAGTGTTACCAGTATTTTTTTATTAAAAGCGGAGCTTCTCAATACAATATGGCGAAGATGGCCTGAATGTTTTTTTTCATTGTATCCAGAAATTTTATATTTTAAAGCATTATCTCTTATAAATTGGATTATTTTATCACAAATTTCAGGTTGTATTGGGCAATATTTTATATTCACAATATCATGTGTCTGTTGTTTATAGTAACCAGCTAGAATCCGCTCGGAATTCTTTGTTTGGCTTACGGGATATTGTATTTTATGCCTGTATGCTTTGATTTCAGGACTTGGTATCGGCAGTGAAATAGGAATATCTATTTTCCCAATATTATGGATTGAATCTTCTACAATTTGTTTTTTTAAGTGTAATTGATAATCATAATCTATAAATTGAAACTGGCATGCTCCACAAATTTTTTGCATTGGACAAAATGGTGTAATTCTGTGTTTCGAGGGCTTAATTATTTCAATGACTTCAGCATTGGCAAAATTTTTATTTACTTTTGTGATATTAATTTTGACAATATCTTCGGGGCATGTATTCTTGACAAAAATCACAATTCCGTCAACCCTTGCTATTCCTGTTCCAAGGTTTGACATTTTTTCAATATTAACAATATATTCATCATTATTTTTCATTATTTTGATCTTTTGACAAATATTTTTAAAGCAGGGAACAAATCATTATCATCTCCATAGTGAGAAAATGTGATTTTCCCGAATTTGCTTATAGAAACTAAAGCTGTAATGTAAGTTTTTTGTACATTTTTTGGCTTATAAGAGTATTTATAAAAACCGTTTTTTGTATCATTAATAATTAAGTAATCTTGTTTTTCAAAAGGTTTCTTATAAATTGTTATTTCATTATTTTTAAATTCTGAAATTTTTATAATTTTTGTATTTGGAAATAGTTTACGTATATAAGCATCATCCAATTGCGCAATATTAAAGTAGCCATTGTGATAGACATATTTAACGAATTTTAAATTAGCATTATCTACTCCAATAAAATCCCCGTTATTAATAAATTCCATATTTGTAAAAGGTCCGATAGCGAGTTTGCCTTTATTATTATAATATTCAGAAAATCCTCCCGAACCTACAAACATTTTGTACATTAGCCTTATGTCTTTTGGAGATGTTTGGCTTGTACTCCATTTTGTAGTTTGAGGATTATAATATACGTACTGCTTTTCTTTTATGTAATCAAAAGCATATGCGTTAAGACAAAGCAAAAGCATTGTGATTAGCGTAATAAAAACTTTCTTCATACATATTCTCCTTACTAAAAAAGACCTCATAAACGAGGTCTTATATAAATGGTGGGCGTTAGAAGACTCGAACTTCTGACATCCTCCTTGTAAGGGAGGCGCTCTACCAACTGAGCTAAACGCCCTTTCGCAAGATTTATATTAACTGAAACAAATTTTATTGTCAACCATTTTTTATTATGTTTTTGTTTTTTATTGTAAAAATCTCTTTAATATTTAGTTTGGGACGCTTTCTTCTTGAATTTGAGTTTCTTGTTCTTCTTTCTCAAGCTGTTGTTTTTCATATTCCATGCGTTGTTTTACTTTTATTTCATGTTTTGTCCCATGATGAGTTTCTTCTCTTTTATATCTTTCATCAGTCCACCATTTTGCCATTTTGTATATTAATCTTTCTTCATATGGTTTTTGGTTTTTTCTGACTTTTCTTTCTTTGGTCAATTTTAATTTTACTGGTTTATCAAGGTTGTCAATATTTGGTTTTGTTGGAGCCGGAACATCTATATAATCAATTAAATCAGCTTCGTTTACAGCATAACTTTCCGGACTCACATATCCTTCATCTGCAAGAGTTTTTATTGATGAAAATAATATTAAAAATAGTAGTAATTGTAATATTTTTTTATTCATTTTTCCCTTTCTGACTATGAATATGGGCATCTTGTAATAATATTTTTCCCATGAGAATCCAGTCCGCCTGTTGATTGTAAGTTAAATTTTTTTGCAGCTTCTTCAATTTTTGATTTCCATTTTAAGTAATAATCGCCTTCATATGATTGGTAGTATTTTTCATAAAATAAAGCTTTATCCTTTCCGTATTTTTTGAAATGTTCAAAAAGGTATGTATAAAATTCCGGACAATAAGCTTTTGTTCTAGCAGGATGAGCGATTGACATTACTCCTGAATTAAGATTAGAGACAAATTCTACAGTATCTTCAAAGGAAGAAAAAGGCTCAAGCATCTTCCCTATTGTAGGGTGAGATTGCATATATATTTCTCTTGCTATTTGAATTTTTTCTTCTATTTTTTGGGGAATTTGAGGTAACTCATGACCTATGTATAATTCAAGAGCTTTTTTATAAATTTTATAGTAAGGTTCATTAGTATTTTTGAATAAATGTTTAAATTTCTTTATTGGAATATCATATGAAAAATCAGCGTTAGGAAAATAATAGTTGAGCAGGATTTTTCCTGCAGTATATTTTTTTAGAGGATGAGCTACCTCATCTTGTCCCTTTTTAATCATAATATGACATTGAGACGCTTCTTCAATATTAAAATTATAATCAGGCAGCGCAGAATTTAATTTTTCTATAGTTTTTTTTGCAAGTTCAAGTTTTAAGTCTCTTTTCTCTTTTAAAAATGAATTAAGCGTTTTATCAAATGGATCTATTCCATAGACAAGTAGATGTATCTGACAAGGTTTTGTCTGGTTTGGAAAATTAATTCCGATTGTAGAAATTTCAAGTCCTGTACATATATTTATATTTTTGTAATTATTTATTTTTTTTACAATTTCTTTAGCACCATCTACTGTGTCATGATCTGTTATAGCAGCTAGGAATTTTGGATTTCTTTTTGTAAGATTTTGAACATTTTCAAGGAATTCGTTAATATTCATAGCGCCGTCAGAATATTCAGTGTGGATATGCAAATTTGCACAAAATTCTCCTGATTCCACATATCTGAAATCATGCGAATCAAGTATACTTGGATTATTTCTTTCTCCTGGTTTAAATGATTTTTCAGTAAAACTTTTTATGCCAGATATAAAATCTTTTTCACTTACAATTCCCATATATTATATTTTACACAAAAACAAAGATTGAAACAAAATAAAAAAAATAACGTCAAAAAAATATAAAAAGTGTAGTTTTTAGAAGATGAGGGATTTAGATGGTTGTTACAAGATATAATGAGGAAGATTTGTATAAAGATTTTAAGTTTACTTCTTATCAGGAGGATGTAAATGAGTACATTGATATCGAAGATGATAGTGTTGAAGAACCAAAAACTTTTAATTCAATATCTAACGATGATGATATTTTACAAATGTATTTGAAAGATATCGGGAAAGTAAAACTATTAAATTCAAAAGAGGAAAAAGCACTTGGAAAACAAATAAAAGAAGGGAAAAAAACTCAAGCGGAGATTGCTAAAAGAAAGCTTGTCCAGGCAAATTTGCGTTTGGTTGTAAGCATAGCTAAAAAATATATAGGGCAGGGTGTTCTATTTATGGATTTAGTGCAGGAAGGCTCTTTAGGTTTAATTAAAGCTGCTGAAAAATTTGATTATTCTAAAAATTTTAAATTCTCAACTTATGCAACTTGGTGGATAAAGCAAACTATAATAAGAGCAATTTCTAATAATTCAAGAACAATAAGAATTCCAGTGCATATGACTGATAAAATAAGAAAATTTAAAAAAATGTATACAACTTTGTCTTTTGAGTTAGGCAGAGAGCCTTTTGATAAGGAAATTGCAGATAGAATGGGGGTAACCGTAAAACAAATAACAACAATAAAAAAATCTATTATAAAAGAACCTATAAGTTTGGAGACTCCTGTTACTGAAGATTTAAATATTGGCGATTATATTGAAGATAAATCTTATAGATCTCCAGAAGCTCAGACAAGAAATAATGCTCTTAAAGGTAGTATTGATGATTTGTTATCAACTTTGTCTGAAAGAGAAAAAAAAATTATCACATCACGTTTTGGTATAAATGGCGAAATTCCTAAAACATTAGAACAACTTGGAGAGATAATGGGATATTCTAAAGAGCGTATAAGACAGCTAGAGGATTCTGCATTATCAAAGATCAGAGAGAAAAAGGAATTACAACATTTTAGGGACTTTATTGAGGATTAATATTATTGAAAATTTAGGTGCTGATAGAAATTAGCATTCCCAATAGAAAAAAGGAGTATTTAAACTCCTTTTTTATTGTGTTATTAAAGACTTTGCAAATTCTATTGATTGATCGTTAATCTCGCCACCGGCAAGTTCTGCAAGAGCTTTAATTCTGTTTTCTCCTTTAAGTACATATACTTCAACTTTTGTCTCATCGCTTTGAGATTTTCTGACGTAAAAATGTTTGTCAGCTTTAGAGGCAATTATGGGTTGGTGTGTAATTAATATAACTTGGTGATATTTGGAAAGTTCTACAATTTCATCTGCAACACTTTGAGAAGCTTTGCCTGAAATACCTGTATCAATTTCATCAAAAATTACTGTATTAATATCATCACTTTGAGCAAAAATTGATTTTATAGCAAGCATTACTCGAGAAATTTCTCCACCAGATGCGACTTTTGCAAGTGGTTTTAAATCTTCAGATACGTTTGTGGAAATTAAAAACTCGACATTATCAATGCCATCTGAGCCTAATTCTTTTGGTTGTACTGAAATTTCAAATCTAGCTTTTGGAAGTTCCAGCTTCTCTAATTTTTCTTGGATAAGGGCTGATAATACTTGTGCATAATTTTTTCTGTTTTCACTTATTTCTGTAGCTGTATGTAATAATTCTTTTTGGGTATTTTTAATTTTTACTTCCAGTTCTTCAATATTTTGGGTAGAAAATTCTATTGCATTTAATTCATTTGACAATTTGTCAAATGTTTCCATTACTGCTTCTAAAGTTCCGCCATATTTTCTTTTTAATTTATCAAGTAAGAATAGCCTTTCTTGTATTTCATTAAGTCTTTCTGTATCGTTGTCAAGATTTTGACTGTAATCTCTTAAATTACTGCCTGCATCTTTTAGTCTTTCTATTGCATCAATAAGATTACTTTCAATATCTTCTAAATTTTTGTCCATTGATGCTGCTTTTGATATATTTTGTTTGATTTTTCCTAACGCTTCAATTATTGAACCATCATCACCATTAATGGCCCAATATGATGATCCAGTGAGTTCCTTTAACTTTTCGGCATTTTCTAATACTTCTAATTCTGAATTTAATTCTTCATCTTCTGTTACACTTTGAATATTTGCACTGTCTATTTCATTTACTTGGAATTGCAAAAATTCAATTTGATTTTCTGTAGCGTTTGATGCATTTTTTAAAATCTCTAATTGTGATTGGAGACTTAGGTATTCCTTAAATTTTTCCTTGTATGAATCAAGTTTATTGCCATATGATTCTTTTGCATAGTTATCTAAAAGATTTATATGGTATTTTGGCTGCATAAATGCGTACGTTTGATGTTGTGAATGGATGTCAAGAAAATAATTTTTTAAATGTTTTATAAAATCTTGATTAACAAGAGTTCCATTTACTCTTGAACGTACGGAATTTTGAGTAATTTCTTTTGTTAATACAATTTCTGAACCAAAATTATCGACACCATTTTCTTCAAACAATTTAGATAAATCGTGTTTTGAATTTTCTATTACAAGCTCAATAACAGCTTTTTCTTTGTTATGCTTAATAACTTCTTTTGATACTCTTGGAGCAAAAGCAATATCTATAGCATTTATTAAAATACTTTTACCGGCTCCTGTCTCACCGGTTATTACGTTTAAACCGTTATCAAAATTTGCAATTAGTTCATCTATTAAAATATAATCTTTTATTCTCAGCTGTTTAATCATATTTATAGCATAAAACAATATTATACTTTGGGCAATAGTATAGATTAATGGTATTTTCTTATTCTACTGTTTTAAATGTGTATTCAGGATTTTCTTTTAACCTTTTTTCTATCATATCAAATGTTAAAAGACCTTGTGTTGCGCCGAATTCTGAAACTGCAGCCGCAGAATTTATTGATGCGTACATTAAGGCTTTCCCTATATTTAATTTTGTTCTTGACAGTGCAGCGCAAAATGTTGAAGCAAAAGCATCTCCTGCTCCGAGAGTAGATACTACAGGACTATCAAATACTGGACAGTAATAATATTTTTTCCCGTCATAAGCATATGCGCCATTTCCACCATCTGTTATTACAATTACTTGGTAATCTCTAACTTTTAATTTTTTAAACATTTCTTTAATATCAGGATGTATAAGTTGATTAGAGAATTTTTCATCTCTTGTATCAGGTCTTACGTGTATTTGCGTAGCCATTGTAGCTTCTTCTTTATTCATAACAACTATATGTGCATTTTCAAGAATTTTTTTTAGGTAGTTAAAACCTTTTTTTAGACTTGATGAGCCGGCATTGAAACAAACTTTTATTTTGTTATCTTTTGCAAAATTGACAATATCATCTAAGACTTTAGTACTATCACCGTTTAAAGGTGCTATATATAGAAGCTTAGCATTTTTTATTGCTTCAAAATTAATATCAGATTTTTTTATTGTAGCATTGGCTCCACGATGTGCAAGAACAGTTCTGTCCCCTTGGAAGCTTACGAGAATTATAGAAAATCCTGTACTTAAAGATGGATCTTGAATTATGTTTGATAAATCAACATTTTTGTCTTTAAAAGATTGTAATATTCCTGCAGAATATATGTCATCGCCGATTTTAAATATAGCACTGGTCTTAAGCCCTAGATTTGCAAAGTTACAAGCAGTATTAATTCCTCCACCACCAACTTGTGATGTGAATTCTGTCATTTCTACTTTAGCTCCGTAAGGATAACTCATAAATTCAGATTTTTTATTTTTTGTGTAAACTGAGACTATATTTGCATCATCACTTTCTACAAATACATCCATTGTTGCACTGCCTATCGTTATAACATCGCACATTTTTATTCCTCCAATTATTTTTAAGCTTAGCACAAAAAATTTAATTTTGTACTTATAAAATTTAATTTTTGAATACAAAAAAGCACCTGTAAATACAGGTGCTTTTTATAGCTTGTTAAATTATTATTAATTAAATTGAGCTTTTTCTTCTTCCGAAACGCCTTTAATAGTAAGGTTAACTCTTCCTTTATCATCAATTTTTATAACTTTGACAATTACTTCTTGCCCGATTTGAAGGTGTGGTTCAATTGATTCTATTCTTTCGTTGCATACTTGAGAAATATGAACCATTCCATCTTTACCAGGTGCTAATTCGACGAATGCGCCGATAGGTATAATTCTAACGACTTTCCCTTTTACAACCATGCCAGGTTCTGCTTTGAATGTTAATTCTTTAATCATTCTTTTTGCAATTTCAGCACCTTCTTGGTCATTAGAAGTAATTGTAACAACTCCGTTATCTTGAATATCAATTTCTGCGCCAGAAGCATCAATGATTGCTCTAATTTGCTTTCCGCCAGGTCCGATAACAGTTCCGATATCTTCTGTAGGAATAGTCATTGTACTTATACTTGGAGCATATGGTGATAAATGATCAGCAGGAGCAGAAATTACTTCTCTCATTTTTCCTAAGATATGTAATCTTCCTTCTTTAGCTTGAGCCAAAGCTTTTCTTAAAGTGTCATTTGCAATACCTTTAGCTTTCATATCCATTTGTAAAGCGGTAATTCCTGTATCATTACCTGTAACTTTGAAGTCCATGTCTCCTAAGAAATCTTCGATTCCTTGAATGTCTGTCAAAACAACAGGTTCCCTTCCAGGTTCAGTAATCATACCCATTGCAACTCCACCTATCATACATTTTACAGGAACGCCTGCATTCATTAATGCCATAGATGATCCGCAAGTAGATGCCATTGAAGTAGAACCATTTGATTCTAATACATCAGATGTTACGCGAATTGTATATCCGAATTCTTCTTGAGAAGGTAATGCTGGTACATTCGCCCTTTCTGCAAGGTTTCCATGTCCTACCTCTCTTCTTCCAGGTCCTCTAAGAGGTTTTACTTCTCCAACTGAAAAACCTGGGAATATATATTTATGCATATATGTTTTTTCTGTTTGAGGATCTACTCCATCTAATTCTTGTTTCATTGCAGGTCCAGCAAGTGTTGCTACTGATAAAACTTGAGTTTGACCTCTTGTGAATACTGCAGAACCATGAGCTCTTGGTAAAACTCCTACTTCACACCAAATAGGGCGAACTTCTGTAGGTTTTCTACCATCAGCCCTTACGCCTTCATCCAGAATCATTGCTCTCATAATATGTTTTTCAGCATTTTTGAATTCTTCTGCAACAAAGTCGATACCTGTTTCTTCCATAATTTTTTTACTGTAGTCATCATCAGGCAATGCATCAATTTTTTCTTTAACAAGTTTTTTAGCTTCTTCTAATTTTTCTTGTCTGTAAGTTCTGTCAAAATTGTGATACGCATCGAAAATCATATCATGTGCAGTTTCTTCGATGATTTTTTTAATTTCGGTTGTATCATAAGGATTTACAAATTCTTCCTTTTCAACGCCACAAAGTTTTGCAAATTCAACTTGTGCTTCACATTGCTTTTTAATTTCGCCTTGAGCGAATTCTACAGCGTTCATAATATCATCTTCTGTAACAAAGTTACATCCTGCTTCTACCATGATTACAGAATCATGAGTCCCTGCAACAACTATATCAAGATCTGATTTATCAGCTTGTTGGTGAGTAGGATTTGCAATTAAATTGCCATTTTCATCTTTTGAAACTCGAACAGCTCCAATTGGCCCTTCAAAAGGTGCGCCTGAAAGCATTAAAGCACAAGAAGCTCC
Organism: uncultured bacterium; assembly: GCA_949290355.1. Classification (GTDB taxonomy): domain Bacteria; phylum Cyanobacteriota; class Vampirovibrionia; order Gastranaerophilales; family Gastranaerophilaceae; genus Stercorousia. The sequence goes on along the minus strand of CASERN010000011.1, from coordinate 946,101 downwards.
AAGCATTGCTAATGTATCAGGTTGATTTTGTTGGTCATAGCTGAATAATTGAGCCACAATTTGTATATCATTTCTATATCCTTTAGGAAAAAGCGGTCTAATTGGACGATCAATAAGTCTTGAAATAAGAATTGCTTTATCTCCTGCTTTTCCTTCAGAACGGTTATAACCACCTGGAATACGTCCAATTGCAGACATTCTTTCTTCATAATCAATTAGTAATGGGAAAAAGTCAATTCCAACTCTTGGTTCTTTTGATACACAGCAATGAACGAATAACATTGTATCACCACATCTTACTGTTACAGAACCGTTTGTAGATTGAGCATATTTTCCTGTTTCAACGGTAACAGTTTTACCGCCGATTTCAATCTCAAATTTTTTTGTTTCCGGTACCATAATTACCTTTTCTTTCTGTGCCGTCTTCGACACCTTTAGTTATACACTTCCATTGTTCGTTAATATTATACCGCAAACAAGAAAAAGGTCGAGTTTTCATAAAGTAATGTGAAAGATCATTAAAAAAATAAAAAAGCCCTTTTAAGGGCAGTTAAAAGTTTTATAAAATAAGAATTAGTAAATTTATTAAAAATGCATATCAAAAGTTGATGGCATTCCATTAACTTTTTCATCTTCAAGACGCATTGCAGAACCGATTGTGAAACTTTCTGCATATAGTTTGTTAATTTTGTAATTTATATCACCTGTGAAAACTTCTTCATTGTCTTCTAAAAATTTGAATAGTGGTTCTGCAGGAGATTTAACAATATTACTTAGAGTATCTCCAGCTTGTTTTAAAGTTCTTTCTCCAATTTCTGGGACTTTTACATTCATCCCAAAAGGTTTATATGGTCTGTTAAATGAAGCACCTGTATCTGCCATTATAATAATTCCCTCATTAACTAAGTACATTTATTTTATCGGCAGATTTTTTTTAAAGTTTAATATTTTTATGTTGATTTTTTACATTTTTTAATATTAATGTTTCGTCCGCTTTCTTTATAGAAAGTTTCAAGCATTTTGTATGCTACTGGAAATTTGAGATTTCCCTTTTCTACTTCTTCAAATATTTCATTAAAATATTGTTCTTGATTTTTTTGATCAAATTTATCTAAAAATACTGACATTGGTTGACTTGAACGTGTATTATTATCTCTTTCACATGCTAAGGCATAATTTTGAAGGACATCTGGTCCTTTTTCTGATCTAGGGTGCATGTGTTCTATAGTTGCAATTGAGGGCCTTAGAATGTCATATCCTATTGCATCAGATGCTGCAAATTGGTGTTTTGTAATAAATGCATTTACGCTGGTTTGTGAAGTTGGAAGAAGTTTTGCAGTTGCAAGAATTTTTTCTTTTAATTCTTTATCTTGGATACCATCTAATGCTTCGTTTAAATCATATTTAAAGGCTTTGTTACTAAATTTCAATTTGACAGGTTCTTTTTTTATTGTTTTTTGGGCTATATCACAGAAATTTATTATATCTTTTCTATTTAAAATCTCTGCATATTTATTAATTTTATCGATTATAATAAGTTGTAAATCTGCTTTATTTAATTTATCAATATTTACATCTCTCGTTTCTGTTAGTGTCAATATTTTATTAATAAATTTTTCGGTTAGTGGTTCTTGAGGATTTTTTAATATCGGATGAGTGAGAGGTTCTGTGAGTTTTAAAATTTTATGTGCAATAGTTTCATCTTTAATAGAATCACTTACTCGTTTAATTTTATATGCAAATTCTTTTCCACTAAACTCTTTAGGTGTATATTCTTTTTCTTCAAGTCTATATTTTGTTATTTTAAGTAGATTTTGATATTTAAGTTTCCAACCATGTGGTATTTGATCAGAATATTCAGATAGTTTTTTTAAGATCGGTAACTGTTCTTTTAAAAGCTCTTTATTTGCTTCAGGATATAATATTTGTATAGCTTGAGAAAGTCTGATGTTTGGTTTATCAAAAGACATTAATGTAATTTTTTTTAAAGCTTCTTTTTCTGTAGGATGAAGATAATCTATATATTTGAACATTTCTGCAACAAAATTACGAATTGGTCCAGAAAATATTCCATTAGTTTTTAGTCTATTTACAATTTTATTGCTCAGCATTGGACGTCCGCAATAAATACAGTGAACAGTTCTAAATGTGGGTAAATTCCTAAAATCATTAGTACTTTTTATGATTGAAGATGCTGTAAAAGAGGGATGTTGAGATTTGACAAAAATGTCTTGATTTAAGGAATTTTGGGAAAATTTATATAATTGGCAATTATTTTTATTCCCAATGTCTGTATGAATTTTGTTTCCAAAAATATTACTAATAATCGGAGATACAAGCATATAAGGATAATACTCCTAATTAAAATTTTTTGCTAGTATGTTAAAAATTTTTTACTTTTGGAGTGGGCTTATATCAAGATTTATTATGTTTTCTGAAAGACATTTAAGTACAAGTTTAAGATTTTCGATATATTCCTTTTTACATACATTTTTTTTACATAATGATATCAACTTATTGATTTGTATTTGGGCATTTTGAGGCATATATGGATTTTCTTCTATTTGTACAGATATAGGATAATGATGTCTTGAATTGTTGCAGTAGGAACATTCTAGTGCAAAATTTAAGGAATTATTCATTCCATTCATACATTTTGGCTGTAAATGCTCAAATGTACCAACAGATGGGTGTATAAGATTAAGTGCAATAACTTCAGGTCTTTTTCTTGCATTTTTTACCACAAATGCGCATACCTCATCACTTGATCTAGGTAATCTGCGTGCTATTTCTATGATTTCATGTTTCAGTTTTTTGTTATCAAGATTTTTTATAATATTTTTTAGTTTATGTATAAAAATTCTCCGAGAAAAAGGCTTGTGTGGTTCTGGATCAAAGATTATGTCATTTGTGTTAATCATTAATTTTCTTAGTTGTCTAGCCATTTTTTTAGGGAGAATTCGTCTATAAAAGCTTATTTTGTTAAAGATAACACTTTGTATTTTTACAAGGGCAAGTTCATGTATGTCTTTTTTCATTATCAGTAATTCTTTAAAGTTTTTATCTGGGTATTTACTTGACATACTTTTGAACATATTAAAGACCTGTCGTTCTACAGGGTGCATAATTTTTTCAAATGGGGCAAGTATTTCTACAACTTTTGAAGATTCTTTTCCTAATTCAGTGTTTTCAATAAGTTGAGTATAAATGTCCGGATGTAACATCTCAAGACCACAACACAGGCATGGAATATGATAATTAAACAAGTTTTTTAATTCTTTTCTTGTTAATGGGATTTCTAAATTTTCAATTTTTTTAGAATTCTTCTCCATACCAAATCACCCGGGGATTATATATTATATTATTCCCGGATTTATAAATTTTTAAGCTTATAATTAGCCCATAGGTGGTGGCTGAATATATAATGGCTTGAGTTTATGCCAATCGCTTTCTAAAGAATCATTTTGAGCTAAGTTTGCTAAGATTTCACCAAGTGGATAATCTTTTTCTTGGTATGAAATTCCATTTAGAATAGTTTTTAATTTGTTGTCCGTGATTATTGTATAGTTCCCGTTTGCAATTATTTCTTTAACTTTGTCGAGTTTAATTGCGCCTTTAATTTCTCCATCATAATACAGATATGCACTTTCTTTCCTTGCATCAAGAGCTACAAGCGGATTATTATCTGCTATTTTCGCAAGAATCTCAAGAGACGAGATTCCTCTTGCTTTGCAGCCAAGTTGTTGGGCCATTACCCTTGCAACTGTAACGCAGGCTCTTATACCTGTAAAACTTCCAGGCCCGATATTTGTAGCTATCAAATCAATATCTTTGGGTTTAATATTATTTTTGCTCATTATATCTTGAAGTGTTGAAATTAAAAATGCAGAATGGTATTTGTTATCTTGATTTTCAACAACTCTTGAATCAAGAATTGTATCATCTTTTTGTAAGACAACATACATTTTATCTAAGCAAGTATCAAAAGCGAGTGTTATCATTTAGACAATCCTTCTATTATTTCATCTTCTCCTGATGATATGAATTCATAGATTCTTGAATCATCATCAGAGTATGTAACATTTATTTTTATATGTTTGAATGGTGCTTCATTTTGGTTAAATTCTGCCCATTCAACAAATGTAACTTGTTTCCCTTCGGAGTATTCTCTCAATTCATCATATATCGTTTTAATTCCTTCATTTTCTAATCTATAAAGATCAAAATGGTAAATAGGAATTGAACCTGTATGGTATTCATTTAAAATTACAAAACTTGGGCTTGTAACTTTTTCTTTCACTCCAAGCGCTTCAGCTACAAGTTTTACAAAAGCAGTTTTCCCTGCGCCTATTTCTCCATATAGATTAATAAAACATCCATCTTTTATTAAAGATGCAAACTTTTCCGCTAATTTCCTTGTATCGTCAATAGATTTACATACTACTTTCAATTGATGCCACCTTATTTCTACCTGTTTCTTTTGCAATATAAAGAGCTTTATCTGCGTTTCTAATTAGAGTCTTTTCATAATCTCCATTTTGATATTCGTATACTCCAAGACTTATTGTAACATTAATAAATTTATTTGGTTTGTCTGGATTAATTTTGGATATATCAATTTTTGTATTCTCAACAGCTTTTCTTAGTCTTTCTGAAACCATTTTAGCTTCTTCAAGTTTGGTAAACGGCAGTAATATAACAAATTCTTCTCCTCCGTATCTTCCTGCGATATCGTAGTCTCTTAGTTGATGTTTAATTATTTTGGATACCGTTTTTAAAACTAAATCTCCTGTAGCATGTCCATAGGTATCATTAACAGATTTAAAAAAGTCTATATCTGTCATAATTGCACAAAGATTCCTTTTTTGTCGTTTTGCACTGGATACTTCTTGTTTAAGTCTTTCTTGTAATTGTCTTCTGTTATAAAAACCTGTTAAAGCATCTAATGTGGCATGTTTTAGAATTTCTGCATATACATTTGCTCTATTTATGGTTGTTGCTGTTTGATTTGATAATTGTTCCAAGTATTCTATTTCTTTTTCACTGAGGACATTATCTGTACTTTTTGTAACAATGCAGCCTAATAGTTTATTTTCACTTATTAAAGGGAAAAGTCCGATTTTTTTATCAGGTGTTAATATGTATTCAGATTTATTATTAAGGCATTTTATTAATTCAAATATTTTTTCATCCTTGCAAGCATTGGGCCATACAAGTTTATTGTCAATGAAAATGTATACCAAATGATCGGATACAAATTTGTCAATCATTTCGCCTATTATTGGGACAATATAACTAATTTCATATTGAGTTTCAATTATTTTGGCGATATTTTTCATTGAATCATGGAATTCTATATTCTTTTGCATTCTTTCAGTAAGAATTATATTTTGTATTTTTAGAGAGATGCAAAAACTTGAAATTTCTAAAAACTCAAGCAACTTTTCATGAAGTTTTTCCTTAAATTCAAGCATCCCAATGATTTTGTTATTATTAAAAAGCGCGTAATATGATTTTGTCCCTTTAATAATATATTTTTTTGTTTCTAAACTGTTAAATATATCCGTTAAATCTTTTGATTTAATGAACATCCAACTTTTTGAAAAATCTCTTAAAGAGGCAGTTGTTTGGTCATAAATATATATTGCAGAAAGTGGAAAAACCTCCTCAATAACGCTTACTATGCTTTGAGCATTGTAAGCGTTATCAAGAAAAGAAAATAATTGTTTTAGATTATCTATCATATTAATTGTCTAATTTCTGTAGGATTTCATCTGATATGTCAAAGTTTGCATAAACATTTTGAACATCATCATGTTCTTCTAATTTTTCTAAAAGTTTAAGAATTTGATCAGCAGTTTTTTCATCTGTTACTTCTACAGTATTTTGAGGAATTCTTGATAATTCTGCAGAAGTTGATTTGAATCCTGCTGCTTCAAGCCCCTCTACTACTGCTTGGAAATTTTCAGGGGAAGTGATTACTTTATAGGTTCCATCCTCTTCTGTTACATCCAGAGCGTCAAGGCTTATAGCTGCTTCGAAAAGCTTATCAAAATCTGTATTTTCATCAAATGTAATTATACCTCTTTGATCAAACATCCATCCTACACATCCTGTAGAACCGAGACTTCCATTAAATTTAGTGAAGTAACTTCTTATGTCTCCTGCTGTTCTATTCCTATTATCTGTCATTGCTTCGATAACAACAGCTACACCTCCAGGTGCGTAACCTTCATAAATCAGTTCTTCATAATTTTCAGAAGCACCTGCTCCTGCACCTTTTTCTATTGCTCGTTTAATGTTATCGTTTGGGAGTCCTGCAGCTTTTGCTTTTTCAATTGCTGTTCTTAATCTAAAATTCCCTGCCGGATCAGGACCGCCTAATCTAGCTGATACAATAAGTTCTCTTGAATATTTTTGAAATACAACTGCTCGTTGTGAATCTACTTTTGCTTTTTTATGTTTGATTGTTGACCATTTTGAGTGTCCTGACATAATATTTTCCTCTTTTCCTTTTTCCTAATTTGATTTTATCACAAAAATTTTTATTCATTCAAACATAATTACTTTACATTATTCTTTGATAATTTATAATTAAAATATATTGACATATGAAAAGGAACAGAGAATGAGTAAATATTTATTGGAAATAGGATGCGAAGAATTACCTTATAAGTTTATTCCATCAGCGATAAAACAATTGAAAGACGGATTTGAAGAGCTTTTTAACTCAAATAAGGTTGTCTATAACGATGTAAAAGTTTATGCAACCCCCCGTCGTTTAGCGGTTATAGTTTCGGGCTTGGAAAAAGAAGGAAAAGATGAAGAAAAAATTATAAAAGGCCCTGTAAAAAAAGTTGCATATGATGAAAATGGTAATTTAACAAAAGCAGGAGAAGGTTTTTGCCGTAAAAATGGTTTAAACCCTGAAGATTTATATATTGAAGATGATTATTTACATGCAAAAATTGTGATAAAAGGTAAGTCAATTGTAGATTTACTAAAAGAAAATGTTCCTTCTGTTGTATTGAAGCTTCAAGGTTCTCATTTTATGAGATGGGCTGATAATGATGAAAAATTCTCTCGTCCAATCAGATGGATAGTGTCTATTTTAGATAAAGAAGAAGTAAAAATAAAAATTATTGATAAAGAGTCTTCAAATGTAACAAGAGGACATCGATTTGCTCAACAAGATGTTTATATAAATAATCCTGATGATTATGTTGAAATAATGAGAAATTGTTGTGTAATCGTAGATCAGGATGAAAGAAAGCAAAGGATTATAGAAAAAGCCAAAGAAGAGGCTGAAAAACTGGGAGCTGTTCCTTATTATACAGATGATTTGTTAGAAGAAGTTACTTTTATAACCGAATATCCAGTTCCGGCTGTGTGTGAATTTAATCCGGATTATTTAAGATTGCCAGAAGAATTGGTTGTTACTGTAATGGCGGTGCATCAAAGATATTTTGCATTATATAAAGACGGAAAATTAATTAATAAATTTATTACTATGACAAATTACATTGGAGATGAATTTGAAAATATAAAAGCGGGTAATGTTAGAGTTATTAAAGCTCGTCTAGATGATGCAGTATTTTTCTTTAATGAAGATACTAAAAAACCTTTATCTGATTATGTTGAAGATTTAAAAGGTATTACTTTTCAAAAAGGTATGGGGTCTATGTATGACAAAACCCAAAGACTTTTAAAACTTTCAAAACTAATTGAAGGAGGGGATTCTCCAACAGTTCAAAGAACTGCTTTACTTGCTAAAGCCGATTTGACAACAAGTTTAGTATTTGAATTTACAGAATTACAAGGTTTTATAGGAGCTGATTATGCAAGAGTCTCAAAAGAACCAGAAGTTGTATGTGAGGGGATAAAAGAACATTATTTCCCATTGAATGCTGATGGTGAAATCGCTTCTACTAAAGAAGGACAGATTGTAGGAATTGCGGATAAAATAGATACTATTTGTGCAGTTTTTGCAGAGGGTAAAAAACCTACCGGATCTTCTGACCCTTTAGGGGTTCGCAGAGCTGCTTTAGGTATAATAAGAACAATTTTATCAAATGATTTAAAAATAGATTTGACAAAATTGATAACCGAAGCTTTATTGTTATTGCCTGTTTCAACTCAAGGCGGGAATGTTATTGAAAAGGTTAAAAATGTTGCGAATTCTTGTTCTACAAGATTATCAGGAAAAGTATCTGATGAGATTTATGAATTTATTATACAGAGGTTGATTATATTCTTGTCAGATAAGTATCAGAAAAATATTTTGGAAGCTTGTGCTGTAAATAAAAATCCTTTAAAGGATCTAAGAGATTATTTAAATAGAGTGGAAGCTGTATCAACATTGGATTGCCCTGCATTATTAGAGTGCGCAAATAGGGTCTTGAGGATATTAAAAGAAGATTGTAATAAATCAGTTAATAAAAATATGTTCAAAGAGCCTGCAGAAGCAATGCTTTATCAGCAGATAAATACTGTTGATGAAAATATGGATTATTCTGCTTATTTAAAACAATTAGAAGAAATAAATCCTTCTGTTGAAAAATTCTTTAATGATGTGCTAGTCATGGACAAAGATGAAAATGTTAAGCAAAACAGATTAGCATTATTGACATTGTTAAAATCTAAGTATAATCATATTGCTGATTTTAGTAAATTATAAAGAATTGTAAACAATCATTGTAAAAAAGTAAATTATTTTTTTTAGCGTACTTTAAAATAGTACAAAGAAGGTAATAAAAAATTTAAAATAATTTGGTAGGAGTCAACCGATGCTAAACAGATTTAAAAATCTAAAAATAGTTAAAACTTTTAAACAGCAAATCAGCCCCAAATTACGTTGGCTAAATTTTGCGAATCGTAGGATTGATAAATCATCTCCTGAATATATAAGACTGATTAGCGGTGTTGATGAATTAAAATCAAGTTCTGACGAACGTAAGCTGGAAGCAATGGTCAGAGAACAGCTCAAGGAAGAATTTCCTAATATTGAAAATATGAAATCATATGAGCTTCTTGTGGATGCTGTAATTTACAACTACAAGAAAAAACAGCTTCAAGCTATGGATGAGCAAGAATAATAGCTCATCAAAATTAATAAAAGAAGAAAATAATATCCCTTTGGGGGTGTTATTTTTTTTTGAAAAATTTTATAGTCAAGTCATGTTTTTAGGAGGGAATATGACAACTACAATTATTGGTATAAATTTAGAAAACAGATTTGAGATGGCTGTAAAATTTCAGAAAATAATCAGTGATTTCGGATGTGAAATAAAAACTCGTTTAGGACTTCATTCTCCTACTAACGGAGTATGTTCAGACAGTGGTATTGTCCTTTTAGAAGTGGATGGTGATGCTGAATTATTGAAATTAGAATTATCTAAATATTGGCAGTTGCAGATTATGGAATTTAAATAATAATTTTTGTAAATCTTTTTGGCATTAAGTAGCAAAAAATTATATTTAGCTCCCTTAGTTTTGAAGGGAACACGATTTCATGATAATGCCCGTAAATACTTTACAAACTAATTTACTAAATAAGGCAGTTAATAATAAAAGATTGCCAGATGGTAAAACAGAAGCTAATAATGTAAAGACGAGCATTTTTTATATTAATGATTTTCATGGAAAGTCTATAAATATGGAAAGGACTATTGCTGCTTCAAATGTTTTTGACAGATTTGAAAAGAATTCAAATGTTGATAAATTGAAGCTGTCTTCCGGAGATATACAACTTGGTGAGCCTTTAAATTCCAATAAAGTTATGGTTGAAGCTCAAAATATTATGGGAATAATGGCTTCTGCAATGGGAAATCATGAATATGATATGCCAGAACATATAAAAGAATTGATTCCTCAAATGGGTTATAAAATGCTTGCCTGCAATATAAATATAAAACCTGATAATCCTTTTTATAATAAGGTTCAAAAATCTTATATTCAAGAGGTTAATGGTCATAAATACGGTATTATAGGAATAACTCCAATTGATTTGTTTTCTAGAATTAAATATGGAAAAATATTTAAAGAATTAAAAGTTGATGGATTGAATAACACTATTAAAGATGTTCAGCAAGAAGTGGATAATTTGAAAAAACAAGGTGTGAATAAAATTATACTTCTTTCTCATGTTGGCTTTGGGTATGACCAAAAAATTGCACAGGCAACTGATGGGATTGATATAATTCTTGGAGGTCATTCTCATAATCTTGTTTTAGATGCAAAAGCAGGGGTTAATTTGTTTAATTCAAAATCCGGAGAACCTGTCATTATTACACAGGCAGGTAGAGATGGCAGGTATTTTGGTGTATTAAATGTGGAATTTAATCCTGATGGAGTTTTGACAAAGGTTCAGAATAATGTAACAAGTACAAGAGGATTTAAAAGGAATGCTCCTGCTAGATATGTGTTTGAGCAAATTTTAGGGAAACCTCAAGTAGTTGGATACATAAAATCTGCTCCTCCTCCTTTGAAAAATGACTCAATTGATCCAAGTGGACATGCAAATTTTTTATGTGATTGTTTGAAAGAAGAATTAGGTGCAGATATTTCTTTATTTGGAGCTGCGACAATAAGAGGATTTTTTGAGTCAGGAGTTTTGGATACAAGATGGTTAGAAGATATTTCCCCATTCAAAAATAAACTTGTATTGGCAGATTATTCTGAAAAAGAAATTGTTGATGCATTAAAAGTTGCATCAAAATCTTTAACTAACACAAATTACAAGCCAGGTATTATGCATGTTTCTGGTTTAAAATATAAAATTTCAAAAGACGGGGATTTAGTTAGTGCTTCATATATAGATAAAAATGGAAAAGAATTTCCGATAGATGTAAATCATCCAAGAGAAGATAAGTTTTATAAAACGGCATTAACTGATTATTATGCACAAGGTCATGATGGATTCAGCATGTTGAAAAAGTACGATAAAGCTGATAAATTATTTGATTTTGATATATGTCAATGTGTACAAGATTACTTTAAAAAACACCCCGAACCTGTTGATATAAAAGATGATGGTAGAATTCAGATAATAGATTAAATCTATTTAGAATGAGTCATTAAGACTTCATAATCCCATACGAGATTGCTAATTGTGTACAAGTAAGAAAAAATTATGCATAAAATAAAGTTTGATAATTTAATTATATTTGTTTGATGTGAAGACATTAAAAGACTAATTGAGTTTACATCTCCCTTATAATTTAATGCAATACAAATACCTGCAATAAAAAATACCAAAAATATTCCGATAAAACTTATGACATAGGTGCAAATGTTTATCCATAACCTTTTTATCAACAGTAAAAAATAATCTTTTACATTAAATTGTTTTAAGAAGCTGATAGTATCGGAATCATTCAAATTTAAAGCGAATCCAGCCTGTAAAATAGTAAGTGGTATTGATATAATTGTTTCTACACAAAATACCGGATATTTGTATTTTGTATAAATACTTGAAAGAAGCAAGGCTGTAGAAACTATAAATATTATAAATGGCGTTCTTTTTAAAGTTATTTTAAAGGAATTGAAATCTGCTTCCTGTAATTCTTTGTAGTGAAGGAATAAAGTTTCATAACCGATTATGAAGAAAGAAAAAATAATGAATAAACCAGTTATTGCAATATATTGAATGACTGATATGTCATTATAGCCTTCTTTCCCAAGACTTATAAAAGCGTTGAAAAGCCCTATAATTCCACAAATAGAAAATAGAGTCAGTTGTTTAGAAAAATTATTTTTCCCGGAGTAAATTAATTTTAGACCTTTAATCATTTGTGCCATTTATATCTTCCTCTAATAAAATTGATCTTGCTTTTTCGAAGTATGTATCAAGTAGTGTATAAGGAAAAACAAGATACCAAGTTATTATTAAACAATAACATGCAATTGAATCCAAAATGATGTCAATTAAGTTAAAATTGATATTTATTTGAGCGATATCATAAATATTCAATAGCTCAAATAAAATGTAGAATGCGACATAAATAGCAATTAATGCAACACTTATTCCTATAAAAGATAATAACTTAATATATGTTTGTTTAAAAGTCGGTTTTATCAATTTAAATATTAATGCGATATTGAAAAGTCTTTTTAATTTAAGTTTGTCTGCAAATGCAATGTAAATGTAATATATAAAAGGCGAAATAAATAACAGAACAAGAATAGCTATTACAGACAGAGCAAGGACATGAGTCATAATATATAGTGCAAAAACAAAAAATATTAAGTAAATAAAAGCATATATGCCCCATACGATATTTAACAGTATTGTTCCCCAGAAGGTTTTTGCTCTAATCTCGTTAAAAGATGGCAATTCTCCAAAGTTTATGTTATTTATAACATTGCGCAAAAACTGAATGCTGTATATTCCTAGTAAAATATTAAAAATAAAATCAACGCCGTTTTGTTTAAAATTTTCAGGTTTGCCAATGAGTATATTATTAACAGTAGATAGTATAGTCCATAAAATTGCGATTAAAAAGATGTATATATTAATTTTTTTATTATTAAGAACTTTTTTATAACTATCAATGATCCCTGTCATAGCGATCTCCTCATTATATTCAAACTTTATTATAGCAGTTTTCATTTTAATTGCAAGAAAATGTTTTTTTTATAGTAAAATTTACTTATGGATATAGAATTAAAGCAAAAGATAAATGAATTAAAGACACGATTTGACAAGATAAAGGAGTGTCTTTGACGTTGCAGAATCAAAGACAAAATTAGAAAATTTAGAAAAAAAGATGCAGTCTCCCGAAATTTGGGCAGATCAAAAAAAAGCATCCCAACTAGGCTCTGAAATTAGAGAAATAAAAGATAATCTTGAATTTGTTGAAAAATATCAATCAATACTTGATGATGCAGAAATAGCAGAGGAAATAAGTGATCCCGATCTGATAAAAGAGAGCTGTGAAAATTTAAAAGATATGTCTAAAGCTCTTGACAAATTCGAGATAAAACGCATGTTGAACGGTGAATATGATGAAGCTGATGCAATATTGACTATTAATTCCGGGGCTGGAGGAACTGATGCTCAAGATTGGGCTAGTTTGCTGTTACGTATGTATACCAGATGGGCAGAAGGCAGAGGTTGGAAAGTCGAGCTTTTAGATAAGCTTGACGGAGATGAAGCCGGAATAAAGTCTGCAACAATAAAAATCATAGGCAAATATGCTTTCGGTTACGCAAAAAATGAAAAAGGTGTACATCGTTTGGTGAGGATTTCACCTTTCAATGCCAACGGGAAAAGGCAAACGAGTTTTGCATCTGTAGAGGTATCACCAATAATTGAGGATTTTGAAAAAACAATAACTATTCCTCCGGAAGATTTGGAAATTGATACAATGCGCTCAGGCGGTGCAGGCGGACAAAATGTTAATAAAGTAGAAACAGCCGTAAGAATTCTCCATAAACCAACAGGTATAGTGGTAAAATGCCAGCAGGAAAGATCCCAGCTGCAAAACAAAGAAAACGCTATGCAAATTTTAGCATCAAAACTATTGGCAATAAGACAAGCAGAACATGAAAAAAAATTGGCAGAAATAAAAGGTGAGACTTCAGATATTAATTTTGGTTCTCAAATTCGTTCGTATGTCTTTCATCCTTATAAAATGGTAAAAGACCATCGCACAAATTATGAAACAAGTGATGTAGAAGGTGTTATGGATGGAGATTTGGATGATTTAATTGAGGCAGCTATGAGAAAATAATATCTTGAAATCTTTGTAAAATATGTTAAAATAACTATATACACAATAAAGAAAGGAGCTAGATTTATGGAAAGATTTGACGGATTACGGAATTTCGGGGGGGGGGATTTAAGGCTTTCCACAAAGGTTTTCAGGGGTTTCAAAAGTAAAAAAATCTGTTATAATAGTAATGTATGTCATTACAATTATAGCGGAGAGTTTATGAAAAAAATATTCGGTTTCACATTGGCAGAGGTATTGATTACTCTAGGAATTATCGGAGTTGTAGCGGCATTAACAATACCTACATTAATGGCTAATTATCAAAAGCAAGTATGGATAAATAAGTTGAAAAAGACTTATTCCGTTTTGAATGAGGGCTACAAACAGATATATGCCAATGAAGGCTGTACTGATATGACTTGTACCAGCTTCCTTGGAAATGGTTTATTTCTTGATTTAGGTAATGAGGAAGCTAAAAATAAATTTGTTTCTACTTTTAAATTATCTAATGTCAATAATTCAAATCTTTTAAATTATAAAGTAAATACTGGCGGTGGTAATACAGGTTATACTTTTTATGATTTTTTAGGTTTCCCAGTTACTTTGTCAGGCACTACTGCGGATGGAAGCATTATTGCTTTTATAAGTGCGTTTGTTTTTGGTGGAGCGGTATTAGTCGATACAAATGGTTTAAGAGGACCAAATGAAGTGGGCAGGGATATTTTCGTATTTGCATATACAGGTAAAATGATTACTCCTTTTTATAGCAGAGCTCATTACGATTGGTTAGGTGAATTTGGAGTAGGAGGTGTTTCCGAGGATGATAGAAAACGTGTTGTTCAACAATACTGTAATGACAATACAAGATTGTCTTGTGCAGAAAAAATCATAATGGACGGATGGCAAATGAATTATTAATTTAGTTCTTCTCCATGCAGGTCTGTACCTCCTGTTTTTATAAGATTATATTTATTTGCTATTTTTTCAACGCTTGACGATTTATGGAATTTTATTATCCCTCTGTGTCTTTTATAAGGATAATAAACTTCCAGCCCGTCAAGTCCGTAACTTATGAGCTTTTTTACAAATCTGTCGAGACTAATCGCCCAACAACATGCAGGGTGTGCTAGTACGGCAATCCCGCCTGCATTATGTATTGCTTGTATTAGTTTTTTTATATCTCGGGTTGAAAAAATTCTTACAATATCAAGTTCTGTCTCTTTTTTGTTTTTTGCGCAGAAAGCTAACAGTTCCTTGTTGTTGACATCAATATTGTATGCAAGCAAATGCATAAAAACGTATCCGCACCATACATCAAATTCTACTCCCGATAATACAATATCTTCTTTTAAAATTTCTGTTTTATGATATGCTTCAAGGGTATTATGATCACAAAAAGCTATTTTTTTGTAGCCTTTAGCTTTTGCTTGGGACAAAATCTTTAGGACATCGCCTTTACCGTCTGAAAATGTCGTGTGTATATGTAAATTTACTTTTTTATTTAAAAAATCTTCTTTTGTATAATTTTCCATATTTGTAATAAAATTATTATACAATAAATAATTTTAAATAATAGGAGAGATATGGCAAAAGCTGATAAAAGTGTATGGATGGTATTTTTTGAGGGTATAAAAATATATTGCCTTAATATTCATAAATTTTTCTTATATATGACTTTCCCTGTTTTAGGGCAGTTGTTAGGGCTTTTTATGGTGTTTGGACTTACATATTGGTATACACAAAATTTTCAGGATTTGATTGTAAAATACCCTGCATTAAACGATTTTTCAACAATGCTTTTGTTTATAATTTTGACTGTAATTCCTGGACTTTTGATTTTTGTAAGAGCATTTTGGGATTACATTGTCGCTTTTGTTGCTTTGAATTCAATGACTGATGGATATTTGAACACTGGCAGAGTATATGATTTTAGAGCGCATAATAGCATTGTATCAAAGAAGGTATTTTCATTTATTGCAATATGGTTTTTAATTTCAATTATGACTATAGTTGGTGTAATACCTGTTTTTTGGATATTTGCTTTTCTATTGTTTGTTTATTTTATTTTGGTATTTCAGGTATTTACATTTGAAAATGGTCTATCTCCTGTCGGATATCTTAGAAGAAGTATGTTTTTAATAAAAGGGAAATTTGGGAGAACCTTTCTTTTAATGACTATTCTCGCGATTTTTACGTATTATTTTTTAACAGCTGGATTGGGTGTTATATTTGATTATTTGAATCTTTCTGCAACTTTAGAAAAGATGTTTGAAGCTTGGGCTTTCACATTACCTTTGGAAGCTGTTGAAAAATTTAACATTACACCAGAGTTAATAGGTACGGAACTTGTAAAGCAAATCGTATTTTTCATAATAGTTGGCTATACTTTGCCTATCAGAAGTATATGTTGGACTTTGTGGTATAAAAATTTAGTTGATGAAAAAGATGTTTTAGAACAGGCACAGCCACAAAAAAGAAAAAGTCGTAAGTCCTCTTCGAAAAAAACTACTGCCAAAACTTTTAAAATTGAAAAAAGAGGCATTGATCCTGAAATTATTAGAAGAGCAAGACTTGAAGATGATGAGTATTAATATATATGTTTATTTGTAAAAATTGTAAATCTGTAGATAAATTTGAACTTATGTTTTCACCTGATTATCGAGGTGAAAAGAAGTTTTTGCAAGAATATAATAAAAATGGCGATATTGAAATTACAGTTGACGGTTATAAATTTATTCCGGATTTACAATTTATGAATGAACATGCTGTCTGTAAATATTGCGGACAGATTTATATGTGGGATTATGAATAATTATTTATCAAGAAAGGATATATGTGATGAAAAGAGAAGGTAGAGCTAATAATCAAACTAGAGAAATAACATTTATAAAAGATTATACAAAGCATGCTTTAGGTTCAGTCCTTGTTGAATTTGGGGATACTAAAGTGATTACAACCGCTTCTGTTGAGGAAGGAAAACCTAAATGGATGGACAAAGATGAAAAAAGAGGTTGGGTAACTGCTGAATATTCTTTATTACCTTCTGCTCCAAACACAAGATGCCAAAGAGAAAGAACAAAAATCTCAGGCAGAACTCAAGAAATTCAAAGACTGATTGGAAGAAGTCTGAGGGCTTGTGTTGATTTGGAAAAAATGCCTGATTTGACAATAACAATAGATGCAGATGTTATTCAAGCTGATGGAGGGACAAGAACTGCAAGTATTTGTGGAGGTTTTCTAGCATTGAAAATTGCTGTAGAAAAACTTTTAGCGAAAGGAATATTGACAGAAAATCCTATAATTGAGCCTATCGCAGCAATTTCTGCAGGCATTGTAGATGGGGAAGTGCGTTTGGATTTAGATTATATAGAAGACTCTCATGCTCAAGTTGATAGTAATATCGTTTTGACCAAAAGCGGTAAAATAATAGAATTTCAAACGACAGCAGAGGGTGAACCATATGAACAGACCCAAATGATAGAAATATTTAATGTCGCTAAACAAGGAATAAAAAAAATAGTTGATATGTATGATTTAATTTAGTATAATACTAAAATAATGAATCTGATTTTGTTCAGAAGAAAGGGGAAAATATGAAGAAAGTATTGATTGCATCTTTAGTTTTATTATTGACAGGTATGACTTCTGTTTTTGCTGCAGAAACTACCTACACAGAACAATTTATTCAAAAACATACTCAAAAAATTGTTGACAAAGAAAAACAATTACAAGAACAACAAAAAGCCCGTGAAGAGGCTAGATTAAAACAACAAGAAGAATTGCAGAAAAAGTTAGAAGCTGATAAAAAAGCTCGTCAAGATGCTGCAAATGCAAGAAAACAAAAAATAGAAAAGAAAAAACAATTGTGGAATCAATTAATTTCTGAATAAGGAGAATTTTTATGAAAAAGAAATTTGCTGCATTATTAGCAATTGCTGTTTTGTCTATGTCTTCAGTTTACGCTGCAGAATCTCAAGGCCCAATTTCAAGATGGCTTGATAATGTAACAGGCAAAGTATCAAGAAAAGAGCAAAGCGCTTACCAAAAATCTCAAGAAAGACAGCAAAAGTTAGCTGCAAAAGAGAAAGCAAGACAACAAAAGATTGCTCAGAAAAAGGCAAAAGCTAAGCAAAAAGAACTTGAGAGAAAGAAAAAAGCTGCAGAACGTCAAAAAAGAGTTGAAAAGAAGAAAAAACAATTTAAAGAATTGTTTTCTAAAGATTAGTTCAAAAGAAAGAGCCACCTTGAAAATAGGTGGCTCTTTGCATTCCCAAAATCTCTGTGATAAAATTTTTTTATTAAGTTGGAGTTATATATTATGCAAACCTTAACTAAAACTCTGTCTGGGGCACAATTATTATTAGAAACATTAAAAAGATTGGATGTCGATACTATATTCGGTTATCCTGGCGGTATTGTTTTGAAAGTATATGACGAATTATCAAAACAAAATGATATAAAACATTATTTGGTAAGACATGAACAATCTGCAATTCATGCTGCTGAAGGTTATGCAAGAGCTACAGGTAAATGCGGAGTCGCAATTGTTACGTCTGGTCCTGGTGCAACAAATATAGTTACAGGTATTGCTAATGCTTATTTGGACGGATATCCTCTTGTAGTTATTACAGGGCAAGTATCTTCAGAACTTTTACACAAAGATTCTTTTCAAGAAGTAGATATAATTAGTATTACAAAGTCATGCACAAAGAAAAATTTCCAAGTGAACTCAATTAATGACCTTCAAGGTACAATTATTGATGCATTTTATACTGCTATGTCAGGGAAAAAAGGTCCTGTGGTGATTGATATTACAAAGAACGTTTTTTCTGAAGCTGCTGTATTTGAAGAATCTATATATATTGATAATAAAAATGTAGAGTGCAATGATGATTTATCTTCTTTACCTTTTATATTAGATAGTCTAAAAAATTCTAAGCATCCTGTTATTATTGCAGGCGGTGGCGTAATTCATTCAAATGCTTGTGAAAATCTCTTTAAGTTCGCAAAACTTTTTGATATTCCTGTTGTTGACACTATGATGGGTTTGGGAGCCTATCCTGCAGATGATGAAAATTATATTGGAATGATTGGTATTTTTGGGTCTTATGCTGCTAATAATACTGTAAGGAAAAGTGATTTTGTTTTATCTCTTGGAGCGAGATTAAATGATAGAATTATGTGCTGTTTTAAAAGTGATGAATTAGCTAAAAAACTTGTTTATGTTGATATTAATAAGGAAGAAATTTTACGAAAAGGTAATATTTTATCAGCTGTCTCTGCTGATATTAACAATGTTTTAGACAAACTTATTTCTCTAACTCAAGGTGAAAAAAATATTTGCTTTGATAATTGGAAAAAAGAAGCTGTTTCATATAAAAGTAGAAATGTATTACCATTAAAAAGATCTCCTAAATTACATTCTTTTGAGGTAGTGCAAGAATTATATAATTGCTTGAAAGATAAAGATTTGCCTGTTGTAACAGAGGTTGGTCAGCATCAAGTATGGGTTGCAAGAATGTTTAAATTTAATAAACCAAGAAAATTTATAACTTCTGGAGGCCTAGGTACAATGGGGTTTGGGTTCCCTGCTGCTATAGGAATTTGTTCTGCTAATAATCAACCTGCTATATGTATTGCAGGTGATGGGTCTTTTCAAATGAGTATTCAAGAACTTGCTACTTGTGTGGATTATAATTTTCCTGTTAAAATTTTTATTTTAAATAATGGTTATCTAGGTATGGTAAGGCAATTTCAGGAAAAATCTTGTAATGAAAGATATTTCGCAACAAAGATATCTAATCCAGATTTTATAAAATTGGCATCAAGTTATGGACTTGGTGCTGTAAGAGTAACAAATTTTTCGGGTATAAAAGAAGCTGTTGATAAAGCATTAACTACCGATGGACCTTTTTTAGTTGATATTGAGGTAGAACCTATGGAATTGCTGTAAGAGGTTATATATAGTGCATAAGAGTAATTTCCTAATACTTTGTGGTGTATATTTGATAGTATTATTATTTGCAACTGTGTATTTTACTGTCAAATTAATTGAAAAATCTGCAGTTGTATCGTTTAAAAAATTATATTCAGCATACTCCCAAGCGCTATATGCAACAGTTTATGAGATGGATGGAGATACAGGTTGTTATTTGAGTGTTGACCCTAATGTAAAAAGTGATATTACAAATTGCGAGCGGTTTTATAAGACATTTGCAACTAATTTAAAAGTAAATAAATATTGTAAAAATAATTCTTTAAAAAACGGATGTATACCAATGTATAAAAATTACATTGTGAATCCATCTTGCGCAGGGTTTTCTGAGAATATGATGAATCGATATGATCAATCATTTGTAATGAATGACAATTCAAGTATAACATTGTTTAATATGCCCTCTAATGTTATAAGACCGATATTTGCAGTGGATAGTAACGGAAAATTAATGCCAAATAGAAGTGGATATGACCTTTTTAGTTTGGTAATAATTAAAAATTCAAAAGGTAATTATTCTTACCATCCTTATTTAACTTATTGTTTGCCCCAAGAAAAAGGCGGAATAAAAAATTTACAAGATGTTTTTAAGTAAAAGGTTTAATCCATTTGACTGTATACTCTTTTAATTTCTTTAATATCTTGCCACATAAGCCATTTCGGACTTCCTTTTTCTCTTGAATCATTTCTTAATAAATATGAAGGATGAAATATCGGCATCATTTTAGACATATGTGGACCTTCAAACCATCTCCCCCTTATTTTGGTAATTCCTTGAGTTGTACCTAATAATGAGTTAACAGCAACTCGCCCGCATAATAAAATAATTCTTGGTTGTAAAATATTAATTTGAGCTTCAAGATATTCTTTGCATGCTTCTTTTTCTTCAGGTAAAGGATCTCTATTTTCAGGCGGTCTGCATTTTAATGTATTGCATATGTAGACATCTTTGTATCTTGATAAACCTACAGATGCAAAAATTTTATCAAGTAGTTGTCCTGCTTTGCCTACAAAAGGTTCTCCTTTTTGGTCTTCATAGTATCCGGGGGCTTCTCCTATAAGCATTAATTTATGATTGGCTATGCCTCCTGAAAATACTATATTGTTCCTTGTCTTACATAGTGAGCATTTTTCGCATGACAGACATTTTTTTCTTATATTTTCAAGTCTTGTTATTTCTTCTTTTGTTGCTTCATTCATTACTATTCCTTATTGTATGGAATATTTTTGTATAATTCTTCAATAGATATTCCAAGAGTATTTGCTATGTCATAAACTATGAATGCTGATGGGGTTTGTCTGGATTGTTCAATCTGACTGATTGTGTTATAGCTAACGCCTATGGAGTAAGCTAATTCTATTTGCGATAAACCTTTTCTAACTCTTTCAGCTTTAATGTTTTTAGCAAGTATTTTTAATCTTTCATCTCTCATAAAAAATATTATATGTGTTGACAAATTAATATCAATCAACTATACTGATATTTACTAGTAATATATTAATAGTTAATAGTAAAAAAGGAATAGTAATATGTTAGATATTGATACTTTAGATGAAATAGATAATTTAAAAAGTCTGATTAATGAAGTTATAGATCTTTCAATAGTGAATGAAGACTCTATAATAAACAGAAACAGAAGTGGTTTAGATAATAAGCATGTATTATCTCTTGTAAATTTAATTACACAAAAACTGCAAATTCTCCAAAATCGTTTTAATTTATTAATCGGAAGGTTCAAGTAGAGAAATTACCGCATTGTCAAGATTAAGATATTTTTTGACAGTTTTTTCAAGATCCTCAATAGTAATATCTTCAACATCTTTTAAATAATTTTCAACTAATTTTAAATCTTCACAAACTGTCATGTAATAGCCTATAGTTTCACCAATTTCTGAGACAGTCTCTGCTGCAAAAGCAAATCTTGATTTTGTTTTCTTTTTTGCTTTTTCTAATTCATCTTCTGTTATTTTATTGTTAATAAGATTTTTAATTTCTTTTTTAACTAAATCAATAGCCAGGTCTTTTTTCTCAGGTTTAAAATTAGCTTGAACAAAGAAATTATTTCCATCTTTAAACTGGTAATGTTCAGCATTAGCGAGATTAAATATTGGCTCAGGCTGTTTTTCTATTAAATTTTGGTATAGTCTTGAGCTTGTGCTTTCCCCAAGAATAATACTTATAATATCAAGTTCTATATTTTCTTTTAATTGGTTTGCTTTAGGTCCTAAAAAACCTATCATTAAATATGAAGTATTTGTTTTAGCTTTATTTTCTATAAATATAGTTTGATTAGTTGGGTTGTCTATATCGTTTATTTTTTGTGGAGTATTTTGGCGCCCTTTGAAATCAAATTCTTTTTCAACTTTTTCAAGAACTTTTTCTTTATCAAAATCTCCGACGATAATAGTTGTCATATTCTCTGGGGTGTAAAATGTTTTATAGTAATCCATTATTTCATCTCTGCTAACTTGAGAGATTATTTCAGGGGTTCCTATTACATCTCTTTTGTAAGGATGCTTTTTATACATATTAAAATTGCATGCATTGTATACTCTAGTCCAATTTTGATCTTTACGCATCCTTATTTCTTCTATTACAACATGGCGTTCTCTTTTGTCTGTAACTTTAGGATTTTTCAAGTCAAATGGTGCTCCTATTTCTTCTTCAGGAAGCACTGGATCAAGCATCATATCTGCATGTAGTTCAATAGCAAGGTTTAAGTCTTTTTCTTTTGGCCCTTTTGGAAGGGTAACATAATAATATGTATAATCTTTCCAAGTTGCAGCATTGACTATTGCTCCTTTGGCTTCAAGAGTTCTGTCAAAATATCCAGCTTTATGTTTGTGTGTTCCTTTAAACATAAGATGCTCAAGAAAATGAGAAATTCCGTTATTTTTGTCATTTTCGTTAATAGAACCTGTTTTTACCCAAGTGCTAATGTTTACAAGTTCTCCCTCTTTATGTGCCAGAATAATTTTATGTCCGTTTTCTCTTTCGTAAATTTCTACATCTTCTGTAAGGTATGGATATTTTACTGTACTTTTTTTCATTCTATTTCCCTCTTTTTTTCATTATACAATAAATAAATTTTTGAGTTATAATAAATTTATGAATATAATAAATCGTTTAGAACATAAAGTTGTGGTTTCTTGTCAGGCTATGCCTTCTGAGCCTTTATATCTTGAAAAATGTATGGTTGCAATGATGAAGTCAGTTGTAAAAGGCGGAGCCGGTGGTCTGCGTGTTGCAGGAGCAAGAGATGTAAGGAATGCAAAGCATCTTTTTGATATTCCTGTAATAGGATTAACTAAACCAGATATTATACCTGCAAATTGGCAAGAAATAGTTTACATTACACCGACATTAAAAGAAGTTATAGAACTTGTTGAAGCAGGTGCTGATATTATTGCTTTTGATGGTACTATGAGAGAAAGACCAAATGGTGCAAAATTAGAAGAATTAATAAAATATGTAAAAATAAATAATAGAGTTTCGATGGCTGATATATCGACCTTGGAAGAGGGAATAAACGCTGAAAAATTAGGCGCAAATATATTATCTACAACTCTTTCAGGGTATACTCAATTTTCTCAAAATAGAGGATCAGGTCCTGATTTTGAATTATTAAGGCAATTGGTTGATAATACAAATTTACCTGTAGTTTTAGAGGGACGTATTTGGGAACCTGCAGAAGTCGATAAAGCATTTGAACTTGGAGCTCATTGTGTTGTTATCGGATCAGCTATTACAAGACCTCAATTGATTACAAAAAGATTTGTTCAAAGAGGGTAATTTTAGAATTTTTTAATCATATAAAGGATAAGAAATGAAAAAAGCTTTAGCAATTGATGTAGGCGGAACAAAAATTTATAATACAATAATTAATGAAAAGGGTGAAATCCTTACAGAAGTTGAAAAAAATCATACTCCTAAAACTTTTAATGAAATAAAGGCTTTATTTGAAGAAATAATTTCAAAGTACGAAAGGGAAGTTGATGTTATTGCTTTTGCAACATGTGGTGCTGTAAATAATTCAAATAATGGGATTTTAGGGTCTACAGGAAATATTGCCAAAGAATATCCTTCGATGGATTTTAAAAGTTTAAGTAATAAACCTGTGTTTGTAGAAAATGATGCTAATGCTGCTGCTTGGGCCGAACATGTAATCGGTTCATCAAAGGGAATGCCTTATTCTGTTATGCTCACTCTAGGTACAGGTGTAGGCGGCGGAATTATTTTGGATAACAAACTTTACAAAGGTAAAAATGGCGCAGCAGGAGAAATGCATTTTAAAATGCGTACTGATAAACACAGAAAATGTACTTGTGGGAGTTATGATTGTTTTGAAGCTTATGCATCTGGTACAGGCTTAAAAAAGACTGCTGAAGAAATTTCTGGAGATCCTGATATTACAACTTATGATGTAATTGAAAATAAAGAAAGACCAATGATGAAAAAAATTCTTGAAAAATGGCAAAATGATATTTTGGAAGGCATAATTGGACTTGCAAATATATTTGACCCTGATGTAGTTGTTTTGTCAGGTTCTATGGCAGAATTTGTCGATATTAACTATTTAGAAAAAACAGCCAATAAAGAAATTGTAACTACACCGTTTAAAGTTGTAAAGGCTTCTGCTGGAAATTACTCTGGAATGATTGGAGCTGCATTGTTAGCTTTAGGAGTCAGATAATAATGGGCAAGTCAAAAAAAAGAATTATCTACAAAGGTAAAAATTTGCAATTTGCCAATCTTACAAGATCAGAGGCTGTAAAGACTGTTGTTAATTTGCTTAATCATGGTGATAAAGAAGCTTATTCATTGCTCACTCTTTTTGGTTTGACAGCTGAGGAAATTTTAGAAGCAGGAGCAAGTTATGAAATTGTTAAAGGTATGGAAAATCTCTTTCAATGATAAGTAAGTTGTGTTTTTGGCTAAAAAATTCAAGAATTTTTTCTTTACCAATGAGTTTTATGTCTTGGTTGATTATTTTTATCTACTCTTTAAAATTCAATGGTAATATAATAAATGGATTGATTGCACTTATAGGTATTTCATTTGCACATCTTGCTACAAATTTATTTGATGATTATTGTGATTTCTCTGCATTGTCTGAAAAATCTCAGCAGTGTAAGTGCGCATATATTCTTGATGGAAGCTCAAGTTTATCAGATGTTTTGAAAGTTGTAATAATTTATTTGATTATTGCTTTTATATGCGGATTAATTTTAACTTTAAGGTGTGGTTATCCTATAATCTTTTTGGCAATAATAGGCGGGTTAGTTACTTTATTATATGCAAAATTTTCTCAAAGAGGTTTGAGTGAAGTCGCAGTTGGAATAGCTTTTGGTCCCTTGTTGTTCGAAGGGGTTTATTATGTAATGACTAAGAATTTCTCGTTTACTGTTTTAATCATGTCAATTGCAGTTGTTATGTTTACTATAGGTTTGATGTATGTTCATTCAATTTTAGATTATGAAGGGGATGTTGCTTCTCATAAAATGACTCTTTGTTGCAGAATCGGAGATAAAAATAAAGCAATTTTGGGCGTTTGGGTTATTTATATAGTAGCTTATTTTTTTACAGGTATTCTTATTTATCTGATTAAAAATCCTTTTTTGTTTTTATCTTTTATATTAATCCCTTTAGTTTTTGATATGTGTGATTCATTGAAAAGTTATACTTGTGGTGGAGATATTAAAGAGTTTTATTATCGCCTGCTTAAAGCTAGAAATTTGATGGTTTATTATTCTGTTATATTTTGTGTATCTTTATTATTAGGGTAGATTTAAGATTTTTAATAATTATTAATTAAAGATTAATTTCAAAGATTTTTTTTTTATTTAACGTTAAAATATAATTACGATATATTTTAAAAGGAGTTATGATGTATGCCAGATTTTGAAAAATTTACGAATTATTCTCAAGAAATTTTAAATTCTGCTGGTGCTGTTATGCAGTCGCACAAAAATTCTGAGATGCAGCCTGAGCATATAATGTTAGCGATGATACAGGATAACGGTGCAATTAAGGATTATTTAACGGAATTAAAATTATTAAATCAAGGATTTATAAATAAAATAGTTGAAGTTGTAAATTCATTTCCTACAATTTCGGGTCCGCCATCAGGACAAGTATTTTTGTCAAATCAAACTTATCAATTATTAAATATTGCCGCTCAGCAGGCAGAGGAATTTAAAGATGAATTTATCAGTGCTGAGTCAATCCTTTTAGCAATGACAAGATTAGAAAATACTCCTATTCAATTATTGTTAAAGAATTATAGTGTTGATTCTAATAAAGTTTTAAATGTAATGAAAAAAATTAGAGGTAATAAAAAAGTGGATAATAAAAATGCAGAAGAAAATATGAAAGCTTTGGAAAAATATTCAACAGATTTGACAGCTTTGGCAAGAAAGGGAAAATTAGACCCTGTTATTGGCAGAGATGAAGAAGTGAGAAGAATTATTCAAGTATTAAATAGACGAACAAAAAATAATCCTGTTTTAATCGGAGAACCAGGTGTGGGGAAGACCGCTATTGTTGAGGGTTTAGCCCAACGTATAATTAGAGGTGATGTGCCTGAAAGCTTAAAAAATGTAAAATTAGTGTCTCTTGATATGGGTGCATTAGTTGCAGGTGCAAAATTTAGAGGTGAATTTGAGGAGCGTCTGAAAGCAGTATTAAAAGAAGTCGAAGCATCAAACGGTGAAATTGTTATGTTTATTGATGAATTGCATACTGTTGTTGGAGCAGGAGCAACAGAAGGCTCAATGGATGCTGGTAATTTATTAAAACCTATGCTTGCAAGAGGTATTCTTAGAACTATCGGTGCCACTACTGTTAATGAATATAGAAAATATATTGAAAAAGACCCTGCTTTAGAAAGAAGATTTCAACCTGTATTAGTTGGTGAGCCATCTGTAGAAGATACAATATCTATTTTAAGAGGATTGAAAGAAAAATATGAAGTTCATCATGGAATAAGAATTTTAGATAGCGCACTTATTGCTGCAGCTAAACTGTCTGATAGATATATAACAGATAGGTTTTTGCCAGATAAAGCTATTGATTTGATTGATGAAGCTGCTTCTTCTTTGCGTATAGAAATTGATTCAATGCCTGAAGAAATTGATAAGATGATGCGTCAAAAAATTCAATACGAAATAGAACGTGAAGCATTAAAAAAAGAAGATGATGATGATGCGAGAGCTAAAGTAGATGTTTTATCAAAACAAATTAATGACTTAGAAGGAAAAATTTCAAAACTAAAAACTCAATGGGAACAAGAAAAAGCTTCAATTACAGGTGAAGCAGGTATCAAAGAAGAAATCGAAAAGATTAAAAACAAAATAGAAGAGGCCGAAAGAAATACTGATTTACAAACGGCAGCTGAATTGAAGTATGGAAAATTGCTAGAATTGGAAAAACAGTTAAAAGCAGTTCAAAATAAAGAAAAAACAGATAATAAACTTTTAAAAGAAGAAATAGATGATGATGATATCGCAAATGTAGTAAGCAAATGGACAGGTATTCCAGTTACAAAACTTGTTGAAAGTGAAAAACAAAAATTGCTAAATATGGAAGATATTTTGCATAAACGTCTTGTTGGGCAAGAAGAAGCCGTTGATACAGTATCTGATGCTATACGCCGCGCTCGCTCTGGGCTAAAAGATCCTAAACGCCCAATAGGTACTTTCTTATTTTTAGGACCAACTGGTGTCGGTAAAACAGAACTTGCAAAATCATTAGCTGAATTTATGTTTAATGATGATGATGCTTTGATAAGAATTGATATGTCTGAATATATGGAAAAACATAATGTATCAAGGCTTGTTGGAGCTCCTCCGGGATATGTAGGATATGATGAAGGCGGACAATTAACAGAAGCTGTTAGAAGAAAACCTTATTCTGTGGTTTTGTTCGATGAAATTGAAAAGGCTCATCCAGATGTTTTCAATATTATGCTGCAAATATTTGATGATGGAAGATTAACAGATTCTAAAGGCAGAACTGTTGATTTTAAAAATACTCTGATTATTATGACTTCAAATATCGGTAGCGATATTATCCTTGAAGATACATTAAATTCTTTAGGTTCAGGCAGTAATTTTGAGGATACAAAAGAAAAGGTTATAGAGGTTTTAAGAAGTAAATTTAAACCAGAATTTTTAAACAGAATTGATGAGACAATATTCTTTAGAGCATTGAATTTGCAAGATTTAGTTAAAATTGTTGATATTCAGATGGATTATTTAAGAAGATTATTAAAAGATCAAGAAATTAATTTTGAAATAACTCAGGATGCAAAAGAATTTTTAGCTACCAGAGGTTTTAATCCTGTATATGGTGCTCGTCCATTAAAAAGAGTAATTCGTCAATTAATTGAAAATCCTCTTTCAAAAGAAATTTTAGCTCAAAAATTTATACAAGGAGATAAAGTTATTATAGACGTTGATAAAGATGAGATAATTTTCAAAAAAGCATAGTAAATCAAAAAGGTCTTTAAAAGACCTTTTTGATTTTAATTAACAAAATGTCATATTGCAGATATAAATTTTTTATTTGTTGTAGAATAATTCTACTATGAATATACAGAAAACCCAAAATAATAATGTGAGTTTTGGTTTCAATTTTAATACTCACAGAAAAATAACCCAAAGAATTATTGAAAGAGAATTTCCTGAGCTGGGGAAATATGCTCCAGAATTAAAGGCTGCAGTTATAAAACCGGATTTCAAAGAGATAGGTTTATCTGGTAATAATCATTTTTATTACCCAGTAAAAAGTCTTCTAAAACCTAGAGAAAGTTTTTTAGATTTTGACGGCTCTCATAATGCAAGAGCTAAATTTAATAAACATATTGATAAATTTTTTGATGCATTGAATGATTCTGCTTTCCCAAGAATGTTGGATGAGGTTGGAAGAGCAAAACATTATCTTGATGATGTTTGCGTGGGACTCCATGTTCAAAGAGGTAATTTCTTAAGTAAATTGCAGGAGATGGGAATGCATAAAGCTTTTGAGAATTTTATATATAGAAATGAAGACAAGTTTATCGAAAATAGTCAAAAGACAAATATAGAATTTGGAAATGAAAATTTTGATGATATTTTTATGAGTGTTGTGAATTATATGAATAAATCTCAAATCCCGAATTCTAAAAATGTTGTTTCTTGGGCACAAATAGCTCAAAACTCTATTAATACAGCAATGGATGCTTCAAGAGTATTTTTTAGTAAATTTTTAGAATATTTATCTTAGCCAAATATTAAATTCAATATTGTCTTGGTTAGGGATAATTTCTATTTCTTTGCCTCTAAATATTACTCCACAGTAGTTAAAGAACTGTGCGAATCTTTTACCTTTGTATTGTAATATTTCAAATCCATTGATGGATAGAGGTGATGATAATGTTATAGTTTGTCCATTTATATTTTTAAGTTTAAATGTCTTAAAATCAATTTGAGCATTATCATAAGTCCATCCGTTATTGCTCACATAATCAACTATTCCATATACTGGAGTCCCTTTTTTTATGTATAATTTACCATTTTTGTATGCATCTTTTATAGTTACAAATTTTATTTTGTCTCCTACTTCAATTTCGTCATAACATGTCGAGATTTTTTGAGCAGGTGTTATTTTTAACGGAGTATCCTCTATATTTATATAATCGCTATAAAATACTACTAATTTTGTTTTTTCAGGTTTAAGTATAACTTCTCCGCCTCTTATGAATACGGTTGCAGGAACAAGCCCGGAATCTGCCATATCCTGATATCTTTTGTGTTCATTTCCTTTAATATATATTTCTCCATTAAGAATCTTTCCGGAGTCATCATATCTGAAATTCCCTATTATGATAGATGCCTGTTCTCCGGCAAAACCGTTGTGTGATAAAAACTTTATTGTACCTTTGATTATTTTATTATTGTTAATATCTTTAAATTCAACAGTATCACCTTCATGCAAATTTTTGTCAGCTGTTGAAATTTTATAAACTGGCGTAATCGTTATTGGAATTTCTTCTGCAAAAACACATGTTCCAATTAACAATAAAGTTGTCATCAGTAAAAATTTTTTTATCATATTATAAATCACCATTTTGTAGTTTTAATTGACGTTTTCTTTGTTTTTGTTGGAATTCTTTAATATCTTTATTCATACTGTATACAAAATTTTTATATGATGGAGAGTATGTAAGGGGAGAATTCAAGTATTGAGGATATTTTACATAAATATATTTGTACATATCCATTAACCTTTTAGATCCTTTTGGATGAGTGTATGTAAATCCCCAATCCCACACAGGTTCTCCAAATATTTTATTCCCCATTGTAATTGCGGCAATTGGATCATATCCAGCTTTTACCATGTAATCGATGCCGTTTAGGTCAGCCTTTTGTTCATATTTTTTTGCATTAGCATTCATTGCCATGTATTTAATCATTCCTCCGTAGGCTTCTACAGAATGAGCAATTTCATGTGATAATACATATGCCAATTCATCATCGTTATCAATATATAAAAACATG
The DNA here is from genome assembly GCA_949290355.1 of uncultured bacterium. Taxonomy (GTDB): domain Bacteria; phylum Cyanobacteriota; class Vampirovibrionia; order Gastranaerophilales; family Gastranaerophilaceae; genus Stercorousia. The sequence goes on along the minus strand of CASERN010000011.1, from coordinate 915,852 downwards.
CCCGAATAGATGGTAACTGTTTTATCGTAAAGATTAGAGTTTGCATTAACATTCTTTTTTGTGCTATCTACAAATATTGGTACTCTTTTTGGAATATGGTTATCCAATAATATCTTTTGTCCGACTTTTATAACTTTTTCTTCATCAATTCCTTTTTTTCTCCAGAAATTGTTCATGTTTACGCCTTTGATAATCATAATTTCGTCAGCCAAAGCGCATGAACCAATAAGTACTACGCACAATAATGTTAAAATCTTTTTCATAATAACTCCTTTTTTTATATTATTTTATGGTACATTGGATTTAAAAATTTTTCAAGTTTGTAATAAGTAATATAAAACTTTTATAAGGATATTTAATTTTGTCTTTTTAGATGTTATAATTTTTTTAAAGAGTTTGAATATTATTGAGAGGATTATATATGTGTGGAATAGTAGGCTACGTTGGTAATAAATCTGTAGTAGATATTTTAGTCGATGGTTTGGAACAATTGGAATACAGAGGATATGATTCTTCTGGAATTGCAGTTATGTGTGATGAACAGATTCGTGTATATAAAGCTATAGGCAAATTGCAAAATTTAAGGAATGAATTAAAAGGTCATGAGTTAGAGTTCAAACAATCAACTATGGGGATAGGGCATATAAGATGGGCTACTCATGGAGCTCCTACTTTATTAAATGCACATCCGCATACTTGTAATTGTGGAAATCTTGTAGTTGTACATAATGGTATTATAGAAAATTACAAAGAATTAAGAGAAAAATTGTCAAATGATGGATGTATTTTTAGATCTCAGACTGACACAGAGGCTGTAGCTCATTTGGTTGCAAGAAAGTATGCAGAATGTAAAGATTTAACAGAAGCAGTCAGACTTGCTTCTGAAGAAATTGAGGGCGCTTATGCTCTTTGTGTTATGCATAATGATTGTAAAAATAAATTAGTTATTACTAAACGTAATGCCCCATTGTTGATAGGAATTGGAGAAGGAGAATATTTTGCAGCATCAGATGTTCCTGCAATAATTAAACATACCAATAAGGCTGTATATTTGGAAGATAACCAAATTGCTACTTTAACTCCTGAAAGCATGAAAATAATAGATTTGGAAGCAAATCAAATAAATCCAAAAGTAGAAGTGTTGCCTTGGGAACCTGTTGCTTTAAGTAAAATGGGTTATAAACATTTTATGCTAAAAGAAATTCATGAACAGCCGGATGTTATTCGAAATATTCTTGTTGGCAGATTGCATGCTCCAGATGAAAATATAATTTTAAATGAAGTTAAATTAAATAAAGAAACTTTGAAACATTTAAATAGAATTCAAATTATAGCCTGCGGTACATCTTTGCATGCTGCAATGATTGGCAAATATTTGATAGAAAGTTTTTGTGGTATTGCTGTTGATGTAGAAGCTTCCAGTGAGTATATTTACAGAAAAACTGTTACAGATGAGAATACACTGGTGATTGGGGTATCTCAATCTGGGGAAACAGCTGATACATTAACTGCTATCAAACAAGCAAAAGCAAAAGGCTCTCATATTTTAATTATTACTAATAGACCTGATAGTGCAATGGCAAGAGAAGCTGATAGTTTGATTCCTGTAAACGCAGGAATTGAAGTATCTGTAGCAGCAACAAAATCTTATATTGCTCAGCTTATGGCATTTTACTTATTGTCATTATATATGGCTGAAATAAAAGACAGTATTGCTCATTCTACTCTCACTGCATTAAAGGCCGAGTTAATGCTTCTGCCTCAAAAAATAGAACAAATTTTAGCACATAAAGAAAATATTCAAACTGTTGCAAGAGCTTATGCAAATACAAAAGATTTTATTTATATTGCAAGAGGTATAAATTACCCAACAGCATTAGAAGGAGCATTAAAACTTAAAGAAATAAGTTATATTAACGCAACAGGTTATCCTGCAGGAGAGCTAAAACATGGTCCTATAGCAATGTTGGATGAGACAATGCCTGTCTTGTCAATATTAATGAATGGTTCTGTATATGATAAATTATTATCAAATAGTGAAGAAGCAAAAGCTCGAAATGCAAGAATGATTGCATTGACTAATTCAAAAGATGAAAAGTTAAAAGATTTGTTTGATCATATAATTTATGTACCAGATGTGCAAGAACTTTTCTCTCCGATAATTGCGATGATACCGTTGCAATTAATAGCATATTATATTGCGGAATTTCTAGGAAAAGACGTTGATCAGCCAAGAAACTTGGCTAAATCAGTAACAGTAGAATAAATTTAGAAAGAGCCTTTTAATAAAGGCTCTTATGGTATTTGTATGATTAAATCAGAAGTTGTAAAAATAAAAAAGATAAAAGATTTTGATAATCTTTATATTGAAAAAAAATTGATTAAATTGAATAAAAATCCGATAAGATGGGCAATTATTGATATCACGTCTGATTATATAGTTGTAAGTGTGTCTTATGTTATTTAATTAATTAATAAATATTAATACAATATTTGATTTTCAATATTTTTGGTTGTACACTGTTTCTTAATGACATTGCCGGGTCGGAATTAAAAACCTTACCGGCGGGTTGACGGTGATAAGGTTCGCCGGACCAAAATACAAATTAAGGAGAATTTTTAAATGACACCAAAAAATTTTTTATTCACTTCTGAATCAGTTACAGAAGGACACCCCGACAAAGTTTGCGATCAGATTTCTGACGCTATTTTGGACGAGTTTTTGACAAAATACCCTCAATCAAGAGTAGCTGCTGAAACTACTGTTACTACAGGCATGGCTCTTGTATGTGGTGAAATTACTTCTGATTGTTATGTAGATATTCCATCAGTTGTAAGAAGTACTATTAAAAATATAGGTTATTCAGGGGCATCAGGTGGTGGTTTTGATGCCGATACTTGTGCTGTTTTGACAAGTATTGATGAACAATCTTGCGATATCGCAGGCGGCGTTAATAAAGCTCTTGAAACAAGATCTGATAATGCTGATACATCAACTTCTGAAACAGAAAATATCGGTGCAGGTGACCAAGGTATTATGTTTGGTTATGCTTGTAACGAAACACCTGAATTAATGCCATTGCCAATTAGCTTGGCTCATAAATTATCTTATAGATTAGCGCAAGTTAGAAAACAAGGTATTCTTTCTTATTTAAGACCTGACGGTAAATCTCAAGTTACTGTTGAATATGTTGATGGAAAACCTTCAAGAATTCATACTGTATTAATTTCAACTCAACATGATCCTGAAATTAATGGTGTTTCTGATAATTCAAAAGTTCAAGAAATTATTAGAAATGATATTAAAAAATATGTAATTGATTATGTATTTGAAAATGAAGAAATTAAATTAGACAGTGAAACAAAAATTCTAGTAAACCCTTCAGGTCGTTTCGTAGTAGGCGGACCTCAAGGTGATGCTGGTTTGACTGGCCGTAAAATTATCGTTGATACATATGGCGGTTATTCTCGTCACGGCGGCGGTGCTTTCTCTGGAAAAGATCCTACAAAAGTTGACAGATCTGCAGCTTATGCTTCTCGTTGGGTTGCAAAAAATATCGTTGCAGCTGGTTTAGCTGAAAAATGCGAAATAGAACTTGCTTATGCAATTGGTGTTGCAGAGCCTATTTCTATAATGGTTGATACTTTTGGAACAGGTAAAATTTCAGATGATGAAATATCTAAATTAGTTTATAAAAACTTTGATTTAAGACCTGCTGCAATTATTAATCAATTTGATTTACGTGGATTACCAGCTAAAAATGGTGGTAAATTCTATCAACTATTGGCTGCTTACGGTCATATGGGCAGAACTGATATTGATGTACCTTGGGAAAGAACTGATAAGGCTGATGCTTTAAAATCTCAAGTATGCATTGGATGTTCTTGTTCTAAATAGTAGAATATAATAAAGAAAAAGAGGAGATTATAAAAATCTCCTCTTTTTCTTAGTCTAAATTAATTTGTTCCATGTGAAATTCGGTTTTTTGCTTTTTTCGTTTTATTAGATATGCTGCAATGATTGCAGTAATAGGTACACAAAAAAGAATTGCTATGCTGCCTGTAAGTGCTGATAGAATTTCTGTTGCAACCTGATTAAGATTGAAAAATTTATTCATATCTATATTACTTGATAGAAGAACAAGTGTCAGTGAACTCCCTAAATATACAAGAATGAGAGTATTAGACATTGTACCTATGATATCTCGTCCAACATTCATTCCTGATTTGAATAATTTTTTTACAGATAATGATTTGTCGGTTTCAAAAATTTCATTGACAGTACTAGCAATTGACACAGCTGTGTCCATTAAAGCACCTAATGCGCTGATTATCATAGATGCTGACAAAATGCCTGTAAAATTTAATTCCGGTCTTGCAGTGTATAAAAACATATTTTCTTCGCCTGCAAAACCTGTAAGGTGGGCAAAATATATTGCAAGCATTGAAAGTATTCCTGCAAATATTAAACTTATGCTTGTTCCTATAATTGCTGCTGAGCTTTTAGAATTAAAGCCTCCAACAAGATAAATTGTTATTATTGTTGAAATTATTCCTGTTAGGACTGCTGATGCAATTGGACAAAATCCGTGAAGTATCATTGGCATAAGCATAAAAAATATTAATGTAATTGTTGAAATTATTGAGATTATACTAGTAAATCCTTTCTTTTTGCCTATTAGTAAAAGTAGAATAAAGAAGATGCCTGTAAATACAAAAATCTGATTATCTCTTTTTATATCTGCTATAAAAAAATCTACATCATTAGGTGTTGATACCGTATCTGATGTAGGTTCGACATGTAATACAACTTTATCACCTTTTGATAGGTTAATATCATAAGCAGGATTTCCTGTAAGCATATTATCGATAATTCTTTCGGTTCCTTTGAAATCACCAGACAAAACTTTTACGGTAACAATTTGTTTTGTTGTTTGTTCACCTTGGTTAAGTCCTTGCGTATCTTCATATTTTATATCTTCAACTATACCTGTTTGTGATGGAAGTACAACTTTGTTTTCATCTGCTAAAGATGGTATTCCTAGCAATAGTAAAAATATAATAAAAAGTTTTTTCATGATATTCCCCTAAAATAAGCTTTTCTGCTCATTGATATTAATATTTTTATATCCCAAATGTCTGTATGTTGCAGGTGATACTTTTCTGCCTCTCGGAGTTCTTTGAAGTAATCCTGCTTGTAATAAAAACGGTTCGCAAACATCTTCTATTGTTCTTACATCTTCTCCTATGGCAGCGGCGATTGTTTCAATTCCGACAGGACCGCCGTCATATTTTTCAATAATTAATTTTAAAAGACTTCTATCAGTATTATCAAGGCCGTAATTATCAATTTTCAGTATATCAAGAGACTTATTTGCGACGTCTTCTGTAATTTTACCGTCATGTTTTACTAACGCATAGTCTGATACTCTTTTTACAAGTCTATTTGCAATACGAGGAGTTCCTCGAGATCTTTTGGCTATTGCGTGGGCACCTTCTTCGGTTATTTCTATATTTAGAATGCCAGCTGTTCTTTTGATTACTTGAGCAAGTTCATCTTCTGTATAAAATTCTAATCTGTGTATAATTCCAAAACGATCACGAAGTGGTCCTGATAATTCTCCGGCTTTTGTTGTCGCTCCAATGAGTGTGAATTTTGGGAGAGGAACTCTTAAAGTTTTTACTGTTTGGCTTTTACCTGTTGTCATATCCAAGAAAAAGTCTTCCATTGCAGGGTATAAAATTTCTTCTGCGACTTTATTAAGTCTGTGAATCTCATCAATGAAAAGAATTTCTCCGCCCTTTAAAGACATTAAAATCCCGATAATATCTCTGGGTCTTTCAAGAGCTGGAGCAGATGTTATTTTAATATCAACTCCCATTTGTTCTGCTATAACTCCAGCTAATGTTGTTTTCCCCAGTCCTGGAGGTCCATAAAATAACAAATGATCCAATGGCAAATTTCTCTTTTTGGCAGCTGCTATAGAAATTTTTAAAGTTTCTTTTAATGCGGATTGTCCGATGTATGTGTCAAAAGATTTTGGTCTTATACAATTTTCAAAATTTTTGTCATTGTCAAGACATTCACATTTTACTACCGAATTTTTTTTCTTTTCGGTAATTGTTTTATGTTCAAAATCGTTGTCATCTGCAATTATACTCATTGTTTTTCCTTTATATTTATGATAGCATAAAATTATAGGTAGGGAAAGAATATTAAGAAGGAGAAGTTATGAAAGTATCAGAACGTTTAGAACAAATTCCGCCATATTTATTTGCTGAAATTGATAGAAAAATTGCTGAAGCTAAAGCAAAAGGGTTTGATATTATAAGCTTAGGTATTGGAGATCCTGATACTCCGACTCTTGCTCCTATTGTAGAAGAAATGCACAGAGCAATCGACAATCCTAAAAATCATGATTATCCACCATATAATGGTACTGAAAAGTTTAGAAAAGGTGCTTGTGAATGGATGAAAAATCGTTTCGGAGTTGAGTTGGATCCTGATAAAGAAATGTTAGCAAATATCGGTTCTAAAGAGGCTATTGCTCATGTGTTTTTTGCATTTGTAGATAAGGGTGATTATACATTAGTTCCTGATCCTGGATATCCTGTATATCATAATGCAACTATATTTGCTGGTGGTACTCCTTATGAGATGCCATTATTGGAAGAAAACGGATATTTGCCGGATTTTGATAAAATTCCAGAAGATATTGCAAAAAAATCAAAACTTATGTTCTTAAATTATCCAAATAATCCTACAGGTGCTGTAGCTGATTTGGATTTTTATAAAAAAGCGGTAGATTTTTGCAAAAAGTATGATATTTTATTGTGTTCAGATATGGCATATTCTGAAATGACATTTGACGGATATAAAGCTCCTTCTGTATTACAGGTAGAGGGTGCAAAAGATGTTGCTTTGGAATTTTATTCTCATTCTAAATCTTACAATATGACAGGGTGGAGAGTAGGTTTTGTTTGTGGTAACGCTGATGCAATAAAAGCTTTAGGAACTATAAAAAACAATATTGATTCAGGTACATTCAAAGCTATTCAAGATGCTGCAACTGTTGCATTTAATGTAGATTCTAAATACATTGAAGATTTGAATAAAATGTATAAAGAACGAAAAGATGCTGCAGAAGAAGGCTTCAAAGAGTTAGGTTGGAATGTGAAACCTTCAAAAGCTACTTTTTATCTATGGCTCCCTGTTCCAAAAGGAATGACATCAGAAGAATTTGTAACTGTAATGTTGGAAAAAGCAAATGTTGTTGTTCCACCTGGAAACGGTTACGGGAAATATGGCGAAGGATATTTCCGTGTTGCTTTAACTAAAGATGTTGATACAATAAAAGAATGTATCAGAAGAATGAAAGCTGCCGGAATTCGATACGCTTAGTAATATAAATAAATTTAAACAGCTAAATATAATATAGAATAATATGGATTATTTACAACTGGATTTGCCATTCCAATCAAGTTCACTTGCACAATGTAGATAGTCCATATTTTCTTTAAATATTACCCAAGCAGTGCAGTACCAGCCTTCTCCTGTTTTAGGATTACAAGATTGCCACCCAGGTGTTTTAGGGCTATAGCCTGTTCCTACAGGTAATATTTTATCATTACCGTATATTCTAAAATAAAAAATATCTTTCCCAAGTGTATTTGGTTCCCTAGAGCCATTTAAATCAACATAGTATTCAAAACATGCATCATTATTGGATGTGCATACTGGATCTATAACTCGTATTGCTACTGCAGTGCCATCAACCTGTCTGAAATTATAATAAGTTTCATTTGCAAAGCTTTCAGTTCTTACGTTTCCTTTTAAATCTTTAAATTGTCCCTTATCTCCAGGTGCACAATTATTATCAATTGTAAGTCCACAATCTTCATTGATTTTTAATTGTTTTTTTAAATTCTTTGCAACTAGTGTCAGTCCTGTACTATCAGCGGTTATCCCCCAATTTAATATTGGACCATTTTCATTTACTGCCATTAAGTATGCATTTGATAACGTTTGATAATGTTTTTTTAATTTAGCGACAGTCTCTTGTTCTCTTTGATGTGCAATTAGTGAAGGAATAGTCAATGCAGCAACAACTCCGATAATTCCTAAAGTAATTAAAACTTCCGCTAAAGTAAATGCTCTTCTTCCATAATAGCGATTCGTAAAATCACTATTATACCTTATATTTTTGTATTTATTAACTTTCCCCCTTAAAATATCGTCATAGCTTAACTTTTCGGGGGGGGGGGTGATTCTCAATGCTTCTTGTTTAATCATTTTTCAACCTCCATGTTTGTTTTTATTATTTATTATTTTTTACAATTTGTCAATATGCTGAAATATTTTTTTATTATCAAATCAATTGTTCAGATGAGTTAGTTTTCTTGTATATATTCAGTTTGCGTGTTATAATTCTTTTATGGAATGTCCAAAATGTGGTTATGAAATTGATGATAAAGCATTGGTTTGCCCTAATTGCAAAAAGGTGCTCAAGTTAGTATGCCCTATTTGCAAGACCGTTAACAAGTCTAATACTTGTAAAAAATGTGGTTATGTAATTATCTCAAAGTGTCATAATTGTGGAAAAATTAATCAGACGTTTTCTAAAAAATGTAGAAAATGCGGATTTGATACCGAAAAAAGTGTAATTTTTAATGAGTCTAACTCTGACGATTTTGTAATGTTGACTATTGATTTCCCTAATGTTGATGATATGAAAAAATATTTGGGTTCTGCAAGGCTTTTAAATAAATTCAAAGTCAATCTTGATAAAATAATACTCGATTATGCAAAGTCTATTGGGATAAGACGGCAGATTATTGGGAGGACTTATGTAATAAGGTTTGATAAGGACTACTCTTTTCACTCCTCTGTTGAGAATGCTTTGAAAGGTGTTATTGAACTTCTTAATCGTATTACTGCTATGAATTGTAAATTAACTTCTAAAAAGAATGCAACATTAAGATGTAATATGTTCTTATTAAAAAGGAACACAGATTCGAATCCTAATGATATTGATAGCGGTTATAATATTAATCTTTTAAATCAAGATGTAAAGAAAAAAGAAGACAAAGTCCTAAATACATTTCAAGTTTTAACAGATGATACTGTAGCTGATGAAATTCCTGTTCAATATAAATTGTCTCCGTTAAATTCTGTTATGGTTAATGGGGAAATGACTATGTTTTATGAATTGGATTTACGTCAATATGTCAAGGTTGAATATCCTCAAGAAGAGGAAGATGATGAAATAGAAATCCCTAATTTTGTTCAAAACATGTTAATTGAACAAGAAAAGTTAGATGGTAATTCTTTAAATAATATTGATATTAAAGATCCTGATGAAATATATAATATTGAAACTATTAATTTCGAAGAAATAAAGTGCAATTTTATGCGAATCGAAAATATAGATGTCTTGTTGAACATTTTAAATATTTTTCAAACAAATCCTAAGGGAATAGTCGCGATTAAAACTGCAGAGATGTATAAACCTTATACTATCAAAATCCTAAATGCAGCATCAGAAACTGGACAATTCAGCAATATAATTTCTCTTACTTGTTATGATGAAATGAAATATTCTCCATATTCTTTCTTTCGGGATTTAGTTTCTGCAATATTTGAATATACAGTATCTCAAAAATTGTTTTTTCAAAATGATTTTTCGATGTTTTCCTCTATAGATCCTGATGGATTAATAAAAGATTTAATTTGTCTTCAAAAACGTGAGACAAAAGATGCAGAAGATACAAGATACATTTATTTTGATATCTTTTTGACTTTGTTGCAAATCATACCAAAAACTTTAATTTTTGTTGAAGATTTTGATAAGATTGATTCAAGTTCTTATGATGTTTTGAAATATCTTTTTGAAGTTTTTGATTCCTTGGATATAAGCTTTTTAGTTTCTTATGATAAAGATTTTTCTTTGCACAAGGATTGTCATTTCCTTTTGACTAAGCCTTATTATACAGAGATTTCTTTGAAGCCTACAAGTTTCGAAAAAATGATAGCCGATAATAAAATATATTATCGAAATATTTTGAATAATTTTTATTTCCAAAGAATTGCCAAATATGCATGCGGTAGTACTTTATTTATTGATATTGCAATTCAATATTTGTTGGAATCAGGAGTATATTCTGCCGATGATGATAGTATTGAAATGATAAATCCTAAGACTATTATAATTCCTTCAAATTTAGACAAACTTATTGCGAGAAGATTGAATCTGTTACAAGATGATAAAGATGCTATGAAGTTTTTAACTTCTATTGTTTTGCTGGGTACTCGTATTGATATGGGGACAATTGATTGTCTTGGGTATGAAAATAAAGATAAAATAATTCAAAAATTAGCTAATATGGGATATGTTTATCAGTATAATAATTGTATATATTTCCCAAATTATAATTTACTAAGGCGAAATTTATTAACGACTGTCAGTAAGATTTCTTTAAAAGAAGTAGCTTCAGAATTATTTGAAAAAGTTTTTAATGAGGATATGCCAAGTCCGATAAAAGCATATTTATATGGGCTGTTAAAAGATACAGATAATGAACGTATTCAATGGGAACAGCTGGCAGATATTAACTTATCTCTTGGTGATTTTAGTTCTTATTTGAACTGTACAAATAAAATTTTGCAAATTTTAGATTTGAATAAAAATCCTGATGAAGTTGAAAATATTCAGGAATACAAGGCTAAATTGTACGATGATATTTCAAATAACTTATATGAGTATATTCCTGATAAAACTTCTGGAATCGCAGAGTTAACTCTTGCAAATTTAGAGAAAACAAAAGATGTAGAAAGAATTATTCTGCTTTGTAATAAAATGATTAACGGTGCTTTAATTTCTGGTAACTATACTCATGCTCTAGAATTAACTCATAAAGTTTTGGCGTTGTTGCCTCCTTCTTCTTTAAATCCTGCAGATCCAAATTTTAATAATTATTTCTTTTTAATGTCAATAATTCATATTCAGATTCTATTTAACATAGGGGCTTTAACTGATTGTCTTGATATCGGTTATAAAGTGTTAAATATTGTCAATAATAGTAATTTAATTTCGTTAAAACCTGATTATATTAGTGAGGAAAATTTTAAGTTACTTATTATTAATTCTGTTGCTTATGTGGCTTTTGCAAATATTCTTTTGTTGAATGGGAATGTAAAAGAATTTTTGAATATCGTAAGACGAGATTTAGATTTTATTCCTGATTCTTTTGATTTGTTGATAATTTTGGAGGATTTAATCCATGGTAAAATGTCTGAGCAAGTAGCATCAAATGTTTCAGAATCTGATAGTTTTGGAGATTTTATTATACATATAATAACTGCTTTTTCTATAAATAATAGAGATTATAATATTTTTGCAGAAAATATTTATAAGGCTAAAATTGCTTCGAAAAAAAATAAGTTATATCAATTTGAATTGTTCTGTGATTTGATGATTGGTTATTCATATTTGATGCTTAATTCATATGAAAAAGCTGAGGCTATTATATATCAGATAATAAAAACTGCAAATGAAAAAGGAATGACTACATTACTTTATGCAGCTTGGTATGTGATGAGTGAACTTAATTTGAAACAATACAAATTGGATGTTGCATTTGGAATTTTAAATAATTCACTGATTCAATTAGAAAAAAATAATGCTGTAAGTCCATTCCTTGTAATGTTATTCAAGTATAATATGTATAAAGTAATGATGTTAAAAAAAGATTATGCCAAAGCTGAAATATGTTTAAATCATGCAAATTATATTGCAACGAAATATGGGGTGAATATAATATTTGATACAGATGCAAGTCATTATAATTTGCCTGAGAATGAAAAATCAAGTAATGAAGATAACGGAAGTGAGGGATTATGAAAATATTATTTGCAGCAGCAGAAGTAGCTCCTTTTTCTAAAGCAGGCGGGTTGGCAGATGTTGTAGGGAGTTTACCTAAATATCTTGAAAGGGATGCTCAAATAGCAATTTTTACTCCACTTCATGGATTAATTGATTTAAATAAGTGGGGAATAAAAGAATTAGAAAATTCCACACTATGGCTTACATTCAATGGTATGGGGCACAAATTCAAATTATATATGTGTAAGCTTCCAGGTACTGATATAAATGTTTTTTTTGTACATAATGATTGGTATTTTACTTGTTTTAAAGAAGTTTATCCTAAATGGCTCGATCCGAAGTATGAACATGAAAGGTATATTGCATTTTCTCTAGCAACTATGGAGTATGCAAAGTTGTTAAATTTCAAAGCAGATATAATCCATGCTAATGATTGGCATACTGCAATGATGCCTGTATATTTGCATAGTAATTACCGTTATGATGATTTTTGGAAAAATACAAAATGTGTTTTTGAAATTCATAATCTTGCATATCAAGGAGTATGGTTTGATGATGTTTTGGATTTTGCCAATATGAGAAAAGATATTGTATATAATGAATGGGGAGTCGAACATTATGGAAAAGTTAATTGGATGAAGGGTGCAATTAATTATTCTGATAAAGTTGTTGTTGTATCTCCAACATATGCAAAGGAAATTTTAACAGGAGAGTACGGTGAAGGTATGGACTATACTTTACGTATGAACCAAAATAAAATTGTTGGTATTTTGAACGGTATTGATTACGATATATTTAATCCTAAAGAAGATAAATCTATTGTCAAAAATTATGATATTAAATCTATTGAGAACAAAGAGTTAAACAAGAAGAAGGTTTGTGAAGAATTTGGGCTGCAATATGACAAAGAAAGACCTATGTATGCAATGGTATCAAGATTAGTAAATCAAAAAGGTATAGATTTGATTCGTCAGTGTGAAAATGATTTAAAATCTTTAGATGCTGATTTTATATTTTTAGGCAGTGGAGAAAAAGATTATGAAAATCTTTTAATATGGTTGTCAAACAATTCTTCAAATATAAGGGCTTATATTGGTTATCATGCTGATTTGGCTAATCAGATTTATGCAGGAAGTGATTTTTATTTAATGCCTTCCAAGTTTGAGCCTTGTGGGCTAAGTCAATTAATTGCAATGCATTACGGATCTTTACCTGTAGTCCGTGCAACAGGAGGCCTGGAAGATACAGTAACTGGTTATCCATTAGATAATTCAACAGGTTTTAAATTCTGGGGTTATTCCGGATGGGATATGATGGAAGCTATAAAATGTTCATTAGGTGTGTATAAAGATAAATATACATTTAATGCCATGAGAAAGTCTGCCATGTTGACTGATTTTTCGTGGGAAAAAAGTACGCAAAAATATTTGGATTTGTATAAAGAATTAATTTGACTTTTTTAATCAAAAATAGCAAAATTATAGTATGCAAGGTATAAGGTCTGAATATTTTAAATTGCATGTCTCTGTTTTGCTTGCCGGATTTACCGGAGTTTTGGCAAAACTTATTCCTATGAATGAAGGTTTAATTGTTTTTTATAGAATGCTTTTTGCTTTTATAATTTTTTGTGTAATGTTATTTTTTATGAATAAAAAGCCGATTGAAACATTTTCAAATGCCCTAAAAATTATAGGTTTGGGAGCATTATTATCTTTACATTTAATTTTCTTTTTCGGCAGTATAAAGTATTCAAGCGTATCTGTTGGAGTTGTATGTTATTCTTTGGTTGGATTTTTTACGGTTTTATTTGAACCTTTTATCGAAAAGAAAAAGTTTTCTTTTATGGAATTATTTTATAGTTTAATTGCAGTTTTAGGTATTTGTTTGATATTTAGTTTTGATGTAAGTTACAGATTTGGAATTGTTCTTGGAGTTATTTCTGCTGCGTTGTTTGCTCTATATACATTGTATAATCAAATAATTGAGGTTGGAAAATCAACTCGTTGTATGTTATTTTATGAACTTTTAGGCGGAGCATTATTTATGTTGTTGATTTTACCTGTCTATTTGCATTTTAATACTGTAACCTCTGTTTTTCCATCAATAATTGATTGTTTTTGGCTGCTATTTTTAGCATTTTTTTGTACAGTCCTTTTATACTTACTTCATATTTCTGTATTGAAGAAGCTATCAGCTTTTACAGTTGGTTTGGCAGGAAACTTGGAACCTATATATGGAATTTTGCTGGCAGTTATTTTCTTTGGAGAAGCTCATGAATTCACTTCTTCATTTTATATTGGTATGATATTGATATTTTTATCTGTCTTTTCTCAGTCTTTGTTAAAGGGAAAGAATATTGAAAAAACTTCATAAATCTGATATTTTATGACGTGCAATTTATTTTATCTGTTTACCATAAAAAAAGACCGCTTTTTAAGCGGTCTTTTTTTTGTTATTAGTGTTTAGTTATATATTTTTCTTGTTAAATCAGCTTTTCTTATTCTTACATTTTCTGGAGTAATTTCAACAAGTTCATCATCTCCTATGTATTCCATACATTCTTCTAAAGACATTTCTTTATGAGCCTGTAATGTTACCATAACATCAGCTGTTGCACTTCTCATATTGGTTAATTTTTTAGTTTTACAGATATTAACCACGATGTCTTGAGGTTTGTTGCATTCTCCGATAATCATACCACGATAAACTTTTGTTTTTGGTGTTACAAAGAATACACCTCTGTCTTCGTATTGAGCTAATGCATATGGAATAGCTTCTCCTTGTTCATGAGCTATAATAGAACCGTTTCTTTGACGAGGAATATCTCCTGCGTATGGTCTGTAATCTAAGAATGTATGGTACATGATTCCTTCTCCGCGAGTCATTCTGATAAATTCGCTTCTGAATCCGATTAGACCTCTTGCCGGAATATGAAATACCATTGTAGTTCTGTTTTTGGCATTATTCATTTCTTTCATTTCAGCTTTTCTGCCTGAAAGTCTATCAATGCAGCTTCCTGCATATCCTTCAGGTACATCTACAATTAAGTTCTCATAAGGTTCACATTTTACGCCATCTATTGTTTTGTATATAACTTCAGGTTTTGAAACTTGGAATTCATAACCTTCACGACGCATTGTTTCGATTAAAATTCCTAAATGTAATTCGCCTCTGCCTGATACTCTGAATACATCTGTAGAATCTGTATCTTCAACACGCAAGCTTACATTTTTTTCTAATTCGTCATATAATCTTTTTCTTAATTGCCTTGATGTTACAAATTTACCTTCTGTGCCTGCAAATGGGCTGTCATTTACAGAGAAATTCATTTGTAATGTTGGCTCATCTACTTTAATCAACGGTAATGGTTTTGGGTCTGATAAAGAGCAAACACTTTCGCCAATTTGGATATCTGCAAAACCTGCAATTCCTACAATATCTCCGGCATAAGCTTCATCTATTTCAGTTCTTCCAAGATCATGGAATCCAAATAATTTTGTAATTTTTCCTTTTTCTTGTGATCCGTCTGCGTGTATTACGCAAACTTGTTCTTGGGATTTTACTTTTCCGTTTTCAATACGACCGATTACAATTCTGCCAACGTATTCATTGTAATCTAATGTAGTTGCTCTAAATTGGAATGGTTTTGATGCATCTCCTTTTGGAGGTTGAATATTTTCTAAGATACAATCCAATAGCGGAATCATATCTTTTCTTTCATCATCTAAATCTTTTATTGCAAAACCGTTTAAACTGCTTGAGAATATAAATGGAAAATCAATTAAATCTTCTCTATCAGTTAATTCTGTGAATAAGTCAAAAACCTTATCTAATGCTGTTAAAGGTTCAGCTGCAGGCTTGTCAATTTTATTGATTACTACAATTATTTTCAAACCTAATTCCAAAGCCTTTGATAATACAAATCTTGTTTGAGGCATAGGTCCTTCAGCTGCGTCAACAATTAATAGTGCACCATCTACCATTCCAAGTACTCGTTCTACTTCTCCTCCGAAATCTGCGTGTCCCGGAGTATCTACAACATTGATTTTTGTGTTTTTGTAGTTAATTGAAATGTTTTTTGATAAAATAGTGATTCCACGTTCTCTTTCTAAATCGTTACTGTCTAGTACACGTTCTTGTACTTGTTGGTTAGCCCTAAAAGCACCTGCTTGTTTTAAAAGACAATCTACAAGTGTTGTTTTACCGTGGTCTACGTGTGCGATAATCGCAATGTTTCTTATATTTTCGTTTTGTGTTGTCATAATTCCCTGCCATTTATAAATTGGTTGTTTAGTGTAATTTTTACACTTTTATTTTACAACAGGAAAGATTTATTTTCAATAGATATTGATTTACGTTTAAAATTTGTTATAATATCTTTATGAAAAAATATATTTTTTTACTTTTAGTGTTTTTTCTGCCAGTATTTGTTTATGCGAATGATTATATTAAACCAATATTGCAAAGTTCAAATATTGAAATTTCGGATCATCCGCCTGTTGATATTAAAATTCAAATTTCCCCAACCCCATTTTCTGGACCATTTCGAAAATATTTTTATATTTTAGGATACACAATTGTCAATGCTTCAAATCAAGATATAAAAGTTATTGTCCGTGATGTTGGTATCAGTTCTGATGAAATAATTGATTTATACCTAAAAAAGGAAAAATATGAACCAAGAAAGAATAATAGTTCATTAGGAGATACTGTTGAAGGAATAAAGGAATATGGATCAATGATTGGTTCTGTACCTCTTGCTGAATTAGCAACAATTTATTATATTGGGAGTTTGCCATTTAATGCTATGAAAACGGTTTGTGATAGTCTTTCTAAAAAGGATGCAAAATTATTAGCTAAAGAATATGAAAATATAAAGGTTTTAGAATCAAAACAAGTTACGAGTACTTCAATTGGAGTGCTTCAAAAAAAGACATTTTATGGAGTTTATGAGTTAGATAATCCGTTTCCTGTTGTTGAAGTTGAGTATAGTAGCGGCGAGAAGTACTTTTTTAAGATTTTATTTCCTTTTTCTGGGGCTGGTAAGCAATAAATGCAAATGATAAACAGCAAAGTCCGAAAAATATCCCAAAGCACATAGTTGTTCTATAAGAGAATAAAAATGCTAAATCATAAATTTTGCCTGATTCTATAAAAATATTTCTAAATGTTTCAAATAAAGTAATTGTAACTGCCACACCAAGAATATTTCCCATATTTCTTGATAGTGCCAAAATTCCTGAAGCTATACCGACTTCATGTTTTTGAACACTTGTCATAATAGCGTTATTTGAAGGTGATTGGAACAGACCATTACCTATTCCCATAAGTCCTGATGCAAAAACTATTTGCCACATTGCAACATTTTTGTTGTATATCGTAAACAATAAAAGTGCTATGCAATATAAAATTGGCCCGGCAATTGTTAATTGTCTGCTTCCGTACTTGCCTGATAATCTTCCTGCAATTGGTGCTATAAAAGATAATGTAACAGAATAAGGCAAGATTAAAAGACCTGTTACTAATGCGTTATATTTAAGTATTTCTTGTAAGAAAAATGGTAATAAAATACTATTAGTATACATTGCCATGTAAGATGTCATTACTGCCAAATTCCCAAATGTGAATGGCTTGATTTTGAACATTGAAAAATTGATTAAAGGGTAGTTAATTTTGTGATCTCTGATATAAAATAATATTCCAAATATCAATGTAATTATGCCAAGAGAAATTATTTTTAGCGAATTCCAACCCCAGCTGTGTCCTTCAGATATTGCAAGCAGCAGCGCAAACAAACTTATTGTGAAATAGATGAAACCTTTATAATCAAATTTGAAATTTGTAATGTCAATTTTAGCGTGGTGAGGAAGGACTTTGTAGGCGTAATATGAACCGATTAAGGCTACAGGAATACAAGGGATAAATACTGAATGCCAGCCGAAAGAATTAATTAAAATTCCGCCCAATGCTGGTCCGCTCATTCCGCCGATTGCAACCAAACAACCATTAAGTCCTAGAGCTTTACCCCGTCTTTCGTTTTTAAAAATTGTTGCGATAATTGCTTGAGCGTTTGATAGCATAATAGATGCTCCAAGAGCTTCTAAGCACCTGTATGCAATTAGTAATCCAAAACTTCCTGCTGTAGTATTTAAGAAAGCTCCTAATGCAAAAATTCCAAAACCGATTGAGTATAATTTATTTTTTGGAAATATATCGCCAAGTTTTCCAAAAAATGGTAGGAACACTGTCAAAACAAGCATATAAGCAATCATTACCCATTGGATTTGTCCCATAGTAACATGTAAATCAACAGACATTGGATATAGCGCTAAATTGACAGTTGTAGAATCAAGCATGGCAATAAAATTGCCTACTGCAGTGATTACAAACATTGTCCATTTTATTTCTTTTGTGCTCATAGTTTTAATTTTAGCATATAAAAAAATTCCCTTTAAGGGAATTTTTTTAATCTATTTTTACATTTTCTTTTTAACCCAGTTTTCGAGAATTCTTAATGGTGCTCTTGTAATACCAAGTGCCCATTCCCCGATAT
Organism: uncultured bacterium; assembly: GCA_949290355.1. Taxonomy (GTDB): domain Bacteria; phylum Cyanobacteriota; class Vampirovibrionia; order Gastranaerophilales; family Gastranaerophilaceae; genus Stercorousia. Next base: position 897,417 of record CASERN010000011.1, on the reverse strand, counting down.
TTTTGGTGATAACACTTCCTGCTCCGATATTTGTACCTTCTCCAATTTCTACTGGGGCTACAAGTACTGTGTTTGAGCCGATTTTTACGTTATCTTTTAAAATTGTTTTGCTTTTTGTTTTTGTAATCGGATCATAATTAGCGGTGATTGTACCTGCTCCGATATTTATGTGTGCGCCGAGTTCTGCATCTCCGATATAGCTTAGATGACCTGCATTTGTGTTATGGTCAATCTTTGCTTTTTTTACTTCTACAAAATTACCTATTTTGCAGTTGTCAGAGATTTCAACATCACCTCTTAAGTGTGCACAAGGCCCAATTTTGCAGTTTTTACCGATTTTATTTTTCCCTTCAATGTAAGTCGACGGATAAATTATTGTATCGGCTCCGATTTCTGTATCTTCTGATATCCAAGTAGATGCAGGATCTACAATTGTTACACCATTATCCATCAATGAATTCAATTTTCTGTCATTCATTATTTTAGTTGCAGTAGCTAAGTTTGAACGAGAATTAATTCCGTATATTTCATCGCTGTTTTCTAAAATAAATGCGTTAACATTAAGATTATTCTTTTTGCCCCAAGCAATTATGTCAGTAAGATAATATTCACCTTGTGCGTTATTGCTTGTTAATTGAGAAAATGCAGGTTTAATTTTCCCCCAGTTAAGACAATAAATGCCGGCATTAACTTCTTTTACAGCTTTTTCATCAGGCGTTGCATCTTTTTCTTCAACTATACATTTTAGAGAATTATCAGCTTCTCTTATAATTCTTCCGTAATTTGTAGGGTTTTCAAAAATAGTACTCATTACGGTTAAATCTGAATTGTTAGAGTTATGGTACTCTATAAATTTTTTCAAAGTAGCTTCTGTAATTAGTGGAGTATCTCCGCATAGTATAATTACTTGCCCTTCAAAGTTTTCTAATGCGGGACATACCATTGATACGGCATGACCTGTTCCTAATTGAGGTGATTGCAAAACTGTTTTAGCTGTTTTGTAATTCTTTTCTACATATTCTGTAACTTCTTCAGCGTGATGTCCTACTATTACAAAAGATTCATTTACTATATTTTTTACATTATCTAATACATATCCAAGTAAAGGTTTTTCGAATATTTTATGTAAAACTTTTGGGGTATTAGATTTCATTCTTGTGCCTTTGCCTGCTGCAAGTATAACTGATTTAATTTCTTTTTGCATAATATCCTCTCTTATTATTTTGTTTTTATGTTAATTCTACTCTTATGGATATTTTGTGTCAATTTTTATCTTTTATCTGTTAATATTTCTTGCTTGTAATTGTCTATAACTCGGTTTTGTGATATATTTTTTGTATGATTGAACTTTTGATTTTATATGTTTTGTTGAAAAGAGATTTGACAATGTATGCTATTCAAAAGCATATTGATGAAATATTTGGGGCGTTCACAAATCCAAGTTTTGGAGCGTTGAAACCTGCATTAAGACGATTGGAAGAAAAAGGTGCTTTGTCTTCAAGAAAGATGATGTCTGATGGTGGTAAACTCTCTGTATATTATGAAATTTCCAGAAATGGTATATCTGAGCTCAAAAGACTTTTGCTTGAAAATTTAAGTGATAATCCTCTGCAGTTTTTTTCTAATGCAAGAATAAAACTTGCTTGTTCTGATGCATTAGATGCTGATGAAAGAAACAGATTGTATTTTTCTATAAAATCAAAGGCTGCAAAATTTAAGTCTGTTTCTCAAAGTATACTTAATGATGAGTATAATCATAAAAATTTTTATCAAAAAATTATTCTTGACAATGCTTTATGTGAGTATTCAAATTTTATAAATATTGTGGAAGGTTTGGAGAAAGATAATGCCGGCAATCGTTAGTGATGTTATTAAAGGTTCTATCGCAGAAGAGTTAGAAATAGCTGCAGGTGATGAAATTTTATCAATCGATGATACTAATATGATTGATATGATTGATTATAATTTCTTATGTAAGTCCGATGAACTAACTCTTGAAATTAAGCATACTAATGGTGAAATAGAGATTATTGAAATAGGAAAAGATTATGATGAAGATCTTGGGATAATTTTTGAAAGTGCAGTATTTGACAGAGTAAAACCTTGTATGAATCATTGTATTTTTTGCTTTGTTGACCAACAACCAAAAGGTCTTCGCGATACTTTGTATATAAAAGACGATGATTATAGATTGTCATATTTACAAGGAACTTATATAACTTTAACTAATTTGACTGATGCTGATAAAGATCGAATTAAAAGAATGAGGTTAGGTCCTTTTTATATTTCAGTGCATACTACAAATCCTGATTTGAGAGTCAAAATGCTTAGAAATCCAAATGCAGGAAAAGCGTTGGAAAATTTGCAATGGCTAAGAAAAAACAAAATTCCTTTTCATGCACAAATTGTATTGTGTCCAGGATATAATGATGGAGATGAGTTAGATAGGACTTTGTCAGATTTAGCGAAATTAAAAAATACTGTATTATCTGTTGCTATTGTGCCTGTTGGGATTACTCAATTTCGAAAAGAAGGCCTAAAAAGAGTTGATAAAAAATGCGCACAGCAGACTATAGAAATAGCATCTAAATATAAGCGTGTATGCTGCTCTGATGAATTTTTCTTATTAGCAGGTTATGATATACCTCCTTCAAAGTACTACTGTGAATATAATCAATTGGAGGATGGTGTAGGAGCTATAAGAATACTTCTTGATGATTTTAAAAAGCTTGAATTACCTAAAAAAATTCAAACTCCTTTGAAGATTTCTTTTGCGACCAGTTACGCAGCAAAATATGCTATAGAAAAAATTTCAGAGAAGTTGAATAAAATAAAAAATTTATCAGTTTCAGTAAATCCTGTAAAATCTAAATATTGGGGAGAAGATATTACTGTTGCAGGGCTTATTACTACTGATGATTTAATAAATACAGTAAAAGAGTTAGATTCTGATTTAATAATAATACCATCTGTTATGCTAAGGCCGTATTCTCAAGATTTTCTTGACGGTAAAAATTTAGATTATGTAAAGCGAGTTACGGGAAAAGACTTCTTAGTTGTAAATAATATTTATTCTGTAAAAGAAATTGTAGATTATATTGCAAGTTTGAGTTAGGGATTTAAGGTTATTAATTATTGTAATTGATATTTTTGATAAATAAACTTGTGAGAGGTTTATTAAAAAATCCGTATAAATTTGTTCCTACCATTTTTATAGATTTGTTATCTTTACACATTATTGTTATGGCTCTTGATTTGTAGTTAGTGTTAATAATTTCTCCGAGTCTAGGGTTTTGGATATTATTTTTAGTAAGTATTTTTTTTGTCTGAGATTTATCTAATATCTTTAATTTGTAAGGATTTGGAATAAAATATTTTTTTTGATATCTATAATAACATGGCATCCAAGGGTGGAAAGCTCTTATTCGTGCGTTTATTTCTTCTGCTGATTCTTTATAAAAATCAAGCATCATATCTTCTGGTTTTATATTTGGAAAATATGTTGCTTCTTTTTCATTTTGAGGAACCGGTACAATTATTCCGGATGCAAGATTTTTTAATATTGATTCACACATTTTTCTTGCTTTATATACAGTGCGTTCTTTAAGTTCTTTTGATGTATCGTTTGGCATTATATTAATTTTTTCTTGAGCTAAAATCGCGCCTGTATCAAAATTTTTATCCATTAAATGAAAAGTTATGCCAGATGCTTTTTCCATATGTAAAATAGTTTGCAGATATGGATTAGGTCCTCTATATTTTGGTAAATATGATGGATGAACGTTGATTGTTGCAATTACCGGCAAATCAATAATTTCTTTTTTTAACTTTTCATGCCAAGAGCCTACAATTATTACATCTGCGTTTAAATGTAAAATTTCTCTTTTGAACTGGTCTGAATTTGCAGACTTACAATTAATCTCGTGAAGTTTATATTTTTTTATAAGTGTATATTCTGGCGAACTTTTAAAAAAATCTAATATTGCAAGAATGAATTTTGGTATTGTTGTTGTTTCATATCTAAGAATTCCAGATATTTCACATCCCGAAGAAAGTGTACCTTCAATTAAGTTAGAAAGCATTTCCCCTTTCCCTAAAATAACAACTTTCATATTCCAATTCCTTAATATCTTATTTTGGATGCTCTATCCATTTCTCTGTTTTGGTCTTTTTTAGCTATATCGTCTCTTTTATCATGAAGCTTTTTACCTTTAGCAAGTCCTATTTCTACTTTTGCAAAACCGTGAGTTAAGAAAACTTCTAGTGGTATAATTGTAAAACTGTTTTGTTTTACTTTTGTCTGCATTTTTAAAATTTCTTTTTTATTTAGAAGTAATTTCCGAGTTCTTTCTGCTTCATGATTAAATCTATTCCCTTCTTTATACGGAGAAATATGACAATTATAAAGGAAGATTTCATTATCTTCTATTTTACAAAAACTGTCTTTCAAATTTATAGCATTTTTTCTGATTGATTTTATTTCAGTTCCGGTCAATACAATCCCTGCAATGTATTTTTCCGTAATTGTATAATCGTGGAATGCTTTTCTGTTAGTAGTAATGATTTTTCTATCCATAAATCAATTATACCACAGATTATTCATACAGAAAACATTTAACATTGTGCGTTCCACCTTTTTCTACAGGTTCAAATTTTTTGCATTTATCCATTACAAATGGACATCTTGTGTGGAATTTACAACCATTAGGCAGGTTTTCAGAAGATGGAAGATCTCCTTTTAAAATCTCTTTTTTATCTTGTTTATTAAATTTCGGAACAGCGTTTAATAAAGCTTTAGTATACGGATGAAGCGGGAAGTTGAATATATCTTCAGTTCTTCCTATTTCGATTATTTCTCCAAGATACATTACAGCAACCCGGTCTGCTAAATATTTAATGACGCTCATATCATGTGTTATTAATAAGAATGTTAGTTTATATTTCTCTTTTAACTCTTTTAAAAGATTTATTATTTGTGCTTGTATGCTTACATCTAATGCACTTACAGGTTCATCTGCTAATATAAATTCAGGATCTAATACTAAAGCTCTTGCGATTGCAATTCTTTGCCTTTGCCCGCCAGAGAATTCATGAGGATACAAATTAAGACAATTTTCATCCAAGCCTACAAGTTTAATTTTTTCTTTTACAATTTCTTCAATTTTACTTTTTGTATATCCAGTGTTTATTTCTAGAGGCTCTTTGAGAATGTCAATAATTTTCATTTTTGGATTTAGGCTTGCATATGGATTTTGAAAAACCATTTGAGCTTTTTGTCTAAATTCTTGGACTTCTGCGTGATTTAAATTTAGTACATTTTTATTTTCAAATAATATCTCTCCTGATTTTGGGTGTTCTAGTTTTAATATAGTTTTGGCTAATGTAGATTTTCCACACCCTGATTCTCCGGCTATTGCTAGAATTTCTCCTTTTTTTATTTCAAGATTTACATTGTTTACTGCGTGTATAATTTTTTCCCCGCCAATTATGTTTTTGTTTGATTTATATTCAACAAATAGGTTGTTAATTTTTACTAGTGCTTTTTCCATATGATTATTTTATATTATTTGCTTGTTTTTAGCAATTAGCTTGCAGTTGAATATGTATAAATCATAAAAGCTCTGATATTTAATATCAGAGCTTTATATACAGTTTGGTTTTTTCGGGTTTGTTAATAAATCTTTTCATCAATATTAGTTGTTGCTTAATACTAATCTGAAAGTAGCAAGATTTTTGATAGAAAGCATTGCATGTTTATTATGTTGACTTTCAGATATTTGGAATATTCTGATTATACGTTGAATTTCTTCCAAGTCTTTTCTTGATTCAATTTTGTAAACATTTTTTATTGGGTCTGAAACTACAGACATCAATGTATTTAATTCCTGTTCTTTCATAAAACCTTGATCCTCTTTCCTGTATATTTATATAAAGGATTTTTTTTTATAGGAATTGCCTTTTTTGACTTGTTAGTGTTTACAAATGTTAACAATTAGCGGGAAAGTTCTTCTTTAGCTTGTTTCCATAATTTGTCGTATTCAATAAATGAATATTCATTAAGAGGTTTGATTGCTAACTCTTCCATTTTCCTAAATCTGGTCATAAATTTTTTGTTCGCATTTAAAAGCGCTTGTTCTGCATCAATTTTATTCCATCTTGCTAAGTTAACGACTGCAAAAAGAATATCTCCCATTTCTTCTTCCATATGGGCTAAATCTTTTTCTTTTGATGCTTCTTTAAATTCTTCAAATTCCGAATATATACATTCATATAAAGATTTTTCATCAGGCCATTCGAATCCTTGTTTAACAGCCCTTTTACTTATCTTTTGAGCGCTCATTAACGCAGATTGAGACTTTGCAATGCCATCCATTGCAGATTTTCTATGAGGTTTTTCTTCTTTTTTTAATTTATCCCAATTATCAATAATATCTTGGGTTGAATTTACTTTTACATTTCCAAATACGTGTGGATGGCGATGTATTAATTTTTCATTTAAACCTTTTGCAACATCATCTATATTAAATATATTTTCATCATCTGCAATTTGAGCATGTAATAAAACTTGTAAAAGGACATCCCCAAGTTCTTCTTTTAAATGCTTCATGTCGCCTGAATTCATAGCGTCAACTGCTTCATATGCTTCTTCAAGCATGTTGGGTCTTAATGTCTTGTGTGTTTGAGCTCTATCCCATTCACAACCATTCGGAGAACGTAATGTTTTTACAGTTTCAATTAATTTGTTTAAATTTTCATATCCCATAAAGATTTCCTCTTAATTTAAAGTTTACAACTAAAGTATAATAAATTCAATAAAGAATACTCCAAAAGGTTGAGCCAATAAAAAAATTATGATGATATTCTAATAATGTCGATATAGTTATACGAAAGGATATTAAAATGGCAGATTTATTAAGTGTCTCATCGATTCGTGAACGTTTGTTTAATACAAGCAAGCATGAACAAGTTACAAAAAGAAATTCTTCAAATCCTTTTGCAGCTTCTTCTTTTAAAGGAAATGTATTGACTGCAGATGTATTTGAATCTTCTTCTAAGAAAGCAGCTCAACCTAGTTTTACAGGTAAATTGAAGGCAAGTGCTTTAGTTGGGTCTATTTCAGGGATTGGCGAAAGATTCCATAATATGATTGAATCAGCTATTGCATTTGGATCAAGAATTAAAGATAATGTCGTAAATGGTTGGAATAAACTAAATGAAGTGGAAATTTCTTTTGCCCCAGCTAAAGAAAAAGCAGTTTCTATTTATAACTCTATAAAAGATTCTGTTTCAGGTTTGATTTCGCAAGGAATTTCATCACGATTTGTCGCAAAAATGGATGATATGGCAGAAGCAAGACAATTGATGATAGATAATGTTGCGGCTTGGGAAGCTGCCGTATAGTTGGAGGTTTGAGTAAAAATGGTAGATAAAAAGATAGTAAAAAATGTAACTAATATAATTGAGGGTTTAGGAAAAAACGAAAATCCTGAAACAATATCAATTCTTGAAGATGTTGGTACTAATTCCAAAATTGATGCTATTAGAGAAATGACTTCTAGAGCTTTAGTAAAGAAAAATATGCATGATTCTTTAAAAGTTGTTATTGCTAATAAAGGTAAAGGCATCAATGATATGTCAACAGTAGTTGCTATGAGCACAATAAATGAACTGTTGTCTTTGGAAGATAAATCTGAAGCAATTAAAATATTGGAAGATACAGTAGAGATGCACTCTGATGATGAAGTAAGAGATAATGCTCGTTCTGTGAAAGCTTTAATGGCACTTTCATAGATTTTAGCAATATTATTTTATTAAATTTGCCAGATTTTATATATATTGTAAAACCGCCTTTATTAGGCGGTTTTTGGTATATATAGAATCTATAAATTAATTACTAATTAATGTAATTTATTTGAAATTAAAAAGTGAATCCATCTTTTTTGAATCTTTCAATTACTTCTTTTAATTCATCATCAGAACATACGTATGAAAGCCTGAAATATCCTTCTCCATGTTCTCCAAATGCGTTTCCTGGAACTAATACAACTCCTGATTTTCTTAAAACATCTTGGCAGAATTCAAATGCTGAATTGTATCTTTTAGAAATTGGAAGCCATAGATAAAATGTCGTATGAGGTACAGATTTTTCATCAATAGGCCAGCCTAATTCTTTGAACCCTTCTACCATTATAGCTTGTTTTCTTGCATATCCTTTGTTGCCTTCTTTAATATATTCATCGCCTTCTTCAGAATTTAGAAGTTCTGCGCAGGCTTTTTGTAATGCTTTGAATATACCATTATCTATAGTTGATTTACCTTTTCCGAACCTTTGTATAACGTCTTTGTTTCCGCATACCCATCCAAGACGCCATCCTGTAATCGCATAAGGTTTTGATAAGCTGTGAAATTCTATACCGATATCTTTTGCTCCATCTATTTCAAATAAGCTGAATGGCTTTTCTTTCTCATCAAAATACAGATCAGCATATGCTGCATCTGATACTAATAGTATGTCATGTTTCTTGCAGAACTTGACTATGCTTTCTACGTAATCTTTTGAAGCAGATATTCCCATTGGATTATTAGGATAGTTAATAAATACTGCTTTAATATTTTCTTCTTTATAGCCATCTTTCAATATATTATTGTATATTTCTTCAATGTTTGGTCTATGATTATTTTCTTCAGTCAAAGGCATAGGATATGCTTTTGCTCCTGAACATTTTACGAATTGAAGATATGAAGCATAGCAAGGATCTGGTAATATTATTACATCTTTTTCGAATTCATCTGACTTAGGTGTTGTAATAAATCTAACAAGATTTGCAATACCTTCTTTTGAGCCAACAAGTGAAAAAATTTCTGATTCCGGATCTAATTCTACATTAAATCTGTTTTTCATTCTTTTGGCAATAGCTTTTCTAAAATAACTTTCTCCTTTAGGTGTAGAGTATGTATGAATTCCATCTTCATTAAGAATCTCTTTTAGTTTGTCAATTAATGCTTTAGGAGGATTGGCGGTTGGTGCACCCATTGAAAGAGATATTGGAGCTCTGTTTCGAGCTGTTAGTTCATCTTTTAATCTCGCAGTTTCTTCTTTTAATTTAAACATAATATAAGTATCAAGCGACATTACATCGTTATTAAATAATTTTTCTAAATTCATAATTTCCCTTTCATTTTAATTATCTGAAATAATTTTCATTGGTCCTTCAAGCGACGCTGTAACAAATTGTTTTGTATACTCATTGTCTTGTCTTAGCATTTGTTCAGGAGTGCCTTCAAAAACAATTTTACCTTGATATAACATTATTATTCTGTCAGCAGTTCTTGTAATTGTTGACATTTGGTGTGTTACAACGATTGAAGCTGCATGAGTTTCTTCTTTTAATCTAACTATGTAATCCTCAATTAATGTTGATGAAATAGGGTCTAATCCTGCAGTAGGCTCATCATATAAAATAGAATTAGGCTCAGTTACTATAGCTCTTGCAAAGCTTACTCTTTTTTGCATGCCACCGGAAAGCTCTGATGGGTATTTTTTCTCAATTCCTTTTAATCCGACTAATTCAAGTTTTTCTTTGACAATTTTTCTTATTTCTTTTTCTGTATACTTTTTTCTTAAATCTTTTCTTTCATGTAAAGCGAATGCAATATTATCTTCAACATTTAAGGAATCAAAAAGTGCAGAATATTGAAATACCATTGCAATATCTCCTGGAGTTGTAATAATTTCACCGCTATCAGGAGTCCAAAGCCCGCAAATAAGTTTCAGGACAGTACTTTTTCCTGAACCTGAAAATCCTACTATAGCAAGAGTTTCTCCATTATTAACTTTAAAGGAGATATCATCTATAATTCTTTTATCATCAAATGTTTTTATTAAATTTCTAACTTCAATACTCATTGTATATAATTTACCCCTTTAAAAAAAGAAAGCAATAGCAAATATCATATCCCATATTACAATTGCGACAAATGACCACACTACAGCTTTATTCGTAGCAAGTCCTACTCCTTTTGCGCCTCCTTGTGCATAATATCCGCTAGAACAGCTTATTAAAGCAATTGTTCCTCCAAAAAATACTGCTTTCAAAAGACATACGCCTAAATCTTTCATATAAATTCCAAGCCATGCAGAGTCAAAAAATGCTCTATAACTCAAACCAGAAGTCAGATTTGATGTAACTGCACCAGCTATTACTCCTACAGTTGAAGCTATTATGACAATTGGAGGCATCATTATAATCCCTGATAGTACTCTTGGGACAAACAGATATCTTATTGGATTGATTTTTAAAACTTCTATTGCGTCTATCTGTTCTGTTACTCTCATTGTTGCAATTTCTGATGCAAGAGAAGAGCCTATCATTGATATTATTGCAAAACCTGACATTATAACTCCGACTTCTCTTACAATCAGTACAGTCATTAAAAGACCAACAAAATTGCTTCCTCCTTGTTTTACCATCTCTAATGCTACTTGTGAGGCTACAATAATAGATGTCATACCTACTATTGATAAAGTTATTGGTAATGAAGTTATCCCAAATCTGTAGCATTGATCAGATAATTCTTTAAAGTTGATTTCTCCTTTTAAAATACATTTAATAACTTCAATTCCGTTTTCGGTAATTTTTCCGAGAGTATCTAAAAAAGTTGCAAATTCATTGAATATCCCTGAACAAATTTTGTATGTGGCTGACTGTTTATAATATTTTTGCAAACTACCCATTCTTTGATTATACAAAAAATTCCTGAATAATGCAATTATTAAACATTCAAAAATTTCTTATTTATAATTTAAAGATATATGAATATATATCTTTTAAAAACACTTAACTGTATTTTTATGTTATTATTGAAAATACAGGAGAGAATTATGATAAAAGATTATTTTATAAATGAAATTGAAAATGCTGTTGAAAAAACTGCCAAATCAGGTAAATTAGGCGCAATGTCGGAATATGTAAAAGGATCTTTAAAGGCTGAACGTCCTAAAAATCCTGATTTCGGAGATTATGCTGTGAATGTATCATCTTTAGCAAGATTTGCAAAAATTGCACCGCCTCAAATTGCTAATTCTATTTTAGAATATATTGAAAAAGATGATAATGAATATACAGTTATTGGCGGATTTATAAACTTTAAAGCAGGTAAAAAAATATTATCAGATCTTGTAAAAGAAATTTTTTCCAATAAAAAGGATTTTGGAAAACCTGATAATGTTGAATCGGAAAAAATTATTCTAGAATATGTTTCAGCAAACCCGACTGGTCCTTTCCATATAGGACATGGCCGTTGGGCTGCTATGGGATCAGTTTTAGCAAATCTTTTAAAATTCTATGGACATGATGTATACCAAGAATTTTATATTAATGATGCAGGATCTCAAATTCAAAAGTTAGGAAATTCTCTTGCTATAAGAATTAGACAAGAGCTTGGAGAAGATGTTGATTTTCCAACTGATGAAGTTGAAAGAAAAAATTATTATCCTGGTGATTACTTAATTCCTGTTGCTAAAAAATTTATAAAAGACAACAGTGAAATTTTGAAAGAAGTTCAAAATGATGTTAGTCGTATACCTTTGCAAAAACTTTGTGATTTTGCAAAAGACTATGAAGAAAAAGTGCAGCGTGATTTGTTGGATAAATTTAAAGTTCATTTTGATAATTTTTATTCTGAATTATCTCTGCATAAATCCGGAAAAGTTGAAGAATGTGTTAATAAATTAAAAGCAAGCGGTAAAATTTATAAAAAAGACGGCGCTGACTGGTTTAAATCATCTGACTACGGTGATGATCAAGACCGTGTAATTAAAAAAGCAGACGGTTCAAATACTTACCTTACAGCTGATATCGCTTATCATATAGACAAATTGGAACGCGGCTTTGACAGAATGATTAACATCTGGGGCGCTGACCACCACGGTTATGTTGCACGTGTAAAAGCATCTATTGAGGCTTTAGGATATGATCCGAATAAATTGGAAGTGCTTCTTGGTCAGCTTGTTAATCTCGTTATTGACGGTAACGAAGTCAGAATGGGCAAACGTAAAAATATGGTTACCCTTGAAGATTTGATTGACGAAGTTGGTGTTGATGCTACACGTTTTTGGATGTCAATGAGGAACATTGATACTACTCTTGATTTTGATATTGAACTTGCAAAGAAAAGTACTGATGAAAACCCTGTATTTTATGTTCAATATGCTCATGCTAGAGCTTGTTCTATCTTAAGAAATGTAGTTGCTGAAAAAATTAATACTGAAACTGGAGAAAAAACTCCTGCTCCAATGAGTGAAAATGAGTTGAAAAAATTAATAGATGAATTTAGTCCTGAAATGGTTCTTCCAACTATTGATACTGCAAGGCAACTAATTTTAAAACTAGAAGAATATAAATCAGTTATTAAAAATTCTGCAGAATCAAGACAGGTTTATACAATTTGCAGATATGTTCAGGAATTAGCAAGTGAATTTCATTCATTCTACAACGCAAACCGCGTAATATCTGATGATAAAGAAATGATGAAAGCAAGAATTGCACTTGTATGTGCTGTAAAAACTGTTCTTCATAACGCATTGGAAGATATACTTGGAGTTACTGCTCCTGAGAGGATGTGAGCGTGCCGCATATTCTGATATTAGCTTTATTACTTCTTTATATTCTGCCGGCGGTTGGTGCTGAAACTTTTCATCTGGATGAATATAATTCAAATGTTGAGCAGATGTTGCAAAGTTCAACAACTAAAGGTAACGATGTTGATTTTGGACCATGGATGAGAGAATTTATGAGGCGGTGCAAGATGAATTGGGAGCCGCCTAAAGGATGTGAATATCTGCCTGTGACAGTTAGTGTAAAGGTTGACAAAAATGGTAAATTACTTGATTGCAAAATATATAAAACTTCAAGGGAACCGCGTGCTGATAAAGCTGCAATGAAAGCTGTTGAAGTAGCTGCTCCTTTTAGGCCTTTACCTGATGAATATAAGGGTGAAAGTGTAGAGATTCAAATGACATTTGGGTATTAATGTGAATAGCTGATTGCAGTAGTTAGAAGTTTTATAATTTTATTGTAATCTTCTTCCAGCACAAGCTTTGAACGCAATACTTTTGCATTTTCAAAACCCGATAAATAGTAAGGATAAAATTTGCGCATGAATTTTATTGCAACATTTTCCCCGCGCAGCTTTATTTCTTCATCAAGATGCCATTTTAGCATTTTAATACGTTCATCTAGCGGCGGAATTGGAAGTTTTTCACCTGTGTGCAGGTAATGTTCAATCCGTCCGATAAGTGTCGGATCGCCGAGTGCTCCGCGCCCGATTGCAACCCCGTCAGCGCCAGAAAGTTCAAGACATTCAACAGCATTTTCAATTGATGTTATATCTCCGTTTGCAAACACAGGAACATCAACGTTTTCTTTTAACTTTCTGATTTTTGCCCAGTCGGCTTTACCTGAATACATTTGTGAGCGCGTACGCCCGTGGATTGTAATAAATTCTACGCCTGCCTCCTGCATTTTTTGTCCAAATTCAACGTAATTCATCTCATCTGCTGTGTAGCCAAGTCTGAATTTGACGCTTACAGGTTTGTCGGTTCCGTCTTTTACTGCTTTAACAAGATCTGATGCAAGTTCAGGATTTCTCATTAAGGCACAGCCGTCCTGCCCGCCTACAACTTTTTTAACAGGACAGCCCATATTGATATCAATCATATCTGCATAATTACTTAAAAATTCTGCTGCTTGTTTCATCAAATGAGGTTTGTGTCCGCTGATTTGATAAGAAATTGGAGAGTGGTTATCATCACGTTTAAGAATTTCTGTTCCGCTTCTGCCATTAAGGGTTTGAGCAAGATATTCAGAACTTATCATTTCCGTTGTCAAAAGACAACTTTTTGAATATTTTCTAACTAGACTCCTTAAAACATAATCAGTAATTCCTGCCATCGGAGCGAGTGATACTTTGCTTTCTATAAGTTGCTCAACATTGTTATTTGTCATATTGCTTTAGTTCCCCGAGACGTGTTTGAGCGTATTTTAAATAATCATCATTTTCTTTATATGAATTTGAAAATGTTTTATAATATGAAACAGCATTTTTGTACTGCTCTAACATATCATAATCTACTCCTATCAGGTAGTTTATAATCGTTAATTCCGGATTTGAAGCTAATGCTTTTTTATAATCGCTAATTGCTTGAGCATATTTTTTTTGTGTATCATAAATCATTCCTCTATAATATAGAGCGTAAGAATCATTTGGCTCTGAAGTTAATATCTTATTTAATATCGCTAAACTTTCAGTATATTTTTCAGAATCAAATAATGATATTGCCTGATCAAGTTCTTGTGATGCTAATTGTGCATTAAGACTATCTAAAAGTTCTTGAGCTTGTTTATTATTTTTATTTATGGAAATAGCTTTTTGAGCATAGTCTTTAGCATTTGTTATATCATTTTTATCGGCATATAAAGCGGCAATGTAATATGCAATATCAGAATTTGTGGGTGCTAAATCAAGAGCCTTTTTATAATATGTTATAGCCTGATCTGTATTATTTAAGTTTTGATAAGCAGATGCAATCCCTAACATTGTGTCAGAAGTAGCTGGTTGAATTTTTAAATATTCATTTATTGCATTTTGATAATCTTTATTGTTGTAAAATTCAGCTGCTCTATCAAGTTTTTCATCTGTTGATTGAGAATTTATAGATTTTATTGCATTAGAAATCTCATTGTTGTTTGGGAATTTTGTGTTAGCACTATTAAGAGTAGCCAATGCACTGTCATAATTTTTATTCTGCCCTTGTGCTATAGCTAAATTTACATAAATTTCAGGATTATTCGGTGTTAGTTTAATGACTTCATTATATATTGCAATAGAGTCAGCCAATTTATTTTGTTTATGCAGATCAAGTGCGTAGCTGTATAATATATTTGCGGCATTTTCTGGATTATTTTTCTTTATATAGTCAATGAATTGTGCGGTTGTCATAGTATTTTTAACAGCATCAATCATTGCATTTTGGGCAATTTCATTTTGAGGATCAAGAGATATTACTTTTTTGTATAAATCAAAAGCCTTTTTATCTTCACCTAATGCCTGAAGAGATTGTGCTTTGTACAGATTAGCCTGAACATTGTCAGGATAAATTATAAGCACAGAATCATATGCTGTGATAGCAGTTTTGTAATCTCCTTTTTGCTGGTATAAAGTCCCAACATTAATTCTTGTGTTAACGTTTGAAGGATCCAAATACTCAGCTTTTGAATAATATCTAAGAGCTTCATCAAAATTGCCAGCTTTTTGCATAATAGCTCCAAGATTTGCTGTTACAGCTGCATCGTTTGGAGATTCTTCCAATTTTCTTTTATATATTCTTTCTAAAGAATATAAAACTTCTTTATTATCTGTTGTTTTAGACAAAATATAGTTATATTCTTCAACAGCTAAATCCTCTTGGTTTAGTCTATCTAATATTTTTGCGTATGCTAATCTTAGGTCGATATCAGAAGGAGCAACAGCTACAGCTTTTCTGTAATATTCTGCGGCTTTAGAATCATTTCCTAGTAGTTTCATTATATCGCCTGTTTGTTGAAAACTTTCTTTTATTAAATTTTTATCTGCTAAAGATTGGTTAAATTCATATCCTGCAGCAGAAAAGTTTCCCTCTGCTCTCAGTTGTTTTGCTGTAGCAAATCTGTTTTGTGCTGAAGTATCAAAATTTATTTCATTCAAACATTTGTTTAAATTTGATGATGTCATTACAATTGCCTGAGAAGAATTTTTTACTTGATTAGCGTTTGGGTAGTATACTAAATAAAAAAGAGCACTTCTATAATCATCTGCAGCTTTTTGGTAATCTTTGTCTGTATTAGCATAGTATGTACCACGAGCCAAGTAGGAATTAATTAGTCCGATACGTGCGGAATTATCTAAATAATTAATTCTTAGAGCACTTTTGAATTCTGTTATTGCTGCTGAATATTGGTAATTTGATAAATATTGTTGGCCTAAGTCAAAATGCTCTTTGAAATCCGCGAAAGCAGGACAGGCAAAGTATGTACATATTAATAAAATATATAATGATTTTAAAAGTTTTTTCATATAATACAATCCCTCTTCAACACAACTTTAATATAATCATTATTACATGAACATCGACATTTTACTATAATTTTTAATAAAAAATTGACTACCTTTTTTGGTAGTCAATTTACAAATTTTCCATAATTTAATTTTTAGAACTAATCAATGTCTGTTTTTGATACAAAGTTCATAACATCGTCAAATAAAATTTGAATAGGTAAGGTCATATCAAATTGCAAATACTCCCCGTTATTTAATTCTAAAAAGACCTCAGGTACGGTGTTATCAACCGTAGTTTCTTTGTTCATACATAACTCCTTTTATTTTTTTATTATATTTAGGCTTGCAGATAATATATCGGAATTTTTAATCAAAAACTTTAATAGTTTTATTAATAGTTATTTGCAAAAGCCTTATATTGTCTAATTTACAGGTCCTAAAATTAATTTTTACATTTCTTAACCAAAAATTTCCCCTAATAGCATGTGAAAAAAAGAGAATTTTGTGCTATTATAACAGTTGTGATGCAGTAAAAACAATATAGGAGATAAGACAATAGCTACCCACGATAATAAAAACAATAAAAATCAGGCAATAATGAATGAAAGAATTCGTGCCAAAGAAGTAAGATTGATTGACCAAAACGGTGAAAATAAAGGAGTTGTTCCAACAGTTAAAGCTTTGCAGTTAGCATATGATGCAGATTTAGATTTAGTATTAATAAATCCAAATCAGGATCCTCCGGTAGCTAAGATTTTAAATTACGGTAAATATAAATATGAATTAGAAAAAAGAGCGAAAGAAGCAAAGAAAAAACAGCATACTGTAGATGTAAAAGAAATTAAAATAAGATATAAAATTGATACGCATGACTATCAAGTAAGAATAAAAAGTATAGAGAAATTCATTGCTCAAGGTAATAAAGTAAAAATTGTTGTCATGCTAAGAGGTAGAGAAATGCAGCATTCAAATTTAGCATTTGATTTAGCAAACAGATTTGTCGCTGATTTGTCTGAAATGCCTGTAGTTATTGAGAAAAAACCTCAACTAGAAGGAAGAAATGTTACTTTATACATAGCTCCTCAGGCATAATAAAAACCTCTTGACTGAAAAATTTTAGCAGATATAATAAAAAACGTGGCAATTTGATATTTAGAACCATTTATCCCAAAAGAATATTTAATTGCCTCACCAATTAAAAATAAATAGAATATGCCGCGTTAGCTCAGTTGGTAGAGCAAGGGACTGAAAATCCCTGTGTCCTTGGTTCGATTCCGAGACGCGGCATATTTTTTATTCTATTGTTAAAAATGAAATTCCTGAACTAAATTTTTTTATCAAAATTAATAATACTTTATAAATTTATAACACAAAGCAAATAAAATTTTATTTGCATTTTATTTCAATATAATCAAAACAATATAATAAAGTTAATATATTTTTTTTAACTGGAGTTTGGGATGTTAAAAAGTATTGGACACAAAATTCAAAATTCACAATTGTTTTGTCATAAGTATTGGGAATATTTGAATAAAAATAAAGAAAATTTAATTAGACCAAGAGATCGACTTGATTTTACAGATGCAAATAAAGTTATTTTAGGCTTTCGATGTCCTAGTGATTATACTAAGTTTATATCAAGTTTAATTATTAAACACAATGATTTGATTCAAAGATTATTTTCTAAAAAATTAAACTCAGAAATAACTTTATGGCGAGGTATTCCTCAAAACTTAAATGCACCTGGACATGTAAAAAGTTTATATAAAAAATGTATTAATTTGAAAAAAGGTGATATTTTATATATGCCTGAATTTTCTTTTTGGTCTAAAAAAAGGAATTATTCTTTCGAGCGTGCAATAAAATCATTGCAAGCTAATTCTGGGATATTATATGAATTAAGGTTGCCAAAAGGGTATGAGTTGTATACAAATTTTTATCCAATTCTTCCAAGGGCTTCAAAATTCAGATGTATTGAAAATAAAAAAGTTAAAGGTATCAAAAAAAATTATGAATATAATCTAATAAAATTAGAAATTTTACCAAGAGATGTAAAATATTAAAAATATAATTTATTTAATTTGTTATTACTAGCAAAAAATAAAATGTTGAGTTTTTAAGTATAACACTATGAAAACAGATTCTATAAATTCTTCAAATTCTTCAAATATTAATTTTGGAATAACTTATTTAAAACCATCATTAAAGTATATGAAACCGATAAATCGTAAAAAACTTGTTCCTTCAATTCCCATAGGACAAATTTATCCTAATGATATTTATTTAGGTGCAACTCCAAAAGGTGATTTGACGGTAGAAGTTACCAGAAGTTCTTTGTATGACTATTTATCAGTAAATGGATTATTCTATCAGAATGATTTATCACTTAATAAATTAGTTAAAGCTTTTAATAATGCTTGGCAAATTCTTCATGGCAGACAATATCCTGTTCAGAAAAAAGTTTTATATCATATTGATGATTTCTCTGATAAAATGATAATAGATCGGATTCTTACTGAAGTAGAAGATTATAATGAAAAATATAAAAAATTATTTAATAATTAAAATTTGTTTCAAGTTTTAAATTATTTTTATTATGTTAACGGAGGTTAAAATGACAGATATCAGTTTTTGCTCAGCATATAGAATTCCTATAACTCAAGCAGGGGTTAATTCTGCTAAAAAAGCAAGATTAAAAAAACTTGTGGAATCATATCCGAACGGACTTATTGGCAGAAGTAAAACAGGTTATGCAAGAATTTCTGTACCGGATAGTGATGATGCTTTTTTTATTGGGAAATTAAAGGCTATTGGATACAAAGTATTCCAAAAATTTGAAGGTGATAATATTCCAAAGGAAAATTTGGATTCATTTATAAAAGAAAAACTTGATGCAAAGGATTTTGCTCAAAAAGGGAAACAAGCTGCAAGAATGTCTAAGGATATGAAAGCACAACGACGTTTCGAAAGGAATTTCGTGCCTTCATCAAAAGATAAAAAATCTGAAGTTCTTGATAATTTACTTGATTTGCCAGAACAGGAAAAGATATCTAATTCACAACAGTTTGAAGATATGGTATCTGCTAAAATAGATTCGCAAGCTAAGACAGAATCTCCGGAATCATTAAAGAAAATAAGATCAAAAGGAAAAAATCAACAAGATATAGATATGGATTTTGAATCAAAAATAAGAAATTCTGAAAAATATTTAGAATATAAAGAAAAATATGGGCAAGAATTTGCTGATGCAGTATTTTTTGATATAAGATAATATTAATATTTGCTGGATTTTGATATAGTAAAAAAAGTTAAAAGAACAAATTCTCTTGCTTATATAACTTATTTATTATCTGCTTTTTCAGCTGCTGTTGGAATTAGTGTTGCAACTAAAGTAAAAGATGCAATTGTGCGTCCAAAACTTGTGAAAAATAATTAGTATATTGTGTGAATTTCCAATTTTTCTTTTCAAGCTGATATATTTTGATAGCAAAATTTTTTATTTTTATGTTTTTGTGCTTGTATTAGTTTTTATGTTTATAATAAATTATCAAAAGGAGTAGAAATGAAAATTTTGCCAAATCTTTTTTCAATGAGGAATATCTTACAAAATAAAATAGAAAAAAGAAATGTAAAAAGAATTGAAGAATATATTACATGTTCTGCTAACGTTAGATCAGAACAATTGAGAAGAAATTTAGATACGATTGCGAGATTTGCTGAAAAGAAAAATTGTAATTTAGCATTTACGCCCGGTACTGATTTATTTCAAAATAGTATAAATATGGATGTCTATAAAAGAGGTACCAGAATGATGCTTGATGGCTTGGGTATGCCGTTATATGGAGTTAATGCTGAATCATTGTCAGGAAAAGCTATTTTGCCTAAAACTACTAATGATAGAGAGTTTTTAAAAGCGATAAAATCGCTTATCAAAGGAATAATTGCAAATGATAAAAAATGGAATCAAAAAATTTTCTAATTATTTATAATTTGCTATGAAAAATAGTTTGCTAAGGTTTTAATTTCGTTTTGAATATTAAAACCTTATTTTTTATTTAGCATATCTTCAGGGGTCATTGTCCAGAGTGTTATAGCATACTTGTTTGAGATTGCTTTTACTCTGTTTACATATTTCTGGTCTTTTACTTTGTCTTCTACAATTAATACTATTCCAGGAGTTTTATTAAGAGTGTACCCATAATATACTGCTTGACCGATTGATTCTGCCCACTTTTTTGCAAAATCAAATTCTATAGCATGAGTTTTAGTTACACAATCTACTCTTGCTTTGTCTGATAATATAACTTCCATTGATCCGTAGTGGGCATTACACCAAACACTTTGGTAATCTTTTTCATAGTATTTATGATTTTTGGGTGTTTGTGCAAATGCATATATTGGGGATATTAAAAGTATTAGTAAAATTATAAAAATTTTCATTTAGTAATATTTTATCATCAATTTTTAAATGAATTGTTAAAAAAAAATTAATTTTATTCTTATTTTACAAATAATAAAGAATAATATAATTGGTGTTAATACATCTCTTGTAAGGTTTAATCCTTTGATGATTATGATGCCTATTACAAGGAGTAGTGAAAACGAAGTCATAGATTTTCTATGGCTTTTTTAATTATTGATATTTTTCTGATTTAGTCTGTTTGTTTGATTAAATCATATAAATGTACAGATTCCTGCATAACTATATGCAGGTTTATTTTTGGTTGTTAGTATAAGAAAGGAATATGTGTATGGAATATTTGAACAAACTTCTTGCATGTGTAGAAAAAGATTCATCAATTTTTAAAAAAGATGATATTAATTTTATTGTTGGGCTTATGAATACTCAAATTAAAGAGTTGAAAAAATATGCTATTACTAATGAATTAATAAAAGAGAATAAAAAGGAATTTTTCCTAACTTCAAAAGGACGTGAATATTTATTAAATAATCCTGTTATATCTTGGTGCTCGAATGATTTTCCATTGCGTCCGCAAATTAATTTAGAATATTTGAAGCTTGAAAAAATGCCCCCTACTCTTACAAAAGCTATTAGGTGTCTTGCAAGGCATTTATTGGAAGGTGAAAGTTTGAAAGAAAATTCTACTGAATCTTATTTATATAAAGAGTTACTGGTAGATGGTGCAAGCTGTTGTGGAATTAAAAATGAGATTGAAAAATTTTTACTGCAAGGCAAGAAAGTAAAACTTACTGATTTGTTTGATAAATTTATGTCTTACGGTCTTACAAAATCTATTGTAGGTATTTTATTATTAGATGTATTAGCTAAAAATAAAAATATATTAGCTGTATATGAGAAATTGCAATTTCAGTTGAAGTTAAATCAGCTGATGTTTGATAGAATGCTATTTTGTCCTCAAAATTTTGAAATACAGAAAACTGTAATGGATGATTATCCTATTTTATCGAGTATTTCTAAGGTTTTGTCAGATCGTCCAACAAATAATATTTTAGATATTACCAAAACACTTATTTATTATATCAGAGAACTTGAAAAGTATACTATGAATACAGAGCGTCTTTCTAAAAAAACTATTAGATTCAGAAATGTTATTGTAAATGCAAAAGATCCAATCAGTCTTTTTTACAGAGATATTCCCAAAGTGCTTGTAGGGAAATTGTTACCTGATTGCAGCAAAGAATTTTTAGAATATTATAAGTCTTCTATTTTTGAATTAAAAAATGCTACTCAAAATATGATTGTTGAAATTAATGACTTCTTTTTACAAAGTTTTAAGTCTGACTCTCGTAAGCAATTAGCAGAAAGATTTTTAGCTGTTGATGAATTTATTGGAGAAAAAGAGTTAAGAATATTATTTAATAATGTTGTAGAAAAAGATGCTGATGATATTTTGTGGATTAATAGGATTGCGACTTTTATAAATAAGTCGCGTGTCCCAAAAGATTGGTCAGATGAAGATGTTGCTGATTTTAAAGTTAAAGTAAAAGAATTAGCATTGAAATTTTATGCGCTTGAAGCAACTGTAGGAAATACTAAGCGTGGGATAAGTAAAGATTTTCAAAAACTTTTAGATAAATTATTAAAGCTTTCAAAACCTGAGCAAAATGTTGTTATCAGAGAGTTGGCGAATTCTTAAGGATTCGCCAAAAGTTTTATAACATAATAAATTGGAAGATTTTGAACAGTATACGTTTTAAAGTCTTTTTGATAGGCTTGTATTCTTCAAATATTACATTTCTGCTTTTGATTAAAAATAGTCTTGCTTTTGTTGTTTTAGGATATAGTACATCCATTCTATTTGCTAATTCGTTCATTGCTTCAATTACTTGAGGCTGTTTAAACATGTAGCGTTTATTTCTTGAGTATTCTCTAAAATATGGAGAATTAGGTTTGTTATCTTGTCTTGCAATAAATCCAATTGTTGGATAATGAGTGCAATCCTTTATATGAGCGACCATTTCTTCAATATTTTTATTTGTAACTTTTGCGGAAGAATCAATTGCTCTTGCTGCTGCGTGGGCATTTTCTTTTATTGTTCTGTATTTTTCATAATTATTTATTGTTTTTATCATAATTTTTATTTTGTATTTTAGCTATATAAAATTTGAACATAATTATTTTTGCTAATTTTTAGTTAAATTAATTATAATCTTAAAAAATATATTTTATATATATTTTTTTTTGTTTATAATCGTATGGGAAATATTTATATCCATATTAAAACACTTTATCTGGCTGAAATCTCTATATTATGATTAGAGGAGGTATGATGAATAGTCTTGAAAAAAATATGATAAATTCTTTGATTGATTTGAAAGAAAACTACCACGCGGTTTCTGTCAAAGCAGAATTTGAAGCAGAAGGTACTAGAATGGAAGAAGCTATGCGCTTAAAAGAAATTGCTACAAGAGCAGGGCTTGATTTGACTATTAAAATTGGAGGATGTGAAGCAATTAAAGATATGTATGATGCAAAAGTGATTGGTGCAAATGCAATAGTCGCTCCTATGGTTGAATCTGAGTATGCCTTAAAAAAATTCGTTCAGGCTACAAAGTCTGTTTTTTCTGAAGATGAACGTAAAGATATAAAATTTTTTGTGAATATTGAAACAATAACTGGATTTAATAATCTTGATAAAATGATTAAGTCTGAATATTTTAATGATATTGAAGGTATTGTATTTGGTAGAGTTGATATGGCAGGATCTTTGGGCTTAACAAGAGATAATGTCGATTCTGAAAAAATGTTGGAATTAGCAAAAAGTGCAGCAAATAAAATTTCAAAATATGGAAAGAATTTTGTTGTTGGGGGTGAGGTTTCTGCAAAGTCTATACCATTTTTTAGTTGTTTATTAGAAAATTCTTTAACAAAATTTGAAACAAGAAAAGTTATTTTTGATGCCAAAAATGCTTTAGAGGATAAAAATACTGTTGATGGTATTTTAAAAGCAATAGGTTTTGAATTACAGTGGCTTAAAAATAAAAAAGAGTTTTATAAAAATATTTTTTTAGAAGATGAATTTCGGTTTAAAATTTTAGAAGCACGTTATGGAAAAACGATAGAAGCATCAGGTGGTATTAATGTTTAAAAATGTTATTTTTGACTTAGATGGAACTCTTATTAATTCTTCGAAAGAGGTTTTGATTTGTTTTGAGAAAGCTTTTAAAAAAGCAAATTATAAAATAGATAAATCAAGATTAACTCCAAATGTTATAGGTCCTCCGTTGAAGGAAATAATAAAATTGATAGCTCCTGATTTGACCGATGAAAATGTTTTGCAAAATATTGTAGAAATATTTCGAGGGATATATGATAATGATGAAAATGATATAAGTGAATTTTATCCGGGTATTATGGAGCTTTTAAATTGTTTGCAAGCCAGCTGTGTAAAACTTTTTATTGCTACATATAAGCCTGATAAACCAACTGTTAGGATTGTAAAGCAATTTAATTTAAATATGTTTGAAGATATTTATACTATTGATAAATTCGGTGTAAATATATCTAAGGTCGATATGATAAATGATATTTTGAAAAAATATAATTTAAAAAAAGATCATACTGTTATGATTGGAGATGCTCCAACGGATGTAATGGCTGCTAAAGAAACAGGAATTACGGGGATTGGTGCTTTATGGGGATATGGTAATGATAAATCTAAGCTTAAAGAATTTTCTGATTATGTTGTAAATGATGTATTTGAATTAAAGAGTTTATTGATAAGTCATTCTAAAATTTGCTAATAAAAATATCTATATAAAGTTAGAGATAGTTATCTTTTTCTTTTGAGGTATTTTTTTATGCCAAATATATTTATCTCTTTATACTTTATTCCATCAATAGTTTTGTTTCTTATAGAAAACGATTTTTGTATATTTTGTTTTATGTTATTTTTAAATTCATACAATTTATTATGTGAAGTTTCAATTTTGTAATTTTGATATTCAATTATTCTAGAGAAAATTCTTTCTATAACATGGGCATTTGTTCCGGTATCGTTTGTGTGTTGGTCTTTTACAAAATCTTTTTCTTTAATATTCATAGTTTTTATTATTTGAAAACATTTTGCTCTTGCTATAAACATTGTTCCTGCAACAAAATTTCCCTTGGGGATTTTTATATTATATCTTTTACAAAACTCATCGTACATTATACTATCTTCTTTTATGGAATTTCCCATAGGCGCAAGAGTTGATTTTGATGCAATCATACCTATTTGAGGGTTTTGGATTAGTTTGTATAGATTTGAGTTATAGATTTTTTTGTTTTTTAATAGTGCATCCATCAATAAATTTCGCCAAGTATAATTTGTACCATAATAAGTCCTTTTCAAATTTCTTGTATTTTTAGTGTGAATTTTTAATATGAAATCATAATTATTTAAGTCTACTTCGTTCAAAACAGATATAAATGGCCATATATCATAACCAATGTTTTTAACTTTTATTATATGAGTATCAGGTTTAAATTTTAGGATTTTTTGTATTATTTTTTGATTTTCTTCACAAATGGTTACGTATAAATCCCAATCGCAATTATTAATATTCTTTAGCTTGTTAATAATATAATTAACTTGATTAAAGTAGTAAAGGTGAAGATGTACTAAAACCTTCGGTTTTGGGAATATTTTTATTAATTTTAGAAATTTTATTTTTAGTCCCAAAATATTTAGTATTTTATAGTTCTTGTTATTTTTAATTGAAAAAATTTTTTGGGCTAAAGTTCTTCTATCAATAATTTTTTTTATGTCTCCTTTTAATAATGCTTTAATCTTTGGAGATTTATATTTAAGTTTCTCTTTTTCAAGAATTTGTTTGGCTAATAAAATCGCTTTTTCATGTTCGTTTTCTTTTGAGAATGCTAGTGTGAGATACACATATTGTTCAAATAAATTTTCAAAAGTTTTTTGTTTTTTAGTAATTAAATTATGTGTTACCCAAAAATTTAAAATGATTTCCATTACGGATAAATGGTCAAAGACACCTTTAAACTCTTTTTTAAATGTTTTTTCCATTATTGAGTTATTTCTTCTTCTATAATTATAAAGTTTGTCTTTAATGAAGTATGCATTTGTACAAAATGAAGTGTATTGCCAATAAAAAGGCACAGATTCATATTGTACTCCTTTAGGAAAATTTAATTTATTATCTTTAATAATTGATGTCTTAAAAATTTTATTCCATACATCTGCATTTGTATTTAGCAGTATTTGATCATTAAGTTTTTTGAGCCCTGAATATTTTATTTTGTAGTATTTTATTTGTGATGATAAATTGGGGATATTATTATCGCCTATAATATTTGTTCCAAAGCATATTAGTTCTGTTTTACTGTCGAGATATTTTGCAATTTTTTCATATGTATCGATTTCAATATAATCATCAGAGTCTACAAATGATATATATTCTCCTTTTGCCTCATTAATCCCTGTGTTTCTTGCTTCAGAGAGTCCTTTATTTTGTTGGTTAATAATTTTTATTCTTGAGTCCTTGTTTGAATATTCTTCTAGAATTGCTGGAGAATTGTCCAAAGAGCCATCATTTATACAAATGATTTCTATATCTTTGAAAGTTTGTTGTGTAATGCTGTCAAGACATTGTGGTAAATATTTTTCTACATTGTATACAGGAATAATAACTGAAATTTTAGGCATATTCTTATATTATCTCCTTACCGAATATTGTCATTTTGATTTTTCCATTTCTAAAATGTATTGAGATAATATTTTTTCTTATTTTATTAAATTTTCTTTTCCTTTCGATAGATTTAAGATGTTTTGTAAATTTTGCTGGATTATTTATAAGTAGTATAAAATCTTTTTTATTGATTTTTCTAAAAAATTCATTTCCTAATATCCCTAAATTATATTCTTCTTTAAAGTGTCTAGAAAAAACTTCCACAAATTCAGGTCTTAAGCTCTCATCTAATCTAAGTACTGAACTTAAATAACCATTATACCTGTTTATTTCTTCTTGTATTTTGAAATTAACTTCCAATTCCGGATATTGCTTTAAAAATCTGTCAATTTCATCATATTCATCACATACACAGTAGACTTTGTTTTTGCTTTTAACTGAAGAGTTAAGGTTATCTTGTCTGTAATATAAATAGGCTTTATCCGTAAGAATTACTCTTTGGGCTAATGCAAAAACTTTGAAAGAAAACCCTATATCTTGAAAACTGGCACCCGGTGTTTCTAAAAATCTAATATTATATTTATTTAAAAAATCTTTTTTATATATTGCGCTCCAAACAGATGGATCTATTCGTAGTAAACTTTTATCAGTTTTACTGTTTGTTAATTTTAAAGCTTTGGCAGGAGAGATTCTGTTTTGTTTTCTTGAAAAATTGTTTTTCGACCAATAACTGAACCAATCTCCTTTTACAATATCAGCATCATTTTCTTTAGCCAATTTGTATAAGTCTTTAAACATATTTCTATCTGCGAAATCGTCAGATTCAATAATTCCAATATATTCACCCTTAGCAGTATTAATTCCCATATTCATTGTGTTACCATAGCCAGAGTTGACTTTGTTAATAACAATAATTCTTTGATCTTTCTTTGCAAATTCATTAAGGATATCAAGAGAGTTGTCTGTAGAACCGTCATTTACACAAATTATTTCTATATCTTCTAATGTTTGCTCAATTATACTGTTTAAACATTTTACTAAATATTTTTCTACATTATAAACAGGGATTATTATACTTATTTTAGGCATGTGTTTTGAATCTCCTCATATAATTTAATAGCTCGTTCTATAGCTTTATCCATATCGTAATATTTATAGTCTCCTAATCTTCCAAGGAAATATACATTGTCTGGAATTTCTTTTTTATACTTATTGTATAATTCTTGGTTTTCATCGCTTACAATAGGATAATATCTTTCATTTATATTGGGTTCATATTTCTTCGGGTATTCTTTTGCAATAACAGTTTTTTGAGATTTATTTTTCAAGTAATATTTGTATTCATGAATCCTTGTGAAATCATAGTTGCAAGGATAATTTACAACAGCATTTTTCTGATAAAATTCAGTATTATGAGTTTCTAATTTAAAATCAAGACTTCTGTACGGTAGCATGCCATATTTGTAATTAAAAAATTCATCAATTGAACCGGTATAGAAAAGTCTTTTGTATCTAATATTGTGAGAAAAATTAGTATTTAATTTTAGATTAATATTCTTATGATTGAGAATATTTTTTACCATTTCAGTATATCCATTTATTGGAATTCCTTGATATTTGTCCTGAAAATATCTTGAGTCTTTACTTATATATACGGGGACTCTTGATGTAACATAATTGTCAATATCTTCTGGTCGTTTACCCCATTGTTTTGCTGTGTAATGAAGAAATACTTTTTCGTATATATATTTTGCAAGAAAGTTTAAATCTTCATCTTTTACTTTCATAAATTCCAGAATTGGCACTTTTGTATTATATGCAAAAGTACTTATTAATTTATGTTCAAGTCTTTCTGCTAGACTTTTAGGAAATACATCATGAATGGTGTTTAGATTGAAAGGGATAGTAGTTTCTATTCCATCAATTAAAGCAATGACTCTATGCATATATGTATTAAATTCAGAGAATCTGTTTACAAATTGCCAAACTTTTTCATTATTTGTATGGAATATATGTGATCCATATTTATGTATACAAATCCCATTTTTATCAAAATAGTCATATATATTACCTGCAATATGGTTTTTACTATCAATTATAGTAACATTTTCACCATTTTCCGCAAGTAATCTTGCAAGCACTGAACCTGATATGCCAGCACCAACAACTAAATTATCACACTCTTTCATAATTCACTCTTAGTTTAATGATATTATAAAAAAGTGCATAATAAAATTTTAATTAAAGATTTATTAAGTAAAAAAGAGAGCATGTTATTATACTCTCTTTTTTGTATCTTAATAATCCATTTTCCAAGAATTTCCTGATAACAAAGCGTAGCAACCATCTCCATATACTTTATCTGTACATCCGCCTGTAGTTCCTACGACGTTTCCAGTTGCCGAATCTATAACTAAAGAGAACATGTCTCTTCCGCCTATATTTGGTTTTTCAATTCCGTTAGTATCTACATATAAAGTAAGATTTGGATTGGTTCCTGTCCCCTTTATAAAGCATATTGCAGCTCCATTGGCTAAAACATATGCCTTGTTAGGACATGCAAATTCGCCATTAGCATTTACTGTATTGTCTGCATCTTCTGTTTCTTCTGTTTCTTCTGTTTCTTCATCATCATCGGTATCTGTACTTGTATTACTTATGTTACCATATTTATCTGCAGAAAAACAGCCCCCACTTGTTTTTGCAGTACAAGTTTTTGCTACTTTGAAATGTGTAGTAATGAAATTATCTAATCCATCAGTAACAGCATCACCATTTGGAAGAGTATTTGTATATGCGCTTGTTAAGTAAAATTTAGTTTTACCTTCTTCTGTAATAAACATATCTATAGCATTAGCAATGTCATTTGACATTTTTTGTATTTGAATGGCTTGAGCATCTTTTTGGTAATTCTTTACAAGGTTTGGTATTGTTAATGCCGTAACAACCCCTATAATACTCATTGTTATCAATACTTCTGCTAATGTGAAAGCTTGTTTTAGTTTCATATATATCCCTTTCATAAATTAATATTCCATTCGCCAGTTATCATTTAAGATTTTACCAAAACAACCTTCTCCTAATTTAGAAGATTTGCATGATTGAGTAAATAGAGTATTTCTGGCTGTTTCAGCAGTCCCATTACTGATTTTATCTGGGGTAATATCTTTATCATCTATGCTATAGTCATCATATATATATAATGTAAACATATCTCTACCACCCATATTCGGATTATCTTTGCCGTTTACATCAAGATATACAGTTGCAGGTGTTGTAGCTGTGGCATTTATAATACACATTGCAGCACCACTTTTTAATGTTGCATTTGTCCCACTGCAGGTGAAATTTTCGGTTCCGCCATTTAGTGCCCCATAGCTTGTTGCAAAAGAATCTACATCTGTATGAATGTAGTAGTTATCAAAAAATTTTTCAGCGTTATTTTGTGTGCCTAATAATGATTTATAAAATGATTTTTGGTATTTTTCAGTACTCATTATTGCCAAATTTTGAGATAATTCAGAATAATTTTTTTGTAACATGGTTACAAAAGTTTTCTTTTGATAATTTCCAATAACAGCAGGGATAGTAATTGCAGAAATAATTCCAACAATAGTCATTGCAATCATCAATTCGGCGACAGTAAATCCTTTAATTAATCTATACTTCATATAACCACATTCACTCATAACAACCTCTTTATATTATAACTCATGTGTTGGGCAATGTCAATTGAGGTTGTTATACTTCAATAAATAAGCGTTGTCCTACAATATTTTGTTTTCCATTATAGTATCCTGCGAAATATCCGCCTCTTACAGGAGAATTTTTTGCATAGTTATTTAAACTATTTCCCTTATAGTTTACAAATGGGTTATTGCTGTATGGATTACTAGAAGTCCTTACAGGAGAAACCGTTTGTGTAGTTTGCGGAACAAACATTTGTGATAATAAATTTACAATACCTGCCATTTAAACCTCTCACGTTAATAGATATTTAATAATTTATTTTCTTATGTCATAATTATAGCATTATATTTTGTTATTTTTTAATTTTTGTTAATAAATCATATATATAGATTAGAATTTTTTGTAATATAATTACTATATGGCTTTAGATAAAAAAGTTTTAATAATTGGTACGTCAGCTAATGCTTATTCATTAGCAAAGAAGTTTACTGGATATGGGTGTAAATTATTTGTAGCTCCAGGTAATTTGGCAATCTCTGAATTTGCTCAGTGTATAGATATAAGAGAAGATAATATACAGGAACTTTTGGAGTTCGCTGTTTCTGAGGAAATTGATTTAACTGTAGTTGTATCTGACCTTGCAATAAAAAATAATATTGCTGAACTTTTTCAGATTAATGGTCAATTAATTTTTGCACCAACGGCTCAAAGTTCCAATTTTGTTTTAAGTAAATCCATCGCAAAGAAGTTTTTGTATAAATTGAGAATACCCACTCCACGTTTTGCTATTTTTGATAAGCTGCCTTTAGCTGTAGATTATTTGAAAACTGCTCAGATGCCC
Source organism: uncultured bacterium (assembly GCA_949290355.1). Classification (GTDB taxonomy): domain Bacteria; phylum Cyanobacteriota; class Vampirovibrionia; order Gastranaerophilales; family Gastranaerophilaceae; genus Stercorousia. The sequence continues at coordinate 866,672 of CASERN010000011.1, read as the reverse complement.
CAAGTGATAAAAACAGATGAAACGAGAAATTCAAATGATAGATTAGTTTGTTCTACATTTTCTTCTGCAAAAACATTTGTAGAAGATTTATTTGCAAAAGACGAAAAAAAAGTTGTTTTGGAAGATTATGTTTATGGACATGAATTTTCATTATATATAATCACTGACGGTTACCATGCTATTCCTCTTGTGAATGTTGCGAATTACAAATTTATGGAAGATGGTGATGGAGGTATTCTTACTTCAGGAATAGGCGCTTTCACTCCTGATTATAAAATATCTTATGATTTGCAAGATTATTTAATGAGTAATGTTGTAAATGTTGTATTGGAAGAATTACAACAAAGAGGTACCCCTTATTTAGGTATTTTAGGAATAAATTGTGTTTTGGATGAGAATGGTCAATTTGTTGTTTTGGATTTTAAACCGTTTTTATCTGATCATGATTCTGATGCTGTATTAAATTTAATAGAGGAAAATTTATTCACTTTATTTCAGGCTTGTGCAATAGGTTCATTTGCTGATGATTATGACTCTATTAAAATATCTGATGATTCTTCTGTTTCTTGTGTTATTTCTTCAAGAACTGATGGCAGTGTTATAAAAGGTTTGGAATATATAGATTCGGATATTTCTCACTTTGGAATTAAAAAAAATAAATATTTAGAGTATGAGTCGATAAAAGGCAAAAACTTTGTATTAACTCATACTGCTAAAACGCTTTCAAGGGCTAGAAAATATTTGTATGAAAGTGTTGATTTAATCTCTTTTGATGGTAAAAAATACCGAACTGATATTTGTGAGCAGGTTGATAATTTTTAAAACTTCATTATATATATTTATATGATGAAGAATTATTATTCTATTCTTGGAGTTACACCAGACAGTTCAGATGCTGAGATAAAATTGGCATATCGACATTTGGCAAGAAAATATCACCCAGACGTAAATCCTTATGGAACATCCAAATTTAAGGATATAACTGAGGCATATGAAGTTCTATCTGATCCGAAAAAGAAAATAAATTATGATACAATAAACGGATTTTTTAAATCTTCTCCTAAAAAAGAAGAAAAAAGTGATTCTTATAAAAAAGATCAATACTCATATAATAAATATTCAACTTCAAATAAAAAAGCTGATTTTAAATATAAAAAAGAAGAAGCTGCTAAAAAATTTAATACATTTTTTGATAACTTAAGTAAGAAACAAGATAAAAAAGATACAATTACTCCTCAAAATGGTAAGGATATAATTGAAGAAATTTCAATAACATTAAAAGAATCTGTTAACGGTACTCAAAGAGTGATTAATGTAATGCATGCTTCTGAATGTCCAAATTGTTTTGGCCGTAAGTTTATAAACGGAACAAAGTGCAAATTTTGTGATGGTACAGGCGAAAAAATTGAACATAAAAAAATAAATGTAAAAATCCCAAAGAATGTAAAAAACGGTACAAAATTGCGTATTGCAAAAGAAGGTTCTGCAGGCAAAGATGGCGGTAAAAATGGCGATTTATATTTAAAGATAAAAATTGAACCCAATTCAAGAATATCTTTTGAAGGAAATGATGTTGTCTATAATGTCCCAATAAATCCGTTTGAAGCTGTTCTTGGCGGAAGTATAACTATTCCTTCATTTAATGAAAAATTGTCATTGAAAATTCCTGCTAATACGCATTCAGGACAAAAATTCCGCTTAGCAGGTCAAGGAATTGATAAGAATGGAAAAATTGGAGATATGATTGTAATTGTGCATATTGAAATTCCTTGTTCTTTGTCGGATGATGAAATAAGATTATACGAAAAGTTAAAGAAAATTTCATCACAAAATATAAGAGAGAATTTATTAAATGAATAGTATTAAGATTAAAGAAATATTTGAATCAATCCAAGGCGAAGGCCCATATGTCGGATATAAACAGCTTTTTATCAGGTTTTGCAATTGTAATCTGAAATGCAATTATTGTGATACAGATTTTTTAGCTGAAGAAAACTATTTAGAATATACTCCTTGTGATTTAGCTCAAATCGTAAACAAGCATAGAACAATTCATTCTGTTTCTTTGACAGGAGGCGAGCCATTGTTATCAGTCGAGTTTTTGAAGGATTTTTTGCCTATGGTAAATTCTAAAGTTTACTTAGAGACAAACGCTACTCTTGCTGATAAATTGTTGGAAATAAAAACATTTATTGATATTATATCTGCTGATATAAAGCTTGAAAGTGCTTCCGGTATTAAAAATTCTTATAAATTCCATGATGAATTTTTTAAAAATTGTAGTGGTGTTGAAACATTTGCTAAAATTGTTTTTAATGAAAAAATAAGTGATGAAGAAATTCAGCAATGTTGCTCTCTTGGAAATAAATATGGTATAGAATTGATTCTCCAACCTGAAATGATAGAGGATAATATGTCTGTTTCTTCTCAATTTGCTCAAAAAACTTTAAATTTATTTTTAGATAAGTATAAAAATGTAAGATTGATTCCCCAAGTCCATAAGTTTCTTAATGTAAGATAATCTTTTTTATGCTATACTACTAAGTAGTTGGATTGTTTGAGTTTTATCTTATATGTATATGATAAATTCAATTCATTAATAGATATAATTTTAAAGAGGTAGTATATATGTCTGTAAAACGAGTTTTGCAATATGGTGAAAAATCTTTAAGAGAACCTTCAAAAGAAGTGCATAAAGTATCTAAAAAAATACAAGATCTTGTTCAGGACTTATTGGATACTATGTATGCTAAAAATGGAGTAGGAATGGCCGCTCCTCAAATTGGTGTTAATTATCGTGTATTTGTTGTTGATGTGTCAAAGAATGATGAACCGCTTAATCCGATAGTATTTATAAACCCAAAAATTATAAAAAAATCAGGAGCAGTAGTTGCTCAAGAAGGTTGCATAAGCTTTCCTGAAGCATATACTGATGTTAAAAGGTATGCAAATATTATGGTAAAAGCTCTGGATAGACATGGCAGACCTTTTGTAATTGAAGCAAAAGATGGATGTCTTTTAGCTCGTGCTATTCAACATGAAAATGATCATCTTGATGGTATTTTGTTTATAGATCATTGCGTAAATAGATTTGAAACTGATGAGATATTAGCAAAACATAATTTGCCTCCATTAGAGCCTGAAAAGCTTGTTGATGAACCAGAAATTGATAAGGAGCTTGAAAATAAAAATGATTAATATAGTTTTTTTCGGCACACCTGCTATTGCATTAAAATCTTTGGAATATCTCTATAATTCAAGTAATATAAACGTGCTTGCTGTTGTAACTCAGCCTGATAAACCTGCAGGCAGAGGACACAAAATTTCAATGTCTCCGATTAAAGAATTTGCTTTGTCAAATAATCTACCAGTTTTTCAGCCAAAATCTATAAGAAAAGATTTTGAAGTGCAAGAAAATTTGAAAAAATTGAATCCAGATTTTTTTGTAACATTTGCTTTTGGACAAATTTTATCTCAAGATGTGCTAGATATACCAAAATATGAAACAATAAATTTGCATGCATCCTTGCTACCTAAATATAGGGGTGCAAATCCTATCCAAAGAGCAATTATAAATGGGGATAAACAAACTGGTATTTGTACAATGATTACTGAATTAGGTCTTGATTGCGGTGATGTTTGTATGAAAGAAATTATTGATATTCCTGATGATATGAATTGTGTTGATTTATTCAATATTATCAGTGAAAAATCTCCAAAATTAATTGAAGAAACTTTGATTGGTTTAATTAATAAAACATTGATGCCTCAAAAGCAATCTGAGGATTGTGTATGTATGGCAAATAAATTAACTAAGGAAGAAACTTGTATTGATTGGTCTAATTCTGCAGAAGAAATACATAATTTAGTTAGAGGTATTTATAAATTTCCTTCTGCTTATTTTACTTTAAATGGTAAAATTATTAAGGTTTTAGAAACTCGTGTTATTAAAGAGCCTGGAGAATGCGGAAAATTTGTTAAAGTTTCTAAAGAAGGTATACAAGTAGGTTGTGGAAAGGATTGCTTACTATTGATAAAAGTTAAACCTGAGGGTAAAGGTGAAATGTTTGCAAAAGATTGGGCAAACGGGTTAAAAAATATTAGTGATTGTATTGTTAAATAATTGTAGGAAAAGATTATGAATATTGTTAAAGGTATAAGAGGTGCAATTACTGTTGATGATAACACAATAGAATCTATTAAAGTCGCCACAATTGAACTACTTAGCGAAATTTTGAAAGTAAATCAAATTGATACTAAGATGATTTCTCATGTAATTTTTACTTTGACTGATGATCTAAATGCAGCTTTCCCGGCTAAATTTGCTAGGATTGATATGGGATGGAAAGATGTTGCAATGATGTGCTTTCATGAATTAAATGTTCCAAATTCATTAGCAAAATGCCTAAGAGTTCTAATAGTTGTTAATTGTGATGAGTGTTTCTCTCCGAAATTTGTATATCTAAAGGGAGCATCTACTTTAAGATAATTTTGTTATTTCACTCATAGTAGGATCTAAAAGTCTTCTCCCGATATTTGGAAAGTCTATGGAGCAAAGTGTTTTATTGCCATATTTAATCATTTTTTCAACTATTCCTTCTCCGTACTTTGGTGTTGATACTTTATCTCCTGGCTGTAAGTTATTATTTTTTTCTTCTGTATCATCTGCCGCATAAATAGGTAGTACTGGAGTTTGTTCTGTTTCTTCTGCAAATTCATTTACTTGATTGGGATTATCTGATGTTACATCCCCGATTAAATTAAGATCATCTTCTGTTAATTCATCCATTTCAGGTTCTTCTAAACTTTCTACGATGATATCATCTTCAGATGGTAATTTTTCATAAAATGCTCTATCAACATCTTTTGATACTTTTTCAACTAGCTCATCGTGGTTTTCTTGAACTTCATTATCTTCGTTTTGTTCTAAGAAATTTTCATCTAAATCTATATCTTCAACAGAATAGTCAATTTCAGGCTCTTCTATTGTGGTTTCAGGTTCTTCGTATATGTTTTCTATATCATTTGAATCAATTTCAGGTTCTTCAAGAACTTGTTCTTCTTCAATTATATTGCTTTCATCAAAAGTTTCAGAGTCGTCTAATGAAGTATCATTTTCTTCAGTATAAATTTGTTCAGAAGTATCATCTTCTTCTGCTAAGATATTTGGAATATGATTGTCTTGAATATTAATATCTTCATCAATTGATATAAGCTCTGTCTCATTATCATTTTGCGGATTAACTTCCTCATCAACAGTTATATCAGGATATTGAATATCCGGATATTCTATAGATTCTTCTTCTTCAATGACTTCAGGCTCTTGAGATTCTTCTTCATATATTTCAATATCGTCTGTTGTTTCATCTGAGATATTATTATTTTGCTCTATAACAGGTTCTTCTGTATTATTATCAACATCTGATTCTATTGAAATTTCATTTGTTTGTTCTGTTACAGTATTTTCTGTTTTTTCTATATTATCTTCTTTTTTTTCATCTTCTAGGATTTTATCATCCTTATTAGTAAAATTGTCTATTTCTTCAAGCTCAACAATTAGTGGGATATTTTGAGTGTGAGCTCCATATATTATAAATTCTTTAGGGTTTAATTTGTTAAGGAATGTATTATAAGATGAAAAATCATGTTGCAAAGTTATTGGTGCAAATAATATTATGTTTTGAGCTATTCCTTTAACTTCATTTATATACTTATATTCATGCGGACATATAATTGTAGTATATACATTAGTACGTGCTATAAGTGTTTTTAATAGCTTCTTAGTAGTGCTGTTATTTACTTTTATGAATGAGTAAATATCTGCTTTGATGTTATTCATTACCTTGTAAATGTAAGTAATAACTTCTTTTTGTATATCATCAGGAATATTTGAGATGTCAATAACTATATTGTCTGCATTTTCTATTGCAATGCTTAAATCCAAAACATCTTTTAATGTCTGGGCAAAAATATTTAATTCTTTATATTTAAGTAGTTTATTTTTTAGTAATACAAGTTGTGTGATTTTTGTTTCTTTGTATTGTTGATCTACAACGTTAAAGAAAGTTTCAAAAGGTATAAAGCCTTCTGGTAAAGTCCTTGTGTATTCTTGAACTTCTAAAAATATATCTTGAATAATTGCTTTGCTTGTAGCATCAACATCTTCTAAATCATTATCGTAAATAAAATTGATACTGTCATAATTTAGGGGTAATTTAAAATCTTTTCCAAATACAATTTTTTCTTTACAATCGATTAATCCGTCGGTATCGAATATTACTGTTTTATTTTTTATCTGTTTCGCAAAATTATTAATAATAAGATTTGTATTTTCATTATTATCAGAACAAATAAGAAGATTGTTTTCAAAAATAGTATTGTCAAGTTCTAGAGATACATCTTGCTGAGCAAGTTCTCCAAGTTTAATTGGATTTTTCACAGGTATAACATCTAAAAGCTCGTTTGATGGAAGTTTTGTTACAGTTGATTTTAGAGAAGGAATTGTCCCGTTATAATTTTTTAAAATTCCTTCCTTATCAAATGTAAATAGCAGTTTAACTATCGCATAGTTTGTTACAGTATCGGCTTTAATATTCATTACCTGAGCAACATAGGGATTGTTAGAATCTTCAATGATAACAAATCCTGAAAGTGCTAAATTATCATTAACATCGTAGGCAATTTTTACTAAATTATTCTTAATTTCCAATACTTTCATTCAATCATCCTCACTTTGAATATATTTTACCATGAACATGCTATTTTTGGACTATATCTTGAAGTTTATTGTAAATATCTACAGTTAATATACAGATTTTTAAATCTCTTTTTACTAAACTTTTTATTGTTTCTTTATAACATATTAAAAGAGCTTTATTCAAACCATTTTCTTCTTGTAAAATGGCTTGAATTTTATCAGAGTATTCTTTGTCTCTGGTATTTGGTTCTATTTTGTCGGCAAGAAATACAATTTTTTCAAAATCTGTCATTTCAAGTTTACCGAGTGTATGCCATCTAATTGCTGATAGTATTTCTTTGTCTGTTATATTAAATTCTTTTTCTGCGATGTAGGCACTTACTGGTGCGTGTAAAGTTTTATAATTTAGCATTTCACATTCTTCAACATCAAGATTTTTGTGAATAATATCTAATAGCTTTTCATTTGAAAAACATTTTGCGCAATCGTGTAATAATCCTGCAAGATAAGCTTTTTCAAAGTCTAAGTTGAATTTTTTAGCTAAATATTTAGCGCATTCTGCAGTGCCCAGTGTATGAATATATCGTTTTTCGTTTAAATTTTCCTTAAGCCAAGTTTTTATTTGTGTATAATCCATTTTCTTTTATGTATTCCTCTACTTCTTTAGGTAATAAATTATTAAAATCTTCTTTTTTTGCGATTTTCTCTCTTATTTCTGTTGAAGATATATCAATAAAAGGCATTTTCGCAAATTTAAAATTGTAACCTTTATCTTTTAATCTATCAAAATTTACAGACTCATTTTCTCGTATAAAAATAATAAAATCAACAAGATTTTTAAACTTATCTGTCTCATACCAGCTTTCAATCTTTTCAAAAGCATCTGTACCTATAATGAAATTAATTTTTCCATCAATATTGTATTTTTTGTACAATTCTATAGCTGTAAGATAGGAATATGATTTACCTTCATTTTTAAATTCAATATCAGATATTTCAAAATGCGGATTATTTTTTATTGCAAGTTGGACCATTTTGTACCTGTGCTTGCACATTTCTTTTGAGTAGTTTTTATGTGGAGGTTTATACGCAGGTATGAATAAAATTTTATCAAATTCGTAATGCGTAATAACATATTCTGCCATTTTAAGATGTGCATTATGAATAGGATTAAATGTTCCAGAAAATACGCATAATTTCATAATAGTTTTATTATACAATAAAAAGAAAACCTGATTTCTTCTGAAATCAGGTACAAAATTTGTAGGGGAAAAATTAATTGGAGTTAAAATGTGTTAAATTAAATGTAAAGCTTGTTTATTTGCCATTGCAATAAAATTCATTTGAGCAAAAAGCAATTCTGAACGATCTTCAAAAGGCTGATTGTTGTTGACTGTAACTTGATTTTCGTAGATATTTTTTAATTTGTCATCAATTTTTTTTAAATTTGCTACTGCCATATTATGCCTCTCAATCTTATTTATTTATCGCTTGTGTATATATAAAGTATATAAAAAATGTATAATTTCAAAAAAGCTTAAACTTGTTACATTTCTTTACATATAATTTTATATGGCAATAATTTGTTCTTTTTTGTTTTATTAATAATATAGGGAAAATAGGGGAACTATGTTCAATAATATATATAATGATAAGTTAAATAATCCTCAGTTTTCGGCTGTATCACCGCAACAAGGAAATCAGCCTCAAGTGCCTATGCAGGCTGTTAATCCTGAATTGTTAAAGCAAAATGTTCAAGATACATATGTTGCAAATAGGGTATCAGAAACTACAGATGATCCTAAAGGAATGTTATATACTGCAGGAATTGGGATTCCTGCTTGGTTTGCTATATCTAAAGGGATGGATATATACGCAAATAAATCAAGAGGGAATTATGAAAATACAATCCATTATAAAGTTGGACAATTTGGTGATGATGTAACCAGCTATGTAAAAAATAGTTCATTTGGTAAATCTAATTTTGCAACTATTACTAATAATGGTTTCAAAGGTATTAAGCATTTTTTTAAACAACATATTATTGACAGATTTAAAATAACACGTGCTATGACGTATACTTCGTCTTTACCGGAATTAGATATGGTAAAGGGACAAGCTAATGGTATGTGGGGGATGATTTTATACGATTACCCTCAACACATAGAAAAATTTGTTGAGCCATTAAAGTATATAGAAGATTTGGATTGTTATGGAGCATCTGATAAAGATATTTCTAAATGGAAAAATTTATTAGATAATGCTCCTACATCTCAGGCAAAAGCAGAGATATTACAAAAAGCAGAATTTGAAACAATATTGCAAAATTCAAGAGTTAAAAGAACTGATTCTTATATAAAATCTGCTATTGCTGATTTTGAAAAACTCCCATTTGCAGATAGAGCTTCAAAATTGAAAGATATGAAAGCTTTTGAATGGGGATATAAAGATTTCGCAGAATTAGAAGTTGTGAAAAAGAACATTCAAGATAGAATGCCTCGAGTTTTGGAAGCTTGTCATGATGCCAACAAAAATATGTTTGCAAGAATTTGGGGATCTAATAGTACTTCTTTAAGGAAATTAAAAACTAAAATTATTGGTAGAGAAGTGTATGCTTCTGAGACTGCAAATAAAATAGCGGCTTCATTAGGTAATGTGAATTTAAAAAATCATCCTGAACTTGAACAGGTACTTAATAAAACAGGATTAATAAACAAAATTCCGAAATCAATTTTAGGAAAAATATTAGCAAAATATAATAATCTTATATTGGAAGGTGCTACAAACAGAGTTGCCGGAGGTAAATTTGTTGCCATTGCACAAGCTTTTTATTTGGCTGATGTTATATATAAATCAGCAAAAGCTGAAGGTGGCGGAAGTGAAAAATTTAAATCATTTATGGAACGTTTTACTGAAATGATTGCATTCTTTGCATGTATGCCTTTAGCAATTCAGTTGATGCATAAAATCGGAGGTTTGCAATATGCCGGAATGGGTAAAACTCCAGAAGAAATGAAAAAAGCTGTTGAAGCTTACCGTAAACATTTGAATGAACATAATATGAAAGCAATGGCTGGAAAATTCGCTAATAAAGCTGAATGGAAAGCTAGTAAAAAAGCATTGAGAAAAGAATTAAATGCAGGAGTTAAAAATCCTATTACAAAACTATTCAAACAAATTGGTAGAATTGTAAGTGTAGGTCTTGAACAAATTAGACCTTATGATAATAAAGCTGTTACAAGAAATAGTATAATGGATAAAATTAAAGATTTATTCAGACATCCTAAGTTTGGAATGAAACAAATGGCAGGTTATCCTGTAAGAATTATTCTTGGTATGATGATGATTTTGCCTTTCTTGAGTAAAATCGCTGTGAAAGGTTCTCATTTGCTGTTTGGTAAACCTAAAAATTCTATTTTGGATGAAGGTAAAGAAGATAAAAATGTTGCAAACAATCAAACTAATTTGAATCAAACACAAGTTCCTCCGCAGCTTCAACAAACTCAGAATTATTCGCAGAATACAAGTAGTACCAATTTGTTAGATAAGTATAAAAATGGTGCACAATCTGCTCAGGTTTTACAAACTACTCCTCAAAATACTCAAAATACAATTAAACCTGAAACTACTCAATATAAACCTGCTACTAATGAACCTGTAAGGACTTATATCCCTTCTCCAGAGGGGGTAAAACTTCAAAATGAAGGACAGGAAGACATGACTCAGGCTAATGCTGTTATGCACAAGGCTGATCTTGCAGAACAAGAAGCTTTAAAAACTTTAAAAATGAATTAATACTCTGATTAAAAATCATTGCCTATATTTTAAAGATATGGTATAATTGATTAGGAGGTTTTGATGAGAGCTTCATTTGATTATAAGGGTTTTGCTAAAGATTTAACCAAACAGGCAGCAGATTTTATACCAGAAGATATTGCTTTAAAGCATAAAAAAGCATTTTTGGATAAAATATATAATTATACCTATATTGCAGGTCAGGCTTTTTCAAATGACGAAACCATAGAGAATTCTGATACTGCAAAAGTTTTGACTCAAATTATTTCTGAATGGACTTTTCATAAATATATTGACTTGTTGCGTTCTGATATCCCTGAAATTTATCATGAAAATATTCTGCAAAAGTTGGCTTATGTAGCTTTTGAAATGACCAAAGAAGCTACTATCGGTAATTTAACTCAAGACGAAATGCTTGAACTTGTTGAGGTTCAATTAAATAAAGCATATGAAAAGTCTTGCAGACGTTTATATGAAAATGGTCAAATTTCTAAGGCTGCTTATTTGAAAGCTTTAAATCTATCAAATATAAAATTAATGAAAGAAAAGCTTTGTCATAATGTTAAAGTAAAGAAAAGTAGTAAAGGTACTTTCAACTGCACATTAGCAGCACTTTTACTTGGTTTTGTCGTTATAGTTTTAAATATTTTGCATCCTGCTAATCCTATAATTATGATAGTTAATGCGATAGTTGTTGTTTTACTATCAGGATATATCGGATTTTTTATCGGAGTTAATAAGAATAGAAACTAGTTTATATTGAATTTGTAAAATGATTATGTTATAATGGAAATAGCTCTGTATAGGTGCTCATTTTGTTCCTACATTTATTTTAAAAGGGAGAATAAGCTCTTATAGGATGTGAAGTATACCCGCCGATTTAAAAATCGCCAGCGGGAAACGGATAATCCAAGGCGTTCACCCACCTGCGAGACCACGCAGGCAACAAAATCACATCTGTGCAGGGCTTTTTTATTTGATTATTTCTTTAAAATATGATACAATTGCTTTATGAAACATAGTATTCCTACAATTATTATTACCGAGCAGTTTCATTTAGCAGAACTATTGAAAAAGTATTCAGAAGAGTTTGAAAAATTTAGTTTTTTATCCTCTACTTCTGATTTTTCTAAGGCTTATAACGCTGTAAAAGAACTTTCAAAGTGTTTAGTAATTGTTGATATTTCAGAATATCAAGAGCAGGGATTGAATTTTATATCAAAGATAACTTCTGAGTTTTCTTTCTGTAAAGTGATAGCAATGTCAGATAGGCCAGATGTAGATATTGTTATCCGATCAATGCGTGTTGGAGCTTCAGATTTTCTTGCTTTGCCTGTTATAAAGAAAGATTTATTTGATTCTTTATCAAAGTTATATTGTGATATGGAAAATATAAAGCAAAAAAAATCCAGATGCAGAATTATAACTGTTTATTCAAATAAAGGTGGGGTTGGAAAAACTTCTGTTGCGACAAATTTAGCATTAGAGCTGGCTAAAATTACTAAAGAAAATGTAGCATTAATTGATTTGAATTTTCAGTTAGGGGATGTAACTACATTTTTGGATTTGAAGCCTTCTTTTAATATTTCATATATGTTGCAAAATTTGGATAAAATTAATGAAGACTTTTTATTATCAACACTGGAAAAATATAAAGATACTAGTTTGTATGTATTAGCAGATCCTCCTTATTTTAAACAGGTGGATAAAGTCCCTGCAAAGGATATTTCGAAGCTTTTTGAAATTTTAAAAGAAACTTTTTCATATGTAGTAGTAGATACTTCAGGAGGTTTTGATAATACAGCTATGACAGCTGTTGAAAATTCGGATTTAGTATTTTTAGTGTCTATTGTAAATTTACCTGCATTGAGAAATTGTCAAAGATGTCTTGAACTTTTTGATAAGTTGGGTATTAATAGTGAAAAAATTCAGGTATTGATTAATAGATATATGGAAAATGATGATATAAAAGTAGAAGATGTTGAAGAAGTATTGGGTAAAAAACTTTATTGGAAAATACCAAATAATTACTTTACGATGATGACCGCTATAAATAAAGGTGTTCCAGTGTCTGAAGTTAGTCCAGATTCAAATGTTGCTGTAAGCTATAAAAATTTAGCTTTGATGGTATCAGACAGTATATATAGACAAAAATTTTCAAATAATGATAGAGGTGTATAATTGATTCTCCAAAGTAGTAAATTGAGTACAAGATTTAAAAAAAATATTCTTTCAGAAGAAGATTCTAATGATAAAGAATTGAATATTGAAAGTAAAGAATATTCAGAGCCTTCAAATGAACAATTAATTATCAAGCAACATCAAGTTAGTTGCAGTGATGAAGATTTACTTGATCAATTGCTAAATAAAATAAATACTATTCCTGTTTGGAATGATTATGAAGATGCTAAGCAAATAAATTTAGTAAAAAATTTTATTGATTCTCAGAAGTTAAATATTAGTGATGATAAAAAAAATGCGATAATAGAAAAATTATTTGATATTATTAGAGGTTTTGGGCCTATAGAAAATTTGCTAAAAAATGAGAATGTTTCTTCTATTCTTATTAATGGAAATAAGAAGGTCTATATTGAAATGTTTGGGAAAATGCATGATACAGAGATTGTATTATCAAAAACTCAAGTTGATTTTATAATAAAAAATATTTTACGAATTTGTTCAGTGGATAAATTATGTATAAAAAAAGTTTTTAATTTTGCTGCTGGCGGTTATATGTTTTCGATTATTTCATCTGACATATCAATTTCAGGTACCATAATTTCAATAAGAAAAATTCCGGAATTTACTGTTGATTCATTTATGAATTCAGGTATAATGTCTAGAGAAATATTTGACTTTATTTTGTCTATAGTTGATTCTGGTAAAAATATTGTTATATCCGGTGATATAAATTCCGGTAAGACATTTTTATTAGGGACTTTATATAATTGTTTAGCTAAAAATAAGAGAGGAGCTCTTATACAGGAATTTCCTCAAATATCAAATAAATTTGAAGATTCAACAGATTTTTTAATTGATGTTAAAAGTGATGATTATCACAAATTTCTGGATAGCATATTGAAATTTCCATATGAGGTTGTTTTTGCTGATTTGAATAATTATGTTCCAGTGCTTATAGAAAATAAGGGTTTGATATTTTCTTTGCGATCGTCTTCTGTTGAAAATGCTTTGGCAAAAATGATTGCCGCAGTTATGAATGAAGAAAAATGTTCTGATAAGTTTGCAAAACATACTATTTTGGATTCTTGTGATTATTTAATTCAATTAAATAAATTTTCTGATGGCAAGATAAAACTTACATCAATAGTAGAATTAACTCCCGCAAGAACAAATGCTTTATCTGTAAAAAATATTGTAAAATTAGTTGATGGAAAATATATTAGTGAGATTCCGCAGCCTTTGACTTCGATTCGCGCTCAAGCTGCATTTTCACAATCAGGTTTGATGTCTTCACGTTTTTATCAAAAGAACTAGTATTTTTGTTCATTTCATTTATAATATTTTTTAATTTAGATTCATTGATATGTTTTTGCGTTATCATATCAATTCCCGGATCAATATATTTTTTCATTATTTGTTTTTCTACAAAATCATTTACTGGTTTTGCAAATAAAATTAGAGCAGCAAAACCTCCAAATGTTTTGAGTAGTTTATTTTTAAAAATTAATGATTTTTGATAATCTTTTAAAGCTGTTCTTGTCGCGAAGTATGAATAATCTCCTTCTTTATACATTTCATTCATTATAGGAATAGTATTTTTGTATTTTTTGTATATAAATAGCGGGACTTTTTTTCTGTCATTATTTTTTAATGCTTTTGCAATGTTGTAAGTTTTCTCTGCGTTACTTTTTGCAAATGCTAATATTTTATTTCTGTCTGATTCTAATAAAGTGTATCTTTTTGTGAAAAGTTTAAAGTATAATTTCTTTAAAAATCCTGCAGTTTTTTTCTCATGTTTTCTTGTATTAATTTTGTTTTCAAGACTATCTGCTATAATAGTTTTGAAGTTTTCCAGATTTTCTAGTGCTATTCCATGAGCTTGGTCTAATACATTTTTTGTGTGCCTATATATTGCGTCTTTTGCATTCCCTGATATTCCTGATTTATCAATTTTCCCTAATGGTGATACAGCCCATTGCCCTGCAAAAATTAAAGCAGGAAGTGCAACCAATGAGGTTAGCCCTTGAAAAATAGCTCTTTTTATCGCTCTTCTGCTGCTTGGCTTGTAATTATCTTTATCATTTTTATATTTATCATATATATCTGCACCTAAATACATAAATGTAGGTGCCCAAAGTGCAGCCCCAAGTTTTGGCGCTATTTCAGAAATTGCTGTACCTACTTCATTTGAATATGACATTAGTACTGGTAATGTTTTATTTAAAGGGTCTTGATATTTGTGATGTTTTTTCTTTTCAGGAGTATATTGTATAGAACTAATCAATTTTAGTTGCCTTAAGACTTTATTTCACATTATATATAAGCACATAAAAAATTTTTTTGCCAGTATTTTATAATTAAAGTATAATTTTAATATGAATAAGAAATTTAAAATATGTTCAAAATATAAGCCTGCTGGAGATCAACCAAAAGCTATTGAAAAGCTTGTTAAAGGAATTGAAGAAGGTGATGATGCTCAAACTCTTTTAGGAATTACAGGCTCTGGAAAAACTTTTACAATTGCAAATGTTATAGAAAAAGTTCAAAAGCCAACATTAATTATTGCTCATAACAAAACACTTGCTGCTCAATTATATAATGAATTTAAAGAATTATTTCCAGACAATGCTGTTGAATATTTTATTAGTTATTATGATTATTATCAGCCCGAAGCTTATATACCAAGAACTGATACTTTTATTGAAAAATCTGCATCTATTAATGAAGAAATTGATAGGTTAAGACATAATGCAACAAGATGTTTGTATGAAAGAAATGATGTAATAATTGTTGCATCTGTCAGTTGTATTTATGGTTTAGGATTGCCCGAAAATTATTTTAAAGGTTCTATTGAGTTAAACATTGGGGATGAAGTATCCAGGGATGATTTGCTAAGACATCTTGTTAGTGTTCAATATTCAAGAAATGATCTTGTTTTAGAGCGTTCAACATTTAGAGCTCGTGGTGATATTGTAGAAATCATGCCTGCTTACGAAAAAATAATTACACGAATTTATTTTTTTGGAGATGAAATAGAAAAAATAGTGAGGATTGATAATGTAACTGGAGAGATAATTGAGACTCCGAATAAGGTAGTTATATATCCAGCTGTACATTATTTATCATATGATGAAAATGTTGACGAAACTATTTCTTTAATCAGACAAGAATTACAACAAAGGCTTGTAGAGCTTAATAATCAAAATAAGTTAGTTGAAGCTCAAAGACTTGAACAAAGAGTAAAATATGATATTGAAATGATAAAGGAAATGGGGTATTGTTCTGGTATTGAAAATTATTCAAGAATTATAGAAAGACGCCCGCCCGGATCAGCTCCTGCAACTTTGTTGGATTATTTTAGAGGGGATTTTTTGACAGTTATAGATGAATCACATGTTACTTTGCCTCAATTAAAAGGCATGTATCATGGAGATGCTTCAAGGAAGAATACACTTATTGAATATGGTTTTAGACTGCCTTGTGCAAGAGATAACAGGCCATTGAAAAATGAGGAATTTTTCAAAAAAGTTCATCAAAAAATCTATATATCTGCTACTCCTGGGGAATTTGAAAGACAAACTTCACTGCAGTTAGTAGAGCAAATTATCAGACCAACAGGTTTGGTAGATCCTAAAATTTCAGTTAGACCTATTGAGTCGCAAATTAATGATTTAAAATTAGAAATTCAAAAGCGGGCAGATAAAAATGAAAGAGTTTTAATAACAACCTTGACCAAAAGAATGGCAGAAGATTTAACGGATTTCTTTACTCAAGAAGGAATAAAAGTTAGATACTTGCATAGTGAAATTCAATCTCTTGAAAGAGTTGAAATATTAAGGGATTTACGACTTGGAGAGTTTGATGTATTGATTGGTGTAAACCTTTTAAGAGAAGGGTTGGATATTCCAGAAGTATCTCTTGTTGCAATTATGGATGCTGATAAAGAAGGATTTTTGCGTTCTGAAACAAGCTTGATTCAAACTATTGGCAGAGCTGCTCGTAATGCATGCGGTGAAGTTATTATGTATGCTGATAGAATCACCGAATCTATGGAAAAAGCTATTTCAGAAACTGAGCGTCGTAGAAAAATTCAACTTGATTATAATAAAAAATATGGTATTATACCTCAAACAATAAAAAAACCGATTGAAAACAACTTACTATCTCTTGTTGCAAGTTACCGAGATTTAGAGGATATTGTTGCAGAAGAAATGGTGGATATGGGAATCGATAAAAAAGATTTACCTAAACTTATTGACAAACTTGAAAAGGATATGCATAAAGCAGCTAAAATCCTTGATTTTGAAAGAGCTGCGGAAATTAGGGATAAGTTAAAAAAATTAAGAGAAATGCTTGAAAATTAATTTTATAAGAGCTTATCTTGGTTTTCTTTTGTCGCAATTGCTTCATATCCTATTTGAGCAAGATAATGCCCGCATAATGCTAAATTGAATATAAAAACACAACACCAGTAAAAAGTTGCGATAGGATTTGGAATTCCGAAAAATATCCAAATTATATAAGTTACCGGCATGATTAAAATAGCATTTGCTATTAATACTTGCGGAATCATAAATATAACCCCAAAAAATACATCCACACTTGTGTTATAAATTGTTTTAAGATTATATGCATCAAGGATTTTAAAATCTTTAATGTAGCATAAATAAGATGTTAATATAAAGGAAATAAATAATCCCCATATCGCAAAGAGAAAAACTGTTAAAGTACTTGATTCTGGGATGTGCTCTTGAGTTAATTTACTACATATAGAAGCAAGTATGCAATTAATTGCAATTGAAGGACCTATTGCCAGTAGGCATTTAATTCCATCCCAAAACATTGAAAAAATGTTAAATGATGGCAATACTTTATTTTTCCCGTTGCGAACATTAGTGGTACATTGTGTTAAAAAACCTATATAAAGAGGTATTAATATAAGAGCTAAAATCCAAAACTTTGACATATCTTCATTTTTTACATAAAGATCTACCCAATAATATATAGGGATAGCAAATATAATGTATTTTAAAGTTGCATTTTCTTCTTGAATTGATTCTTCAAATGCGTCTTTAATTGATGCCATAGTATTTTGTAAGCTCCTCTTTTATCTTGTATATGATGTATTATAGCATAATTTAGACTTTCAAACAAGTTTTATTTATTTTTGTGGGATATTTATTATAAATTCTGAACCTTTTCCTAATTCACTAATAAGTGAAATTTTGCCTTTATGCAGTTTTACAAGTTCTTTAGTGATAGCTAATCCAAGTCCTGTAGAATTTGTATGGGTATTATCTATTTGTTCAAATTTTTTAAAAATTCTTTTTTGGTCTTTTTTAGCTATACCTATTCCATTATCTTTGATTGATATATTGAATCCTAAGTCGCTTTTGTGCGAAGAAATTGTTATTTGCCCATTATTATCTGTAAATTTTATTGCATTACTTAGTAGATTAAATATAATTTGATTAATTTTCTGGTAATCTGCTGTGATATTAAAGTCATTAACATTATTGATCAATTTAATTTGTTTTTTTATAACCAATGGTTCTACCAAATTTTCAATTTCAGTAATGAGTTTTTTTATATTAAAACTTGTTAAATTTAATTTAATAGTGTTTGTTTCAATTTTAGACATATCAAGAATTTCATTAATCATATCAAGCAAATACAGAGATGATATTTTAATATCATTTATATATTCTTTTTGTTTTTTATTCAATTTCCCGACAAATTCATTATTTAGTAAATCTGAAAAACCAAGTATTGAGTTTATTGGAGTTCTTAATTCATGTGATACGTGCGATAAAAATTTCGTTTTAATTTCTTCTTCTTGCTTTATTTTTTTATTATTTTTTGAAATATCTTTATATTCATTCATCAATGTTTCGGTTTGGATTTTCATAATTTTAGATATCTCAATGTCTTTTGTAATATTAGCAATAATTGAGGCGCAGGCTCTAAAAACTATAGCATCTTGGATTGTATAATCTCCTCCTGATATTATAATTTCACCAAATGGAGTATTTTTATACATTAAAGTTTCTTTTAAGCCGGGACTGTCTATTTCACAGAGTTTTTTATATTTTGGGTTATAAGCATATTCCAATTTCTCAGGGTTTGTAAAAAATATATATCCTGATTCAAAAGGGATGATAGATTTAAGTATTTCAAATAATTCTTTTTCAAAATTTAGAGAATACTGTATATTATAAAATTTATTGAAATTTTTTATAAATCTATCATTAATATTCAATTTTTACTCCAGATCAGATTTGTCCATATAGCCTATATATCTAAGGTTTCTATAGTATCCATCATAATCAAGCCCATATCCGATTAAGAATTTGTCATCAACTTCAAAACCAAAATAGTCAGCATCAACATCTGCAATTCTTGTTATTTTTTTATCAAGTAGTGAACAAAATTTTGTAGATTTTGTGTGAAAATTGCAGTGTAAAAAATCCAAAAGAAATTTTGCGGTTAGTCCTGTATCAACTATGTCTTCAATAATAAGAACATTTTTTCCGTTTAAATCAGGTAATGAAATATCAACAGCATTAACTTTTCCAGTAGTGCTAGTGCCTCCGTTATAGCTTGAGAGTCTTATGAATTCAATTTTTAAAGGCATATTTAAATGTTTTATTAAATCTGTTGCAAACATAACAGCACCTTTTAATACACAAACAGCATAAACTTCTTCATTTCCATAAAATTTATTCATTTGATCTGCAAGTTCTTTTATTCTGGTCTGTATTTGTTCTTCGGTAAATAATATTTTTAATTTATTGATGTCCATAAATAACCTACCTTTTTCTTAATGATATCACATGTGTTGGAGTTTGTACAACTTTGATTTTTTCGCTTATTCCAAGTCCTGCTGCCCAAAAAATTTCATTTCCTTTACATAAAAAGATTAGTTTGTCTTTTTCGTGTTGCGGAATTTTTTTTTCATTAAGATATTTTTTTAGTTTTTGCCCTCCGTTCAAGCCTAAAGGGTATATTCTATCTCCATCTTTTCTATGTCTTAAAGTAAAATTTACATCATCAGTTGATATATAAGCTGTGAAATCTGTATCTTTTGGAAAATCGGTTATTTGGTTTGAATATTCTTTTATTGAAAAAGTGTAGTTTTCAAAATTATATTCTCCGCATTTATTTATTTGAATTTGATTGTTACTTTTTCCTGTTTTGGTTACAAGTTCTACTTTTTCTTCGCTAACAAATAGCCATAAATCTTTTGTGAGAGAAATTTTTTTCCCAGATTTTGAATATTTATTCTCTTTTATAAATTTTTGAATATTTTTAATTTTTTCTTTATCATATTCAATATTATATTGGATTAATATGTTATAAATAATTCTTTTTTGTTCAATATCAGTAGCATCAAGAATATTTTTAGGTAAGTATTTATTTATAATCTCGTTATCTTCTTTTGCAATTTGAGAAAGAGAATTTAGTGCATCTGTAACATTTGGATTAATCTCTCTTAACAGGTTTAACACTTTATGTCTAATGAGATTTCTTTTGTATTTTGTATTATTGTTTGAGCTATCAACATTTGGCGACAAATTATTCTCTTTGCAATAATTTTCAATGTCTTTCCTTTTGATAGTTAAAATAGGACGGTAAAAAATATCTCTATGTTCTAAAATCCCTTGTAGTCCAGAAGTCCCAGTTCCTTTTATAATCCTATATAAGACAGTCTCAGCATTATCATCATAGTTATGGGCGGTGAAGACTATATTGCTATTGAATTTTAAAGCACATCTTCTAAAAAATTCATATCTTGCTTCTCTAGCTCCGGTTTCTGTTTTGGCAATATTGTCAGGTAGTATCTCAGAATAATAATTTATACCTCTGTCTTCGGCAAATTTTCTACAGTTTTCTTCTTCTTTAAAACTTTCCTCTCCTCTCCAATTGTGGTTGAGGTGAACTGCAACTATATTGTATCCGCTTTTATAAAGTATGTCCAAAAGACACATTGAATCATATCCGCCAGAAAAAGCAAGAATGAATGTCCCTGATAATTTATATTTTTCTATAAAATTTTTGACAATTGTATTAATCAATTATGCCTCTTGAAATTTTTTTACCCCTTCTTTTATCTCAACAGCGTCAACTCCCAATTGTTCTAATGCTCTCATTGCAAGAGAATCAGGCTCTGTTGTTATGGCAAGAAGCATATGTGCAGATTCTATTTTTTGTTTATGATCTTTTTTTGCAAGTTCCCAGGCTGTCTCAAGAACTCGCTTTGCTCGTTTTGTAAATACTATTTCTTTATCATAATATTCGTTTCCAAAGCCTATTAAATTTTCAACAACAGCTCTTGCTTCTTTTATGTTAATTTCTAATTCTGCAAGTACCTGACCGCCTATGCCTGTTCCTTCTCCTATGATTCCAAGTAAAAACATTTCAGTCCCAACAATATTGCGTCCAAGTCTTCTTGCTTCTTCTTTTGCAAGCCTCAGAATCGTAAGGGTTTCAGGCATCTGTTTCTCGATGGGTTTTATAATGGAATGGGCTAGATCATTATCATGCACTTTAAGTTCTTTTAATATTTCATAAGCAATTCCGCATTTTGTTTTTAATAACCCAAGTACTATATGTTCAGGCAATACAATTGATGATCCAAGTTCTTTTGCTGTCTCAAAAGCCATGTTCATAGTTTTGAAAGCATTTGGAGTGAATATTATTTGTTTCCCTTCATATTCTGCTTGGCGAGATTGAAAATTTTGAAGTTTTTCTTCAAAATTTTCACTGGTTACCCCATTTTCATTAAGAATCTTTGTTAACTCAAGATTCTTATCCTCAAGTATAGATGATAAAATTTGTTCAGTTCCTAATATTTCGTAATTGGATGTAGATAATTTAGATACTGCACGTTCAAATATTTTTGCTGATTCTTCGCTATCAAAAATACTATCAGTTGTTTTTAGATTATTATCTTCTGCAGTTTCTCTATTATCTTCAATTTCGGGGTGATATAGTTTTTTTATTTTTTTCTGAACAAGTTTTTCGAGTAAATTTTTCGATTTATATATGTCAAAACCAAGATCATCTAATATTTTTATATTATTAGATTTTTTGTTTGAAATTACAGCTAAAAATAAATGTTCATACAAAATAGTTGCATTCCCAGATTTATTGGCCAAATCTAAAGTGTTTTTTAGAATTTCTTTATATTCATCATCAAAAGGAAGGTTTTGGATATTATTTTTTTGCAAATCAGAACAATCGCAATATTTTTTTATTTCTTCCATAATTTTATCGTGTGTAATATTGTATGATTTGAATATTTTTGAAGGTATTCCTTTGGCCTCATCAAATAACGCAAGCAAAAGAATTTCTGGAGTAACTTTTTTTACTCCAATTTCTTTTGCTAGTTTTTGTGATGTGCTTACTACATTTATTGCTTTTTCTGTAAATTTTTCAAACAAAGTCTATTCCTCGTCTTCATCTTCCATGTTTTCAACGTAAGTTGCAACTTTTTCAAATTCATCATCATCGTCAATTGTTTCGAATAAGTATTCATCACCATCTTTAGAAAGTCTCATAAGAACAACTTCATCTCCTTCTTCCTCTTCAACAGGTAAAAGAAGTGCATATTCTTGTTCATCAACTTCTACTATATCGAATAATTCAAATTTTACAACGTTACCGTTTTCGTCAATCGTTTCGATTATTTGATCTTCATCTGCCATAATTTTATCCTTTCTTATTTTTTTCTGCTTAAATATTGTTCAAGTATAATACAAGCACTTTCGATATCAACTAATCCTTTGTCTTTTCGAAAGTCTATTTTTTTTGTTCTTAAATTTTCTTCTGCTGCATCAGATGTAAGCCTTTCATCCTCATACGCTAATTCAAAACCTGAAAGTTTTGATGCAAAATTTTTGCAATCATCAGCTTGAGAGCCTTGAGTCCCATCCATATTGTATGGTATACCTATTATGATTTTTTTTACATTATTTTCTTTTGCAATTTTACAAATGTTTTCAATTGCTTTATCTTCCGGCTGCCTTGAAATATAAGAATGTCCGTTGGCAAGCATTAAAAGATAATCGCTCAATGCTATACCTATACGTTTTGTTCCTATATCAAGTGCCATGATTTTGTACATTATTTTACCCACATCGTTTCAATAGCTTGAATTTTTTCTTTGTCTTGTTTTAAAAAGTAATATTCATATATACTTTTTCTCAATATATTTTTAAGAAATTCTCTTTTTAATTCCTTATCATTATACAGAGAATATAAATTTTGTGCAGCTTTTTCGTCTTTTGCAAAATGTTTTAGTATTGCTGTGTGCAAAATCCTTTCTGACCATATTGTATATTCTTCTTGAAAGAATACTTTTTCGAGATTTTCTTCAATAATTTTTTCATAAAAATCTGTTGGTGTATTATTAATAATTTTTATAAAATCTTCAAATTCATCGCTATAATCTTGATTGAGAAACCAATAATCTAAAAATTCGTATTTTAGTATTTCAGAAAAATCTTTTTTTGTTATTTTTTTTATGTTAAATGAGAGCTTAACCTTAGAAGGCTCAACATCTGCTAAAAGATTTTTCCAGCATATATATTCATAAGGAATTTTATCTTTTGATAATTTTTCAGCGTTTAAAAGTATTGTCTTTAATATTCCTGGGGCTATATCAAGAGCTCTTTGTCCTCTATAAAATCTTTCAATAATAGTATTACATTCAAATTTTGTTATTTCATTAAATCCAAAACAATCTCTGATACCTTTGTAATCATCTATTACTATTGCTACGAAACGAACTTTCCCTTGTTTGTTAATTCTTGATATTATAACAGCTTGATTTCCTTGTCCATCAGGGTATGTTATACAAAATTTATAAGGTTTTGAATCTTTTAGCAGTTCTTTATAAAATAATAAAGAATTGTCTTCCCTTATGCCTGAAAGTTTTAAGATAGAAAGATTCTTTTTGATTGATGGAATTAATTTTTCGTCAGCGAATTCTAAAGCGCTGTTAAGCGCATGATATGCCAATTGTGATTTTGAATTTCCTAATATTTCAAGTGCAGTTTTACCTGTTTCAGTGTTTGACATTGATAAAAATACCGGTATGAGCATATTGGCAAGCTCGTCTTTTGAATAATCTTTTTCAAAAGATTTTAAAAGAGTAATTTGGTCTTCTTCTGTCAAAGAATTAAGAAAATCTAAAAAATCAATCTGTACTTCTGGGTTGCTAATTGCATTATTTAAAATTTTTCTTGTATCTGAATCCACAAGTTCATCAGGATTGTCTAAATATTTGTCGCATTGTTCATATGACCATTCTGTATCAATATCTCTTAATAAATCTAATGCAAATATTTTAGCCTGATTTGAAGACATATTATTTTTTATAATATTCCATAAATGCTCAATTAATTCATCTTTTGGGCTATATCTTAACAACAAAAATTTAATTAGATTTTTATTGGAATTTTGGTTATTAATTTCTTTAAAAAGAAGCTTTGTAATGATATTTTTATCATTTTGAGCATCCAGTATTTTATAATGGATTTCATAATTCTCAAAATCATTAACGTCTGAAAGTTTAGAAAATAGTTTAGATATTTCTGCTTTTATCTCAAAAGGATTAAGTTGAGCGAATGTATTCATTAACGTGCTTTCCCCCAAAATGCATCTAATATTTGTTGAGCTTCAGCAGAAGGCATTCTGTCATTTAAAATTAAATACTGAACGGCAATCATTGTACATTCAGAACAGATATTTACACCTGGACCTTGTACCATTTTTAAAACTTGTGTATTTGGACGATGGCAAAAACTGCAGTATACAAGGTCATCATTATTGTGTTCATGTTCTTTATGTTCTGTCTTTTTTTCTCTTTTTTCTCCTAATTTAATAATTTTTTCTTCAGACATATTCACCTCTCATGTATAGGCTGCTTTTAGTAAATTGTAAATTTTTTTATAAAGTTGCCAAATTTTATAGCTTATTTTATAATAAAAATCACGGATGATTCTATGAGGATTATTATAGCATGAAAAAAGCATTTTTACTAGCTAGTATCTTGTTTATTTCTGTAATATCTACGGCATGTATAAATAATTTTGCGATTCAAGAGTTAAATACGAAGGCTAAAGAGTTCATGGATAAGGGAGATTATGTCTCAGCTATAGAACGTTTAAAATCAAGTGTTGATCTAGATGCCAGTGTATTTGAAACACAGTATAATCTTGCTGTTGCATATACTAAAGCTGAAGATTATACAAATGCCATAAAAACTTACAATGATGCTATAAAAATAAATCCGGATTTTCCAGACTCATATTATTCTTTGGCTGTTTGTGAGGAAAATTTAGCAAAAGATGTTATTTCAGGTGCAGTAAGAGTAAATAATGATAATACTATTGAGAAAGTTGAAGTCACTGATAAAGAGGAGGATGTCGTAGATACTGAAATTAAGTTAACTCAAAATGCTTCTGAAACTGTAGTGTCTCTTTTGAATGATTCTATATCTGATTATAATATATATTTGGATAAGTCAAAGACTTTAGATGATAAAAAATTTGTAGAGGATAAAATTAAAGAACTTCAGCTTCTTATTGCAAAATATACAGTAAAAAAATAAAATTATGTTCCAATCTCCGTCAGAAATTGCATTTAGTCTTTTGGGTTTTCCAATTTATTGGTATGGTATAATTTTAGCTTTAGCAATTTTAGTTGGTGTTTATACTGCTTTTATGCTTTATAAAAATTTTTATGATAAAGAAAAAGCTTTTTTAATTATTGATTTTTCTCCTGTTGTAATTTTGGTTGGAATTTTGGGTGCAAGGCTTTATTATTGTTTGGTGAATTACTCTTATTATTTATATAATCCTACAGAAATCCTAAATATTAGACAAGGCGGACTTTCAATCCATGGAATGATAATTATTGGTATTTTGGTTTTATTTTATTTCGCCAAAAGGTATAAGATTGAATTTTTTAAACTTTTAGATTCATTTTTTGTAGGGACAGCACTAGCTCAAAGTATCGGAAGATGGGGAAACTTTTTTAACTCTGAAGCCTTTGGTACTCCAACTAATTTGCCATGGAAATTGTATATTCCACTCGAGCATAGACCTTCACAGTTTATAAATTTTGAATATTTTCATCCGACATTTTTGTATGAAAGTATATTAGATTTTATTATTTTTTTAGTTCTTTTATCAATATTTAAAAAATTCTCAAAAACTCCCGGTGTTATTGCTTGTATTTATTTAATATTATATTCTTTTGCGAGAATTTTTGTGGAACATTATAGAGTAGACAGTGTTTTAAATATTGATGGAATTCCTGTCGCTCAGTTGATGTCGTTAATTCTCATATCTTTTGCCTCCTTAGTGTTAATTTTTATATTAACAAGAAAACATGTTTAATTGATTTTTAATCCTATTTGAAGTTAAATATTTTATATGGAAGATTTGAATCAATTGCCCCCTAATAAAAATAAAAAAGCTTTGTTTTGGCTTAGCGGTGGTCATTTTATTAATGATGTATATACAGGTGTTTTAAATCCAATAATGCCTTTTATCGCTGCTAAAATTGGAATTACAATGGCAATTGCTACTGTAATATTAACTATTTCGCATATTTTTTCTTCCTTATTACAACCATTATTTGGTTTTTTTGCCGATAATAATGTTAAACGTTCATTTATTTTTTGGGGATTAATATTATCTTCAATTTTTATACCGTTGTCTGCTGTTGCAAATAATGTATTAATATTAGTTTTGTTTATAATTATTGGAAGTATAGGCTCAAGTCTTTTTCATCCTCAAGCTCTAGGGTTTGCATCAAGATTTGCGGATTTGTCTGATAAAGGCAAGGCTATGGCAGTGTTTGTTGCAATGGGTACTTTGGGTTATTCAACTGGACCCGTTATATCTTCAGCTATTACTCAATTTTTGGGTATGCCAAAGATGCCTGTGATGACTATTTTAGGAATTATTTGGGCATTTATGATGTTTCTTTGTGTTCCCAAATTATCTGATAAACAGAGTAGAATCTTGAAAATTGATTTCAAAACGGCATTCAAAAGAATATTGACTAACAGAAAATTAAATATTTTGAATATTATTGCAATGCTTAAAACAATGGTAATGTCTTCTTGTTTTATATTGTTACCATTTTTGTGGAAAAATATGGGTTATAGACCTTTTTATATAGGTATTGCTTTATTTTTATTTATTTTTGCCGGAGGTATTGGTTCTTTAGTTAGTAGTAGTATTGAAAAGCTTATTGGAGCAGCTAATGTATTTTATATTTCAATGATTTCTACTTTGCCTTTGATGATAATTTTTGTATTAACTTATAAGGCACATCCGACTTTTTCTTTGGTAATTTTTGTGATTACCGGATTTATAACACTTATGGCCACTCCTGTTGTTATGGTGATGGCTCAAAATGTATTACCAGAGTATAAAAGTATCATTTCTGGATTCATAAATGGGTTTTCTTGGGGAATTGTAGCAATAGTTATGTCAATGTTGGGTTTTGTAGCAGAAAAATGTGGAATTACAAATGTTCTGATTTTTGTTGCAGTAATTCCTGCTGTATGTTCAATTTTGGTAAAAGAATTATTTATTCCTGATAATAAATAATTTATCCTTTTACTGCACCTTCATTTTCGCCTGATATAAAATATCTTTGCATTGCAAGGAAGAATATTAAAATTGGAATTGTAGACAGAATTGATCCTGCAGCAATAAATCTCCAGTTTGAGCTGAACATCCCTTGTAAGTTATTAACCCCTACTGGTAGTGTGTACATTGCTTCTTTAGTAAGAACAATACTTGGCCATAAAAATTCTCCCCAAGAACCAATAAATGTAAATATTGCAAGGACTGCAAGTGATGGCTTTACCATTGGTAAAAGTACTTTTATAAAAAGTTGGAAAGTATTGCATCCATCAACTATTGCCGCTTCTTCCATTTCTTTAGGTATTCCTAGAAAAGCTTGACGCATCAAGAATATCCCGAACGCACTAACCGCAAAAGGCATTATTAATCCTATATATCCTGCAAAATTATTGACAGTATCTATCAAGTGTAGTTTTAATGTTATTAGGTATACTGGAAGCATTATTGCTTGAAAAGGTATCATAATAGTCGCAAGAATCGCAAAGAATGTGAATTTTTTACCTTTAAATTGCATTCTTGCAAGTGGATACCCTGCCATTGAGGATAAAATTAAATTTAGTAGTACTGTTCCTCCGGCAACAATCATACTGTTTACAAAATATCCTATAAAATCTACCTTTCCCCAAACTCCAATATAGTTTGTCCACGTAAAGTCAGAAGGTATTATTTGCGGAGGGTAAGCAAAGATATTTTCCGAATTTCCTTTTAATGATGTGGAAATTAGCCATATAAATGGGAAAATAGATAGTAAAGAAACAAATATTAATATAGTATGTGTAGATAATTTTTCTAAAAACTTTCTCATAGCTGATATTTATTCCTTTCAAAGCATAAAATATTAATTAAAGAAAATATCATTACAATTACAAGTAAAACAACAGCCATAGCAGATGCAAAGCCTAAATCCAAATTTTCAAAAGCTCTTTCATATATGTAATAAACTATTGTTTTGCTGGAATTTAAAGGTCCACCTTTGGTCATTACATATATTTCTGCAAAAACTTTCATTGCAGAAATTGCACTTATAGTTGATACTAGTGCAATTGTAGGCATAATATGAGGAATCGTAACTGTGAGATGTTTGGTAAAAAAACTTGCTCCATCAATATCGCATGCTTCATATAATTCTTTGGGGACACTCATTAAAGCTGCGAGATAGATTATCATGTAATATCCTATACCTTTCCATATAGTTACGATGATAACAGAATAAAGTGCAAAGTTAGGATCAGTTAACCATCCTATTGGATTAAATCCAAACAAGGTTACAAGATAATTCAAAACTCCTTCATCTGCATACAACCATTTAAATGCTATAGCTGCAACGACTATTGAAACTATTACCGGTAAATATATTAAAATTTTATATATTGTAACGCCTCTAATTTTTTGATTAATTAAAATTGCCAAAAATAATGGAAATATTACAAGAATAGGCACTGCAACAAAAAGGTAAATAAATGTATTCCATAAAACTTTGTAAAATATAGGATTATGCAGTAATTTTATATAATTATCTATACCTATGAATGTTGGAGAATATATATTTTTTGAATAATCCAAAAAACTTAATAAAAATGTTTGGAAAAACGGAATAAAAAAGAATATTACCAAAACAACAGCTGCAGGTAGAATAAATAAATATGGTGTATATTTGCCGTAATATTTAAACATAAGTTTATTATTGCACTATTAGTATATTCGGTCAATAATGTTGCTTTTTTTATACAAAAATTATCTTTTATTATTAACTAATAAGAAAAATTTACATTATGGCTTAATTGAAAAAAAATGATATAATTGTTACGTTGATTTAGTAGAAGGGATAATAATTATGTCAGAGAATAACAAACCTGTTGTAAATTTAATTTCAAAACCGGAAAATATGCTTAAAACAGTATATACAGCTTGTAGAACTTGTTATAGTGCAGATTCTCCAATTAATATATATAATAGTACTGATGATAAAGACAAAATGTTGAAACTAATAGAAAGAGTAATTTCTTCAGGTCATTATTCAACAATAGAACATATCCAAATAAGCTTTGCAATCTCAAATGTTTCAAGAGCTTGTACTCATCAGTTAGTAAGGCATAGACATATGTCTTTTTCTCAAAAGTCTCAAAGATATGTAAAAGAAAAAGGTCAATTCGACTATATAATTCCTCCAACAATAGAAAAAGATCCAGAGTTAAAAAATAAGTTTGTCGATTTTATGTCTAAGATATCAGCTCAGTATCAAGAATTTGTCGATGCTGGTATTCCTGCAGAAGATGCTAGATTTGTGCTTCCAAATGCTGCAGCAAGCTCTATGGTTGCAAGTTTAAATTTAAGAGAAATGATTCATCTTGCTAATTTACGATTGTGTACACGAGCACAGTATGAAATTCGTACACTCGTAAAAATGATGTGCGACGAACTCGTGAAAGAGGAACCTTGGTTAAAACCATATCTTGTTCCTAAATGTGAGCGATTAGGTTTTTGTGATGAAGATAAATCCTGTGGAAGAAAACCAAAATTAAGTGTATAAAATTATGGAATTTTTATTAAATCCTATTATTGTATCAGTAATTTTATTGTGTATACTTTGCCTTGCAAGAGTAAATGTTCTTTTGGCTCTTATAATTTCAGCTATAGTTGCAGGCAAGGTCTCAGGCATGCATGCCGGACAAATTATGGATGTATTTATAAGCGGTATGGGACAAAATAGTGAAACTGCTCTAAGTTATATTTTACTTGGGACTTTCGCTGCAGCAATGGCTCATACAGGGTTAGCGGATGTTTTAGCTAAGAGAATAAGTTTATTAATTAAAAATAATAAATTTGTATTGTTATTAATTTTAACTCTATTAGCTTGTGCCTCTCAAAATTTAATACCTGTCCATATTGCATTTATTCCTGTAATTATTCCCCCTTTGATTTCAGTAATGAATAAATTAAAACTTGATAGAAGAGCTGTTGCTTGTGCACTAGCTTTCGGGCTTGTAACCCCTTATATTGTATTTCCAGCAGGATTTGGCTTGATTTTTCAAAGATTGTTAGCTGATAATATGACATTAAATGGGATGAAAGTGTCTGTGAATGATGTTTGGCAATCTGTTTGGATACTTGGATTAGGCTTGTTTTGTGGACTTTTGTGGGCAGTATTTGTATCTTATCGAAAACCGAGAGAATATGAAAATGTTCAATTCCGAGAAGAAAGACGTCGTTCCCTAAGATTTACGGGAAGTCATTACATAACATTACTTGCAGCTATTGCAACTCTAGCAGTACAGTTGTGGACAAAATCTTTGCCTTTAGGAGCTTTAATAGGTTTGACAATAATTTTTGGAACAAGAGCTATTAATCCTGAAAAAATGGATATTTTGATCAATGAAGGTATTGGTTTAATGGGATATGTCGCTTTTGTAATGCTTGTAGCTGCTGGGTTTGCTGGAGTTTTAAAGTCTACAGGAGGAATAGATTCTCTTGTAAGTGCTTTGATTCCTTTTATGATGGGATCAAAACTATTAGCAGCATTTTTAATGCTTGTTGTCGGTTTGTTTATTACAATTGGTATTGGAACTTCTTTTGGAACAATCCCGATTTTGGCTGTTCTTTTCGTTCCAATATTTATTCATTTGCATTTTACTCCAATGGAAGCCATTGTTGTATTTGCAGCTGCTGCAGCTTTAGGAGATGCTGGATCTCCTGCTTCAGGTACAACTTTAGGTCCTACTGCAGGTTTGAATGTTGATGGACAGCATGATCATATAAAAGACACTTGTATCCCGACATTTTTACATTATAATATCCCTTTAATTTTATTTGCGTTGTTAGCTGTTGCTGTATTTTAAATCCTATTACATGATATTTGTTTGTATTAACAAAATAGCAGTTTC
Organism: uncultured bacterium; assembly: GCA_949290355.1. Classification (GTDB taxonomy): domain Bacteria; phylum Cyanobacteriota; class Vampirovibrionia; order Gastranaerophilales; family Gastranaerophilaceae; genus Stercorousia. The sequence goes on along the minus strand of CASERN010000011.1, from coordinate 835,449 downwards.
AAAATTTTACCTTGAATTGTATTTTGTAAATTATGACTATAAATGTTGAAATTTTCTATATCAATACGAGTATTATCTATAGATAAATTATTTACAGATATGTTATTTTTCCATAGAATGTATGATAGAGATAATTGATCCCTTTTTGAATAATTTTCAATCATATTCCACCATTCTTCCATAATTTTTTTATTTTTTGGTGTATTATGTTTTCTATATACTATGTTTGTTTCATTCAATCCATAATTTTTAGGCATATTATTTTCAATTAAATAATTTTTAACTTTTTCTAAAATTTCATAATTATCTAAATTCATTTGTTTTACTGTTTCTAATTCTTCATATATGCAATCTCTTAAATTATGACTTGGAATCAAAATATCAGAATTCCTACTATTAATTATTGTGAAAAGTTTATCGGTTAAAATATCAATATTTGCATCAATCCATATACTTTCATCACTATCCGGAAATAATATGTCAGGATGTAATTTATGCCATCTTGCATTTCTTGTATTATCAAGTTTATTAAATTCCATTTTTTTTATTTCCCACATTCCAATGTGTTTGTATTTGAGCAATTTTTTGTTATTTGTAAAACAAATATATCTCCAGTCTTTTGCATAATATGTCTGTATTATAGGCATAAAGTCATATTCCCCAGATATACAAGTATAAATAACTTTTGTATTTTTTTTATGTTTTGGAATTGTTGTAAATATATTTTTAAGTGTAGTAAGCCTATTAGGTCTAGTCATGATATAATTTATTTTTAGCCCAATTAGTGGAATAATACTAAATTTACCAAATTTTTTATTTATAATATCTTTAATTGTTGTTGAATTTAGTGCATTTTTATATATTGCTTTACCCCATTTGTTGTAGAAAATTTTTATATTCTTGGCCATTAATTTTTTTCTTTTACTACCAAAACTACAATTCCTTTTATGATTTACATAAAGATTATCAATAAGCACACATTTTTTATTTGCTTTGTGTACTTTTAAACAAAAATCAACTTCTTCATAATATCCCTGTCCATAAATTTCATCAAATAAACCATATTTGTCAATAAATGATTTTCTTATACAAAAACAAAAACCCTCAGAGTTGTTTAATTCTGGATACATAGGTTTTTGAGAAGATAATATATTATTTATTAGTTTTGATGGGAAAACTTTTGGTATAAAATAATTTGCACTATTTGATGCAATTGGAGATGCTGTAATAATATTTGGATTTGAGTCAAAGCATTCTATTATTTTGCTTGTAAAATTTTCAGGAATTTTACAGTCGCTATTAAGTAAAACAATTATCTCTGCACTTGTTTTTTTTATTGCATTATTACAATTTTTTATGTAACCTAGATTTTCTTTATTTCTATATAATGTTAATTTTCCAGAATGTTTATTACAAATTTTTTTCAGAAATATTTCTGTTTTTTTACTTGAATGATCATCTGCAATTATAATTTCTCCACAGTTAAAATCAAAATTTTTTAAAATACTTTTAATACATGCTTTTGTTTCTTTTAATGCATTGAATACTGGGATTATAACGCATATCTTTTTCATTATATTTTCTTCCCTATATTATAATCTTTAAATGAGTATTTTTAGAAAAAGTACTAATAATATGATACTTTATTTATTAAAAGTAATTATTTCATGATGTTTTATTTTTGTCAAATACTTCTTATTATTTAAAAGGTATTATTATGAAGAATACAAAAGAATTATTAGCTATAAGGTTAAAACAATTAAGAAAAAGTCGGGGTTTAACGCAAGAAAAGCTCGCTGAATTAATTGATAGGGATACTAAGCACATTTCAAAGCTTGAAATAGCAGGTTCTTATCCATCAATTGAAACTCTGGAAAGAATTGCAATTGCATTAAATGTTGAAATAAAAGAATTTTTTGATTTTGATAGTTTAAAAGATGGAAATTATATAAAAGAAGAATTTAAAAAAATGATTAACTATTCTGATGATAAACATTTACAACTTCTATATAAAATTCATAATGATATAATAAATTTATAATTTTAGCTTAGTATTTTTTTATATTTTTAGTGTTTTTTATAATAAAAATTGGCCCCGGCGCGATTCGAACGCGCGATCTTCGGTTTAGGAAACCGCTGCTCTATCCTGCTGAGCTACGAAGCCAATTTTATGTATTTGATTTATAAAAAACCAGCTGTCAACCATTATTATTATATCACAAAATTAATTCTTGAATAAATTTATAGTTATGTGTATATAATTGTGCCTGATGCGATTCGAACGCACGACCTTTTCCTTCGGAGGGAAACACTCTATCCAGCTGAGCTACAGGCACAAAAAACGGGGAACATTAATTCCCCGATAAAATAATCGTAAAATCTGTTTCTCCGCACTGGTAATTTACGGGGTCATACACAAATTGTAATCCTCCAAATGCTTCATTTTTCTTTTTGAGCCAGTTGTAATATTCATTTGTAACATTGCTGGAATGAGCAATAAATTGAGAATGAGATCTTGTTGATTTGCCTGTACATTTGACATCAATACCAGCATCTTTTAGATTCTGACTCATTTGCTGTCCTTTAGCTGGATCAGATGATAAAACTGCTGCTGTCATTGGTGTTGTCTCGTCAAAATGTTGTTTATCTCTGTATATAACTCTATTTATAACTTCTTGAGTTTTTTCAGGATCCAAAATCCAATAACTTATGTAACCTTTTTGATTTGGAGCTCCAGGGAGCATTGCTATTTCAATTTTGTCCATATCTATATGTTTTGCAAGAGCTGCGTATTGGGACATTTCATAAAATGACATATCTGTTTTTATGTATTTTTTCGCTACAGAAATTATGTCTGGGATTTTTGTAATTGTAGATGGTTGTTTCATTTTTGTTAAAAGACTTCTTAATAACCATTGTTGTCTTTGTGTTCTTCCGATATCTCCCAATGCATCATGTCTGAATCTTAAGTATTCAACTGCTTGTTGCCCATCCAAATGATGCTCTCCTTTGGTAAAATTAATATGTAAATTACCTGAATAATCATTATAATGCATAGGTTTTTCAACATAAACATCTAATCCATCCATTGCATTAACAATTTCTTTTACAGCATCATCATGAACCATTATATACCTATCTATGTGAACACCTAATGTGTCTTCAATAGTTTTCTTAGTCATTTCAATTCCGCCAATTGCATGTGCTGCATTAATTTTGTTTACACCATTGTTTCCTGGTAAATAAACTTTGCTGTCTCTAGGAATAGATAAAGCATTAACTGATTTTGTCCTTGGGTCAACATTTACAAGAATTATTGTATCTGTTCTTGTTCCAGTCCATAGATCTTTAGGATTTCCACTTGCGTCAACGCCTAAGAAAAGTATGTTTTGTCTTCTTAATCCAAAAGGTAGAGCGAAATCGGCATGTTCTTTATTATTATTACTTAGCGTAAGTTTTTGAAATATTTTTGTAATTATAGAATCTTCTCCAAAATGATCCTCTAAGAAATTTTCATTATCTGCTAGAATGAAAATGCTCATAATAACACCTATAAATACAATAATCATTCCAATTAAAACTTTTGCAAAAGATGACTTTTCTTCTCTTGCCTGTCTAGCATTTCTAACAAATGAACGTGTTCTTCTTAAATCTCTTCTATTTCTTTGTATTTGATTTGTCATTTTTCTTACCTTTTTACATTACTTTGATTAAATATGTTGATACCAGAGTGAAATAAATAGCTAACCCTAGTACGTCAATAGTTGTTGCAATAACAGGGCCTGATGCAACTGCAGGATCTACTTTGATTGCTTTTAAAGCAAATGGTGTAAATGTACCGATAATTGTTGCCATTGTCATGTTTATTGCCATCGCAATCCCGACAATTGCTCCTAATTCAATATTATGCTGCCATCCCCATGTAACAAAAGTAACTAGGACTCCAAAAATTGTACCAATAACAAGACCTATAAAAGTTTCTCTTATTATATGGTGGATCGCTGAGTTTAATGTAACTTGACCTGTAGAAAGACCTCTAACCATAAGAGTAATACTTTGTGTTCCTATGTTACCGCCAAGTCCTGCAAGAAGTGGCATAAATATTGCAATTATTGGTAAAGCTTGTAAAGTGTGATCAAAATGATTCCCAACATTAACCGCTATAAATTCTCCGATTAATGTTATAAAAAGCCAAGGAGTTCTTGCTCTAATTGCATTAAAAACATTGCCGGAAAGAATTTCATCTTCATCTACAACTTCTGTTGAAATACCTGAAGATTGATATATTTCTTCTGTTGTTTCTTCTTCAAATAAGTCATGAACATCATCCCATGTTATCATTCCTTTTAGTCTGTTATATAAGTCGACTACAGGTAGAGCATTATATTGATATTTCATAAATTCATCTATTATAAAATCGCTGTAATCATCTACATGCAACTTTACAATATCAGAAATCATTATATCTTCAACTTTTTGATTGATAGGAGAAGTTAAAAGTTTTCTTAATGAAACAACACCTAAAAGGTGATTTTGTTTATCTACTACGTAAACATAATATAATTCCATATTATCTTGTTCTGCTTTAATTCTAATGTGGTTTAGTACATCTTGTACGCTCATATCAGAATTAACGGTAAGTACTGCCGGATTCATGATACCTCCGGCTGTATCTTCGTTATATGTTAAAAGTTCTCTAACTTCTTCAGAAAACTTATGTGGAAGCTTATCTAAGTAAGTTTCACTTTCATCTTCCTCCATGTCGCCCAATACATCAGCAGCAGCGTCGTGAGGTAATTGAGTAAGAATTTGTGATGCTAAATTTTCATCAATATCACCAAGAAGCTCAACTTGCATTTGTGGAGGCAAATATTCCATTAAATCGGCAGCTTTTTCTAAGTCAAGTAATTTAAAACATTGAAGCCTTTCTTCCTGTTTCAATTCTTGAAAAATATCAGCCAAATCTGCCACATGATAACTGTTCAATTCTTCTTTTAATTGAACAAGAGTTTCATCTTCCATGATTTCTCTGATTCTGTCGACTATGTTTTGAACGTTCATCATATTTATATTATATTACAAATATTTTTATTTAAGAATTATAAATATACTTCAAATAATTGAAAAATAAAAATTTAAACTAAAAAGAATCCTCTGAATTTGCAGAGGATTCTTTTTTTATATTAAAGAAAGAAATTATTTGATTATGCAGCTTTTTGAGTTTGTTCTTGAGCTTGAGCTTCAGATTTTGGAGCTTCGACTTTTTGTTCATTAGCTTTAGTATCTTGAGCTTGAGGTAATTGTTCAAGTTTAGCTAAAGCTGCTGTTGCTGCTTCTTGAACATTTTTGTCTTTATCATTTTTAGCAATTGTGAACAAGGTAGTTAAGTCTTGTTTGTAAGCCGGTTGTTGGATATAGCTTAATGCTTCAATTGCTGATGTTCTTACCATTGGGTTTGGGTTGTTCTTTAGTTGTTCAACAATTGTTACAGCGCCAGGTAATTCAGTAAGAGGTACTGTTGAGCCTGTTAGTTTGTTTACTTCATCACCATATAGTTTTTGCATTATTGATGATGTGAACATTGCATAGCTTTTATTTCTTTCAGCTTGTTCCATTGGTGTTATTGTTGTTGCTAACTTTTTATCAGCTTCAGAAAGTTGTTCGCCTTTCATTAATTTTTCTCTTGCAGTAATTTGTTCTTGTGTAGGTCCTGCAAGTTTGCTAGTGTCAGCATTAATAATTGTGTTTAAAGCATTTACAACTTTTTCATCTAATAATTCAGTTGCTTTTTGCGGGTCATCTTTTACCATATTTGCAATTTCTTCCATTGCGTTTGCTTGTACTTCATAATCTGGGTTTGTTAATTTCGCAATGAATGAATTTAAGTCAACTTGTGGTGCCATAGGTGCAGGTTGTTCAACTTCTACTTTTGGAGCCTGTTCTACAGCAGGAGACGGTTGTGTTACAACAGGAGCCGGTGTATTAATATTTTGTTGTTGAATTGGCTGCGGAGCTGCTTGTGCAACTGCAGGTTCTGCAACTTGAGGTGTCACTGGTGCCGGTTGAGGAGCAACTGGTGTTGGTACCGGTTGTGCTACTGGAGGCATTGGCATATAATATGGTTGCGTTTGAGCTTGCGGGTATTGATATAATTGTGCTTGTGGATAGTTATAGTATGGCATTGTTGGTGTCGCATACTGCGCAGTGTTAGGTGCAACTGCCGGAGCACTCATTGTAGGATTGTTTACATCAATCTTTACAGCATTGTAATTAGGAGCAGGTAATTGTTGTTGAGGCATGTATGCCTGCATCATTTGGGGTTGCATGTAAGGATTTACTAAATTTGGTGCTTGAATCATTTAATTTCTTCCTTTCGATAAAATATTTTCTATATTTTCATTCTACTGTTTAAATATCTCTCAAGATATAAAATTGCTAAAAAATTTTTTTTTTTTAATAATTCTTAACATTTGAATTTATAAAAATGTCCCTTGCCCTATATTTTTTGTTTGTGCTATAATGTTGTTTGGTAGGACTATACAGGATTATTATTGAAATGAAAATTGACAAAACAAATAAAAAATCAATGCGTTCTGTTTTTGGTAAGACTCTTGCAATGTTAGGGGAAAATAATCCAAATATTGTTGTATTAGATGCGGATTTGTCATGCTCGACTCAGACAAAAATATTTGCAAAAGAATTTCCTGAAAGATTTTTTGATGTTGGTATAGCAGAACAAGATATGATCGCAACAGCAGCTGGGCTTGCTTCTGTCGGAAAGATTCCTTTTGCAGCAAGTTTTGCGATGTTTGCTACAGGGCGTGCATATGATCAAATAAGAAATTCTGTTTGTTATCCTGAATTTAACGTAAAAATAGTCGGTACTCATGGTGGAGTTACAGTTGGTGAGGATGGAGCAAGCCATCAGGCCCTTGAGGATGTTTCCTTAATGCGTGGTATTCCGAATATGTCTGTTATAGTTCCTGCTGATTGTCATGAATGCGAGCAGGTAATAAAGTTTGCAGCTGAGAATTATGGTCCTATGTATATAAGAATACCGAGATCAAATGTTTGCGATATATTTGATGAAGATTATGAATTTGACTTTTGTAAAGTATGCATTTTAAAAGAGGGTAAAGACGCTTCAGTTATTACTAATGGAGAAACGCTAGCAGAAGTTCTTATCGCTGCTGAAAATTTAGAAAAACAAGGATATTCAATTCAGGTAATACATGTCCCTGTTGTAAAACCTCTCGATGGTGCAACTATAATTGATGAGGTCAAAAAAACTAAGTTTGTCATGACTGTAGAAAACCATTCTATTACAGGTGGCCTTGGCAGTGCTATTTGTGAATTATTAGCAGAGTATTATCCTGTTCCAGTTCATAGAATAGGGGTTAATGATACTTTTGGACAAAGTGGAAAAGCTGATTTCTTGTTGGATTATTACGGATTAAGTTCTAACAAATTAGAAATAAGCTTAAAAAGATATATTGACAAGTATCGACTTGTAAAATAATAAGGATAAATTATGATTCAATTTAGATCTGTTACAAAAAAATATAAAAATGATAACTATGCATTAAAAAACATAAATTTGGACATTATGTCAGGAGAATTTGTATTTATAGTTGGTGCATCTGGAGCTGGAAAATCTACATTAATGAAATTACTATATAATGAAGAAAGACCATCCAGTGGCACTGTTACTATAGGTGGAATTAATATTGCAAATTTATCAAATGATAAAGTTCCAAATCTAAGAAGGTGCATGGGAATTGTTTTTCAAGATTATAAACTGCTCCAAAATCAAAGCGTATATGATAATGTAGCTTATGTAATACGAACATTAGGTATAAGTTCAAAAGAAATTAATGCGAGAGTGTCTGGAGCATTAAAAATTGTAGGTTTATATGATAAAATTAATGCTTTCCCTTCAGAATTATCTGGGGGAGAACAACAGAGAGTAGGAATCGCTCGTGCAATTGTTAATGGACCTCCGCTTTTGATTGCAGATGAACCTACTGGAAACTTGGATCCAAAAAATTCCATGGAAATTATGCAAATTCTTGATCAGATTAATCAACGAGGTATTACAGTAATTGTATCTACTCATGATAATGCTATGGTTGATTATTTTAGAAAAAGAGTTATTACTCTTGATAAAGGTGAAGTAGTTAGGGATATACAAGCAGGTACTTATGAATAGTTCAAAAACAAAAATAAAAAAAGAAGTAAAAAAACATATTCCAAAAGATTGGTTATGCGAATTAAGAATTTTGTATAGGTTAACAAAGCAAACTGTTCATGATATAGCAAGAACAGGTATTGTGAATATTGTTATTATAACAACTATGGCAGCAATTCTTACGATTTTTGCTTCTTTTTTCAGGTCAACTCTTTCAATATCTGCATTTGCACATGAATTAGGTAATGTTTTAGAGATTTCTGTGTACATAAAAGATAATGCAGATGTAAATATGACAAAATCAAGAATAAAAGATTTTGCTCATGTTGAAAATGTTACAATTATTCCTAAAGCTTCATCTTGGGCTAATTTGAAAAGAGAAATGGATTTACCTGATATAGAGAATCCTTTACCTGATACTTTGCATGTAAAAGTTGATAAACTTGAAAATATAGAAGAAGTTTTCAATAAAATAAGACAATTAAATTCAGTTGAAGATATGAGTTATGCTCAAGATTTAGCGAAAAAAATTGAAGCGTTGAATAAAATTGTTAATACCATAACTGTTTTTGTTGTTATTATCATGGCTATTTTGACAATTACTATTATAAACAACACAATCCAGCTGGTTATTCAATCTCGGAAAGAGGAAATTGAGATTATGCGTTTAATGGGGGTATCTAACTGGTATATTAGATTCCCATTGATTATGCAGGGTGCTTTTTATGGTTTTTCAGGTGCTGTTATCGCATTGTTACCGTTGAATTTTGTTCAGAATGGCTTAAATCATATGCACCAGTTCTTTATGGTACCAACTCCTTTATATGCACAGAATTTTGTTATTGCAGTTATGTTTGCAATGGCGATTTTATTCGGTGCTGGAGGAAGTTTCCTTTGTATCAAAAAACATTTGCAGGTTTAATTGATGAATTCTAAAAATAGTATACTTTTAATTTCAGAAGATGAGAATTTCTTAAAAATTACTGAGCCAAAGCTAGTTTTTTTGAGGAGTAATGATTCTGTAATTTGCTCAAATTATAAAAGTGCTGAGGCTGATTTGGAATTAAGTGGTGCAAATGTTGTTTTTATACATCAGATGCCTGATATTAATAAAACTCTTGATTTGATAAAAAGCATTCGTATAAATAAGAGTTTAGCAATCATATTATTGGTAAATTCTTATGATAAAGATTTGATTCTTTCCGCATATGATTGTGGTATTGATGATTATGCTCTTTCAAGTGCAGAAAATTATGAATTAGTTATCAGAGCTGTTAATAATATTAAACATAGTTCCATAAAAAAAGATGCTCTACGAAATAATAAAATTCTTAAACAAATTAAGGTGATTGATGAGTTAACCGAATTATATAATTATGAATATTCATCTCTTGTATTTGAAAATGCTATAGATGACAATCTTTTAGATAATGGTATATTTATGATTGTTTCTCCAACTGAAACATATAAGTTAACTTTTTCTCAAGAGAAAATGGCAAAATCTATATTAGATTCATTAAGAGTTGATGATATTGCAGCATTGGGACAAAGTGCAAAGTTTTATATTTTATTGCCAAAGACAGACTTGAATGGTGCGATTACTGTGTTAAATAAAATCAAAGCTAATTATGGAGATGATTTTGATATTTGTGCCGGTATATCATCGATAGAAAATCGTAATTTTAAAGATATGGAATCTGATTCATTGCAAGCATTATCAGAAGCAATGGCTAATAACGCTTTTTATATTTTTGCTGATGATAAAGAGGATGACACGTTAGATGAATGGTTAAATATAGCTTCAGAAAGCCCGAGAAATTATAAAATATTTAAACAAATGTTTAATAAAAAAATGGATAAAGTTATATCTCCTGTCTTTTACAGATTACAAAAGTCTTGGGAAGAAAAACTCGTTGGAACTAAAATTCAGCAATATATTAGTAATGATGAATGTGTATTTAAACTAGAAAATGATAAACTAAAAAGTTCTTTACGCATTGTATATCCTGGATTTGCAAAAATCATAATCACAATATCATATGAAGGTTTAGATAGCCCTGAAAACAAAGAAATACAATTATCTTTGACAAAAATTACCCAAAAAGAATTAATTAGTATTATTGAAAACTACATTAAAGATTTCAAAAATTCGTTATTATAGAAAAGGAGACAATTAAATATGTTATCATCAGAAAATAGCTTGGTATTGATTATAGATATTCAAGAAAAATTAGTTGCAGCTTTAGATAAAGACATTGTTGTATCAAATGCGATAAAAGTTGCAAGTGCTGCAAAATATTTAAATATCCCCGTTTTGTTAACTGAACAATATCCAAAAGGGTTAGGGCATACTGTTTCAAAACTTATGGAGTCTTTACCAGAAGGAAGTGATGTTATTGAGAAAACTTTTTTTAATGCTTTATTAGAAGATGGTATGCTTGAAAAAATTAAATCTTATGGTAAAAAGCAAATTGTAATTTTTGGGATTGAAACGCATATATGTGTACATCAAACAGCTTCAGCTCTTGTGGCGGAAGGATTTGATGTGTATGTAATAAAAGATGCTTGTGCAAGCCGAAATAAATATGAATTCAAACAGGGAATTGAGGCTATGCAAGCGAATGGTGTAAAAGTTTCTTGTGTAGAAATTGCTTTGTTTGAATGGTTAAAAGGAGCTAAAAATCCTAAATTTAAAGAAGTTCAAGCTTTAATAAAATAATTTATCAAAAAAAAAGAAGCCGAAATTTGAATTTCGGTTTCTTTTTTTTAGCCGTGCCACTGTCTATCGAATTTAATAAATAAAATCTTAAAATATACTATCTCTTTTTACAAATATTATACCCGCAAGTATTGCCTTAGTGCTGCTATGTTTCCATCCTGACACGGTTCAGCAGCTTACGCCACAATATCTATAAATGTCAACAACAATATATTTATCAAAATTACTTACCAAACCCTCACAACAGGCTCTGCACCCCGCCTTAACTTCGGGTCAAGGGATTGCAATTCCCCGTGGAGCACGGCTTAATTTTATTATATCATAAAAAGAAAATTATAAGCAGAATTTATATGATTTAGGAGTTTTCCATCCGCTGCGAAGAATTTCTTTAAAACACCCGCTGCCGATACCATCGTAGTTTTCCCCTGCTATATTAGGTGTCATATAAAATACAGAACTTTTCCCATTCATATATTTATCAATACTTGCGTCGTATCTTGTTGATTTTATTCCGAATTCAGCAAAATATATATCTTTGTTTGTTTCGTTTGGGCCTTTAGTTCCATTTATGTCAATCAACCACATTCCAAAACCACTCGAGCAGCTATAATGCTGATTGACTATTTTAAATATTGTACCATCTTCTAGTATAAAACCTCGATAGGCTGACATATCAATTTCTTTTCCGTTAGTTGGATTTATACGATAATATGGGCAATCTCCCGGTTTTATACATGTTTTGAGCGGTTTTATGTAAGGGAAAATAAATGTCTCCAAGAAAGCTTCATCAGTAGATTTACCTGAACTCGTTTGACATGTGAATGTGTCTCCATAGTCAGATTGTACTCGTTCATTTACTTGCATCATTGTAGAATAAACTTTTTTGAGTTTTTGTACTCTAACTGTTTTTTGATATTCATCTATCAAGATGTGCAAGGTTAAAGCTGCAACGACTCCTATTATCCCTAAAGTAATCAATGTCTCAGCAAGAGTAAATGCAGAAAGTTTGCCTTTTAAAAAATACTGTTTATTTGAATAAAATTTATCAGTATGACAAAAACCAACTATAGCTTGACTTTTCGGGGGGGGGGTACTTTTACGGCTTTTATTTTAAACATATTTTATACCTCCAAAATCTCATCTCTTCTCTTTTATTATATATTATATTTAAGGATTCTGCAAGGTAATATTTCTTATAATATATTTTATTTTTTAATTTATAGCCAAACGGTCAATTCAAAAATTGAATCTAAAGCGTTAATAATAAATCGAAAGGAGAAAAAATGGAACGCTTAGATTTATATAGATGCGAAATTTGCGGAAATATGGTCCAAGTAATTTTAGCGGGCGGCGGAGAACTTGTATGTTGTGGTCAGCCGATGAAAAAATTAGATGGACAAAATAGAGAAGAAGCAATACTTGAAAAACATATACCGGTTTTTGTAAAAAAAGAAGATTCCGGATATGAAGTTAGAGTGGGAGAAGTTTTGCATCCAATGAATGATGATCACTATATTATGTTTATAGAAATAATATCTGAAGATAAAAATAATTTACAACTTCAGTATTTGCATCCTGGTCAGGAACCTAAAATGCATGTTGAAAAATTGTTAGGAAAAACGATTGCAAAAGAATATTGCAATTTGCATGGATTATGGGAGGGTAAAAGTGATTAGTAAAAAAATCGAAGATATACTTAATTCACAAATAAATAAAGAATTTTATTCTGCTTATTTATATCTTGCAATGTCTGCATACTTTGATGAGATTGGGCTGCATGGCTTTTCTAATTGGACAAAAGTGTAGGCAAAGGAAGAAGTGGATCATGGTATGATTCTTTTTGATTATGTAATTGAAAGGAATGGTCAGGTCCGATTTGATTCAATTAATTCTCCAGATAAGAATTTTGAAAATCCTATGCAAGTATTTGAAAAAATATTAGAACATGAAAAATATGTTACTGATAGCATAAATTGTGTTGCATCTTTAAGTGAGGAAGAATGTGATCTTGCTACGCGTCATTTCATCAATTGGTATATTTCTGAACAAGTTGAAGAAGAAGCTCATACAAGAGACGTAATTGCGAAATTGAAAATGTTTGGTGATGAAAAATCTTCATTGTTTCATCTTGATCAAGAACTTTCAAAACGTGAATATAAATCTCATTCTTATAAAAATTAAATTCTGTGTAAAGAGGAAAATTTATTTTCCTCTTTTTTGTTTATTGCAATTTTGTAAACAATTTGTCTGAAAAATAAAAATAGCTTATTATATTAGTATGAATAATAGTAGAATTGTAGTTGTAGATGATGAAAAAATGGTTACCTCAGCATTCAAGACTTTATTTAAAGTTGAGGGATATTCCGATATACATTTATTTAATAACCCCTTGGAAGCTGTAGAGTATTTGAGAAATAATACTCCGGATTTAATTATTTCTGATTTTATAATGCCTGAAATGAATGGCTTACAGTTCTTAACCGAAGTTAAAAAGCTCTATCCTGAAGTAAGTATGATTTTATTGACAGGTTATGCAGATAAAGAAAATGCAATCAAAGCAATTAATGAAATAGGTCTGTATAAATATATTGAAAAACCTTGGGATAATGATGATTTAATGGTAAATATCAAAAATGGTATTGAAAGAAGTCATTTACTAGCTAATCTTCGTAAAAAGATTTCAGAGCTTGAAATTGCTAAAAAGCAGTTGCAAGAATATTCTAATAATTTAGAAAAAATAGTAGAAGAAAGAACTATAGAATTGTCTGAAGCAAATAAGAAATTGTCAGGAATTATAAATTATTGTGCTGATGGAATAATCATCGTTAATGGTGATGGAAAAATTGAGCAGGTAAATCCTGCTTCTGAAAATTTGACAGGATTGTCAGCTTCAGCTTTATGTAAAAAGAAGTTTCAAGAAATTGCATATTCAAATGTGAAGGAATTAAATTCATCTAAAAACAATAAGTCAGGGGAAATATTCGGACTTGGTGAAGATAATTCTGAGATTTTGTTGAGGGATTATTTTATTGTAAATTCTTTAAGTGGAAAACATATTCCAGTAGAGATCAGTTTTGCAACAATTTCTGCTGAAAATTGTAAATCTGATAAATTTGTCGGCGTGATAAGAGATGTTAGTATTCAAAAAGAGACAGAACGCTTGCGTGATGATTTTATTGCTACTTTGACTCATGATATGAGGACTCCATTGTTGGCAGCTATTCAAACTTTAAAATTCTTTCTTGAAGGTGCAATTGGAGAACTCGATGAAAAACAAAAAGTTCTTTTATCAACTATGCTTCAAAGTAATGAGGATTTATTAGGTCTTGTTAATGCTTTGTTAGAGGTTTATCGCTTTGAAAGCGGAAAATTAACTTTGTGTAAAACAGTTTTTCCTATAAAAGATCTTGTGGAACAATGTTATTCAGAATTGCTGCCTTTAGCAAAAAAGAAAAATTTAAAATTTGAAGTAAGCTTTGAACTTGATGATGATACATGTATTTGTGCAGATAGAGCAGAGATCAAGAGGGTGATTACGAATCTTTGCGGTAATGCATTGAACTACACTAATAAGGGTGGAGAAATAAAGGTACTTGCAAAAGCACAAAACGGAGATTTTATTTTCTCTGTAACAGATAACGGGAATGGTATTCCTCAGGCAGATATTCCAAATCTGTTTAAAAGATTTTCTCAAGGCACTGCAAGAAAAAGATCAACAGGTACTGGACTTGGACTTTATCTTTCAAGACAAATTGTAGAAGCTCATAATGGTAAAATTTGGGTTGATAGTAAAATTGATAAAGGCAGTGAATTTACTTTTTTGTTGACAGATGTTGTAACAGACGGAAAAATTAAAGAAAGACAGGTTTCTAATGGCTAAGAATATTAGAGTTTTAATTGTAGAAGATCATGATATGGCTCGTATGGGGCTTTCTGTGATTTTAAGCAATAACCCGAATATTGAAATTGCAGATATGTGTGCTGATGGGGAGGAAGGTGTTGAAAAAGCTCTTTCTATTGTTCCTGATGTAGTTGTTATGGACATTGGTCTTCCTACTATTGATGGTATTGAGGCTACCAGAAGAATAAAGGCTGCAAATCCTGATATAAAAGTTTTAATGTATACTTCTCGTGAAAGTGAAGATGATATATTTGATTCTTTTAAAGCTGGAGCTGATGGATATATTACTAAAGGTGCTACTTCTGAGCAAACTGTATCTGCAGTAATTGCAGTTTCAGAAGGTGCAGGGTGGTTAGATCCTGCTATTGCTAAAGTTGTTTTAACAAATATAAGACGTGGAAGTGAAATCTCTGAAAAGCGTGGAGAAATAAATTATAAGCTTGGAAAAAATTTATATGGTCTTACTGAAAGAGAGATGGAAGTTCTTGCACTAATTGTAGATGGATTAACTAATCCTCAAATTGCTGAAAAATTAGTGATTACAATTTCTACTACTAAAACTCATGTTCATAGTATTTTGCAAAAATTGTATGTAAATACTCGTTCTAAAGCGATTTCTATGGCAATGAAAGAAGGATTAGTGTAAGTATGCTTTATGCTGTACTTGGAGTCATTGCTGCTTTTTGTGCTTTTATTCAATGGGGTGATGAAATACCTTTGCCGACTCAAAATGATATAAATGTAAAAGAGGCAAAATATGTAAGTCAGGTCCAAAAACGTGATGAAAAAACTAAGTTTATACAAAAAAGGATTGAACTTAAACATGATAATAGCAATCCATCAGGTTTTATGACTGTTGAAGAATATGAGCAGCTTTCTGTTCCCAAAGACAGAATGTCTATTGAAATTGAAGTTCCAAAAATTCCGACTCCTGCTGATATGGCCTACGTACCACAACCTTCATATAAAATTGTTAAATATAATAATCCGCCAGGAAGTCCTGAAATTTCTTTGAATAAAACTTTTTATGAAAGAAGGCAGCAGAATGCTCAAGGTATTGTTTCTCCTGATTTTAAAAAGTTAGTTTATCCTTCTATATATTACTATCCTGACAGTGCATCTACAGCTTGCGATTTATTTGTAATTAATTTAGAGGATGCAAAGTCAAATGTGCATAAAATTTTGACAGCAAATATTATTCATAGACTTTCTGAACCAATATTATCAACTGATAAAAAAATTGATAATTATTATACTTTTAGAACGCTCACTCCTATTGATTTTTCTTCTGATGGTACAAAATTGTTAGTAAAAGAAAAAATAGGAAATTCAAAAGACGGAATTTGGAAAACGACACCAATAGTTTATGATTTTAACAATGCTGTTTCATATAGCTTGCAAGAGGTAAGAGATGCTATTGTATACTATTGGCAAGAAAACGAAAATATAAATTTAGATGATAAACGATGGGATATATATCCTTTGGGCTTTTCTCAAGATTATCCTGATTGGGTTATTGTAAAAGCTGTTGCATATACTGGTAGTGCTCCGGTAAATCTGGGTACTTGGGCTGTTAATTCTAAGGGAGAACAATCAAGATTAATAACTTTAAAAAATTCAAATATTCAAATAAGTATTAATGGTTTCAAGCTTGTAAAAGATGGGGTGATCCCTCCAACTATTTCTGAACAAGAAGAAAAACAGCTTAAAAGGATTGATAAAGAAAATAAAAAAATAAAAAAACAACAACAGAAAAATGAAATTAAAGAACTTGAAAAGTCATATAAAGCTAGAATTAAACAGATTAATGAAGAATTAAGAGATACTCAAAAAGATTATTCTCTTAAAAATAAGATTCAAGGCTCAACTTCAGAAAATGATATTTTGATAAAATACGAAGAATTAAAATTACAACAAGAACAAAAAGAGCAAGAAAAAATTGAAAAACAGCGTCAAAAAGAATTGGAAAGAGTTGAAAAGGAAAAATTAAAAAATAGTAATTAATAATTTGTTTGGCTGCATAATGCAAGTTTTTGATTATGACTTAATTTTTTAATTCTATTTTCTTCTTTCATTGCTTCTGACTTTGAAATGAATTCTTTAGTATACAAAATTTTAATAGGACGATTAGCTCTTGTGTATTTTGCCCCTTTACCTTCTAAATGCTGTTTGAAACGCTTTTCAACATTGTCTGTATATCCGCAGTATAATGTATTTTTTTCTGTTAAAAGAATATAAACAAAATATTTTTTATCCATGCCTATATATATAAATAAAAATGACGGTTATTTTAACCGTCAACTAATGTATTTCTTTTTCTTTATTATATATTTTATATTAACAAACTGATGAAAATCCTCCACCGCCAGAGCTTGAACATGATGCCCCTGAAAAACCTCCGCAAGAAGCTGATGCAAAAGAGCCTGAAGAAGCACTTGTTGAACTTATGCTGCCTGATGATAATGTAGATACAGCATTAGAAAAGCTGCTTAAAAAACCTCCAGTATATGCTACAGTATTTCCTGATTCTGAATATTGAGAATAGTCTACAGCAAATGGATTGCTTGATGTAAACATGTCATATACTTTCGTTTCAAACAAACTATGAAATTGATTCATTGCAAGAGAACCTGCTGTTTCTACTGATTCTGTTTGTTTAGTGTTATTAATATTATTTGCTCTGGCTTCTGAAGAATTTGTTAATATCCCGTTCATTCTCTAACTCCTGTATTCGTGTCTTACATTTATATAAACAAAAATGAAAATTCAATATTTCAGCATGTTTTTCTTTTGTTACATTTGTTAATAAATATATCAATCATATGATTTACATGATTAGACCTCGGGATTGATGTATGTAGACTAAAAATCAAGTATGTTATATGTGTAGAGGATTTAGGATATGTTGAAAAAATTTATACTTATATTAATAGTTTTAATTGGTATACCGGCATTTGCAAATGATAATTATTTGAACTCGGTTGTTATAGATAATGCTGATGGAAATACTTCAATTGTTTTACGTTCAGATAGTGTTGCAAAAATAAAAAAATCTGCAGATTCTTCTGATAAAATGGTTTTATCACTTAAAGGAATTTCTCAATCTCCGAATATTAGCACCTTATATAAAAATTCTGCAAAAGTTGATGCTTTAACAATTCAGAATGATGGAAATAATGGACTTAAAATATATATTAGTGCCCCTAATATTGCTAAAGCTAATGTGATTTTTGATACTCCGAATTCATCCCCTATTATTATGAATTATGGAGTGAAAAAAGAAAAGTTAATCTGGAGTTTGATATCAGTTGCTATTTTATTATTAGTTATGCGTTCATCTAAGAATGCTTCTCCAGAAAATAATAAAAAGGATATTAATGAGATTTTGAAAGAACGAGAGAAAGAATTATATCGTAATTTCCAGAAAGAAGTTTCTTCTATTCCTACAATGAATTACAGATTAAAAAGTTACTCAAAACATGTACTTAAAGGAGAAACAATAAGAAGTTATGAGAGTAGAATGGCTACAAAAATATAAAAAAAGCGGTTTTAAAAACCGCTTTTTTTTATTTCTCTTTTTATGCATTTCGAATTATAGCTTCAATTTGTTTGGCAGAAGTTCCATTGCCATAAGGATTTTGAGCTTTTAATCTGGTTTCTGATCTAGATTTAGATAAAATATTTTCGCTATAAGAAATAATTTTGTTATAATCTGCACCGACTAAAACAGAAACGCCGGCATCAACACCTTCTTGTCTTTCTGTCTCATATCTCATCACAAGTGTTGGACAGCCGAAAGATGGAGCCTCTTCTTGAATTCCTCCAGAGTCAGTCAATATTAGCTTCGCATTTTTCATTAAATAAACAAGATAAGGATAATCTAATGGTGCAAGCAATTTTACATTACAATAATTTTCTAATCTTCTATATATTTTATTTTTTACATTAGGGTTTGGATGAACAGGTATTACAAAAGTATGATCAGAATATTTTTGTACCAAATATTCTATTGCATCAATAATTTTGTCAATTCTTTCCCCGTGATTTTCTCTGCGATGGGCAGTAATTAATACAAGCTTGTCATTAACTTTAATTTTTTTGTCTTCAAAATATAGTCCAGCTTTTTGCATTGTCTCTTCAGATAAACAAAATAATGCATCTATTACAGTATTACCGACAACATATATTTTGTCCTCGGAAATATTCTCCTTTAAAAGAGCTTTTTTGTTCTTTTCTGTAGGTGCAAAATTTATCTCAGCAACTCTTGAAGTCATTTGACGCATAACCTCTTCGGGAAAAGGTTCGTAAATATCATAAGATCTAAGTCCTGCCTCTACATGATATACAGGAATCTTTCTATAAAAACTTGCCAAAGCTCCGCATAAGACGGTCATTGTATCACCTTGTACGATTGTCGCATCTATAGAATTATTTTCATACACTTTATCAAGAGCGTTAAGAATCCTTGTCTGTACTTCAATTAATGTTTGATTTGGTTTCATGCAATCAAGATTAATATCTGCTTTAAGTCCAAAATATGTTAAAGTTTGATTTGAGAGTTCTTTTTGTTGTTCAGTGTTACAAACTATTACATTATATAATTCTGGGTATTTTTTTAACTCTATTATTACTGGAGCTAACTTTATTACCTCTGGTCTTGTCCCGAATACAAATAATATATTTTTCATACATATTAGTTTATTATAAAAATTTTTCTTATGCAATTGGATAATTTATTTATTGTATATCAAGGTGATTTATATTTACAATGAAGCTTTATAATGATTTTAAAAGGAGAGAATATGTTAGATATATATATTTCAGAAACATGCCCGTATTGTAGAAAAGTTATGGATTTTTTAGCGGAATCAGGTATTTCATATAATAAAAAAGATATTTCTGATGAAAAAAATAAGGAAAAATTGCTTGAATTGGGTGGAAAGTTTCAGGTTCCTTTTCTTAACGATACAAAAAATAATATTTGTATGTATGAGTCTGAAGATATAATTAATTATTTGCAAAGTAAGGTTTAAAAAATATGTTTTATAATTCATCTTTAAATTTTGAGTATAATGATTGTGTTTCCAAAGGAGCTTGTTCTGTTGCTCCTAATATTTCTTCTATGCAAGAAATAATGTTTACTATTTTAAAACAGACTGCCTATTATATTTTAAAATTAAAGTCTTATGATATGACTTTTGAGTCAATTGAAAAAGATATAATCTTGGAAATTGCATCAATTGATGCTGCTAAAGATTTTTCTGAATCTCAGGTACTTAATTCTTTTTCAAAAGAATATAGTAATTTAATAAAGTTAAAGAAATTATATGAAGATTTTTGTAAAACAAATCATATCAACTGTATAAATTTAAAAAATATTATAAAAATTTCTCCAAAGACAAGCCTTTCTGCAATTTTAAAAAAAGGTAATAAAGAATTTTCTGCAAAATATAGAACATATAAGAAAAATGAAAAATATTTAGCTGAAATTTTAATATCTTTGATAAAAAGTGTATGTTCAAATTTTGCAAGACTTTATGATTATAATTTTCTTTTGCCTGAGGAATCAGAAAAAGTATTTCTTGCATTAAATGTTTTTAATTCAGATAGATTGTCTATTGAAATTTTAAAAAATAATATAGGCTCTCTTGCGGAGGCAAATATAAATATTTTAAATAAAATAAGTGAAATACAAATAAACTTATATGGTCCGGTGGAGAAAAATAGTGTTTCTTTCTCAACGAGTCCAAATAAAGCAATTCTTGTCTCAGGGTCAAATTTTACGGATTTAGATGCTCTTTTAAAGGATGTAGAACCATATGATATTGATGTATATACAAATGGTAATTTGCTTTCTGCTCATGCTTTTTCTCATTTTAAAAATTTTAAAAATTTAAAAGGTCAGTATGGTACAGGGACTTACAGTACAATTTTAGACTTCGCAACTTTTCCTGGAGCTGTGCTTTTGACAAAAAATGAAACTCAAAATATTGAATATTTGTATAGAGGCCGTTTATTTACAACTGATGAAGTTTCTGCTCAAGGAGTAGCAAAAATATCAAATAATAATTTCAAGCCTGTTATTGACTCCGCAATGCAGGCTAAAGGCTTTGCTAAAGGACAAATAAGAAAAGAACAAAAAGTTGGGTATAATGCTGATATATTAAAAGAAAAATTTAATGAAATTGTAAATTCAAATTATGATAAAATTTTCATTTTTGGTTTTTCAAATTTTTCCATGAAGCAAAAAGATTATTATAATTCATTTTTTAAATTCTTCCCTGCAAATTATTTCGCAATAACTTTTTCAGAAGACCCTGATTTGGATAATGTATTTAGCATTAATATAGGGAATGATTATTCTCTATTATTAAATGTAATAAAACTTTTTGCAGAAAAAGTACCCCTAAACTCTGAAAAACTCGTATTTTACTTAACTCAATGTGATATAAATTCTTTGCCAATCATTATACATTTGAAAAATTTAGGTGCAAAAAAAATATTTTTATCTGATTGCCCACCTTTAGTAATTAACCCGTCAGTTTTAAAAACATTTACAAAGTTATATGGGATTTTTGAAATAAGTTCACCAAAAGATGATCTTAAAATGTTGAATAATTTATAAAAAAAAGGAGAAGTTATTTTAACTTCTCCTTTTTTTACTTTTATTAATAAATTAGTATCTATAATGAGCAAAAGCTTTGTTAGCTTCAGCCATTTTGTGAGTATCTTCACGTTTCTTGCAAGCTGCACCAGAACCGTTAGAAGCGTCAATCAATTCATTTGTTAATTTGTCAATAAATGATTTTCCACCACGTTTTTTAGCAGCTTCAATTAACCAAGAAGAAGCAAGAGCAAAACCTCTGTCAGCTTTTACTTCGATAGGTACTTGGTAAGTTGAACCACCAATACGTCTAGCTTTTACTTCTAAAAGCGGAGTTGCGTTTGTCATTGCTTTTTGGAAGATTTCAAGTGGTTTTTCACCAGTTCTTTCTTCAATTTTCAACAATGTTGCATAAAAGATTTTTTCAGCTAGTGATTTTTTACCACGTCTCATAATACGGTTAATAAATTTAGAAATATCAACGCTATTATATACTGGATCTGCTAAAGGTACTCTTTTAGCTGGTTTAGAACGTCTAGACATTATTTCTTACCTCCTTTAGCATTTTTCTTAGCACCATATTTAGATCTGCTTTGTGCTCTGTTAGCAACACCTGCAGTATCTAGGGTACCTCTAACGATGTGATATCTTACACCAGGAAGATCTTTAACCCTTCCACCTCTGATTAGAACAACACTGTGTTCTTGTAGGTTGTGTCCAATACCTGGGATATATGAAGTAACTTCAAATCCGTTAGTTAATCTAACCCTTGCAACTTTTCTTAAAGCTGAGTTAGGTTTTTTAGGGGTAGTAGTGTATACCCTTGTGCATACTCCACGTCTTTGAGGACAATCCATCAAAGCAGGAGATTTTGTTTTGTCTTTTAGCTTTTTACGTTCAGAACGTACAAGCTGGTTAATTGTAGGCATTTAATTTCTCCTTTTGCTGTCTTTGTTAACTACACTTTTGTCTTAACCGTCAAATCCAGCACGAAAATTTCGGCTAAGCGTGTATCTTTATTAAACAACGATAATATTTTCTTGTCAATAAATATTGCAAATATATTAATAATGCTATATAATCAAAAAGAGATTTGGAGATTTGTATGAATGAAAAATTGAAAGAGATATTTGGTTTTGTTGTTTGTATATTTGTATTGTTAAGTATAGCTTATTTTACGGGTTTTTTAAAGGGATTTGCTCCATCTGATTTCCAAGAAGCTTTTGGTAATTTAACTAATAATATGGATTCAAAAGCATACTCATCAAGAGACAAGTTTTCTTTTTTAGGTACTGCTGACAATAAAAAACAAACTGTAAAAAAATATGAATCATATCAGCCTAATATAATTCCAGAGGCAGCTTTAAGAGGTTCTAAAAATTCCAACGTTTGGACTCAAATTTTTAATTCTGATAAAAAAGTTGTATTTTACACATATAAAAATTCTGATTCTGATTTAGAATTTAGAGATAAAGTTAATTCTTACTTAAGTTCAAAAGAGATGAGAAGTAACTATATTTTATTTGATTATTCGCAAAAAGATTTTAATTTAGTAAGACAAGGTGAAGTTGGTCCGTCAAAAATTTGTGATAGTTTTGAAGAATGTAATAAAGTTCGCCAAAAAGCTGCGGATTACTCTTTATTATATGAATTTATGAGGCGATGCGGTGATACTATGTGTGTTATAAATAATGAGAAGCACCAATACGTAAGATTGAAATCAAAAGACGCTTATGATGCTTCAATTATGCTTAATACATTATTAAAGTGGTAATTTAATTTGTTAATTTAAAATCACCGTTTTTCTTAATATGCTCAACAAGTCCGCCATCTTGTAATAATTTTATCATGACTGGTGGCAAAGGTTCAATTTGTACGATAGTGCCATTTGTAAGATTTTTTATAATGCCATTTTCTATATCTAATTCTAATTCGTCGCCAGCATCTATTGAATCAGTATCACACTCTATAGCAAGTAAACCTATATTGATTGCGTTTCTGTAAAATATTCTTGCAAATGATTTTGCAATAACAGCTCCAACTCCTGCTATTTTTATAATTTTAGGTGCATGTTCTCTTGAAGAACCAAGTCCAAAGTTTGAACCTGCAACTACAAAATCCCCTTTATGCATATTTTTAGCAAAATTTGGGTCAGCATCTTCTAGCACGTGTTTTGCAAATTCCGGTAAATTTGAGCGTAAATGAAATAATCTGCCTGGTGCAATATGGTCAGTTGAAATATTATCTCCAAATTTAAATGCTTTCCCTTTCATATATCCTCCTTAGATATTTATAACATTATTTTATCTTGATTATAACATAAAATAATGTTATAATAAACTCAATGAGGTGAAATAATGTATTTTAGCAGAAAATGTAAAATAACTTTTATATGTAACGGCGCAACAATATATAGTGAGGATGACAGGTTTACTGATTCTGAATCTTATCCCCCAATTAATGATGCAGGACAAGAAGAAATAGATAAAATTTGTGAATTTTTAAAAGAAAGAGGGGTTAAAAATGATAAAATTTATACCTCTCCTGCTCTTCGTGCAACTCAATCAGCTGCAATGATAGCTAAACTTTTTAAACAAGATTATGAAATTATAAAAGAATTACACCCAAGAAAATGTGGTAGTTTTAACGGATTAACTTTTGAACAGGTTGATGAAAAATACCCTGATGCATTGGATAATCTTATTAATATTCCAGGTAAAGCAGTTCCTGAAGATGCAGAAAGTGTATCTGATTTTATTAATCGAGTAAGTGCTTCTATAAATAAAATAATTGATGAAAATATCGGGAATAGAATAATTATTGTTACTCATAAAGATGTAATAAAAGCTGCAATTTGTGCTGCGTTAAATATTCCTCATAGCTCATTGCATAGAATATACATTAAATCAGGAAGTGCTACCCAAATTAGTTACTATGAGAAATGGTCAAGTCTTGTATATTGCGATTACAAGCCTCTTTAATTTTGATTTAGTAACTTAATGCTTTCTTTTTGTAAGAATTCTTTACCTGGTTTTATTTCAATAAAGTCCCAAGGTAGATATTTATCGTATTTATAATTTTGTGTAGCAAAATAATTTGCATCAATTTTGTATTTTTTGGCTGCGGACTTAAATGCTCCGAGTTTGCCGCCGTTTTTATACGCTTCAATTAGAAAATCAGTTAATGATTCGTCTCCTCTGGATAAAACAGCTTGCCAATAATCCCATTTGATACTTGATATATGAGCAACAATACCTAGTTTATGAAGCTCTTTTTTTAAATAATTAGCTTTATTTTCAAGGGATTTTGTATTTTCTCTTCCTATCCATTGGAATGGAGTATTAGGTTTAGGTACAAAGCTTGAAAAACCAAAGGATATATCAAATCCTTTAAATTTTTGTTTCAGTTTTTTTGCTAACTCTATTATGGAATAAATGTCTTTTTCAGTTTCAGTAGGAAGCCCTATCATTCCATAAAATTTTAGACCTTTTAGACCGTTATCTCGGGCTATTTTAACAGCATTAAATATTTGTTCTTCAGTAAGATTTTTGTTAATTACTTTTCTCAATCTTTCACTACCAGCTTCGATTGCTAAAGTTGAATTTTTTTGTCCTGCAGCTACAAGAGTTTTTACTACATCAGGTGTAATGGCATCTACTCTTAATGATGATACACTCATTTCAATTTTTTCACCTGCAATAATTTTGTCATAAATATATTTACACACTTCATGGAATTTAGGATGAGCACTTATTTGTGCGCCAAGAAGTGCTATTTTATTTGTATAGGATAATCCGAGATTAATAGTATTAATTAGTTCTTCATAAGGAACGCTTCTCAAAGGAAGATTTAAATATGATGCCAAACAAAATCCGCATCTGTTAGCGCAACCTCGAGACATTTCAAGAATAAATGTATTTTTAAAAAAAGCGTTTTCGCTAAGTATAGGAGTATATACGCATTTAGAAAGTTTATTTGTTAATTTTTTTACTTTCTTAGGATATTTGGGTACATATATCCCTTCAAGTTCTGATAATTTTTTTAGTGCATCATCCTTGCAAGAAGTTTGTTTACAGATGTTTGCAGCTTGAATATTAATTTCTTCTCCATCACCTATTACAAAAAAATCAAAAAACTCTTTATAAGGTTGTGGATTCGCACTAACTACAGGGCCTCCGGCAAAAATAAGCGGGTAATCCCCTCTTTCTGAAGATTTTAGTGGAATATTGTATTTTTCTAGCATTGAAAATATCGTTAAAAAGTCCATATCAAAAGAAAAAGAAAATCCGAACAGATTTACATCAGACACATTATATCTGGTGTTTTGTGTATCTGAACATATCCTTTCAATATTAATATTTTCGGTTTCATCAATGAGCTTAAACATCCATAAATATCCTAATGATGACATTGAAAATGAATATATGCCAGGAAAAGCCATCCACATTACAAAATCTTTTTCTTTTTTATTATATCTGTTATATAAATATTTTTCAGAATTATTCATCAGACTCTTTTGCCTTTAGGTTTATTGGTGTAATATATAATTCATCAATAAGTACGCATATTGTAGCTGCAATTGCAGGAGAAAGAATTACCCCCCAAAAGCCTAAGAATTGTTCTGCCAAAAACAAAGCTAGAAATATCATAAGAGGATGCAATTCCATTAATTTTCCAAATAGTACGGGTCTTACAACATAATTTGAAATTTGTTGAACTAATAAGAAACCAAATACTATTAATATAATTTTCACAAGGCCTAATGGATAGGCTACTAAAAGGATTACGCCTAATGCAATAGTTGGTCCTAAAATTGGTACAATATCTAGAATCCCTGATATCAAACCTAGCAATGTTGAATATTCTACTCCTAATATTACGAGAACAACAGCCATCATAATACCTACAGCAGCCATAGATAAAATTTGAGCTCTAACATATCCGCCAACTTTATTACTAATATTTGATAAAATTTCGTCTGCTTTATCTTTTAAATCAGGCGGGAAAAATTCAAGGAATTTCTTTTTTAAGTAAACTTTATCTACAAGTATATAGTATACAATCATTGTTAATGCTACAGATACCATTATAAGTTGGAATATGCTTACAGTTAAGCTCCAAGATTGATTAACAAGTCCTTGTGCGAAAGTTGAGCTATTCCCTAAAATTGTGCTAGGATCAATCATTTCAGGAATTTTATGTCCGTAAAATTCTGCATTAAGCAGGAAGTTTGTAACTTCTGTTATTTTTTCAGGTAATGTGATCAAAAATGTTTTAATTTCTTTATATGAAACAAAAGCTATAGGTATAAAAAGAGCTATAATTCCTAAAATGCTTCCTAATATAACAACAGAAGAAGCAGTAGATCTGTTCATATTTTTCATTAATTTTGTTACATAAGGATTTAGCGCACAAGCTATAACATATGCTCCAAAAAACAGCATCAGTATTCCAACAATTTTAGGTAATATTAAAAGTAGTGCAACTACCAAAATTGTGAAAATAATATTTTTACTTGTCCAAAATCTTTTATTTAGCATTATTTTGACTCCTTTTAGATTATTTTATCAGGAATATGTAAAATATTCAATTAATAAACTTATATATACATTTTTCTAATGTAAAGAAATGTTAACATTTTCTTTAAAAAAAGCAATTCACATTAAGATATATACTTTATATATTTACGAGGACTAAAAAAAAAGGATATTAACATGGGTTTTCTATCAGGCGCATATGGTAAATTAATGGCCGGGAAACTTGTCCGAGATCTACAGTATCAAATGACAAGCGTTCAGAGCAGGCTGCGCCGTGTTACCAGAGAAATTGGCGACATGGAAAACATGTTTAGTGCAAAAGAAAGAAGCATGAAATCTCAAATGATGTCCCAAATGCAATATGCTACTTTAGGAGCTATGCAAAATGCTGGTTTTGGTCAATTTGATCAAACAAATATGTTGGGAGCAATTTCCGGAATGTCTAATGATGATTATTCTAGATATATGGGTATACAACAAGCTATACAGCAGCAATTTTCTATGGCACAATCTGTATGGCAAAATATGTTTGAAATGGAAAAAGAGTCTCAATTGCAGTCATTAAAGGATTTAGAAGATTCATTGCAAACAGAAAAAGATAACCTAGAATCAAGATTGAAAATAGCTCAAGCTGAATACGATGCTAAGAAAGAAGAAGAAAAAGCCGGCGTCAAAGGCTTAACACCAGATTATACAGGTCAATCTTAATAAATAAATAAAAAAAAGACTCATTCCAGATGAGTCTTTTTTATTTATTCATGGTTTATAATTTGTGCACCTTGTTTTTCTACAGGAAGAGTCATTATATTTACTTTAACATTCATTTCTTCCCAAGTGTTTTTCACAATATTTTTAATTTTTTCTAAATCATTTTTCTGAGAAATGATTATTATAGCGGGTCCTGCTCCACTCAAGACACATCCCAAAACATTTTCTTCATGTTTCAGATTATCTATAATATTTTCAAGTCCTGGAACAAGTTTCATTCTGTATGGTTGATGTAATTTATCTTGCAAAGCTAGTTTCATAAGTTCCGCATCTTTTGTATTTACGGCTTGAACAAACATGCCCATGCGTTTAGCGTTAAAAATAGCATCCTCAAGAGGAACATTCTTCGGCAATACAGAACGCGAAATGTCAGTTGGAAGTTCATAATCAGGGATACATACCGTAATATTCCATTCATCAGGCCAATCTAATTTTTTGTATATTACTCTTCCATCATCTTCTAATGATGTTAGTACAAGTCCACCAACTATTGCCGGCGTGATATTGTCAGGATGCCCCTCTACTTCTGTAGCTATTGATAGTAGTGCTACTTCATCTGCGGGATGTCCAAGAAGTTCATTTGCAGCAATTAAACCTCCGACAATAACAGAAGCACTGCTTCCTAATCCTCTTGCAACAGGAATTTGTGATTGTACTGTTATTTTTAACTCACTTGGAGTCTGACCGATAGAATTATATAAAAGCTCTACAGCCTTGTATATAATGCTATTTTCATCCATTGGAATATGTTCCATTATCAGGTCATCTTTTATAGAATCATCACTTAAAACGTTTATTTCTATGCCCGTACCAGGTAATACTGTTTCTTCTATTGTGATTGTATTATAAATCGGTAATGCTAATCCCAGACAATCAAATCCGGGGCCTAAATTTGCCGTTGTAGCAGGCACTTTTACACTTATTTTCATAATTCCCTCATTTACAATACATATTATAACAGAAACATTTTAAAATGCTAATACTAAGATATTTAACGAATTTGTGTATAATGCCCACATGTAGATATAATAAGAGTATGTACGAGTTTTACCCATATTACACAAATGACGGATCTGTAGGTTTATTCTCTAAAGATGCAGATGACATATACCATTCTACATATGGTGCAATTACTGAATCATATGAAAAATTTATTATTCCTGCCGAAATTAAAAATTTCCTAAAAAATAATTCTGAAATAAAAGTTCTAGATATCTGTTTCGGAATCGGATATAATTCCAAAAGTTTGCTTAATGAAATTTATAATTTCTACTATAACGAGACGATACATACCAATAATAAAATCGAAAGAAGTGATACATATAACGATAAGATATATACCAATAATAAAAAGTATAAAATTTTTATAACAGCTATAGACACAGATAAAAATTTAGCATTTTTGTCTCCGTTTTTTAAAACTTATGAAAAAAATATTGGGAAAGTAAATAAAAAATTACCAATAACATTTACACAAAAAAAAATAAATAAAATGCTAAGTAAAACTGCTAATACAAATTTTAAACTTTCGAAAGAAATCAATATAATTTTATTGCTTAAATTGTATAAATTTATAAATATAGGCATTTTAGAAATTTTAAATTCAAAAAAATATTCTTCATTTTTTGATAAAGATATATGCCATTTTTATTCCTTTTTATTAAACGAGAGGTATAATAAATCCCCTTTAAGCTACTTAAGTGTGTTCTTACATAATATATATTATAAGTATATATCTATATGTTATAAAAACGCATATAAATGCCTTAAAACGTTGGATTTTGATTTTAATCTAAAAATTGATGATGCAAGGAATGTGATAAAGTATGATAAAAATTCTTATAATTTTATCTTTTTGGATGCATTTACACCATCCAAGTGTCCTTGTCTATGGACAGTTGACTTTTTTAAATTGCTTTATTCTCATCTTGATGAAAATGGCATGATTTTAACGTATTCAAATTCTGCAAATATAAGAAATGCTTTTTTGAATGCAGGTTTTTATGTAGGAAAAATTTTTTCAGCTTCTTCAAATAAATTTACAGGTACTGTTGCTGTTAAAAATAAATCTCTAATAAAATATGACCTCTCAGAATTCGATTTAGGGCTTATAAAAACTCGAGTAGGTATATTTTATCGTGATGAAAATTTATCGCTTGATAATGAGGCTATTTTAAAAGCACATAAAATTGAAGTTGGAAATTCAAATTTGCTTTCAAGTTCGAAGTATCTAAAATTGCGTAATAAGACTATATAATATCTTGAAATCTTAGTAAATATATTAAAATTTCGCTCTTTAGCTTTACTTAATAATACTACTTATGGCTGTAATGATTCAAGCTTAAAAACTTATTGTACTGCGCTAATACAAGAAAATGGATGGAAAATCCCCGATGATTATCCGTTTAGATTTTAAGTTAAGTTAAATTATTGCAAAATTTATTCAAAATTATATAATTTTTCTATGAAAAAATATGATTTAATTGTTGTAGGCGGTGGTACTGCAGGTTGTGCTGCGGCTTACATCGCAGGGAAATTAGGCTTAAAAGTTCTTATCGTAGAAAAATCAATTCATCTTGGCGGA
This sequence comes from uncultured bacterium, assembly GCA_949290355.1. Lineage (GTDB taxonomy): Bacteria > Cyanobacteriota > Vampirovibrionia > Gastranaerophilales > Gastranaerophilaceae > Stercorousia. The sequence goes on along the minus strand of CASERN010000011.1, from coordinate 805,148 downwards.
ACTATTACTTCTGGTTTAGTTGTTCCTGTTATGAAATCAGGAGAAAATCAAATTAATACTGAGTTTTACAATGATTTTATTGCAGAATTAAAAGAGATGGGCGGGCAGATTACTTATCAAGGTAATTCAGGCTGGTTCAATCCAGAACTAGCTAAAATTGCGCTTGATTCGCTTATGGAAAGAGCTAATGTTGAAGTAATATTTTGTGCTCATATAAATGACATTATTTGTGATGGTAATATTGTAAAATCTATTGTAATTTCAAAAGAAATTTTATCGGTATATAACGAAAAGATAGAAAATGTAAATTGTAGATTATCAGTACCTATCGAAACGAGATATATAATTGACGCAACAGGGAATTGCGAAATTGGAAAATTTTTGGGTTGCAAATTTTTAGAAGAAAAGAATGATAATCAACCTGTGAGTTTACGTTTTATGATGAGTGGTGTTGATATTAAAAAGTTTTCCAATTGGCTTTTAGAATATGATAATGACCGTAATGTAACTACTGTTGAGTGCGTAAATGGAGCTATTCATCTATCTACTGCTTATACTTGGGATAAAGGTAAGCACTGGGCATTAGCGCCAATTTTTGATGATGCCGTAAACAAGGGGATATTAGAGGATCATGATAGGAATTACTTCCAAATATTTACTGTTGCAGGTATGCCTTCTACCATAGCTTTTAATTGCCCTCGAATTGTTGATTACACAAAAGCTTTAGATGTTGAAAGTATGTCAAAAGCCCTGCAGCAAGCAAGAAAAGCTATATTCAGACTAGCTAAATTTTGTAAAATTTATTTTCCAGGATTTGAGGATTCATTTATTTCAAATATAGCAGATATGCTTGGAATACGTGTATCAAGACGTATTAAAGGAAAATACGTTTATAAAATTGATGATATTAAAAACAGTAAAAAATTTGAACATCCTGTTTTAATCTCTAATTATCCTGTAGATGTTCATTCTGATAAAAAGGATTGCTCTACTCTAGAGATTGTAAAAGATTATTCTTTGCCTATTGAAAGTCTAATGTCTGCTGATTATGATAACTTATTTGTAGCTGGTAGATGTTTATCAACAGACTTTATGGCGCAAGGAGCCTTGAGAGTTCAAGCAAGCTGTTTTTCAATGGGTGAGGGTATTGCAAAATATATTGCTAATCTTCTTTCTGTTTGATTTTCCCAAGTAAAATTTGTGCTGCATTCAATAGCGGATCAATTGTAGGAGAAAAAGGCGGAGCATATGTTAGGTCATTTTTATAAAATTGTTTTACTGTCATTTTGCTTAATAAGGCTGCTGTAAGGGCATTTATACGTTTATCTGCATCTCCTGCGCCGACAGCTTGAGCTCCTAAGATTAATCCAGACTCATAATCTGCTATTAATTTTAATGTAATGTTGTTTACATCAGGCATATATCCAACTTTATCGTTTTTTGTAACTATAGCTGATACTGGAGTATATCCAAGCATTGTTGCTTTTTTTTCGGATAAACCTGTCATAGACATGGTTAAATTCAAACATCTTGTAACAGCAGAACCTAATACTCCGTCAAAATTGTCTTCGCCGCCGCAGGCATTGATTGCAGCTGTTCTTCCTTCTTTATTTGCATTCGAACCAAGTGGCATCCATATTTTAGAATTAGATATAACTAAATTTTCTTCAACACAATCACCACAGGCATATATATCTTTTATATTTGTCTCCATTTTTTCATTAACTTTTATTGCTCCTGTTACTCCAATTTCGATTCCTGCTTCTTTTGCAATTTCTACATTCGGGGTAACTCCTGTGCATATAACTACCATGTCTGTTTCAAAGTTTTTCCCAGAACCGGTTGTAACACCGTTTACCCCATTGGCATCTCCTGAGAATTCTGTTACAAGTTCTGATGTAAGAATTTCAAATCTGTTGTTGTTTATTGAATCTAATTGTTTTTCAATAAGTATAGTCATATCATCATCAAAAAAGCTCATAACATGAGGTGAGTATTCACATAAAGTTGTTTTTACATTTTGTTTAACGAAAGCTTCTAAAAGCTCCATTCCAATATAACCACCGCCTACTATTGTTGCATGTTTTGATTTTAAAAGTTTTTCTTTGATTGCAATACCATCTTCAATTTTTCTAAGTGTGAATACATTTGGTAAATTAATATTTTTAATCTTAGGAAGTATCGGTCTTGCACCAATAGCAATAATTAATTTGTCATATTCTGCCAAAAAAGCTTTTTGAGATTCCAAATCCTGTATCAATACCTGCTTTGATTCAGGTATAATTTTGACAGCTCTATGTTTTAGATGTATATGTATATTTTTTGCTTCAAACTCTTGAGGAGAGCGAACTAGCAGTAATCTGTAGTCCTCAAAATTTCCCTCAATAAAATATGGCAATCCACATGCTGAATAAGATACATGCGTATCTTCTGTATACAAATTTATAATTGCTTCTGGTAGTAGCCTTCTTGCTTTAGCAGCAGCTTTTGCACCAGCAGCAACGCCTCCTAGTATTAAAATTTTCATAGTATTAATATAATCTATTAAAAATATTTTTCATTAGCTGATTAGTTTAATCCTGATGTATTTAAAATTACACCTTTCATAAATTCACAATAAGCATCAATATCTGCTTCAATATTTTCAACATTTTCAACTAAGTTTGATATTTCAACTATAAGTTTTTCGTCTTTTAATTTTTCGTACATTAGATACACTCCCAATTTTAGATTTCTAACCTTAGTTGTGTATACGGTAATTTTTATATTAATCTTTAGGAAAATTTTTAATTTTGTAACAATAGTTTACTTTTTTAATCTTCGTTGTACACAAGTTTTTTACGAAAATGCCATTGCACAAGAGTAAGTGCAAGAATTATAATAAATAAAATATATGCAATTGCTGAAGCTTTACCCACATTGAAGTATTCAAAAGCATTTTTGTATATAGCATATACAAGTACATTTGTGCTATCTAATGGTCCTCCTTGAGTCATAAGGTATATTAAATCAAAGACTTGAAATGAACTTATTGCAGTAATTATGACTACAAAAAATATTGTAGGGGATAGTAGCGGAATTGTTACATTTTTGAATGTTTGAAAAGAATTAGCTCCATCAATTTTTGCAGCTTCGAACATGCTTTGCGATATCCCTGATAATGATGCTAAAAAAATTATCATGTTATACCCTATTAATTTCCAAACAGACACAATAATCATTGCCGGCATTGCATAATGTGTATCATATAGCCAATTTATGTGTAAGTGCAATATGTGATTTAGTAATCCTATATTTGGATCAAAAATCCATTCCCATACAACTCCAATTACAATCATAGGAGTAATAAACGGTAAAAAATAGGCTGTTTTGTAAAATTCTGCCCCTCTGATTTTTGAATTAAGAATGCAAGCAAGTATTAAAGGGATAATAACACCTAAAACGGATGTAGATATTGCAAAAACTATAGTATTAATTAATATTTTATAAAATAGAGGTTCTGAAAAAATTTCAATATAATTGTCAAAACCAACGAATTTTATTGGATTTAATAAATCCCATTTTGCAAAGCTCAATCCGAATGAGCAAAATACAGGTATAACAATAAATATAAACGTCCCCAATAAAGCCGGTAAAATAAATATCCAAGCTGCAAAAAATTCATTATTGCTTAATGATTTGAGAAATTTTTTCATGTTATAATTATACAATAATTAATTAGGGGAGAACTTTTTATGAAAAAATATGAACACGCCTTTGGCAAAAATGATATTAGAGGGATATACGGTGATGATATAACCGAAGAGTTATACTACAAAATAGGTATAGGATTTGTTGATTGGTTAAAAAAACATTCAAATAAATCAGAAAAAGATATATGGATTACTATAACAAGGGATGCAAGATTACATTCAAAATCTTTAGAGGATGCTTTGACAGAAGGAATTATTTCGACTGGTGCTAATGTTATTCATCTAGGTTTAGCTCCAACTCCAATTGGTTATTACTCTGAAGTAGTTGGAATCCCTGGATATGATATCACTGCTGCAGCAATTATTACCGCTAGTCATAACCCTAAAGAATATAACGGTTTAAAGATGACTTTTAATAAGCGTACTTTGACTGAAAAACAAATTGCTGAAGTAAAAGAATTTACTTTTAAAGAATTTATGAATAATAAAGAAAAATCAAAAACAAAAGGTAGTGTAAAAGAATATAACATTATTCCTAATTATATAAACGATATGGAAAGTAGGTTTGGGAATATTGGAGTAGGTGTTAAAGTTGTAGTTGACAGCGCAAATGCTACAGGTGGTGTTGTCGGACCTCAATTATATAAATTACTTGGTTGTGATGTTATAGAATTATTCTCAAAACCGGATGGGAATTTCCCTAATCACCATCCAAACCCGAGTGTTGAAAAAACTTTGGATACTTTAAAAGAAGTTGTAAAAGAAAATAACGCCGACATCGGGATTGCATATGATGGTGATAGCGACAGGATTGGTATAATTGATGAAGACGGTAAATTCTTGACCGGTGATAAATTACTCCTAATTTATGCAATGGACTTAATTGAAGACTGTAAAAAAACTGGCACTTGTCCAACTGTTGTAAGTGAGGTCAAGTGTTCACAAGTTCTTTATGATCAAATTAATAAACTTGGTGGTAATGCTGTTATGTGCAAAACAGGACATGGTTATATTAAGGATAAAATGAAAGAAACAAATGCCTTGCTTGCAGGAGAAATGAGTGGACACACATTCTTTAAAGACAGATATTACGGATTCGATGATGCCATTTACGCAGGATGTAGAATTATTGAAATTATTTCAAAGCACAAAAAAGTTAATCCTAATTTTAAAATATCCGATATGTTAAAACCTTTTGATGAAGTTTGTTCTTCTCCAGAAGTTCGTTTCCCATGCCCAAATGAGAGAAAAAAAGAAGTTCTTGAAAAATTCAAACAATGTGTTGAAGCAGATAAGAATATGTTTGGTTCTGATATAAAAGAAATTATTACTCTTGATGGTATGCGAATTGTCTTCGATGGAGGTTTTGCACTGATTAGACAAAGTAATACAGAACCTGTGTTCACTTTGCGTTTTGAAGCAAAAAATAAAGATGAATGTGAAAAATTCAAATCTTGTATGATAAATACTTTGGAAAATATATTAAAATAACAAAATTTTATAAAATGTAATACTATAATTATTTATTATGATAATTAAAAAAAATAACAAAAAGATTACAAAGCACTTGCATTGTAATCTTTTTGTTGTTATTATAATTCTTGTCAGAAAAGTTACTCACGAATATTTTACCATAGGCTTTAAATAGCTTTATTTTGGTATATTCGGTATATATAGAATTGTAAAACTAATATGAAAGGTAAAAATCAATGGATTTAGAAAACAAAGAAGAAATGGCAGTAGTAGAAGAAGTTGCAGCAGTTGAAGAAAAAGCTGAAACTACTACAGAAGAAGCTGTTGAAGAAAAACCTGTTCGTTCAAGACGCGGACGTGGTAAAAAACAAAAAATTGAAACAACTGAAGAAAAACCTCAATCTGAATGGATTGAACGTGTTGTTCAAATCAGCCGTGTAACAAAAGTTGTAAAAGGTGGTAAAAAATTAAGCTTTAGAGCAATTGTTATTGTTGGAAACAAAAAAGGCCAAGTTGGTGTTGGTTGCGCTAAGGCTGCAGAAGTTATCATCGCAATTCAAAAAGCTATTGCTGATGGTAGAAAAAATCTTATTACTGTACCTATTTTTAAAACAACTATTCCTCATCCTATTACAGGACGTTCAGGTGCTGGAGCTGTTATGTTAAAACCAGCTTCTCAAGGTACTGGTATTATTGCAGGTGGTGCAGTTCGCTTAGTTCTTGAACTTGCAGGTATCGAAAATATCTTGGCAAAATCATTAGGATCAAAAGCTCCTCTTAATGCTGCAAATGCTACTTTGGAAGCTTTGAGAGCTCTTACTCCATTTTCAGAGGTTGCTAAAAAACGCGGCTTAACAATGGCTGAATTGTTAAATTAATCACTTCGGTTATTGACAGTAAGTTAGAGAAAAAATAAATTAAAAAAAGGATAATAAAAATGGCAAAAACAGAATTAAAACAAATAAAAATTAAACTTGTTAAAAGCCTTATCGGTGCATCTGAAAAGCAACGTAGAGTTGTAGCAGGATTAGGCTTAACTAAACAAAATCAAGTTGTAGAGCATTACAACAGTGCAACTATTTTAGGTATGGTAAATAAAGTGCCTCATTTAGTTGAAATAGTAGAATAAGAAGACATGAGGTCAAATTAAGACCTCTGTTTTTCTTGATTGCGGAAGCGAAAGCGAGTAATAAGAAAGGAAATTAAAATGACAATTACATTAGAAGATTTAAGACCTGCAGAAGGTGCTACACATAAAATTAAAAGAGTTGGCAGAGGCCGTTCATCTGGTAGAGGTAAAACTTCTTGCCGCGGACATAATGGTGAAGGACAGCGTTCAGGAAGCTCTGCTAAAAGAGGTTTCGAAGGTGGTCAAATGCCTGGTTACAGACAAATGCCAAAATTAAAAGGTTTCAAACTTATTAACCAATTAAAATATGCTGCAATTAATGTTGGTAGAATTTCTCAATATGGTATGAAAGAAGTTTCTTTAGAAATTCTTAAAGAAGCTGGCAGAGTTCATCCATCTTGTGTTGGTTTAAGAGTTTTAGGTAATGGCGAATTAAAAGATGCAATTACTGTAAAAGCTTGTTATGTAACACCATCAGCAAAAGAAAAAATTGAAAAAGCAGGCGGAAAGGTTGAGTTAGTATAATGGCACCACAAATGAAAATGCCGACAACCGATGATTTAATGTCAATGTGGCAGGCATCAGGCTTAAAAGAAAAAATTATTTTTACTTTCTTGATGATTGCAGCATTCAGGTTCGGTGTACAAATGCCTTTATTTGGTATAAACAACCAAATATTTTCAAATATAGCGCAAGGAAACAATATTATAGGATTTCTTGATTTGTTTTCTGGCGGTGCTTTAGGAAAAGTATCTATATTTGCACTTGGTATTGGACCTTATATTACATCATCAATTATTATTCAACTTGTTTCTGTTGTAATTCCATCTTTGGAAAAACTTCAGAAAGAGGAAGGTGAGGCAGGTAGACGAAAATTATCACAATACACACGTATATTTACGGTTGTATTGGCTGTATTCCAATCATTAATTTTCATGTTGTATTTGCATCACTTACCAGGAGCAGTTTTGCCGAATGTTAACCCTATTATGTTCTTTATAAGTTCTATAGTAGTTTTAACAGCTGGTTCAGTTCTTGTTATGTGGATTTCGGAGCTTATTACTGAAAAAGGTATTGGTAATGGTGGTTCTTTGATTATCTTTATAGGTATTTTGTCAGGGATACCAATTTATGCCTCAAGAACAGCTCAGATAGTTGCAAATAATTCTATGATGCAATTAGGTTTGATAGTTTTACTTTTAATATTCTTTGCAGCAATGGTATTCATTGTAATAATGCAAGAAGCTGTTAGAAAAGTAATAATTGTAAATCCTAAAAGGCAAGTTGGGAATAAAGTATATGGCGGCATGAATTCATTTATTCCGTTTAAACTTAATCCCGGTGGTGTTATGCCAATTATCTTTGCTATAGCAATATTACTTTTCCCATCAACTGTATTAAGTTTGGTTGGACAAGCTAATTTTAAAAATGAAGCTGTAAAAAATGTTGTTATCCATTTGAATCAAATATTGAGTCCTGATGGTATAACATATTATGTATTATATTTCTTATTAATTGTTGCGTTAACCTTTTTCTATGCATCAATTATGCCGAATATGCAGCCAAAAGATATAGCGGATAACTTGAAAAAATATGGTTCTTCAATTCCTGGTATTAAGCCAGGCAGACCTACAGCAGAAGCTCTTGATAAAATATTAACTAAGACAACTTTTATTGGAGCTATGGGACTTGGTATTATTGCTTTAGTTCCTTCTCTTGCAAGTTATATTACTAATATTAAAACTTTACAAGGGATTGGAGCTACTTCATTAATAATCATGGTAGGTGTTGCTCTTGATTTGATTAACCAAGTTAGAACTCATCTTCTAGCAAGAAATTATGAATCATTCTTAAAAGAATAAATAAAAAAAATAAGAAGATAGCCTCTTGGTAAAAGAGGCTATTTTTTTGTGTAAATAATTAATATTTAGTTCAATGAATTTGTTAAAGAAAATTTGTATAGTATATATGTAAATCCTCAACTCTTCTGATTGCTCAGTATTTGCTCCTCAATATATAAGGGGAGCTTTTTTTTTGATTTTACTTAACATATCGACAAAAATTAAAATATATTGTAGAATAGTAGCAAAGAAAAGGATTGTTATGAGAGAACTAATTGAAAAAAATAGAAAAATCACTGTTGTTCCATCAGATTTTAAATGCGCTAATAAAGGCATTATTACTGAAGTAGAACCAAAATATTTTACAATTGAATTAGAATTTGAACCAAGTGGGATTATGCGTCATAATTACTGCGAATTTTATACTCAAACTACTCATGGAACTTTATATTTTGATTCATATCCTGAAAAAATTGAGGGTAAAAAAATTGTAGTAGCAACGCCAGCAAAACATAGATTTTTGCAAAGACGTCAATATACCCGTATTAAATTTAAAGAAGAGCTAGGTTTACTTCTGGATAATAAGGAATATAAGATTATTACTCTTGATATTTCTGCTGGTGGTATGAAATTTATTACCAATGAAAACATAAATATAGATGGTAAATATCAAATTACTATACCTTTATCAGAAGAACAGTCTATTTCATGCTTTTTCAGTCCAATAAGAATTGAGAAAAACGAGAATAATGGGTATACTGTGTCAGGAAGATTTGAGTATAAAGTTGCAAAAGATCGAATGACATTAATTCAATACTGTAGCAAAAGAAGTATTGAAATTCAAAATAAGTAAAAGCATATAAAAATTATTTTTATGAAAGTATAAAACAAAATGAGCTTAGTTAAATTACTGAGAATAAAAAATAAAAAACTTTTGTTTACGACTCCGTCTCATGGACAAAAGTTTTTTCTATTTAATAAGTTTAGGCAATTTTATAAATATGATATTTCTGAAACAGAAGCTCATAATCCTGAGAGAGCTCTTTTATTGGCTCAAGAAAAAGCCTCGAAAATATATGGGACTAAATATACCTATTTTTTAACAAATGGTTCCACAAGCGGTATAATAGCCTCTGTAATTGCTTGTACTAAAAAGGGAGATAAAGTTTTAATATGGCGTAATGCTCATAGATCTCACGAAAATGCTGTAAAGTTAGCTGGATGTATTCCAATGTATTATGATATTCCTAAAATTAGTGATTGGGGTATCCCTGATAAAATTACAAGTGATCTTATTGATATTAAAGATGCAAAAGCTGTCATAGTTACTTCTCCTTCTTATGAAGGTATAGTTTCTGATATCAAAGCATTGAAATCAGTTTGTAGAAAAAATGGAGCTTTTTTGATTGTTGATGAAGCACATGGAGCTCTTTATCCATTTTCAGACAGATTACCTCAAAGTGCAGTTAATATTGCAGATTTTACAATTCAATCTCTTCACAAAACTGCAGGAGGGTTAAATCCTACAGCTTTATTACACGTTAATTGTGATATTAATACTCAAAATGCTCTTGATATGATAAATACGACTTCTCCATCATATCCTTTGCTTACTTCTATTGAAGCTAATATAAATTACCTGAATTCCCGTAAAGGGCGTAAAAAAATAGAAAACTTAATTGATTCTATTAAAGAGTTGAAAAATTCGGTAAAAAATATTGAATTTGGTGGTGATGATATAACTAAAATACTTATCAAAAAGCAAAATTTAAGCGGTTATGAGCTTTCTGAAAAACTTTTTGATAAATACGATATTGAAGATGAAAAAACAAATGATATATCTACAATGCTTTTGTGTGGGATAGGTACTGATAATAAAAAATTAAATAAACTTAAAAATGCACTTTTAAAATTGTAAACAATTTGTAACAATAAATTATAATAATTAAAGTTTTTCTTAAAATAAGCCGATATACCATATTGAAAGTTACTAAGGAAAATTGAAAGGTAATCATCAACTATGGGAATGGCTGCAGGACAAGCTAGACTATTATCAATAACCTCTCGTATGTCTGATAACGAGTTAAGAGCTCAGATTATCAACAATAATAAATTGCGTCTTGCAACTGAAAGTTCTCAAGTGAGTGAAGCTTATGTAAATGCTCTTAATAATGCACAATTGATGTTTACTAATTATGATTCTAATAACAATGCAAGTTATCAACAATTAACTTTTAATTCTATGACAAATTACAATCCATATAATAACCAGTATGGATTGTCAAATGCATCAGGTCAAATTTTAGTATCAGAACAGGATGCTAAAAATTATCAAAACGCTAATGGTAGTTTAGAAAAATTTGTAAGTTACTATGGACTAGAATATAATTCTACTTATTTTGATGATACAAGTTTTACTTTAGATTCAAGTGGAAAAGTTCAATACATGACTGGTAATATGAACGATGATGGTACTAATGAAATGTTCTCTACAGGACTTACCGGTGATGAACTGAGAGCATATTATGAAGGTATAAATGGTAGTTCAATCCACCCGGGTTATGCTTCAACCATTGCTAGCCCTGAATACTATGCTTTTCAAAGTGCACTCACAAACTTTGACTCTGCATATACATCTTATTCTGAAAAATTATCAAGTAATATTGAAGCAGAATATAGTAAGTTTATGAAATCTGATTTACTTGACCAAATTGAAAATATTGATGAAGAAACTACTGCTGTTGATATTTCAAATATAATCGACAGTTTAGGCGGAGTTATTGATAGTTGTAAAACTTATGCCGGGGATACATCTGATATTAAATTTTTTGATGATTTAATAGCAGAAACAGAATCAATTAAAGGCAGAAGTTTTAACCAAAGTAATAGCGAAGTTAAATTGGGTACTGACGCTTCAGGAAATTATATTGAACTAAATAATAGTAAAAATGATTTAGAATTAGGAATTGAAGATTGTGATACTGTATTTAGAATTTATAAAAATCCTGATGAAAATGCCGATAACCCATATATTGTAAAACTTTACAATATTGATGAAAAAACCAACGAATTAGTTGAAGATACAACTCGAAAAGGAGAATATGATCAGGAAAAAAATGCAGTTTTAATAAAAGAACCTCAAGAAGATGGAACAGATAAAACTAGTGCGACATATTCAATTAATAGTATAGATGTTGCAGGAAAAACTTCTATTGATGATATATTTGAAGATGAAGATTTATGGAAAAGCTACAATACTGCAAGCTCTTTTAATATAAAATCAGAATACGATTTAACAGATTTTGAATATATAAAAGAAATTTTGAGCTCTATAGTTAATTCTCTTGATGAAGGTATTTATGCTCATTGGGATAGTGCAAAATTTGCACCTGAAAAAGATACTACAGAATACAAAGCTTATGTTTCAGCTGCTGCAGAATTGCTAAAATCATTTGGTTATGATGTAAAAACTGATTCAACTGGAGCTCCTGTATTTGATACTAATAACAATTTCTTAGATATTCATGGTAATTCAATTTGTGCCTTTGATGAAATACCTAATTTAGTTGATTTAGACTATGTTTGGGAAAAACTTGGTCAGGCTGGTGGTAACATGCAAAGTAATTTTCAGCCGATATACGACGTAATTATTTTGGATAGAGTATTCAACACTTATGGAGAACCTAAATATACTTGGATTGATACAAATAACCAAAATGAAAACGGAGAGGCTAAATATCAATGGTATGCAAACCTATTTGAAAGAATGGGTAATGGTACAAAAGATAATTATAAAGTATTACAAGATGGGCTTGCTTCCAGCTCAGAATGGATTCAGTTTGCATTGGAAAGTGGTTTGGTAACAATGGAGCAGGTTGATTCTAATTCAACATGGAATACTTTATCATATTCAAATTGTAGCGATATTACCGAACAGACAAATAATGCTGCTGTTACTATTGCAGAAGCAGAATATAATGCAGCAATGAATAAAATTGAAAATAAAGATAAAAAATATGATCTTGAATTAAAAAATATTGATACAGAACATAATTCATTACAAACAGAATATGATTCTATAAAAACAGCTATTGATAAAAATATCGAAAGAACATTCAAAATATACAGTTAATACACATTTATTTTTCCCCTACACTAACTTATTTAAGCAGGTTTTTAACCTGCTTTTTATTTATCTTAATAAGATATAAAGATTATGTAAGGAAATAAAGGTTTATCTATTTTTTAGTTTATAATCATAATATAGATTAGATAAATGGAGATAATTATAATGGAAACAGTTAATGAAATTCTTTCAAAATTGGAAAATGCAGACAATAATACTAAAAACAAAGTTGAAAATGAATTAGTAAGTATCGGTACATCAGTTCTTCCTGAATTAGTAAACGAGTTACAAGTAGTTAGAGGTATTAAAAGAGGTGTTGTTGCAATGACTTTGATTAGAATTGGAGATGCTTCCGTTAAATATTTGCAAAAAGCTGCTGAATGTAACAAAGATTTTGAATGGGTTGCAGAATATCTTATTAGAGAAATAAAAGGTTCTGTAGCTGCTTAATCATTTATAAGTTTATAAAAAAAAGGACTGTTTAAAGCAGTCCTTTTTTTATGTTATAATCAAAACTATGGGGAAACGAGCTATATTATTTTATATAACTTTATTTTTGCTAATTTTAGCATTTTCAACAACTGCAACTCATTTTGATTTTGATCTTTGGGCTCGCTTGATTGCTGGTATGGGTGTAGTAGATGGAGGACATGTATTAAAAACTGATTTCCTTTCATATACGCCTGTACATACTTGGTGGGACCACGAATGGGGATCTGGTGTAATTTTCTATTTATTCTTAAAAATTTTTGGCCCGTATAGCTTAATAATTTTACAAGCATGTATGTTATTTGGAATATTTTTTACTGCATCAAAAGTTGTAAAATATAGAACCAAACTTCCTCCATATAACATATTATTTTACTTTTTTGCTCTTATGGCTGTAATGGGAAATTTGAACTCCCCAATAAGATGTCATATGTTCAGTTTCTTACTATTTACCATATTTATTTACATATTGGAAAGAGTAAGAAATGGCTGCAACAAACTTTTATTTATTATTCCTTTCCTTGTAATATTTTGGAACAATGTTCACGGGGGAGTCATATCAGGCCTAGGGCTTCTTATAATGTATGCTGTTGGAGAATTTTTGAATAAAAAACCGTACAGAAAATACATAATAACATTTTTAATATCTTTTGCTGCACTAATAATTAATCCTTGGGGAAATGAATATATTAAATTTTTACTCATGGCAAATACAATGAAACGTCCATATATAGTTGAATGGTGGGGATTATTTTCAAAATTTTACTTATTCAAACAAATAGAATTTAAGTTATTCATGGTATTATCAATCATTACGGAAATTTTAAGCATTTCAAAAATAATTACGGTAGAAAAATTTAAAAATTGGTATTTAAAATCTGACAAAGTTAAATATATTGTACTTTTATCAACTTTATATTTAGCTATTAGCCATGTCAAACTTTTACCGTTTTTTGCAATTGCTTCAGTTTGTTTTGTATATGAAGATTTTTATAATTTGGTCAAAAACATTAAATTCCCATGCTGGAAAGACAGAGTAATATATGTTATTTTACTTTTTATATCTATATTTACGCTTACATCGAAAAATTACTCTGTGCCGATTGGAATGGATGTATACCCAGTAAAGGAAATTGAATTTATCAAAATTAATAACTTAAAAGGAAATTTGCTTACTAATTTTGGTATAGGGAGTTATGCAGCATATAAATTATATCCTAATAATTTGATATATATGGATGGCAGATATGAAGAGGTCTATGGTAATTATATGGTTCCTGTATTAAAAGAATTTTTCCTTGTATATCCAAATTGGAAGCAACTATTTGAACATTTTCCGCCAGATGTTATGATTTTAGAAAAAAGTTATCCAATATATAATAAACTCAAAAATGATAAAATATGGAAAGTTGTTTATGAGGGTAAATATTTTGGAGTATTTTTACCACAATCATACCCTGACAAAAATTTTAAACAACCGACTAATGACATAAATTATTATAAAAATACACTATTTAATACAGGAATAAAATTTTAAATATAATATAATTTGTAATATGGATAATAATTTTAAATATACATGTTTATTTGGTGGCGGAGCTATTAGAGGCATATCATATATTGGTGCAATTAAAGCATTTGAAGAATTAGGTGTTAATCCTAGTACTCTTGCGGGATCTTCTGTTGGTTCTATTTTTGCAGCATTACTAGCTATAGGATATTCTTCTAATGAGCTAAGACAAATATTTTCAAAAGTTAATTTTGAATTATTCAAAGATATTTCAATAGGAATAGGACCGATTTTTGCACTTAGTAAAGGTGAAGTTTTTTTAGAATGGGTAAGGGAACTTATTGAAAAAAAATATTATGGTGAAAAATATAAAAAAGGATTAAATAGAGCTGTAACTTTTAAAGATTTAGAAAAAAATCTTGTAATTATTACAACTGATCTTTCAAATTTTGAGTGTAAAGAATTTTCAAAATTTGATACTCCAGATTATGAGATAGCTTCAGCAATACGAATTTCTTGTTGTATGCCGGGATTAATGAAACCTGTAGAATATAATAATACCTTGCTTGTTGATGGTGATCTGCAAAAAAGTTGGCCTATGTGGCAGCTATCTGAGCATTTATTGAATTCTGATGAACGCATACTTGAATTCAGACTAGAAGGATATTATGAAAATAATGACGATATTTCTGGCATTAATTACGCAAATGCTGTATATAGCTGCATGACAGCAATGTCAACCTCTTTTTTAACAAGAATTTATGGAAATCGTGATAAATTTGACTATATTGTTCTAAATACCGGTGATATAGTTGTAGTGGACTTCAATATAAATGAAGCTAAAAGAAATGAATTGATTCAAGCTGGTTATGATCAAACTTTATCATACTTTAAGAATACACTTCCTAACAAGAAATTGGCTTTGAAGGGATATTATTCAACAATTTATTCAAATCTTGCAAAAATTCAAAAATATATAGAATCCAGAAAAATTCAGAAAGCTAAAATGCAATTAGGTGATTTATTTACTGATTTGTGTGAACTTAATAAAATTATAGATAGAAAAGACTATAATTCGATTATGGAATTTAAAGCATTATTTAATAAAAATTTAGATTACCCACCGCTTTTTGGTAGAATGTTTTTAAGAAATGAAAATTTAATCAAGGCTCAAATTGCTCAGCTGGTAAATAATATAAATTTAAAAATTGAGGAATTTAACTCATATTTGAAGAGATTTTCAACTAAATAAACTTATTGACAATTATTTTTTTTTGGTATACTATAGTAATGCTGAAATTAAGCCCTGGTGGCGGAATCGGTAGACGCGTCGGACTTAAAATCCGGTTGGAGTTAAATCCAGTGCCAGTTCAAGTCTGGCCCAGGGCAATTTAAAGAACTCGTTAGAGTTCTTTTTTAATGCTTAATTTATTAAGAAATGTTAATTTTCTGCAGAACACTTGCCATATAAGGGAATAGATGAAATATCAAAAGTTATATATAGCAATTTTTTATATAATATATTTTTTATATATATAGTATATAAACTATTTTAACTGGAGAGAAGTATATGGCAAATATATCTTGGCAAAATATAGGTAATAGTTTAACACAATTTGGAAATGGACTTTTGCAAACCACAGCCACTTCAATTGCTTTAAAATCTGCGAAATGCGGGAGCATATTTGGCTTTGGTAATTTTGGCGGATATTGTGGCATGGCTCAAATGTATGCTGATCCAATGGGATTTTCATGGTTACCAAATAACTCCTTTAACTGTGCAAACCGTCAAATGGGTAATATGATTGCCTATCAATATGGTCAATCTTTGTATCAAAATGCAATGAACGGGGCATCTCCATCTTATTTTGGCTTTTTAAATCAAAACAATGTTACAAATCAAATGAATAATGAGTATGCGGGAGATATTGATAAAAATCAAGATACTTCTAAAGGGAAAGCTTTTGATACAGCATCAGATAGTAATTTCACAGAGATAAGCATTGCTTCTGCAGAATCAAGTGATAAATATAAAAATGATTTAAGTGAATTAGGAAAATCTTATGGTGCATTAATTGATTCAAATAAAGATGGTAAAGTTTCTCAAAAGGAATTTGTAGACCATGAATTAAGCAAGTTGGATAGTAATGCAACAGAGGCACAAAAACAAGAGGCTACATATTTAGCTATGAACGCTTTTAATAAAGTTGATACAAATAAAGATGGTGTTGTTGACTGGAAAGAATTATCATCAGTATTTGCGACTTTTGATACTAGTTCTACAGATAAAAATTCTTTAGATGGAAAAATAGATAAAAAAGATTTTGATAACTGGAGCATTTTAATGAAATCATCATCAACTAATGATTTTGATACTGCAATGCAAAAAAACTATCGAAGCTTATTTAAAGACTCAAAATAAATTGTCAAAATCTGTCCAATCAAAAGATTTTGAATTTGCAAACCTTAATAAGTCATCTTTATTAAGGTTTTTTAATGCATCAAAGATTTCTTCGAAATTTTCAGATGCATCCATTGATATTTCAGGAATTGATGCATCATTAGCGAGTTTTTCAACTTTTATGTCATAATTTATTGCACATGATTTAACACCAGCTTTCATTGCGACAAGTAAAGCGTGAAATCTCATTGCAATTAAATATTCAAGTTTTGATAAATTTTCAATAATATCATCAGTAATAATATCCGTTGAAATTTCAGAATTCAATGTATGCAATAAATGTTCAAATTGTTTTGCCAGGTCAAGATCCTGAGTTTCTTGTAGTGAAAAAATTTTAACTTTATAATTTGTAAACTTTGAAGCAACAAGCATAGCAAGTTTGTGAATTAAATTGTAGTTCATTGTTTTAAATTCTCTTAACTGAATCCCAATAATTCCAGTTGTGTCTGAATAAGGGACATTGACCGAATATATAGGATCACAAACTAACTTTACATCTACATTCCAATTTTTTAAAAGGTTATAACTATTTTGATCCCTTACTGAAACATATGAACATAATTTTAACAAATTTTTAGTTATAAATTTGGCAAACAAATTGTTTATAGGTCCAATACCTTGAGCGAATATAATAACTTTTTTACTAAATAAAATTCCTAATGCTATTATAAAAAGATAATATATTATACTCTTAAGGCTCGTAGTATCTTGTAAGAGGCTGCCACCACCGGAGATTAAAATATCAGAATTTTTGATTGTTTTGACAACACTATGAATATCAAAACGTTTTACTGAATTTACATTATATGTATCAGTAGTAAATTTTGTATCACTAGAAAAAACTGTAACATCCGCCCCTAAAGCTTTTAAGTGATTAACTAGGACAGATAAAATAGCTTCATCCCCGAAATTTTTAAATCCATAATATCCAGAAATTGCAACTTTAGCCATCAAAACCTCTATATATTTTGTATACTTCATCTTTGTATGGTATAGATTTGATTGCTCCTATCCCTTTTGCTTGAATTCCTGCGAGAATTGAGGCGAATTTTGTAGCTTCAAACGGGGTAAAACCATGAGTTAAAGCGTGCAAGAATCCTCCGTTGAATGCATCGCCCGAGCAAGTTGTATCAATATAATCCGATGTGTAAAAATCTGTAAAAATAATATTTCCATTATAACCAGTGTAGTATCCTTTTTGATCTTTTGACTTTAATACTACAATTTGGATTCCCATGTCCCAAAGTCTTTTAATAATATTTTCTGGAGATTCGATTTCTAAGATATTTACAGCATCATGTGTTGTATTCATAAATAGTATATCAATATATTGATTTATTCTTGCAAACTCTTCTTTAGCTTCATCGGGTGTTGTAATAGAAGAATAATAATTAGGATCATATGCTGTAAAAATACCATTATCCTTAGCTATTTTAAAAGCAGCTTCTACAGCTTCCGAAGCAGAAGATGAAAGAGATTGTGTTACTCCTGAAGCATACACCACAGAAGAATTTTTTATATAATCTGGATTGATATCGTCTATTGAAAGTTTTGATGGAGCAATTTTTTTTCTATAGTATACAATTTCTTTTTCATCAAGGGAGGGTCTTGCAATAATATATAAACCATTTGGTTCATTAGTTAATTTCGTTTGGGAAATATCTAACCCTTCATTTTCCCAGCTTTCTATAAGATAATTTTTAAATGGATCATTACCAATACGAGAAATAAATCCGACTTTGGATCCCATTCTCAAGGCTGAAATAGCAGTTGTAAGAGCATCACCTCCGTAATATTTATAAAGGCAGCCTGCTTCAGACATTCTTGCATTAGTAGATAATTCAATTAAACTCTCACCAATTGCTACAATATCTATTTTTTCATCCATAATTAACCTTTCAAATCTGCTAAAACTTTTTTAGCTCTTGCTGTGATTTCTTGGAATGTGAATCCATCATATAAATCTCTGCCAACACCTACAACTGTGGCTCCTGCATTGATATATGATTTAACTTCATCTATTTTAACATTACCTAAAGGCATGATATTTAAAAATGGCATAGGTCTTAATAAATCTTCAACGTACATTGCTCCACCCATTGCTGTAATAGGATAAATTTTAATCAATGGAATCCTAGCTTTCCATGCATTATAAGCCTCATTTGCGGTAGATGTACCTGCAATAAAAGGAATTTCTTTATCTTTTGAAATTTTAACCAAATTCATTGAAAATATAGGAGAAGATAAAATTTTTGCTCCTGAGTTTATTGCTGCATTTGCTTGCATTGAAGTAATTATGCCTCCAGCGCATACTGTTGCGAATTTAGAAACTTCTTCAATTGCTTTATATATTGAAGGATTTACAACATTTATTTCTAAAATTTTAATACCGCCATCAACTAACGCTTTCGCAGTATCAATAGCAGTTTTTGCATCACTATTCCTTAAAATGGGGAATATTTTTTCTTCTGATAAAATATTAATTAAATTTTCTTTCATAATCTACCTTTTTTATTAAATTTATTATATCATAAAAGAAAGATTAGGGAGAAATATGGCAAATTTAAAAAATTTTATAAAATCTAAAACTTTTTTTATATACTCAGCATTAATGCATATATTTTTATCAATTATAGTGATATTTGTATCTTGGTTTGCTTTTGAGCCTAAAGTATATAATTTTATGGTACAGAATTTTTCTGCAAGGAGCCAAGGGGATAAAAACATCGCTGTTATTGTAATTGATGATAAATCTATTGAACGATACAGGTGGCCGTGGAAAAGAGAATTGTATGCTAAGATTTTTGAATATTTGCACGAATACTCAAATCCAAAAATAATTGGTTATGATGCAATTTTAAGCTCATCAGAAGATAAAAAATCAGATAATATTTTGTTTAATAAATTAAAAAGTATTGATAATCTTGTAGTTGGTTTTAGTCCTTTAGCGGAAATTAATGAAAATTCTACTGATTATTTGAAGATGTTTGGGGATAAGTTTAAAATAAATGTAAATGACAAAAGAACAGATATCTATCCTAATATATACAATAGCATATCAAAATTTCCTCAGGAATATTTTTATTCTATAAAATACGCAGGTTCCGTTAATATAAATCAAGATTATGACGGCTATTTAAGACGTGCTGATAATATTGTAAAGATAAAAGATTCATATTATCCTTCTTTAGCATTAAAAATGTATATGTATTTAAATAATTCTGATAAAGTTACTATTAATAACTCTAATATTATAGTAGA
The DNA here is from genome assembly GCA_949290355.1 of uncultured bacterium. Classification (GTDB taxonomy): domain Bacteria; phylum Cyanobacteriota; class Vampirovibrionia; order Gastranaerophilales; family Gastranaerophilaceae; genus Stercorousia. The sequence continues at coordinate 785,166 of CASERN010000011.1, read as the reverse complement.
TAATACAAATTTAGTTATACCATCAGAATCTACACCAGTTGGTATACAAAATTTTACAAGGTATTATAAAAGATTTAAAAATTCCGAATATACTCATAAAAAATACTCTGCAATTGATATAATAGATTCACTTGACAATATTAAAGCTGGGAAAAAGCCAATAGTTGAACCTGCTGAATTTAATAATATGGTTATTTTTGTCGGAGCTAATGCCAAAGGAGCAGGACTTGCGCTTGAAGATGCTTTGCCTACTCCTATACTGCAAAGACATCCGGGAGTTGATATTCAAGCTACTTATTTTGATAACTTAATGAATAATCAATTTATTAAGACAACTTCCTTAATTCAAGATCTATTCACAATTGTGGTTTTAAGTTTGATTGCTTTTATTTTAATTACTAAGTTGTCAATTTTTCAATCAATTATTTCTTTAATCCTTATAGGTATAGTATATTTTGCATTTACGGCAATCTGCTTTAGTTATGGAATTGCTCCTAATGTTATTACACCTTTAATAATTCAGTTAATTACTATGATTTTCGGCTACTCTTACAAGTTTATACTTGAGGGGCGAAATAAAGAAAAAATAAAAAATGCAATGGGAAAATACCTATCCCAAGATATTATGAAAAATGTTGTACAAAATATTGATGACATAAAATTAGGCGGTAAAAGGGCGAATGTTACAGTTTTATTTGCCGATATCAGAGGATTTACAAGCATGAGTGAAAAAATGACTGCCGAAGAGGTATCAGTTATTCTAAATGAGTATTTTTCAGAAATTGAACCAATAATTACAAAATACAACGGAGTAATCAATAAATTTATTGGAGATGCTGTAATGGCAATATTTGGGGAACCTATTCAGGATATAAATCATCCTCAAAACGCTGTAAAATGTGCTTGTGCAATGTTAAATAAAGTGGAACAATTACGTGAAAAATGGCTGTTTGAAGGGAAACCGAAAATTGAAATAGGAATAGGTATAAATACAGGTGATGCATTTGTTGGGAATATCGGTTCTGAAAAAAGACTTGAATACACTGTAATTGGCGATACTGTGAACCTTGCAAGCAGAATAGAAAGTTATAATAAAGTATACAAAACAAATTTGCTCATAAGCAGTTCTACATATTCTCATGTAAGTGATATAACAGATGTTATTAAAATTGCGGATGTTACAATCAGAGGTAAATCAAAAAAAATGGATATTTATGAGGTTTTACGACTAAGTGATTGATAATATTGAACAACTAAAAAAAGCAATAGATATAGAAATTCAATATAAATATATTGATATCCATGGTAAATCTCAGGCCTTTTCAAGTTATATTAAAAATGAAGCGAAAAGATATTATAAATTATCAGGTAAAAATCCTAAGTGGGCTGTACTTGCAGAAATGTTCGAACATTATCCTTTCGCTGGTATAAATGAAAGAAGAAGAAGTATTGATAGATTAATAAAAATTTTAAAATCTGAAATTAATCCTTCTAAAAATCCTTCCGTAAAAAAATCTAATTTAAAATCTGCAAAAGACACAGATGTAATGTATCTGAAAGGTGTTGGACCCAAAATTGCATATAAATTCAACAAATTAGGGATTTATACTGTTAAAGATTTGATGATGTATTTCCCTAAAAAGCATATAGACTACTCTTCAAGAACATTAATCAAGAATTTAAAAGAAGGAGAAAATACAACAGTTTTTGGATATATAAAATCTGTTTCCGCATTTACGACAAGAAATAATTTATCAGTTGTAAAAGTAACAGTTGCAGATGAAAGCGGTAAAATAGATTTAAGCTTTTTTCAAGCAAAATCAAATAGGTTTATGCTTGAAAGAATAAAAGCACAATTCCCGCATAATGCAGGTATAATGCTTTCCGGCACAGTTAAACTAAACAATTATGATAAAAAGTTAACCTTTGATAAACCTTCTTATTCAATTATGACAGGAGAGTTTATTGAGGAAAATAATTCCAATTTAAATATTGCAAGGATTGTTCCAATATACCCTGTTTGTGAAGATCTTAGCATTAAAGTATTAAGAAAAGCAATTTTTAATGCAATTGAGACTTATAAAGACCAGATTGAAAATACTTTACCTGATTATATTATAGAGAAATATCAACTTTTAGATAAAAAAACTGCTATTGAGCAAATACATTTTCCTAAAACATTTGATGCATTGCAAAAAGCAAGATTCTCTTTAATTTTTGAAGAACTTTTCTTAATACAACTTAAACTTGCGCGATTACGTAAAGAAAATTCAAATAATCATAATGCCCTTGCTTTATCTGTAAAATCCGACGGTATTGTTCATAAATTTATCAATAGCTTGCCATTTGAATTAACAGGAGGGCAAAAAAGAGCTGTTAATGAAATTTTAAATGATCTAAATTCAGAAGTTCCCATGGCTAGACTGCTTCAAGGTGATGTTGGTAGCGGGAAAACAGTTGTTGCAACCATTATGCTTTTAGCAGGAATTGAAAACGGCTATCAGGGTGCTTTTATGGCTCCGACAGAAATTCTTGCTCAGCAGCATTATAATAATCTTCAACAATGGCTGACGCCTTTAGGTATAAGTGTAGGTTTATTTTTAGGTAGTCAAGGGAAAAAAATAAGAGAAAAATTTAGAACAGATTTAAGAAATGGACAAATGAATATAGCAGTTGGAACTCATGCTCTAATTCAAGATGGTGTAGATTTTAATAATTTAGGAGCAATTGTAGTAGATGAGCAGCATAGATTTGGCGTAAAACAAAGAAATGTATTAAAGAAAAAATCTCAAAATCCTCAAATGCTAACCATGACAGCAACTCCTATACCCAGAACTTTAGCTTTAACGGTTCATGGAGATTTAGACTTAACTATAATTGATGAATTACCAAAAGGTCGAAAGCCTATTAAAACAATTTTAGTAACTTCTCATAAAGGAGTCTATGAACATATTCAAAATGAACTTGAACAAGGACGTCAAGCATATGTTGTATACCCGTTAATTGAAGAAAGCGAAACATTATCTGCAAAAGCTGCAACAATTGAAGCTGAACGTTTGCAAAAAGAAGTATTTCCTAAATTTAAAGTAGGACTTTTGCATGGGAAATTGAGAAATGACGAAAAAGAGCAAGTAATGGCTGATTTTAAATCAAAAAAATATGATATCCTTGTCTCGACAACAGTTGTCGAAGTCGGAGTGGATGTTCCTAATGCCACTGTAATGCTCATTGAAAACGCAGAAAGATTTGGGTTATCACAACTTCATCAGCTAAGAGGAAGAGTTGGAAGAAGTAATTTGCAATCATATTGTATCTTGTATACAGCAAGTAAATCTATCGAAACACGAGAAAGATTGAATATTATGACGCAAACAAATGACGGATTTGTAATTGCGGAGAAAGATTTGCAACTTCGCGGTCCAGGAGAATTTTTAGGAACCCGTCAAAGTGGTCTTCCTGATCTTATTATTTCTGATATTGTCAGAGATGCTGAAATTCTAGAAATAGCTCGTAATGAAGCTATATATTTTATAAATAATAAAGATATTGATAATTTCCCTGCACTTAAAGAAACAACGACTTTTGAGCTTTTTAATGGACTTGATATATAAGTATGTTAACATTTTTTAACAAATAAATTTTAAATAGCAATTATCTTAGAATTATATACTTTATATATTTAAGGATATAAGTTGGGGATAAAATATGTTTGATAGATTTCACGGATGTTTTGGAGGTCCAAGACCATTTTTTAGCCATCATGGCGGTAACAGAATCTTCATAAGAAATAATTTCTTTGGAGGTATTCCATTTAGACCTGCCCCTATTTTTTGCTGCGGCAGTAATGGTTATTTCAATAATATTTTACAATACTCACTGATAACTAATTTGATTAACAATCAATTTAATCCGTGGAACAGTTTTGCTAACGGAAATAACTATTATAACAACTTTAATAGATATAATAATTATAATTATTCATCAATTCCTCAAAAAGAAAATGATACTAAAATAGATAATTTAAGTAAAAGAATTGATGGAATACAAAAAGAAATTGACGAGTTAAAAAAAGAAATTGAGAAAGACAAACCTATAAATGAATTAAAAGATAATGCAGATTTAAGTCATACCAAATCTGATACTCAAAATTCTAAAAAACAGGATAATAATGATAATACTACAAGCTCTACAAATCCAAATTCCAATGAAAATAAATATATAAACAACCATATCTTAAACTCATATAAAGATGAAAATGGTGTACAAAGATATGATATAAAAGCTATAGTCCATGATGGTGATACTGCAGAAGCGGTTAAAAGTAGATTTTTTGATAATGGAGAAAAAGAAAAAGCAAAAATAGAAACAGCAGAAAGACAATTTCATACTCAAAAATCTGAAACACGTAAAATTAACAATCCATTTTCAGGAGAAGAAGTTATTTTAAAAGGGGTATCAGAATTTGGGATAAATGCTCTTAAAGAAGATGCAAAAAACAACATAAATAAACAAACAGAAATGCAAAAAACAAATCAAAGATTACAAAAATTGAAAGAAGAATTTCTATCAGGTAAAAATAAATTATCAAAAGCATATGTAATACAAAATAAATTAATGTCATCTGAAGAATATGACAATATAATTAAATCTAAGTATAACAATTAAAAAAGACTTTTTATAAAGTACTTTTTTAAGATATATTAAGTTTTTAGTAAATAATAAGCAATTTTTATATCTACATATACTTTATATATATAGAGTATAATTAGGAGCTTATTATGAGGATAAATATTAAAAACAATTTTTTTGGACCTCCTCCATTTTATAACAATTGCTTTTGCAATAGTTATAGCAATAATAGCTTGTTTACGATGATGGCTGGATTGAATTTATTTAATAATTTTTTATCCAATACTTTTACTCCAAATCAATATGGAGTAAATCCCTATACACAAACTCCATATTATCCACAAGAAGGTGCAGGAGGCAAAACTCCTTATAATTCAGATTTATACAATGATTATCAAAAGTTAAACGAAAAATATAATAAACTGCTCTTAGAAAATCAAGAATTGAAAAAACAGTCCAAATCTGATGAAATTTCAAAAAATGAAACACTTGAATCAAGATTAAGAAATAATAATACTAGTAATGTTAATAATGAAGCCGACACTGAAGATGCAGTAATTTCAGACGAAACTACTACTAATACAAACAATACTAATTCAGAAAACGCTAAGTCTGATTCAAAAGTATCAAAATCTCCAAAAGGATGGTATAGAGCAAGCAATGATAGATCTCAAACTTTACAATATAATAAGACTATATTAACTGAAAAGGCTAAAAAAGCAAATATTACACCAGCTCAATGTGTTGCAAATGATGTTATTGCAAGTAAAACTGGCTACAATTTTAGCAAAGTTAAAGATGAGCTAGTAAATTTTATTATTCAAAAAAATCCAAGTGTATTTGATAAAAATGGTAATCTAAAAAAGAATGCAGATTTATCTAAGCTTGATATTCCAACTTCTGCATGGATTAAAAAGAATACTTTCACTGCAGAAAAGACTATTAAAGGAGCTAATGGGTATACAGCTACAGTTTTTGGAAATGGATTTATAGTATACAAAGATAATAAAGGAATACCGATTTCCCCTAATGAGTTTAAAAATCATTGTCCTACAATTTATGTGCAAATTAATAAATAATAATTATAGCTTTTTATATCATTAATAGGCTGCTTGATAATAAGCAGCCTATTTTGTTTATACAATGAAAACTTTGGGAAATATTATATTAAAGGGATAATTGTAACAAATTCTTAATATATTTAAATATATAAGCAATTATTTATAAGTTATATACTTTATATATATAAGAGAGTATAACGAAATGGAAGTAAGCATATGGGCGAAATGAACATATTAGGATATTCACCAAGTTCAACAAGGCGTTCTTTTACAAACGGTATAAGAGCCGGGCAAATGGGCGTAAAAAGTATGAATATTTTCCAAAGACCAAGAACAGAAATTAACATACAAAATAATTTCTATGGAAACTATGATGGCTATTATGGCTTTGATTGCGGAAATAATAAATTGTCCACTTGGGACAAAATCGGGCTTGCCTTTGGCGGAATAGCCGCACTTGGCGGAGCAATTATGAGTGGAATTTCCGGCAAGGATAAGACTGAAGGACAAGGTGGAAAAGCTGAAAATAAAGCTCAAAATCCTGATCTTGAAAAATTGAACCAACAATTAGAAGCTCAAGCTGCTGAAATTGAAAAATTAAAAGGTGATTTAGCTAAAAAAGCTACACAACCTGAACCAAAACAAGAAACTGATTCTCTTGCAAGTTATTATGCAAATTCTAATAATTCACCTGTAAAATCAGGAGGAAATTTACAAGATATATTTAACAATTTATTAGGTGTTTATGATGATTGCAAAGATGAAAATAATGTTGATGTAAAAGACTTTGCAAGTGCAAAAGCTAAAAACTATAACGCTGCAACTCAAACAGTTACAATTGGAAATCACCAATATAAGATAATTAGTAATGCACCGAATGGTTATTTGTATGTAGAAGATACAAATCCAAGAGGAGGAAGTAATAACAGACAAGTATATCTTATTGAATTTAATAAAACAACAGGAAAATATGAACTTCACCAAAGACCTTTTGATAATAACGCAATAGGCGGAGGATCATACGCCCACTAATAAATTATCTTGTGAAAAAAGCGGATATTATTTATCCGCTTTTTTCTATTTACAATAATAAAAAAAACATGTATAATAAATCTGTTAAATGAAAGAGGGGTTATATGGAAGATTTAAAAGTGGCTATCGGCTCAGACCATGGTGGTTTTGATTACAAAGAGCAAGTTATTGAGTATTTAAAAGCTAGAAATATAGAATATATTGATGTTGGGACATATACTCATGAATCTTGTGATTACCCGATTATAGCAAAGCATGTTGCAGAAAAATTATTGTCAGGAGAAGCAAATAGAGGGATTTTAATTTGTGGTACCGGTATTGGAATGTCAATTGCTGCAAATAAAGTCCGAGGTATTAGAGCTGCATTGTGTAATGATACATATTCTGCTAGGGTTTCTCGTGCACATAACAATGCAAATGTTCTTTGTCTGGGTCAAAGAGTAATCGGAGAATATCTTGCTTTAGATATTGTTGACGTTTGGCTAAAAACAGGGTTTGAAGCTGGTAGACATAAACGCAGAGTTGACATGATTGAATAATTTACGTTTATATGCAAAAATCTTCATGTTATACTTAATAAAAAGGAAAAATTATGACAGAAGAAATTGATTCGAAAAAGTTAGCTTGTGTTATAGCTAGGACTCTTGACGACAAGTTAGGAAAAGATATAACAATATTAAACATTAGTAATGTTTCATCTTTAGCTGATTATTTCGTTATTGTAACGGGAGATTCAACTCCACAAGTAAAAGCTTTAATGAATAATACCAAAGATAGAATTAAGGAATTTTTCTCAAGATCTCCGATAAGAGTAGAAAACGATTTAAAAAACCGTTGGAATTTATTGGATTATGGTGATGTGGTAGTCCATATTTTACATAAAGAAGAAAGAGAAACATATGCTATAGAAAAATTCTGGAGCAATGCTTTTAGTATCTCTGAAGATGAATGGAAAGAAATTTCTAAAGATTATAAAGAATTCAAATAACGTAATCAGCTCCGTTAATTCGGGGCTTTTTCTTTGTGTAACATTTCTAAATACTATTGCAATAAATTAAAAATAGTGTAAAATAAAGGTATTATGGATAGAAACGAATTAAATAAACAAATTAATGATCTTGTGCTAAATATGGCTAAAGATCCTCAAAATACAGACAATTATCATAAGTTATCTGAGCTTTATCTTCAACTTGAGGATTACGATAAGGTTATGTCTGTCTTAGAAAGTTTACTTGCTATAAAACCGAATGATGTACAAGCTCTTGTTGGCATGGGTACAATGTGGTTTTATGAAAAAGATTTTAGAAAGTCTTTAGCTTACTACAATAAAGCTTTGGAAGTGAATCCTAAAAATTATCTTATATATTATAATATGGGTAATGTTTTTGCGGAATGGAAAAATTTTCCCAAAGCATTATTTTATTACAATAGAGCAATTGATTTAAATTCTACAAACCCTGAAATTTATAATGCAATTGCACTTTTATACCAAGATAACGAAGATTATATTGAAGCTAAAGCATACTATGAAAAGGCTCTTTCATTAGATCCTGAAAATTTAACTGCATTGGTTGACATGGGTAATGTTTGTTTCAAATTATATGATTATGAAACAGCTCTAGAACTTTATAAAAAGGTATTTGTATTAAATCCTGACAACAAAATTGTTGCAATATGTATAGGTAATACTCTAACCTTAATGAAAGAGAGAGAAAAAGCTTACAATTATTTCGAAAAAGCTTTAAAAATGGAGGGAAACAATTACAAAGCTTATATTTGTTATGCTATTTCGCTTTCTGAATTTGGAGAATACGACATGGCTGTCGGAATGTATAAAAAAGCTGTTGATGTCCAACCAAAAGAGATAAATGCACAAGTACTTCTTGCTAATTTATATACAAATTTTAACCAATTAGATTTGGCAATGGATTTATATAAAGAAGCCATTAGATTAAAACCAAACAGCAGCAAAACATATATGCTGCTTGGTAATGCCCATTATCTAAAAGGTGAAATTGAACAAGCTATTGCATCATACAGAGCTTCAATTAATATTTCTCCTGAAAATGATGAATATAGACTTGTATATACACAAATTTTAGATGAGTATATTGACAAAAAAAGAAACGGAGAAGCTGTATAAATGCGTGAAGATACCCCATATCCAATTGAGAGATTAGTTGCACCATTTTCTTATTTAACAATGGGAATGGCAGGTTTTATTTGGCTTATCATTGGTTTATTTACAAAAGCTAAATTGAGACCTTTTTTGCAATATCATATTTTTCAATCTATATTCATATCTTTAGCTTTTGCGGTTTTGTCCATTTTCATTGGGTGGTTATCAAATTTGGCAAGTTTTATTCCATTTGTAAATAAATTAGTTGCACAAATTAATTTCCTTTTAAATATGCCACTATTTTTTGATTATTCAATATTACAAACAATTATTTACATATTTCTTATTTATCTTGCAGTAACTGCTTTTTTAGGCAAATACAGCTATATCCCTTGGGTATCTGACATTATTGACCAAAATATTTCTAGATAAAAAAAAGCCTGCATAAATATTATGCAGGGTGTGCTGATTATGAAAGATTAATGACTAAGATTTTTCAGTTTTTGATAATATAATTGCATTAGAAAGTGGAATTCCACCTGTTTGTTGTGGGTTGTTTACAACTTTGCCATTTACATACATAACAGTTGAGCCTCCGCCATCCAAATTGATAGCACCAACACAACCAATTGATTGCATAAAGTTAGCTAATTCCATTAATGTCATACCGATAGAACTTCCTTCACGTCCATCTACAGCAACTAAAATCAAATTATTATCTGCTGTATAGCCAATAGCACTTCTTGGATTCCTGCCTCCAATAGCACCTAATTTTTGTGCAGTCATATCAACATATACTTCACCATCTTTAACAAGATATGGTCCTCCACTAATAATATGCTTAACGCCTTTCCACTCAGGATTTGTGTTAATAGATAGTTCAACATCTTTATTTTTTAATAATTGATATAAAAGACTTTTTGGACCTGAAATTACAAATCCTCCTTCAGGTATTTCAAGTGCATTTGCTGATGCTTTTACAATTTTATTTTCCTTATTAATCTGTAAACCAACACCATATTTAGGAGCAGCAGGTGCTAATTTTCCCCATTCCGGGGTGTATACTAGAACATATGTCGAAAGCATTCTTGGTTGATTAATATTGTCAACTTTTATTGTTTTTCCGCTTCCTTTTATATTTGCATTCAATTGAATTCTTGCAAGTTCAAATTTATTGTCAAAAACACCCATTGCTACCCTATCATAGATTGGTCCTGTATAAATTTTTCCATTTATCATTAATGTTCCAAGAGGAACACCTGTTTGAGGTTTAAAATATGTACCATTTAATGCAACTATAGCGTTATTATTTTTCGCAATTGTAGTAATAGTCCTTCTACTTTTTAATGTGGAATCTGATGAAAGTGCTGGAGTCAATTCCAAATTATTTGCAAGTTTCATATCAACTTCTACAACATTTATTCTGACAGGTTTTCCATTATAGTATTTTGTAACTTTAATATGCTTTACCCCATTTGTTACATTATATATGGCAGCTTTTGGGTACTTATTTTTTACTAAGGTATCAAAATTTTTCTGCCGAATCTCAGGGGATATTTCATTTAATATCCTCTGTTTAATTTGTCCTGTATCAAAGTCAGGTGCTGTAACCTGTGCAACTTTTGTACCACTTGCATGAATAGGAAGCAACACCTGACACAAAATTATTACACCAATTATTAAAATATTGGTAAGTACTTCAAATAATTTTTTCAGCTCATAATTTTCAGCATTATAAATCAACGTATCCATAGTGTCACCTCATCTGGTAAAAGTAACCGGATACCTTTTTGATTTAAGAGTGGGGTGGGGAATAACACTCATCGGAAACCTGATTTTTTTTGATTAAACCATTTTCAGGATCTTCCTACTACTATTGTAACATATTTTAACAAATACTTCAATCCCTTTTATATCAAGGGTTTTACAAAACTTAATATAGTATCATTAACACTTTTTATCTTTATTTTTTAACTCTATATTCATTTAATAATTTCGCAATAGGACCAGCATCTTTTTCACTTAGAGGATTTACTTGGCCTCTTATTGGGCAGTAGTCTGATTTTTTTGCCATATCAACTATTGATTGATTTTTAACTTGTTTTTGAAGCTCTTCATCAGTCATAACAATCAAGTGTAAATGCCACATTGTAGTTTCTCCTGTAGCGCCAACATAACCAATTTTATCACCTGCATTAATAATTGTTCCAACTGTAGGCAATGGTATGGAATCCTTATAGTCGGTAGGTCTTGCCATATGATCAAAAGAATACTTTCTTCCATCTACTCCCAACATTGTTATGCAATTAGAAATTACATTATCATCTTTTCTTGCTCTTTTATGTGAAATTACAACACCATCAATTGGTGAATATATTGTAACTGGGGATTTTGGTTTTCGAGAATAAGGAGATACAAATATATCCAACCCTAAATGAGGTCGAATATCTTTTCCGTTTGGTCTATCAGCCCCAAACATTCCAAAAGGTTCAAGATAAACATTTTTAGTATTTTTTATAGGTAATTTATAAACGATTTGAGAATCTTGCCTCATAATCCTGTCTTTTAAAATTTTTACTGACAGAGAATCAAACATATATGAAACTCCACCTTGAAAATTCACTGATTTTATAATTTTCAATCCTTGTATTACGTTTTTATGCAAACTCTTAGAATTTGGAATGATATATGCAGAATTAAATACATTTGGCAACAAATTAGTAGTTTCCTTTGCCGTTTTTAAAGGAACCATTAAAGAGACAGCAGTAAATAAAGGTAAAATCCTTTTGTGTGTAATAAATGTTGGAATTATTTTCATACCTTATCAAAAATTATAAACAAAAATTTTTGCCAATTTATTAATCAATATTAACAGGTTCGCGTTGTATTTTTTCAATGGCTTCTCTCGCAGTAAAAACAAGGCTTTCAGGGATATTGTCAATAACCGTTAATTGGCGGAGAACATCTACTACACGCTTAAATGATCTAACAATATCGCCCTCTCCAATATCAATTTGTTCAGCTATATTTTCCCAATCTGCGCCATCTGTCCATAACTCTATTAATGAGCTAAAATATGGATTTATATACATAGGAGCTTCTACAGAGTACCTGCATTGAATTTTTTCGATTTTTCTTCTTAAATTTCTTATCAAATTAAGAGTTTTTCGCACAGTAGTTGATAAAGGCAAGTATGGAATATCTATTCTTAAATCTTCTGTTGTAACTGCACAAATTACTGCAGCTAATTGTGATGGAGTTAAATTTTCAAGTACATTAGAAAATACTATTTCAGCAATAAACAACTCATTTTCAGAACGAATTTGAGATGTAGTCTTTCCTTGTTCTGTCGGATAATCATCTTTTAAATAGCCAACATCAATTAATACGTTTCTATGAGCCAAAAATTTATTCCAGAATATGTCTCTTTGTTTTTCTATTTCTTTTTGAAGTTTATTATTTCTTATATTTAACCGTTCTATTACTTCAATATTTTTCGAGTGCTTTTTGTATAATTTACAGTTATCACACCTAAATGTATGCATTTTTTCAAGTAATTCTTTTGTTTGTTTACCAAATTCTAATGCTTCAGGAGAAAGTGGTCTATTTTTTGAACGTTCTTGTTTGCATATTTTTTTATATGTTTGCCTGTTTTGAACATATATATGTCTTATTTTATCATATTCATTTAATTCTTTATCAGGTAATTTATACGGACATAAAAATGCTCTTGAATTTATATCATTATAAATTTGATCTTGCAATTTTAATAATGGCTGCAATCTTGAATCGGATGAAAAATACCCAAAACTTTTTAATATTAATTCTTTAGCTTCTTCCAATGAAAATCTTTGAAGTAAATTTAAAACCATAGAATAACTAGGTGAAAAACGACTCTCTAATGGATTAGCATCGCTCAATACAAGTTCAGCAACTTCCTCAGGAGTTTGAAATTGAGTTCCAACAATTGTTACATAACCAACTTCATCCATTCCTCTTCTGCCGGCTCTGCCGGACATTTGCAAAAACTCACTGGCTGTTAGCATTCTATGTCCGCTATCAGTTCTTTTACTAGTAGAACTAATTACTGTAGAACGAGCTGGCATATTAATTCCGGCAGCTAATGTTTCAGTCGCAAAAACAACTTTAATAAGTCCTTTTTGAAAAAGTTTTTCAACTAATATTTTCCAAGCTGGTAATAATCCTGCGTGATGAGAGGCAACACCGCAAAGCAAATATTCAATATGTTTATTGTTATATAAGTGAGGATTTTCTGCTATGTAATCGTCTATAAACTGTCTTATTTCAGCCTTTTCGCCCTTTGTTACCAACTCCAATGATGCACATTTTTCCATTTGTTCATCACATTTTCTACGCGAAAATGTAAAATATATCGCTGGTAACATATCATTTTCTTTTAAATTTCTGATAATATCTTTAACATATGATTTTTTATTTTGAAATTTACGACCAAAAACTTTCTTTTCTGGTTTAATTTTTTTATTTAATTGACCGCTTGGAGTTAATAGTGGTAACAATTTTGTTGGTTGAGAGCTATCAAAATAGTAAAATTTTAAAGGTACAGGTCTAAAATCTGTATTCACCAATTCTGTTTTTGAGTGCACAGTATTTATCCAATCAGTAAGCTCTTGAGCATTTGCAACAGTCGCAGAAAGAGCTATTATTTGAACATTTGTCGGGCAGTAAATAATACTCTCTTCCCAAACTGTTCCACGTTGTTCATCATTCATATAATGAACTTCATCTAATACTACATATTTTACATCTTTCATATTATCAGTTACGGAACCAAAATTTGTACCATAAAGCATGTTACGAAAGACTTCTGTCGTCATTATAACAATTTGAGCGTTACGATTAATTGAAGTATCACCTGTCAAAAGCCCTACTTTATCATGTCCATATTTCTCTCCGAAATCGTAATATTTCTGATTAGAAAGAGCTTTTAATGGAGTTGTGTAAAAAATTCTCTTTCCATTTTCTAATGCTCTATGGATTGCATGCTGTGCAATAACAGTTTTACCAGCACCTGTTGGCGCGCATACAACAACACTTTTATTATCATCAATATACTTGCACGCCTCTTTTTGAAATTCATCCAGCTCAAATGGAAACTCGTACATCTAAACTCCTTTTGCTATAATAATATTATGCCCTAAAAACATGGATTTGTAAAACTTTATTATTTTCAGTAGCAAAAAAAAATATCTTGTATTTTATAGTATATAAAGGAGACAACCAAATGAAAGTAAACTTTGATCAAGGATATTCTTATCAACAAAACTTTGGAATGGCTATACATTCAAATATTAATGTTAATAAAATAATTAAATCAAGAATAAAAAATAGCTCAGAATTAGAATTATTAAATAAAATAATTGATAAACAAGCAAATAATCCTAGAATTGATATCACTTTGATGGCTAATCCTGATAATAAATCATTATCTGCTAATATATACACAAAATCTAATAATTCAGATGATAGATTTTTCGAGCAACACTCTGAAAATTTATTTTCAAAGATTTTTGGAGGCGGAGTCGTTGGTTTTATAAAAAAAATGGGGAAAATTGCTGATAAAGCAAATGACAAATTTGCCAAAAAAGACTTAAACTATGATGATATTTTTGCGTAAATAAATAAATAAATAAAGAAAGAAAGAAAGAATGTAAAATTTATATATAATAAAAAGCTCCTTTATAAGGAGCTTTTTATTTCAAATAAGAAAATTAGTATTATTAAATTTTGTCAAAACCAGTGTATTTTCTTAAAACTTCCGGAATAATAATTGTACCATCTGCCTGCTGATAATTTTCAACAATTGCGGCAAAAGTTCTACCAACAGCAAGTCCTGATCCGTTAATTGTGTGAACTAATTTTACTTTACCAGTTGCTTTTTCTCTGTATCTAATATTTGCGCGTCTAGCTTGATAATCACCATAATTAGAACAGCTTGAAATTTCTTTATAAGTTCCGTAAGATGGCATCCAAACTTCTAAATCCCAACATTTATTAGCTGAAAAGCCAATATCACCGGTAGATAAAGCTTCACGACGATATGGAAGTTCTAATAATTGAAGCATTTTTTCAGCGTCTTCAGTTAATTTTTCATGTTCTTCTTTACTAGTTTCAGGAGTACACAATTTTACAAGTTCAACTTTATTAAATTGGTGAACTCTTATTAAACCTCTTGTGTCTTTTCCAGCAGAGCCTGATTCTCGTCTAAAACATGGTGTATATGCTGTCATATATTTTGGCAAATCATCTTCAGATAAAATTTCATTTGCATAGATATTTGTAACAGGAACTTCAGCAGTAGGGATTAAATACAAATCTTCGTCAACACATTTATACATATCCTCTTTAAATTTAGGAAGCTGACCTGTTCCTGTCATAGTCGCAGCATTAGCCATAAATGGAGGTAAAACTTCTACATAACCTTGTTCATTACAATGATAATCCAAGAAGAAGTTTATTATTGCTCTTTCAAGTTTTGCACCTTTATTTCTATACAAAATAAATCTGCTTTGTGAAAGTTTTACTCCACGTTCAAAATCAACAAGTCCTTTTTCTTCACATAAATCCCAATGAGCTTTATATTCAAAATCAAATTTTCTTGGTTCTCCCCATTTATATACTTCTACATTATCATCTTCTGACAAACCAATAGGTGTTGTCTCATCTGGAATATTTGGAATATGTAATAGAATATCCCTCTGTTTATTGTCCAATTCATTTTGTTTTTCTTCCAATGCTTTAATATCATCACCTAATTTACGAACTTCTTCTTGAATTGCATCAGTATTTTCGCCATTCTTTTTCATTTGACCAATTTTTTGAGAATCATTTTTTCTTTTTGCACGCAATTCATCTGCTTGCGTTTGTATCTTTCTTCTTTCTTCGTCAATTTTTAAAACTTCATCTATAGAAAGTTCTGGATTTCTTCTCTTTAAAAGTTCGTTAATTTTTTCAGGACACTCTCTAATTAATTTAATATCAAGCATTTTAAACCTCTTTCATTATTCAATGCACTTATGAATTTTATTCTAGTGTAAATATAAGTTATAATCAAGAAAAAAATTATATTATCAAATATGTTAAGAATTGTAGACAATCTTGACAATAGGTGTATAATATAGATATAAGGGATTGTGTTATGATGTTCAAAAAGTTAGCTCAAAAATTAAAAATAGAAAAGCAAAAACATTCAAGTGCTGCAACTAATCCTTTAGCTGTTGATTTTGAAGGTAAAGATAGTTTATTCCTAAACAAATTAACAAAAAAAGCTGTTAATATGTATGAAAGAAAATGTGATATAAAAAACTTTACAAAATTAGCACTATCAGACCCCGAAAATGATTCTCACAATAAAATAATGGATATTCTATTTTCTAAGGGAGTTAAAGACCCTTCTGATGATGAAAAGTTACTAGAATTGTCTGATAATAAACGTTTTTTAAAAGATTTAGGATTAATTGACTAGTTTGGGAGATGATAAAAATTGAAAACTAGAGAAAAATTTTTATCAGCTTCGCTTATAGGTATTATTATATGCATTTTATCCATAGTTACCTTAATTTATAATGAAACATCATATGTTAATACCTTAAAAATTATAAATAATATTTCTAAAGATACAATTAAACTATCTCCATATAGTCAACAAATAAAAAAAGATCAAAATGTTTATATGGCTGGAGTTGTATATTCGTCTCAAACATTATCTGACAATATTATTAATATTCCAAAAGCTATTGCACTTTTTCGAACTTGTGAAATGTACCAATGGCAGGAAATAAAGGATAACGATAAATATATATATAATAAAGTATGGAATAGAAAAGTAATTAATTCTTCAAAATTTAAAGAAAAATATAGATATAACCCTTCTATAATGGAATACCCTCCAAAGGTTATATATGCAAATAATATTTTTTTAGGAAATTTTAATATTTCAGAGGAAATAATAGACAAAATAAATTCTATAAATAAAATTACACAGCTTCCTTATAATGATAACTTCAAAATATACAATGGATTTTATTTTACAGGAAATAATTATGATACTCCAGAGATTGGAGATCAAAAAATTTTTTATTCATATATTCCTTCTGGGATAAAACTATCAATAATAGCCAAATTATCAAATAATAAACTTGTAAATATGGATGCAAAATATGGAAATTTTGTAATTGTTAGAGAAGGACTTGTTGACTTTAAGACTATGATTGAAGACTATAAAAGTATAAACTACAAAAATAATTGGCTTAATAGAGGGATAGGTATTATTCTAATGTTTATTGGTATCAATTTTATAATGCAATCAGCAGCAACATTTCAATACAAATTACCTTTTTGGGGTAAACTCAATCAACAAGCAACTTTTTTATATACAATATTAATAACTTTATCTTTAAGTACTATTGCAATATCAATCTGCTGGGTAAGTCTTCATCCAGAATTTACAACATTATTATTAATTTTATCAGTACTTTTGCTTATAAGTTTAAAGAAAAAGAAAAAAATTGTAATCTCTGACTAGTATTATAGTTTTAGATTTTGAATTATAGCATCAGCAAACTCGTTTGTTGTTGCATAACCTCCCAAATCTTGAGTAGATATTCCTTGTTTTAATGTTGTAAATAATGCATTATTTATCTTATCGGCAACATTTAATTCTCCAATATATTTTAACAAGTCTATTGCTGACAACAAAAGAGCAGTAGGATTAGCCTTGTTTAGACCTTTGATATCAGGAGCAGATCCATGTACTGGCTCAAATACAGCATAATCCGAACCGATATTTGCCCCCTGAGCAACACCAAGTCCTCCTATCAGCCCCGCACACAAATCAGACACAATATCTCCATATAGATTTGGTAAAACTAATACATCAAATTGTTCCGGATTCTGGACTAATTGCATACACAAATTATCAACAAGAATTTCCCTTTTTCTAATCATAGGATAATTTTCAGAAATCTTTCTATAAGATTCCAAAAAAAGGCCATCAGAAAGCTTCATTATATTTGCCTTTGTAACGACGCAAACCTCATTTCTATGATTTTTAACAGCATAATCAAATGCAAATTTACAAATCCTTTCAGAGGCTTTTCTAGTTATAATTTTTATACTTTCAGCAGTATCAGAATCTACTTGTCTTTCAATTCCAGCATACAAATCCTCAGTATTTTCCCTTATTACTACAATATCAACATTTTCAAATCTTGTTTTTACACTTGGTAAATTTTTGCAAGGTCTTAAATTAGCATACAAATCAAGCTCTTTCCTTAATTGCACATTTACAGATCTAAATCCTTTACCAATTGGTGTTGTTACAGGAGCTTTTAATGCAACTTTATTTTTTTTTATTGAATCTATTACTCTTTGGGGCAATGGAGTACCCTCTTTCTCAATAACATCAGCCCCTGCTGTTTGTATGTCCCAATTAATTTTTACTCCGGCAGCGTCAATTATTTTCAATACTGCATTAGAAATTTCAGGACCTATTCCATCTCCATTGATCAAAGTAATATTTCTCATTATCCCTCACATAAAATTAACAAACCATGCTAACTATTATACAACTATGCTTAATATTTGCAAAGCATATAATGTAAAAATTAAACTCATATTTCTTAATATTTTTTAACAATTAATAAATAAAAAGCAATTTATAAAATAATAAATTTTTTAAATAAATAAGGAAGGTTATAAAAGGTAGTTAAAATGGGAAGTATCACTAGAGTATTACAAGCTGGCGGCAGATTATTGTTTGACCCTAAATTTCAAGATTCAGTAACTAGTACAATTAAAGCTACTAAAAGATTTAATGTAATGCAGGGTAAAAACAGTTATTATAATTTACACCAAAATATAGGCAATGCTTTTATAAAAGCAGAAAAAAGAACTGCTAAAGTTCCTTTCTGGAACAACTTACGCAATTCATTAAAAACATTGCTACCTGACATAAAAACTGCATGGAAAAATGAGACTAAGTTAGCTTCTAAAGGAAAAGCTGCATTTAAACAGTTCTGGAAAAGAATGCCTTTGTTAGGAGTTCTAATGACTGCAGCTTTTGAATTGCCGAATATTTTCTCTGCTTTCAAAGACAAAGGTATTGTTGGTGGCATACTTGAAACAGGCAAATCAACAGTAAGACTAGCTGGTTGCACTGCAGGATTCGCAATTGGTCAAGCTCTTATTCCAATACCTATAGCAGGCGGCTTAATCGGTGCTTTTGCAGGAGATTGGCTATTAAGTAAAGTTGTTGGGAAAAGCCATTCTGAAAAAAAGGCTGAAGAAGAAGCAAAACAACAAGAATTGCTAAATCAACAACAGTTAATGGCGCAACAGCTATATAACTCGCAATACAATCAAGGAAATTATTTTTCAGATAAAGGTATCCAAAATTTAAACCAACAACAAGCGTATCAAAATATGTTATATAACAATATGTACGCTAACCCTATGAGTCAAGATTTCATGGCAAATGCATCAGGGTTAAACAAACTAAATTATCAATGCTAAATATAAAGTACCTGTAAAATATTTACAGGTATTTTATATTACAAAACTTTACATAAAAAGCAATTAATTATAAAAAAATGTTTTATATATATTAAGGGGAATTTAAGAGGAAATACAATGAGTTATAGCTATAGTTATACAGACTACTATAAACTTGCTGGATATGCAGTAAACGCAGAAGTAAATCATAATGACGCAGCTGATTTACAATCTGAATTACTTTTTACAGGTGGATTAATGTTTTTACCTCTTGCTTATCAAGGCGCAAAAGGGCTTTTATGGGATACACCAAAATGGATGTGGAATAATAAGCACAACTATAAATCTGCTTGGCAAGAACTTATTTCAAAAAGAAATGAAGCAAAAAATGCCACCAGCTATTTAAAAAATAAAAATATTTTTCAAACAATTAATAACAAAGCAAATTACAATTCAATACTTGAATTAGAAAAGAAGTTACCCCAAAAATCTAATTATTCACAATGGGGAACATTAAAAACAGAAGCAGCAAGAAAAAAATGGATTAATAACTCAAAGAAAGCAAATTATTATAAAAAAGCACAAGAACTTATCAATCAAGCAAAAACACAAAAATTAACCGGAAAAGCTCTAAGTGAACAACTAAAAAAAATTGATAGAGCAATTGCCGCTGCGGACCTAGAAGTTCATAATGCTATAAAAAATGGGGAAATTAAAGCTACGACCAAAAGAGGAAAAATTTGGGCAGGAATGAAAAAATATTCAGGTTATAATGCAGTAAATGGCAGCATAAAAAAAGGTGTACTAAGTTCAAATAAGGCAATTAGAATTATCTCAAAAGGAGCAAAAAATGGAGGGCTTGCAACAGCAGCAATAGGACTAGCTGCGGAAACTCCAGAAATATACAATACATATAAAGAATTAGGTGCAGCCAAAGGGACAAAACAATTAGGCAAAACTGTAGCTGTTGTTGCTGCAGAAGGTGCAGGATATGCAATAGGAGCTAAAATTGGAGGAGTTGCTGGAGCAAAAGTTGGCGCAGCAATAGGAACCTGCATTGGCGGTCCTGTTGGAACAGCAATTGGAGCAGGTATTGGTGCAATAATTGGTGTTGGGACAGGAGTTCTATGCAGTTGGCTAGCAGGAAAAGGAGCTAAAAGCATCGTTGGGAAATCAGAAATTGAAAAAAGTAAACAAGAACAAGCTAGAAAACTAGCCAAAGAAGCAGCTCAATCTGATGAAGGAAAAGATAAATTATTAGCAAAAGTTGAAGAAAGAGCAGAAAAAGATCAAGGTTGTTCTGATCAAGGTATTATAGATAGTTACCAAAAATTAGTTGAAGAAAAACAAAATAATATAACATCAGAAGTTCAAAATACAATATCTTCAGAAACTGATAATATTGTAGAACCAACAAAAACAGTTAAATCAGATTATACAGACATAATTAATAAACTTGAAAATATAGTTGCTTCCACAAATTCAACATTCTCTAAAATAGCATAAAAAAGGCCACATTTTGTGGCCTTTTAAGTTAAATTGAATTTACGTTAAAATCTCTTTCTGATCTACTGGAAGTACATTCAAGAACATTTTTTATAAAACGTTCAATCGTAGATTCCATTGAAGATATTTCATTTTTCAAAGCTTTGTAGCTTTCTTCTTTTACATCTTTTAGTGCTTTTTCAAAAATTTCATCATGATACATTGTGCATACTCCTCTTTTCTTCACATATTCCCATAACGGAAACTTTTTGAACAATCTTTAATAAAATTTATAATATTGTTACAAAATTTATTATTCCTACAAAATAAAATTACTTTAATGTAAAATGTTAGAATATATATAGAGGAAACAGAATGGCTACAGATTTTCTAACAAGTTATGATTATTATTCAAGCAGACGTGATATGGAGATTATATCAAATATTGTAGAGTCGTTAAAAAAGATCCTAGAAGAAGACAAACTTCAAGTTCAACCGCTATTTTTAAAAACTTCTGAAAATTTAATTTTAAATATAGCAAGAAAAGTTGTCCAAGAAAAAAAGAAAACTTTCCTTATTGGAATTACTGGAGAAAGTGCTTCTGGTAAAACTGTTTTTGTAGACAACACTATTAAAGCATGCGTGAAGAAAAAAGAAGAGGGTATTTATACTGTAATAAGATGTGATGATTATTATAAAGATACTTCTAAAGAATTGAAAGCAGCCGGAAGTTATGAAGAATTATTTAAAACCGGTTTTAGTTTTGATACTCCTGATGCTATTGATTTGGAATTAATGAAAAAGCACTTAATGAAACTAAAATCTGGCAAAGAAATTAAATCTCCTAAATATGACTTTGTAACTTGTGTATCAAATCCAGATGGAGACTTAAAAAAACCAGCTAAAGTTGTATTAACTGAAGGACTGTATGTTTTGAATGAAGGCATTAGAGATATAATGGATGTAAAAGTATACGTATTTACTCCTCTAGAAGTTATAAAAGACAGATGGTATAAAAGAGCAGCCTTAAGAGGTAAAACAGGTATTGCTGCTGATTTACAGTTCCAAGATGTAAACAAAACAGCACAGCAGTATATCAGGCCTGCATATCAAATTTCAGATGCAGTTATAAATGGAATGGTTTCTCAAGAATATATTCAACAAATAACGGATAAAATATTTAAAGCACTACACGATATAGATATATAGTAACAAAAAAAGAACCGATAAAAATCGGTTCTTTTTTGTTTGTTCAAAATTTATCTTGCAAACGCTCTTTTACATGAAGGACATGGCGATACTTGAATATTTGTACACTCATCGCATTTTTTTACTTTGCATTTGTTGCAATTCTTAAATCCTGTAAATGGATTTAAACTAAAAGCAGGTTTCGCTTTTTCCATATTTTGACAAGGCAATTGGTCATTACAAGATATAGATGGCATAGGATTTATATATTGTATTTGACAAGGAGCTGCTTGAGATACAGACTGAAGCGAAAATAGCATAATACCAAGTAAACTAAAAGTTAAAAATAAATTTTTCATAAAATACTCCCATTTAATTAACTACAAACATTATTCAAAATTTCCAAACTTATTTTAAACTTTATAACAGGAGTTTACTATAGCCAAAATAATAAGGGGAATACCCGAAAGTAGTCCCCTTATTTATTAATTTAATTTAATTGAATTATTGCTGAACTTTAGTAACAGCAGCATCATCAAGAAGAATTACATATACTTCTTCACCTGCTTTTGCATGGTAGTTTAATCCTTTAGTAACTAAACCAGTAGCTAGACCAACAGCAGCACCAACAGGTAAACCGATTGCAACACCAGTACCTACTTTGGCAGGACTTGGAATAAATGCAAAACCAACTCCAGCACCTGTACCAACAGCTCCACCTGTTAATGTGCATAGAACTAATTTACCAGTAGTCATCCAAGGTCCTTCTTTCAAAGAATAATCTTTAGAAAATGGTTTTGCATTAAATGCAACTTCTTTACCGTTAGGTAAAACTATTTTGCATAATTGAGGATATACTCTCGCATTTTTATTAAACCATTTTGGATCTTTTACTTCATTTAACTTCGCAATAAATTTTGATCCTTTAGGAATAACAAGAGTACCTTCTTCTGTACAGATATCTTCATTTGCAACAAAAGTAACAATATCACCGGCTTTGTGATCTTCAGATTTGAATTTTTCATCAAATGCTACAACCAAAACATTACCTTGAGCAATAACACTTTCAATATTATTTACTTTTACTTCATTATTAGGTGCTTTTTTAGTTACATTCAAATGTTCTACTCTTGTTGCTCCTAAATACTGAGCTTTTACTAAGTCCAACTTGTCTTTCAATCTTGCAAGCAATACTGCTGCTTCTGCTCTTGACAATCTATCATTTGGTCTTAATTCTCTTGAATCAGGGTAATTTACATATATACCATAATTAATTGTTTTAGCATATACATTTTTTGCCCATGCTGGAATAGATGCTGCATCTTTAAATTGATTCAATACAGTTTTATCTGCGTCCATATCTTTTGTGATATGACTAATGACTGATTGAGCCTCTGATCTTAAAACAGGATTGTATGGTTTGAATGTTCCATCTGGATAGCCATAAACTAACCCTAGTTGTTGAGAACGCAAAATATTATCATAGTTTGCGTTGTCTTTTGATACATCTGAAAATTTATTTGCAATTGATACATTTAAATTTTCATCTGATAAAACTTTTAGCAGTGCATTAACGAAATCTACACGAGAAATGTTAGCTTCTGGATTAAAACGGCTGCCTGTTAGAGTCAAAACATTTGCATCTACAACAGCATTAATCTCCTTACTAGCCCAATAAGTTGAGCTAACATCACTAATTGAAACGGCTAAAGCTGGTATAGCATTAAATGCTAAGAGAGACATAGCCATAATAGCAGAAATAAATTTTTTCATTTTCTTACTTCCTCATATTTACTAGTAAACCTTTTTCGTGTAAGATTATAACGTACATAATGATTTTTGTAAACATGTGATTATAAATTTAAATTATTAACCCAAATAGAAAGGAAGATTATGGATAATTACACTATGACGAAAATTGTTGCAACACTTGGGCCTGCAACATCCACAAAAGAAAAAATCAGAGAACTTTTCCATGCTGGAGTTACCATGTTTAGATTAAACTCTTCACATGGTGATGTTGAAATGCATAAGACAAATTTGTCTTACATAAGAGAAATTGAAAAAGAAGAAAAAACTTTAATCCCTGTTTTACTAGATTTACAAGGTCCTAAAATCAGAATAGGAAACTTACCTGAATCTATAGAAATAAAAAAAGGACAAATTCTTAAATTCCGCCACCAACAAGAAATCACAGGAGACATTTTACCAGTTGATTACAAAGGAATGGCTGATGATGTTACACCAGGCGAAAAAATCATGATTGATGATGGTAAAATTCAATTAGAAGTAAAAAAAGTTGAAGATAAAGTTATTTTCGCAGAAGTTCTAACAGATGGACTTTTAAAACAAAGAAAAGGTATTAATATACCAGGATCTCAAGGAAGTTTAGATGTACTTACAGAAAGAGACCTAAAATTTGTCGAATTTGCAGCACATAACGATATTGACTACCTTGGACTATCTTTTGTTAGAGAAGCTTCTGATATAGTAAAACTTAGGGAGTTACTAAAAGGACATGGTAATACAACTGCGAAAATTATTTCTAAAATTGAAAAACCTCAAGCAGTCAATAATATTGATGCAATAATTGAAGTATCTGACGGTATTATGGTTGCAAGGGGAGATTTAGGTATAGAAATTTCAAATGAAAAAGTACCTATTGTTCAAAAAACTATTATTAGAAAAGCTAACTCAAAAAGAAAAGTTGTTATCGTTGCGACACAAATGCTTGATAGTATGATTGAAAATCCAATTCCAACTCGTGCGGAGACTTCTGACGTAGCAAATGCTATTCTTGACGGTACAGATGCAATTATGTTATCAGGCGAAACTGCAGCTGGTGCTTATCCTGTAGAAGCTGTTGCTATGATGAAAAAGATTGCAGACAATGTAGAAGAATCTCCATTTATGAGAAAAAATAAATTCCCTCGTAAAATGATTGAAGAAGAAAAAGATTCTCAAGCAATGGCTATCGGTATGTCTATTGCAGATATGGCAAGAAAAATGAATGTTAAAGCAGTTATTGCATTAACAGGTAGTGGTTTTACAGCTGCAATGTTAGCAGAAGTAAAACTTAGCATACCTATTTTTGCTTGTTGTCCATGCAAACACACTTGTAGAGATGTAAAATTATACAGAGGTGTTTTCCCATTCTTTGTTGACTTTGATGCTTCTATAGACAGAGAATCATTAAAACAAATGGATGCTTATATAATAAAGAACATGGATCTTAAAGATGGAGATTTAGTATTAGTAACAGGTTCTGTTCCAGAACTGCTTGTTGGTGGTACAAACTTTATTAAAATTCATGAAATTGGAAAACTTGCAAGACAAGACAAAGAAAATAAATAATTAAATAATAAATTATCAAACACATTATTTATTATAAAAGAGGCTATAGTTATTTATAGCCTCTTTTACTAAATAAAAACCCCCTTAAATAATAAGGAGGTGAAAAATTTTTTTTAGGAAGGTAGGAATAGGAATTTAAAATCTCTCTCTTTTTTTGATGTATACATTCTCTCTCTTAATAACCTTATGTTATTTAATGTATACATATATATAAAGTATATAAACATTATCTAATTTCAAAGATTACCCACATTGTTACAAAAATTAATACTTGATTTAATTTTATAGCTGGATTATAATAAAAAGGTAGGAGACATGTAGGAGTTAAGGAATGTTAGTTTCTTCAATAGTCCGTTTTAGTAACAATAATTTAATAAATAATTCCTCTGCAGCTCAATTGCAAAATTCTAATGCTAAAATGAGTTCTCAAAATTCTACACATACTTTTGGCGGAGAACATGATTTAAGTATGCTAAATAAAATAGATAAACAAGTTGGTCTTGATTTGCCAACTAATAAATTTCTTTATAAATTAACTTTTCTGCAAGAAAAAATGCAAACTAATCATAAAAAATCTTTGAATATATTGGCTTAAAAAAAACTGCTTTAAGCAGTTTTTTTAATAAAATATTTTTTGTGGGTAATTATTTGGGATTTTCCATCCGTTATTTTGAATAATCGCAGTACAATACTTTCGATGGGCATTACTAGCACAATCAGTATATAGTTCATCTAAATCACCATTCCAACTATAACGCCATGGCTCAAAGCCTTTATTTATATGATAAGTCCATAGATATCCATATTCATTTGATACTGTAGGCATAAATTGAAATGCAAAGCTACATCTACCAATAGTATCATAGACTTGATTATTGTATTTTTCTAGACATTTATGTGGATCTCCAGGATAAAAAGTCCAATCCCTAGACTGAGTCCTATTCAATTGTTCTAAAGATGATCCATCAGGGAAATATACCAAAAAAGTACCATCAGACAATGTTTCATATTTTAGAATATTCATATACTTTCCAATATAATTTTCGAACCACGCTTGAGCCTGAGATGTACCCTCAATAGGTTTTCCATCATCTCCAATTACTGCTCCTGAATAACTTGCATACCAGAATTCTTTTGGCCCATTTTGAGACTCAGACATTTTTATAGCTTGATTTATAGAAGTATAGAATTTTTTTAAACGAGTCTCTACCACTTGATTTTTATATTTTTGCATCAATACTGGTATCGTTAATGCTGCTACAACCCCGATAATCCCCAGAGTAATCAATACCTCTGCTAACGTAAATCCAAATATTTTTTTCATAAACTCTCCGCTATAATTGTGATGATATACATTACCATTATAACAGATTTTTTTACTTTTGCAACCCCCGAAAACCTTTGTAGAAAGCCTTAAATCGCCCCCCCCCCGAAATTCTGCAATACATCAAATCTTTTCATAAATCTAGCTCCTTTCTTTATTGTGTATATTGTCATTTTAACATATTTTATAATATTTTCAATAATGCATTATTAAAAATAGAGACATAGTAAAAAACTATGTCTCTATTTATTATATCTATGTAATCTTACACTTTTCTTTTACGAGCAGCTTCAGATTTACGTTTTCTTTTTACGCTTGGTTTCTCATATCTTTCACGTTTTTTTACTTCTGAAAGAATACCGGCTTTTTGAATTTTCTTTTTGAAACGACGCAATGCGCTTTCAATTGATTCGTTTTCGCCAACTTTAACTTCTGCCATTTATATTTTCACCACCTTTATAGCATTTTTACTAATTATTACAATTATAATAACTTAAAATAAAATTCAAGTCAACTATGCTGATAGAGTAAATATTTGATAAATTTCATCATCTGATAACTCTGTAATGATTTTTTCACCTTCATATACTGCAAGATCAGCAAGTTCTTTTTTGGCTTTTAGCATTTCATCAATTTTTTCTTCAAATGTTCCAAGAGTAATCATTCTATGCACCATAACATTTTTATCTTGACCTATACGATAAGTTCTATCTGTGGCCTGATCTTCTACAGCAGGGTTCCACCATAAATCATAATGAATAACATTTGTAGCACTTGTTAAATTCAAACCAGTTCCACCAGCCTTTAATGATAGAACCATAATTTTTGCCGAATCCTCATTTTGGAAACGACTTATAAGCTCTTCTCTTTGATTTACTGTTAAAGAACCATGGAAAAATAGAGGGTCTGTATTGCACTCATCATTTATAACCTTGCATAATATATCACCCATTTCTTTATATTGAGTAAAAATAAGAGTTTTTTCATTATTATCAAGTATGCTTTGAACAGTAGAAATACATTTATCCATTTTACCTGATAATTCCTTATTGATTTCTCCACCCTTTAAGAATTGATAAGGATGGTTACAAATTTGCTTCAAAGCTGTTATTAATTTGAATATATTCCCACGTCTGTTTATACCTGTAAAACCTGAAATTTTTTCCATCATTTCATTAAGAGTCTTTTCATAAAGTACAGCTTGAGATTTAGACAAGTAACAGTAATCATTAATAACCATTTTTTCTGGCAAATCAGTAATAACATGTTTATCTGTTTTTAAACGTCTTAATACAAATGGAGATACAGACATCTTCAATTTAGCAGCGCGGGAAGTTTCCTTAAATCGCTCAATAGGAATTGCATAACTTTTTTGAAACTCTCTTAAAGTTCCAAGGTAACCGTGGTTGATGAAATCAAATATTGACCAAAGCTCTGTCAATCTATTTTCAACAGGAGTACCTGTCATAGCAATTTTTACATCTGATTTTAACATTTTTATAGCTAAAGTCTGTGCAGTATCCGGATTTTTAATATTTTGGGCTTCGTCAACAATAATAATTCCCCATTGATTCTTTTTCAACTCTTCAACATCAATTCTCATGATTGCGTAAGTCGTTAAAATGACATCATGTTTTAAATCAAGTTTTCTTTCAGGGCCGTGATAAATCACAGCATCTAAAGATGGAGCAAACATTTGAAGCTCTTTCATCCAATTTCCCATCAAAGTAGTAGGGCAAATTACCAATACAGGCTTATCAAGCTTATTTTCCTCTTTCATTTTTAATATAAGGCTAATGACTTGTATAGTTTTACCTAACCCCATATCATCTGCCATACAAGCACCAAAGCCTTTTGAAATATTTGTCCATAACCATTTAAGACCGGTTTGCTGATAAGGTCTTAATTCTCCTTTCAATGTAGCAGGAGGGGTAACCTCAACAGGCTTATTGAAGTCTTGAATAACTTTTGCAAAAGCTTCATCATAATCAAAATCATATTGATCAAGCTGTCCTGACATTGATGCATGAATCAATTCCATACGAGACATTGATTTTAGATTAGCTTTAGCAAGCTGCTCAAAAATCTTTTTAGTATCGTCTTGATCAATTAATACATATTTATTTTTATATTTTATTAGTCCATTTTGTCCTTGAATAAGATTATTGAATTCCTCAATAGACAATTTTTCATTACCAATTGCAATTTCATATGAAAAATCAAGAATATCATCTAACGATATTTTTGATGAAGAAGTATTGTTAAATATATCAGCCAAATCTTTGGATCTGGAGTTTTTTACACGTGCATTAATAGAGGCTCTTGGAACAACTATATTAGTTAATTCTTTAGGCAAAATAACTTCTATTTGAGCTTTTTGAAGATAATAAGCTGTTTGTGTAATAATTTTGTATACTTGATTCAAATCTAAATCAAGAGCTAGCTTATCTTCATCTTCAAACAAGTCTTCTAACTCTGGCATGTAACGAATTGCATAATTAAGCTGTTTTTCAACAATTCTAGCAATATCTGAAGAGTTTGCATCAAAAACTTCTTCATCTGTATATAATTTATCTATCAATACATCTTCATTTGTTTTTCTGTTTTTAATATAGACTTTCAACCTGAAAAGTTCTTGACCTTCCAATTTATCAATTTTGAAAAACGGAATAACATCATATTTCCCCAAATAAAGCTCATCAAACCACTGAGAAAAGCTTTCGGCTATATCTAAACCTTTCATCACCGAGCGCTGTTCCAAATCCTTAATCATATAAGTTCCGGATTTTACATCTTTAAATTTATAAGCCTTAATTGCAAGAAATTTATAAATAACATAGTTTAAATAATTATATATAAATTCATTTATAAAATTCTTAGGTTTTTCTCCTTTTATAAATAAATTTTCAGGCATATTTTCTTCAAATTGGTTTATGATTCTAGCCAGTTGTTGAGAGTTGATAATAGGTTCATACACAATCCTGAACATAGAACCGTGTTTTTTTATGGTTGGAATAAAATAAAGCTTTTCTATTAGTTTCATTACAAAATAAGTAAGCTTGTTAAGATAAATAAAAGTCGGCGTCAATGACTCTAGATCTACGACATTTCCGAAACCGCCAAAATAATCCATTACTAAATCTAGGCTCATTGCATAACCGACTTTATCATCCATAACTTCAGATTTAAAGCGGAATAATGAACCTTTAGATTTTAAATAATACTGAAAATTATTAGTTGGCGTAACAAAAAAAGATAATTTATCATTATTGTTCACCAAAAAGAAATCAGTATTTCTTGTCGGAGCATTTGGGCTTAAAAATACTCCTGCAAATTCATCTTCAACAGTTTGATATATTAAACTTAGAGTATATCTGAAATCCTTGTTCTTAAATCCATCAGGATTCTCTGATAAATTAAAAAACAATTCATCAACATTATTTTTTTTAAATGAAAAATCAATATCTAAAACTTTATTCTCAACCATAATCACCTTATATAATATTTTTTACAAAATAAGATGCCGTTTTATACGGCATCTTATTTTTTTCTATTTAATCAATGAATCGCAATCCATTTCAGCCGGTTTTGTAATACCAAGCAATTGAAGAACCGTTGGAGCGATATTACATAAAGCACCATCGTCTTTTAATTGTATATCTTTAGGGGCATTAATCAAGACAAATGGAACTTTGTTTGTAGTATGCGCTGTCTGAGGTTTCCCAGTATCTGGATTTACCATAACCTCAGAATTACCATGATCGGCAGTTAACAGCATTATTATACCGTGTTCTTTACAAGCATCTGCTATTTTACCAACACATTCATCAACTGTATGACATGCTTTTTCTGCAGCTTCAAGAACACCTGTATGACCAACCATATCTGGGTTTGCAAAGTTTACTAATATAAAACCGTATTCAGGATTTTCAATTGCTTTCAAAACAT
This sequence comes from uncultured bacterium, assembly GCA_949290355.1. Taxonomy (GTDB): domain Bacteria; phylum Cyanobacteriota; class Vampirovibrionia; order Gastranaerophilales; family Gastranaerophilaceae; genus Stercorousia. The sequence continues at coordinate 754,496 of CASERN010000011.1, read as the reverse complement.
TTTCACATACTTCAGGAGCGCTCATCTCAGGCTGGATATCGTAAGTAGCAACTTTTGGAGATGGTACAAGTACTCTTGTTTCATGAGGTTGAGGTTCATCAATACCGCCATTGAAGAAAAATGTAACATGAGCATATTTTTCTGTTTCAGCAGTTCTAAATTGATGAATTCCATTCGCTTCAAGAACATCACCTAAAATATTCACAAGATGTTCTTTTGGGAAAGCTACAGGGAATGTAAAATCTTCATTGTAACTTGTCATTGTAATATAGCAAAGATTTTTAAGAACTTTCTTTCTTTCAAAACCGTCAAAATCTTTGAAATTAAGTGCTTTAGAAATTTCTCTTGCTCTATCAGGTCTAAAGTTAATAAAGATAATAGAATCATTATCATGAATCCTTGATTCTTCACCACCAATAACTGTAGGAAGAACAAATTCGTCATTATCACCTCTTGCGTAAGACGCTTTTACACCTTCACAAGCAGAAGCGGCTTTTTCACCATCACCAAATAATAAAGCATTGTATCCTTTTTCAACTCTATCCCAGCGATTATCTCTGTCCATTATATAATAACGTCCAATAATTGTTGCAACAGGCGGTAAATTATATTTTTTCAACTCATCTTCAACAGGTTGAATGAATGTACAAGCACTCTGAGGAGGAGTATCACGACCATCTAAAAATGCATGTACATAAACTTTTTTTAAACCGTTATCGGCAGCCATCTTAATCAATGCTAACAAATGATCTAATGATGAATGAACACCACCTGTAGATACCAAGCCAAAAATATGCAAAGCAGAATTATTTTCCTTTGCGTGATTCATAGCCATCAAAAAGCGTTCATTTTTGAAGAATGAACCATCTTTAATAGCTCTGTTAATTCTGGATAAATCTTGATAAACAATTCTTCCTGCACCTAAATTCAAATGACCGACTTCACTGTTACCCATTTGCCCATCAGGCAAACCAACATATTGCCCGTCAGCGTGAATAGAAATTGATGGATATTCTTTTTCTAACTTATCAACATGAACTGGATGAGAAAGTTTTGTAGCATCATACTCTGGATGATTTTTGCTAATTCCCCAACCGTCCATAATACATAATAATACTCTTTTTTCTGTCATAATCGTATTCCCCTATCTATATTTCATAGAGATTTTAACAGGAACACAACAAAAATACAAGATTTATCTCAAAGATTCCCAATAACCTTTTGTTTTATCATCTGGATTTTGATCAATTAGTGCATAATAGGCACAACCAAGTCCATTACCGGCCTGATTTGAATTTAAAGAACAAGGATCTCCATATTGAACTGCTGACAAAGAATCAGAATAATTAGTCCCAAATATATTTTCTAATTCATCTTCTGTATATATGTGAGATGAAGCCTGCTTTGGACGTAACTTATCACTATCATCTATATCAAAATAAAATATATCATATCCCAAAATATTTGGACCTTTGGTTCCATTAGTATCAATAGTCAAATTTATTTGTCCAGCATTCATGCCAACATTAAAACACATCCCATTAGCTAAAGCTCGATTAGGCTTTACTGTCCCCCTATCAATCTGAGGTGAATCTGAGGACTTATTAAATGTTCTAACAGAACCTGTATAATTACATTCGCCAATAACTTTCAATTTTGAATACAATTTATCTGCGATTAATTTATTATTTGGATACCAAACACCAGATGAAGTAGAATCATTTGGTTCTGTATATACGTACGTTTTTCTTAAATTACCGCCTTCTTCAGTAACTACTTGAGACACAGCTTGACTTAATATCGAATATGCAGCTTTAAAAGATGTTTGCAACTCTTTTTTATTCGTTTTGTTAATAATTGATGGTATTGTCATTGCTGCGACAACGCCAATAATTCCTAGAGTAATCAATACCTCTGCTAACGTGAATCCGAATATTTTTTTCATAAACTCTCCGCTATAATTGTAATGATATACATTACCATTATAACAGATTTTTTTACTTTTGCAACCCCCGAAAATTCTTGTTAGGAGCTCTAAATCGCCCCCCCCCCGAAACTCCGTATTACGTTAAATCTTTCCATAAATCTAGCTCCTTTCTTATATCTGAATACTTTTTTATTATAAAAGATTTTTCAGGAAATTTCAATATTAGAAAAATAATTTATAGAAAATAAAATAGCTGACCAATTAAGGCCAGCTATTTTGCTATTAATAATTCATCTGCCACCCGTCCATTATGATTTTTTCTGCACAAGACATTCTTTGGTCAGCATTACAATATTCCTCAACAGCTTGTTTCCTTTCATCTTCAGATGCAGAACCTTCAATTCCAAATTCACCAACCCAATCTATATGTGCCTTACTATAAAAAGGAGCAATCATTTTATCTGTATATACAAATATAAAAATATCTCTTCCTACCTCATTTGGGCCTCTTAAGCCATTTGTATCAACTGATATCAATCCACCTAAAATATACCCATCTACAAAACCAATAATACTTCCATCCGCAGTAGTACCTGATAAGGTAGGTGTATCTAAAAAATCATTAAAAGTATAACCTGTATTACCACCGCCAGTATTTACTTTATAATTTAAAAGATTTGAATTATTGACATTAGATAATTTAAAAGTAGAAACAAATTTATTTTTTACTTCTTCATTATCAAAATTCAAGTAAGCACCATCCATAAAACCTGTACAAGTCATATCTGTACAGCCCTGATTGACATATATTTGCCTATAGCCCTCATTCAAAACTGAATAAGTCTTTTTCAACTGATTTATCCATACCTGCTTTTGATAATTAGCCATTAATGTAGGTATTGTCATTGCTGCGACAACGCCAATAATTCCTAGAGTAATCAATACCTCTGCTAACGTAAATCCGAATATTTTTTTCATAAACTCTCCGCTATAATTGTGATGATATACATTACCATTATAACAGATTTTTTTACTTTTGCAACCCCCGAAAACCTTTGTGGAAAGCCTTAAATCGCCCCCCCCCCGAAATTCTGCAATACGTCAAATCTTTCCATAAATCTAGCTCCTTTCCTATTTCCATATATAATTATAAACTATTTTCATGAAAAATACAACATATATTAATAAACTATTTGCACATATACAGTTCTTGTTCTAGCTTTATTATCAAAATCAATTAGAACAATTTGCTGCCACTGACCTAATTGCAGTGCGCCATCTATTAATGGGACCATTGTACTATTACCTACAATTGATGCCCTTACATGAGCATAACCGTTACCATCATGCCAAGTTTCATCGTGATGATATTCTGCAGCTAGAGGAGCAAACTTTTCTAGTGCCTCGGGCAAATCAACCAAAAGCCCAGGTTCAAATTCAATATTGGTAATTGATACAGTACTGCCTGCTACATAAACATGTACAACTGCAGACTGCAAAGAATGACTATATACAGCATGTTTAACTTTTTGCGTGATATCTATAATATCCGAAAAACCTTGAGTATTTACCGTAAACTTTTCATTAATTACTGTCATAAATTAAACCTCAAACATCCGTCTTTCGCTATTTTTTTACCTCTTGCATATGTAGCAAACGGCTGATTTTGTTTGATTATAGAATTGTAATCCTCGCCATCAAATAGTTTAAATACATTAAAATCAGCATCTTTGCCTTTTTCTATTGATCCTATAGAATTGTCTAAACGCAAAATTTTTGCAGGATATATTGTCAAATATTTTATCATTTCAATAGTATCTAAACAGCCATCTTTGTTAGCAATACGAGCTAATTCAAGTAAACTGTAATTTTTCTCTTTTGCAAAACTTTGAGTAGAAAATCCGAAATTCCCTTCAAAATATTTGAGAACAGTCTCTAAATCTAAAACTTTATTACATATTTCTTTACTATAGTATGGCTGATAAATATATTTAGCGCCTGTTGATGCTAAAGTTTCAAGATCTGACGAATAATTTGCGTTGGCAACAAGAACTTTTTTAGTTAATACTTTTAAATTATTCAAATATTCTTCAGGAGTAAGTTCTTTAGAATACGGCGATATTTTTCGCATTCCCATAAATTTATGCAATATATCAATATCAGAAAATCCATGATCTAGCCATTCTATTTCATCAATAGATTCAGCAAATCTGGTCATCATTAACATATTATGCTTACGGCAATATTTTGAAAACAATGCCCACAGTTTTTTATGAACACCAGAAATCGAATTAAGCATAACTCCTATATGAGTATTTTCACCTTTGTGCCAAATTAACTCTTCAATAACTGAACGTGATTTTTTAAACTGTTTTTTACTTTTTTCTTTACTATCAGCAAAGATTTCAAAAAATAAATAATTTTTTATTGGTAATTTATTTATTATATCAAAATATTTAAACTCTTTTGATACTTGGGCTACACAGGTAGTACCTGATTTTATAGATTCAGAAATTCCTTTTTTGAAAGCTTCAATCTTTTCAGAGCGGTCAAATGAAGAATAATCGGTCAATATTTCTGCCCATTTGCGGGAATAACTATTTTCTTTAACTCCTGCAAAATTATATTTCAAAGCAATTAATTTGAAGAATTTTTTTATTTTATTTTTTAAACTCTGAGGCTTTGCAATACCTACTTCTGTATATTGGAACTGAGTCAACAAGTCCACAAATCCAGGAGTAATAACTGCATTGCCGAAATCTTTTACAAACTTTTCTTCAAATTTGACTTCTGCATTAGGTATTATGTCGATAAATTTACCTTCATCAACAACTAACGCCATATCCTCTAATACATTACCTGCAGAAGTTATTATCCATTTAGCCTTATAACATCTCATATGAATATTTTATTCAAGAAAAGCTGAAAATGCAAGATATTAATTAAAAATTATCAGGATTAAAAGCTTCATCAGAATCAGTTAAATCAAAATAATTTTTAACATTATATTTTATACCATCTTTAATTGTTACTTCAATATCGTTATTTTGTAACTCCCCATTTTGTTGATAAATTTGTTTTGAATAACCTACAAGTATTCCATCATGATCATATCCATACCTGTAAATCACAGAATTTGCAGAAGCTAAAGTCTCCATATTAGAATATGTAGAGATATCTTTTTGAATCAATTTACCATCAGAACTATAATAATTATATATAATTTTACCTGAATTATTAGGATTTACAATTTTGATTTCTCTTCTGGATACAGCTCTTCCTTCCCATAAAGTATCAACCGTTTTAAAAGTCATAGTCTGTTTTGTAGTATTCTTGGGATCCAAAGATAATAAAGATTTTGTATCACCCGAATAAATTGATCGTACTAACTTCTTTGATTCCGGATTATAATGCGATACAATTCTTCTATATAAATCTCCAACAAGATTAAAAAACAAAGATTCTTTATTTGAATATTTTATTTCATCTGCAGAATCAGATAATTCAACCAACACTCCTGATTTATTTTCTTTATAAACCTCACTTTTTATTTCTGAAATATTTGTTTTGATTTTTGATAAAACATTGTCTAAGTTTATTTTTGGGAAAGGTAAAAATTTTTGCTTACGAGCATCATAAAAAGCTTTACCCGGTCTAAAAATAAAATAAGAGGCAACACCAATAGCGCACCCTCCAGCAACTCCTGCAAATATCTTTGCACTTTGTGATTGAGAATTTTTAGAACTGTTATTATTTTTTGTTTCTTTATTATATTTTCTGCTAAAAGAAAAACTACTTACACTGCTAACTTTCATATCAATTCTACACTTTTCAGATCTTACCCAAAAATTTCATCTGAATAAAAGACAAATTCCAAATTACCTATAATGACTGTATCACCGTCTTTTATTCCTTTCTTAGCTAAAGCATCAAATACACCCATACCCTTCATTATATTTTGAAAGCGAATCACCTGTTCAGCATTCCGTTCATCAGTAACACCGGAGAGTCTTTCAATTTTTCCGCCTTCAATAATAAAAGTATCTTTTGCAACTTTGAAAATTTCGAAAGAGCTGTCATCATTATTATATGCTCCTAAGTCTTCCTCAACTACAATCTCAGTTGCAGGCTTAGGAATTTCATCAACTTTTTCTCCCATAAAGTCAAGTAAACTATCTAAATTCTCACCAGTTACAGCAGAAATTTCGAAAACATCTTTCTCAGCTTTCCTAAACTGGGCAAATAATTTTTCTTTCTTTTCTTCATCAATTGAATCGATTTTATTTATTGCAACAATTTGATAAAGATTTGCTAAATGCTCTGAATATTTTTTTAGCTCATTGTTAATCTTAGTAAAGTTTCCAAATGGATCTTCCTCTGTTGAATCAACAAGATGAACAAGAAATCTGCATCTTTCAACATGGCGTAAAAAATCATGACCTAACCCAACACCTTCAGATGCCCCTTCAATTAGTCCGGGAATATCTGCAACTACATAGCCGTCTCCAGATCTTTTGGTAACAACTCCTAAATTTGGAATTAGAGTTGTAAAAGGATAATCTGCAATTTTTGGTTTAGCAGAACTAATGCGACTTATAAGAGTTGATTTTCCGGCATTAGGCATTCCTAATAATCCGACATCAGCAATTAGTTTTAATTCCAAAAATAATTCTCTTTCTATAGATGGCTCTCCAGGTTCGCAAAACTGAGGAGCCCTTTTTTGAGCTGTTGCAAATCTGGCATTTCCTCTACCGCCTCTGCCGCCTTTTGCTACAAGAACTTTCTGTTCGTGCTCAGTTAAATCAGCAATTATATTACCATTTTTAACATCTTTTACTACTGTGCCTACCGGAACCTTTATAAATAAATCTTTAGCACAACGTCCATGCATATTTTTAATTCCGCCATTTTCACCTGATTCAGCCTTAAACACAGATTTATGTTTAAAATCCATAAGAGTTGACATATTTTCATCAGCAACAAGATAAACATCCCCGCCGCGGCCGCCATCACCACCTGCAGGTCCTCCTTTATCGACATATTTTTCTCGGCGCCAAGCTACCATACCATTTCCACCACGACCTGAGACAACTCTTATTTTACTTTTATCTATAAATTTCATTTTTATTTCCTTTTGTATTATAATAATACTATGAAAAATATAAAAAATAAATTATTCTCAAATGAAGAAGTACAAATCGGGCCTGAAAGCAAATATGATAATTACATAATGGCTATTGAATCAAGTTGTGATGAAACAGCTTGTGCAATTGTGAAAAATGGACGTGAGGTAATTGCAAATGTAGTTGCTTCTCAAATAAAAACACATGCTAAATTTGGAGGAGTAATCCCTGAAATTGCAGCAAGAGAACATCTTGATTCAATAAATATAATAATTGATGAAGCTTTTAGACAAGCAAAAGAGACTGCGAACATATCACCAGAAGACATAACAGCATTTGCAGGTACAGTGGGACCAGGACTAGTAGGGTGTCTTTTGGTTGGTCTTAATGCAACAAAAGCACTCGCTCTAACTTATGATAAACCTTTTATTGGTGTAAACCATTTAAACGCTCATTTGTGCGCAAATTATCTTGATACAGATTTAAAACCTCCATTTATGGCACTATTGGTAAGTGGCGGTCATACTCAAATTATTGATGTTAAATCTTATTCAGAACAAACAATTCTTGGGGAAACTGTTGATGACGCTGTTGGGGAAGCTTATGACAAAGTTGCTAGACTAATCGGACTTCCTTATCCTGGTGGTCCAAGATTGGATAAGCTTGCTCAAGAAGGAAATCCTTACGCTTATAAATTACCGGAGTCAAAAGTTGATGGATATAATTTTAGCTTTAGCGGTCTAAAAACTGCTGTACTAAGACTTGTAAAATCTTTTAATGGGAAAAACATTCCTGAAAAAGATATTTGTGCAAGTTTTCAAGAAACAGTATCTTCTACATTACTTCATAAATTGAAGAAAGCTCTTGAATCAAGTAAATATAACCAAGTTGTAATAGCAGGAGGAGTTGCAGCTAATTCTGAGATCAGACGTAAAATATTTGATCTTGAAAAAGAAGGATATAAAGTCTTTGCTCCGCCAATGAAATATTGTACTGATAATGCAGCTATGGTTGCATCTTGTGCCTATTTTAATACAAACACTTTTGATGATGTGAATACTGAAGTATTTTCAAGAGTAAAAATTTAGAACCCAAAATATAAACAATTGTAAATTTTACACTTTTAAATAGCAAAATTTGTTTTTTAGCTAATTTACTATTGTTGAAAATCTTGGGAAATATAAACTATACTATGAAACCTTTTTTACGGAATTGTAAAGTATAACAATTCCGTATATTTATTTTAATGAACAGATGAATACAAACTAGAAAGAATAAATTGAGTTATTTTCTTTTCGAGTTCACAATTAAAATATCCATTTACTTCTTTAATAAAATAACAAGGACTTGTTACATTTATCTCAATTATTTTTTCGTCAATAACATCTAAACCTACCAACGGTAATCCCAAAGAATTTAATTCTTTAGCTACAGGCAAAAATTTTTCTTTTTCATTTTGTGTCAATTCTGCTTTTATAATATTACTATCACAATGCTCATTAAATTTAAAATCGTCATTAGAAGGAAGTTTTTGGACACAGACATCCAAAACTTCATCACCCAAAAACATAACACGTTTATCACCAAAACGAGCTTTTGAAATATACTTTTGTACCATTATTAACTGAGTTTGATTTTTTGTCATCGTATTAATAATAACTGCAGTATTTTTATCACCTTTTTTTAAAGTCATAACCCCAGAACCAAAACAAGCATTCAAAGGTTTCAAAACAATTTCATCATATTTATTTAAAAAATCAATAATATCAGATTTTGAAGATGTAACAATGTTTTCAGGCATTAAATCTATAAATTTGAGAGTATGCAGCTTTTCATTAAAATTACGAATAGAAATAGGATCATTTATTATTTTTGTTTTATTGCGATCAACAAAATCAAAAACATATGTTGCATTAATATAATCAATATCAACTGGAGGATCCGGTCTAAACATAACAAGAGAAAAATCATTTATTTTAGAATCACATAAAGCCTTATCATAGAAAATATTACCATCTTTTTCATAAGCTTCATAACAATGAGCATATGCAATTCCTAATTTAATAAATAATTTATCTATAGTTGTAATATATACTTTGTTATTCTCTTTCAATAACTCTCTAATTATCCAAAAATTTGTTACTAAATTGTTAAATTCAAAATATTTTAGCTCTAACCTGTCTATTACAAATAAGATATCCATAAAAACCTCTTTTCAAAGTAATGTTAGCATTAAATAAAAAAAGAGACAATAACTCTATAAGATACCTTAATTATCATAAAAAAAACAAACCTTTTATGGTTTGTTTTTTTGACAATAATATGAAAAAGTTTTAATTATTAACAGCATTAATTCTTTCAGGGTCAAGAACGACACAATTTGAATTATTCATTTGCAAAAGCCCCATAAATTTCTTCAAGTCAGCTTTTATTTCAGGGAAAGTATCATAATGCATTGGAATAATTGTCTGAGCACCAACCCAATGAGCAGCCAACGCTGCATGTTCTTCATCCATAGTATAATGTCCGCCAATTGGCAACATCGCAATATTAGGTCTATAAAGCTCTTTTATCGTTTTCATTTCAGAAGTCAACGCTGTATCTCCAGCATGATAAATTCGAATATTTTCTACATCAAATACAATACCCGCAGGTTCTCCAGCATATCTTCCATCAGGCAAGCTACTTGTATGAGCGGCAGGTACAAAAACTGCTCTACCCCAATCATAATTTAACCACCCGCCAAAATTAATAGATCTAACCTTACAGCCTTGCTCTTTACAATATTGTGCCAATTCAACAATTGCAGTAATTGTTGCATCTTTTTCTTTGGCAATTTCTATTGCTTGTCCTAAATGATCTCCATGTGCATGAGTTAAGAATATATCCGTAATATTAGCACTATGCCAGTCATATTTTGAGTTAATTGCTACATAAGGATCAATCATAATTGAATTTTCTTTTAACTTAATTTCAAATGCGCTATGTCCTATATATCTTAGATCCATAAACTCTCTCCTTTTATTTAATTTTTTAATATTAAACAATATAACAAATTTTATTGTAAAATACAATTATGCAATATAACTTATTAATGAAAAAATGCATAGATTTAGCAAAACAAGGAGAAGGTTTAACTTCTCCAAACCCTCTAGTCGGCTGTATTGTGCTTGACAAAGACGGAAATGAGATTTCTAACGGATACCATCATAAATACGGAGAAAATCATGCAGAAAGAGATGCGCTATTAAAACTACATAATGGAGAAGAAAAAGGCGGAACTTTAATTGTAAATCTTGAACCTTGCTCTCATTTTGGAAAAACTCCACCTTGTGCAGATTTAATAATTGAAAGAGGGATAAAAAAAGTAGTAATAGGAATGCAAGATGTGAACCCGATTGTTGCTGGCAATGGGATAAGAAAATTAAAAAAAGCAGGAATTGAAGTAATAGAAAACGTACTTGCAGATGAGTGCAAAATATTAAATGAAATTTTCATAAAAAATATGATAAAGCAGGAAGTTTTTGTTGCCATCAAAACTGCTACGACTCTTGATGGGAAAATAGCTACATACAATGGATCTTCAAAATGGATTACATCAGAAAATTCAAGAGAAGAAGTAAAAAAAATAAGAAATAGATATGATGCAATAATGACAACATCATCTACAATCCTTGCAGACAATCCGACAATGCAACATAGAAAAAAAATTATATTAGACAGAACTCTCAAAACAAATTTAGAAAGTCCAATATATAAAAATGGAGAAATTTATTTGTTTAATGAATCTCTTGACATGTTTGAAGGAGGAATAAACTTTATAAAATCTCCTATTAAAAATAATAAATTAGACTTAAAATTCATATTAAAAAAAGCTTATGAGCTTGGAATCAAAAGTATTCTTGTTGAAAGCGGTGGGCATTTGAACGGAGAAATATTAAAATACACTGATAAAATCTATCATTTTATAGCTCCCAAAATTACAGGTGATAACAATTCTTTATCCTGTTTCAATTTTCAACAGATTGACAATATAAATGATAGTTACAATTTTAAAATTGCACAAACAGATATTTTTGGACCTGATATTCTATTAACTTATTATCCTATTTTAAAATAAACAAAAAGTTGTATAATAAATCTATGATAAAGAAAATGAATGCATCAGGAACATTTTATCCTGCAAATAAAACTGAATTAGAAAACCTTTTTAATTTTTATAAAACAGAAATTCCAAAATATCATTCAAGAGCGGTTATAATACCTCATGCTGGCTATATTTATTCAGGAAAACTTGCTGCAAAGGGGATACAACAACTAAAAAAAGATATAAAAAATATTTTTATATTTGCACCATCACACTATGAAAGAATTTTTGGATGTTCAGTATGCGACTATAACGCATTTGAAACTCCATTTGGAGAAATTGAAGTAAATAAAACACTTACAAAAGAAATTGCCAAATTATGCGACTGTAATACTGGAAATTTTGCCTTTGAAAAAGAACATTCAATAGAGGTGCAATTACCGCTAATAAAATATTTTTTACCAAATGCAAAAATTGTTCCAGTACTATATGGATGTGAAAATTTCAAGAATTTATCTGATACAATAGAGCATTTTTATAAAGACGAGGATAATGCTTTTATAATTTCAAGTGATTTAAGCCATTTTTATCCTGAAAAGGAGGCTGCCAGAATAGATAACTATACTGCAAAAATGATTGAAGAAAACAACTTAAATAATTTTGAGCAAGAGCAAGCTTGCGGTGCAGTTGGAATTTGCGGGTTGATCAAATTTGCGAAAGAAAAAGGATTTTCTCTTATAAGAAACGGACTTACAAATTCTGCATCAACAACAGGTGATTCATCTCGTGTAGTTGGATATGGAAGTTGGTTTTTATTTGAGGGTACTAAAAATCAATATATCAAAAAATACTATTCAGATTTTGTAAAAAAAATTTGTTCAGATAGTATTTTATCAGGGCTACAACTTGGACATACTGATACAGAGAACTATGAATGTGTATTTGAAGAATACGGAGCATCTTTTGTAACCCTTGAATTAAACGGAATTTTAAGAGGATGTATTGGATCTATCATTCCTCATCAATCACTTATACAAGATCTAACAAAAAATGCTCACGCAGCAGCTTTTGCAGACCCAAGATTTCCTGCGCTTACTCTTAATGAATACAATAAAATTAATATTAAAATATCACTACTATCCAAACCGGAAAGAATAAGTTTTGATACAGAACAAGAACTCCTGCAAAAACTAATCCCAAATAAAGATGGATTAATAATTAGGGACGGGAAATATCAATCAGTATTTTTACCTGATGTTTGGGAACAATTGCCGAATAAAAAAGAATTTTTAGAACAATTAAAACTAAAAGCAGGCATGCCTAATGATTATTCTTCAGAAAGTTTAGAAGCTTTTAAATTCAGCACAACAAAGATTTAGCCAACCAGATTAATATTATTTTTGTTATATTGATATTCAATATTTTCAAAAGCGGTATCTGCGTTATGACTATTTTTTGAAAAAGCAGCTACAATACAATCAAATGCATGTCTATTAAAATTATTCATTTTTCTCTGATTTTCAAATAAACCTCTATGATCTTTTTCTAAACTGTTTAATTTATCACAAATTACATTAAGTTTGTCATCAGCACTTAAAAAATAAAAATTTTCTCTACCTAGTAAAACTTCTTTATAAACCTGAGATGACCAAATGATTGTTTGCTTATTCCATTTACCAACATTTAATTATTCCTTTTTATTCAATAACTTTACCATCAAATAATTCCATTACCATATTCACATTATCAGAGTGTAAAGATGCTTCTATTTTAGCTGCACTATCTGTTTTCACATTTTGAGTAACTTCTTCTTTTAACTCTTCAACTTCTTCTGATTTAACTTCAGGTTCAACATCTACATGTTTCATTACAGGCGAAGGCTTTGGTTTTGGGGCATCAAATGTTTTAGAAGCTGAATGATGAGGAGCTGATGGCTTTACCTGCACATCATCAGGATGAGGAAGTCTGACTAAAACATTTGAATTTTCTTGTCTAAATAGGGAATTTACAGCATCAACAATAGCTTGTTTTTTAGAACCCGATTGAACTTGATTTAAGAAAATTTCATTTTTCATAGACAAAACTGTCTCATCAGAAGCTATTTTAATAGGATTTGCCCACTGTTTCAAAAGTGCTCTTGTCGGGGCACTGTGAATATTTTCTAACAATTGCCCCCATAATACAGAAATGTCATCACCCTCAGCAGCCCTTGATTTTGGCATAGGAGCAAAATCATCATTAATTTGGATTTGAGCTTTTGCAGGAGTCTGATTTTCTTCATTTGATTTTAATACAGCGTGTTCTTTAGAAATTTCAACTTGTTTTTCTGTCTCTTTTTGGTTTAATATATCAGGTTTTGCATGTTCAGTTTTTTGAATTTCAGCTTTCATTACAGGAGTTGGCGCTGTCTTATATGAAGCGACCTGAACAGGAGATGCATATACCCTTGTATTACTACCAATATTTGTATCCCCACCTTCTAATCTTGCAATTCTATTTTGAAGTTCAACTAAAGATGTATTTTCCATTAGATTTGCCAAATCAATTATTGAAACTTCTAACCACAAACGTGGATTGTTAGTCGATTTAAGCTCTTTTATATAATCTGCACATTTATCAATTAAAAATACAATTTGATGAGTTTCTACTAACTCTGCTTGAGAATTTAATGCCTCAATTTGAGCATCATTTGCCTGAGTCAATTCAAATACAATTTCTTTTCTACAATTTTTAACAATTAGAAGATTTTTCAAATAATCCATCAAATTTGTTAAAATCTGAACCGGTTCATTACCTGAATTATAAATTTTCTCTAAATCTTCAATAGCTTCCTGAGGTTTGGAATTAACTATTTTATCAGCTAAAGAATTTAATGTATCAAATGATAATCTTCCTAATAAATTATTGATATCATCAGTTAAAATAGCTTCTTCACCATCAAGAACACTTAATTGATCTAACAATGCTATACTATCACGCATACCACCTGCTGCATTTTTTGCAATAGTAAACAAAGCATCATCAGTTATATTAATTTTTTCTTTATCAGAGATATATCTTAAATGTTTAACTATATCATCTGTTGTAATACGTTTGAAATCAAAGCGCTGACAACGGCTTTTGATAGTATCAAGTACTTTATGCACTTCAGTTGTAGCCAGAATAAATATAACATTTTTAGGCGGTTCTTCTAACGTTTTCAAAAGAGCATTAAATGCTGTTGTTGAAAGCATATGGACTTCGTCTATAATATAAATTTTATATCTGCTGTTGACAGGTGCATACATAACTTTTTCTAAAATATTCTGAGCGTCTTCAACTTTTCTGTTACTAGCAGCATCAATTTCAATCACATCCATCGGTGTTGAATTGGTGATATCAATACAATTTTCACAAACACCACAAGGAGTAATAGTAGGTCCTTCCTTACAATTTAAGGATTTTGCAAAAATGCGGGCAGTAGAAGTTTTTCCCGTACCTCTAGGCCCTGTAAAAAGATAGGCATGAGAGATTTTATTCAGCTCTATTGCATTTTTTAAAGCTTTTTTAATATGTTCTTGTCCAACAACTTCTTCCAATTTTTGTGGACGATATTTTCTGTATAAAGGTATATATTTTTCGTTCATGGTAAAATTATAACAAGATTATATCTAAAAGGGAAATATTATGAAGATTATTAAACCTGCATTGCTAAAAGAAGGGGATACTATAGGGATTTTAGCTCCATCAGGAGCTATGGACGATGATACAGAGCTTTTAAGAGCAATAAAATTCTTTGAAAATAAAGGTTATAAAATAAAGCTATCAGACAACGTTTATTCAAAAAACAGATATCTTGCAGGAACTGATGAAGAAAGATTAAACTCTTTACATAAAATGTTTGCGGATACATCTGTTAACGCAATTATTTGTCTAAGAGGAGGATATGGAGCAATCAGGCTAATCAATAAAATTGATTACAATTTAATAAGACAAAATCCTAAGATTTTTTGTGGTTACTCTGACGTTACCGCACTAAACGCAATGTTTTTAAAATATGCAGGGCTTATGACTTATTCAGGCCCTATGATTTTAAGCGATTTTGGACAAGAAGACCTTTGTGAATACACAATTAATAAATTTTTTGAAACTGTATGTGAAGATAAATTTGATTACCAAGAAACTTTTTGGGGAGGGAATTTATCTACGCTAGTATCTCTTTGCGGACAAGATTTTATTCCAGATTTTGAATTTACACTGTTTTTAGAGGATTTAAATGAACCCCTTTACAAAATCGATAAAATGGTAACTCAATTATTCAATATCGAAAAAATCCGAAAAAATACAAAAGCTATCGCTATAGGTGAGTTTTTAAATTGCGAAAATGCGGATTATATTTTTGAAGAGCTAAATTTACCTCTGATAAAAAACTTTCCCGCATCGCATTCTGCTAAAAAAGCAACAATACCTTATGGAATGCTAAATAATTAATTTTATATTAATTAATTATTCTCACTTTTGTTTTTGAGCTAAAATATAATTATGTTAACAGATAATTATAAGGGAAAAAGACTATGTGGGATTATTCAGATAAAGTTATAGACCATTACAGAAACCCTCGTAATGTAGGGAAAATTGATAATGCAGACGCAATAGGTGAAGCCGGATCTTTAGCTTGCGGAGATTCATTAAAAATATATTTAAAAATAAACAACGGAATTGTTACAGATGCAAAATTCCAAACTTTCGGATGCGGTTCTGCTGTAGCAAGTTCAAGTATTCTGACCGAAATGATTATCGGTAAACCGATTGAAGAAGTAAAAAAAATTACAAACAAAGATATTGCAGACCAATTGGGCGGACTTCCGCCTGAGAAAATGCACTGCTCTGTTATGGGATATGAAGCATTGGAAGATGCCCTGAAAAATTACGATGACTATACAGACCTTGACGATATCAGAAACGAAGAAGAAGCAAATAAGCAGCGCGAAAAAATTGTATGCACCTGCTTTGGAATTACTGAAAATGTCATCTGGGATGCAATAAAAATTAACGGACTAAAAACCGTTGAAGAAATCACAAACTACACAAAAGCAGGTGGTGCTTGCGGAAAATGTAAAGGATTAATCCAAGATATAATTAATACTTACTATAAAAAAGAAGAACACGAAAAAGCAGAATCAACACTTTCTCCTGCTCAAAAGATTTTAAAAATTAATAACGTAATAGAAAATCAAATATCACCGGAATTAAGAAAAGATGGCGGAGACATAACTTTAGTTGATATTGACGGTAACAAAGTTATGGTAAAACTTCGCGGTAAATGTTCAGGCTGTAAAAATTCACACCTGACACTTAAATCTTTTGTCGAATCAACATTAAGAGAAACTGTTGATAAAAATATCGAAGTCATAGAGGTATAGAAAAATGAGTTTAATATATTTAGATAACAATGCAACCACTAAAGTTGATCCACAAGTATTAGAAGCAATGCTACCTTATTTTAAAGAAGAATATGCAAATCCTTCAAGCATTTATGATTTTGCAAAGCGTTCAAATCATGCTGTAAAAGAAGCTCGCGGAGTAATGAAAGATTTCTTCAATGCAAAAGATGAAAAAGAAATAATCTTTACATCCTGCGGCTCAGAAAGTGCTAACACTGCTATTCGTGGTGTTTTAAATATGAACAAGAACAAAAGACATATTATTACCACAAAGGTAGAACATCCTTGTGTTTTAAATTTATATCAAACACTTGAAAAAGAAGGATACAAAGTCGATTATATCGGTGTAAATTCTAACGGAGAACTTGATTTAGCTCAGCTAGAAGAAGCAATCGATGATGATACAGCACTTGTTTCTGTTATGTACGCAAATAATGAAACAGGTGTAATTTTCCCGATTGAAAAGATTTCTGAAATTATTAAATCAAAAAATAAAGAAACTAAATTCTTCGTAGATGCTGTACAAGTCTCAGGTAAAATTCCTATTGATGTTCAAGCAATAGGAGCTGATTTAGTTGGAATTTCAGGACATAAATTTCACGCTCCAAAAGGAATAGGGGCTCTTTATGTAAATTCAAGAACTCTTATCACTCCATTAATAATTGGCGGACACCAAGAAAGAGGGAAACGTGCAGGAACTGAAAATGTTCCATATATAGTAGGAATGGCAAAAGCTGCAGAACTCGCTCAAGACCATTTGAAATATGAAGCAACAGAAGTGAAAAGACTCCGAGATAAATTGGAAAAAAATATCGTTAAAAATGTATTCAATGCAAGATTAAATACCGGAATTGTAAACAGGGTACCAAATACCACAAATATCGGATTTGAATATATTGAAGGAGAATTAATTTTACTTCACTTAAGTGATTTAGGTATCTGCGCAAGTTCAGGCAGTGCATGTACATCAGGTTCCTTAGAGCCTAGCCACGTGCTAAGAGCAATGAATGTTCCATTCACAGCAATTCATGGAAGTATTAGATTTTCATTAAGCAAATTCACAACAGAAAAAGAAATTGATTATGTATGCGAAAAAATGCCCGGAATAATTGAAAAATTAACTAATATTTCACCATACCAAGATGAATTAGAAGCTTTGAAAAGATTAAGACATTAAACTATTTAACAATACTATTTTCTAATAATAAAAAAAATCGTAGAACTTTTGTACTACGATTTTTTGTTTATTTATCAAAAATTTAAATCCTAACTCTGTTGAATAGATTTATACTATATTCACACTTATCCTATCTATAAGGAGTTTATAGTTATGAAAAAATATATTTTAGTCATAAGTGTTTTACTCAGTATAAATTGTGCTATTGCAGCAAGTCAATATTCAGCAGTTTTAGATAAATTAGAAAATTCATTATACGGTTTTACATACACAACATCTGATGATGCATCAAGACTTTCAAGAATAGAAGAAAGTGTATATGGACAAAGCAGACCTAATAAATCAATTAACGAAAGAATTGCAAATCTGAATAAAGATATGTCTGTCGAGCAAATAGGACATGAAATAACTCCTAAAGAAGATACATTTGCAGAAGAACAAGACAGTTACAAAGATACAATTGCAGAAGAACAAATGCCTCCAGCAGGAGCTAACGTAGATTATCCATCAATTAATGAACTTGAAAGACAAGTTTTTAATAAAGAATTTAAAAATCAAGATTTGAACAGCAGACTTGCAAATCTTGAGAAGAAATCTCTAGGACAAACTTATGATAATGACCCATTTTCATCAAGAGTAGAAAGGCTCCAAGCTAAATTAAAGCCAAAATCATTTATGGACAATAATATTGCACAATCTTCAAATGATTTTTATGATGGAGATACAATTACACTTGATAAAAATTATTCATTAGATGAATATCAACCGCCTGAATTTGATTATGATGCATATAATGCAAGAAACATAAAACCCGAAAGAGTTAATCTTGCTTCAGTTGAAAAATCTATATTCAAGAAATCTTTTAATGGAGATAGTACAGACAATAGATTATCAAGACTAGAATCCACAATGTTTGGAACAACCTTTAACACAGACACACAGGAGGACCGTTTGAATCGTATTGCCAGCGCATACAAAGCTCAAAAAACAGCAAGCAGATACGACTCAAACAAATTTTCCCAGAACATGGCAACCGCTATGCAGATTGGTACAATCTTACTAATGATTTTAGCCTGTGTCCTTTAGAATATTAATTAGTTTTAAATAAATTTTTCAAATTTTTTAGACCGGCAGCAGCATCTTGAAGCTGCTGTTTGGCTTCTTGGGCAGATTGTTTTTGTTCTTGAATATGATTATTAAAAGCTTCTTTTTTTTCTTGTACAACTGTTTTAACAGCTTGTTTGGTTTGTTGAACTTGTTCTTTCACAGTTGTTTTTTCGATATCAGAAGTATCGCATTTTGATAACCATTTAAACGATTTTACAGAACTTTTACTCTCAACACCTCCGTTAAAAACGACTTTGAAATCTTTATAATTTTTATTTCCTGTTGATAATTGAGGAATTGATGAAATTTTTTCATTCTTAGGGTCTGAAGTCATAGCATTTATAATATTACCAGTTAATGCTCCAAATTTTGGAATATAGGAAGTTAATTTTGATACAGATAAATCTCCTAAAGGTCCTAATAATGAAACTACTTCTGCAGAAATTCTACCTAAAATTATAACATTTGCAGTCGAATTAAGTAGGTTATATTTTCCTGTAATATAATATGACATAGAAGGACCTGAAGTTGTTATAGGATTTAAATTTGTCCAACCATTTGAGAAGTTCAAATTTCCTTTTATTGATTTGAATTGAGCCGTATTTTTTATTGCAAGCAAAGAAGATACAGAATTCACTGCAGCTTTTATAATACTGTTAGATTGAAGATTTTGAGCTAACAAGAAGTTTTCAAAACGACCTATATTGCCCAAAGTCCCATCAGTAATATCAAAAGATGCATTACCCTTCAAATTTTTCATCATTTCAACATCAGTTGCACCATGCAAAGTTACATTTGCATTAAAATTTAATTTACCGGACAAAGCATTTTTTAATCCTGCAGCACCTGCAATAGCCTTTTGTGCATCTAAGCCAATACCTTTAAAATTAACTCCAATATGCCCACTTTGAATATTATAGGAAATATTCCCATTAATTTTTCCAGAAAAAGCATCTCCTAAAATATTTGTCAAATAAAAAATATTATTTATTAAATTAAAATCAGAAGAAAGATTTTCAGCAACAATACCTCCGGATACAAATTTACTTATTGTTCCTTTACCTTTTAAAATTGGTCCATCCAATGAAATTTGCAGATTATTAATTGATAGAGGAATTTCAGGAATTTTTACAGAAGGTACAGATACATTCCCTTTTAATTTAGGAGAAATGGTACTGCCAAGTATATCAATATCAGCTTTTGCATTAATTTTTGATTTAGGAAATCCTGGGATAACAAAATCTAAGTTGTTTTTTGTTTCAATATTTAATTTAAGCTTCTGTGATGAAGATAAATTATTAACACTGCCACTTAATGCAACGAATTCTGTGCCATTCGCAAAAATTCCGGTATTATTAAATTTTAAGGAATCACCAGAAACATTCAAATTTCCCTTAACAACTGTTGATTTCCCTTGGAATTGATCAACAGAAACTATAGATACATAATTAGAAGGATTTGAAGTAATATTAAAAGCAATATCTTGACTCTTATCATTACCAGTTACATCAACAACGAGAGGCAATTTCCCTGAAGCATTAATATCTTTTTTCAACTCTTTTGGAAAAAGATTTTTAATATCAGAAGATAAAATATTACCTTTTCCTGAGATTAAAAATTTTATATTTTTACCCATATAATCAGAGACTTTCCCTGTAAAATCTATCCTTGAATTATTCAAAAGGACATACGCACTGTTTAAAATAATATCTTTTTCATTTAATGAAATCTTAGTATTTGGAACAGAAATCAATACTAAAGGATTATTGATTTTCATACTATTAAAAGCAATATCACCACTTGATTTTTTCCAATCTGTAGTAAAATTTATTTTAGAATTTAAAAGTGAAATATTTGTATTTGACGGTAAATTTTTCACATTAACATTATCGATACTTACATTTACTTTTGGTACAATTTTATCAAGTCTACCTTTCAAAGAAGCATTCATAGAAAATGTTCCGCTATTAATATTGTTTTCTTTCAGTACAGATAATTGCCCTAATGCAAGCAAAAGACTCTTTAACTGGAGATTATCAGCAATAATATTAATATTTGCATCTGCCTTATGAGAGATTGTACCATTCAATTTAAATGGATGCGAAAATATAGAAAAACCAGCATTTTTTATATTAACAATATTATTGGAAAAATCAATATCAGCATTTATATTATCAACCAAAATATTATAAATTTTATAAGCCAATGAAGCTGAATTTATTTTTAAATACCCTGAAGAATCAACTTTTTTAAGATTTGAACTAATAGAAAAATCTGCATCAACACCACCTTTAGCAGTTAAAGTATCTAGATCATTATATTCAAAAGATTTAGCGATACTCTTTAACATACTTAAAATACTTTCAAATCTTGCATTTGACTTACAATTCAAATTAAAACTAGGGTGATTACCTATTTTAAAATCTCCAATCAACTCTGTTATCTCATTAACAGATGTATATAACTTCGCATAAATATCAGTCTTATTATGTTTAAATTTTAAATCGATATTACTCTTTGGCAAATTTTTTGAATTTACAGCTATGCCCAGATTAGAAATATTTAAAAAGCCATTTAATAAAACATCTTGAGCATTTCCAAATACTTTTAAATCGCCATTTAAATCAGCAGTTAAGTAATTTTTATGAATAGCATCAAAAAAATCTATTATATTAAAATTAAAATTCTGAGACTCAGCATTATCTGAAACAGCTGAAGTAAAAATAAAATCGTTAAAATCAACATCAGGCATAATTTTATTCAATAACTTTAAATCATAATTAAATTGAACTCTATCCTGAAGCATAAACTTCCCATCAACAACTAATTTTATTTTCTTATTAAAAATAAAATCATTTATTGAAAAATTATTTCCATATATTGAATATGTCTTGTCTGTTGAAATATCTATAAATGAAATATTATAATTATTTAATTGAATATTAGGCAAATGATTAGAAAGCTTTAATCCATAAGGTAAAGAATTTACAACAGGCTGTTGATTATCACTATTTTGCTCTTTAGAATTTATCAAATCTGCGATTAAAAAATCTCCGTCTTTCTTTACTTTTATATTAAAATTAACGTTATCCGCACTTATACTATCCAATTCAATTTTTTTTATAATTATTGGAATCAAAGACAATTTTGCATTAACATTATCAGCTGTAAGAAATGTTTCACCACTAGACAACGCAACTTCTAAATGACGGACACCGCCACCAATAGTTAATTTTGGAGTTGTTAACAATTTTATGTTTTCTATTTTAACTTTTAATCCGCAAGATTCTTCAACAAATTTCACAATTTGTTCATTATATGAATTTATTAATCCTGTAAGGAAAAAAGGAACAACTAAAAATAACAAATATAAAATTGCAATTATACTTACAAAAGTTATACCAAAATATTTAACAAATTTGTTCATCATCCACACCCCTTTTGATTGAAATATCAATTTGGAAATTATTTCTTCTTTTTCTCAGGATAACAGTTCCAATTTATTTTTTCATTTTTTCTAAACCATGTTAATTGCCTTTTAGC
This sequence comes from uncultured bacterium, assembly GCA_949290355.1. GTDB lineage: Bacteria > Cyanobacteriota > Vampirovibrionia > Gastranaerophilales > Gastranaerophilaceae > Stercorousia. The sequence goes on along the minus strand of CASERN010000011.1, from coordinate 732,109 downwards.
GTAATTTCTTGTATTTTGTTTTAATTTATTTATGGCATTGTCTAAAGTACATTGACCATCCAAATAAGATATTATTTCTTTATAACCTATTGTATCTACAATGTTTTTAATTCGTCCATGCTGCTGCAAAAGCTTTTCAGTCTCTTTTATTAAGCCTTTTTCAATCATCTGTTCGACTCTATCATTTATTCTTGAATATAAAATTTCCCTTGGGAAATTTAACCCAATCCACTCAACATCATAATCACAATCTTTTATTCCTCTTGCATTACTTAAAGATACACCTGTAGATTTTACAATTTCAATATAACGAATTAATTTCTTTTTATCATTTAATTCTACAGAACTTGCAGCATCAATATCCAATTTTAATAAAATATTTAACAATTCATCAAAAGATTTTTCAGAAAGCTCATTCCGCAAATTATAATCAGGTGCAACATTTGGGAGATCATAATTTTCTAACAAAACTCTAAAATATAACCCAGTACCACCTACAACAATAGGGATTTTACCTTTTGAAATAATATTATCAATATGTTTTTTTGCTTCTTTGGCATAAAGACCTGCAGAATAATCAACTTCAGGTTCTACAACATCGATCATATAATGAGGAATACCTGCCATCTCCTCAAAAGTAGGCTTTGCTGTTGCAATATCAAATCCCCTATATACCAATCGTGAATCAGCAGAAACAATTTCTCCATCTAATTTTTTAGCCAAATCCACCGCATAAGCACTTTTCCCACTTGCTGTAGCACCAACAATTGCATATACCTTAGTTTTCTTAATCGTCTTCATGATTTTCCAATTCTACAAAAGTTTTGTCATAGTACAAAAATATAACAATAACAAAATAAACCGAAAAATAAAATAACAATATACTCATTACTATATAAGCAATAGGATTAATGAGCGCAAAAGTATTTATAAAAAGTAAAATAAATCCAAGAAACCACAAAGCTAGATACAATCTAACACTTACAAAAAAATCTTTAAATAATTTACACAACCCTCTCCATAAAGCAACTATTGGATTTGGAGTTGAATAAACAATTTCAGGAATCCATAGCAAAAGTAAATACATTATTAATGAAGTAAAAAACATAAACAATAAACTCCATTTTCCAAAAAATATTATCTGCTCAGGAGTCAAACTGTTGATAAATTCTGCCATTCCCTCAGGCGTCGTCAAAGATGAATCAATCGTAATTTGTTGTAAATGCTGCATTGAAACTGCATCAAGGCTTCCGATAACTTTTACTCCTATCATAGAAACCAAAGGTGTAGCAAAGACTTGAATTAGAATAAATATTATATACACACCAACAAAAGGCAAAAAGAATTTACTAATTCCGTCCGGTATAGTTTTGAATAAATTTAAAGTTGCTTTAGCCCTATCTTCATCCAATACAAATACTTTTTTAGATAGATCGATAGCACCTTTTACCATATAAAACCAACTTGCACAAAATACTGCGAACATAAATAAAACAGTTATTGACGCTAATATAAATTTTGGAGTAGAATCAACATGATATCTTGAATATAAAGAATACAAATCCAAGATTTTGACAAATATAATTAACGGAATAGTTAATATAATATTGTAATTTGTTATTTTCACTGCCTCTTTAAATATTTTATGCATAAGTCTATGATAACCTCTTACAAATTTTTATGTAATAACCTATTTACTTAGCAAGCTCAGGTTGATTTTGTTGTTCAGCGGCTAATTTTCTTTTACGTCTCCTCATCAAATCAACAAAGGCTTCCAATCTTGTTATATATCCAGCTTTACCGGTCTGCTCATCCATTATTAAAGGTAAAATTGGAATATCACAATTTTCTCTCATTGCAGGGAAAATATTCTGCGACATAATTTCAGGCATGCAAGTAAACGGACTAATATGAATAATACCGTCTATACCTCTCTCATCAGCATAAGCAACATCTGATACGCACTCAAGAGAATCACCTCCAATATCACGCATCAAATAAGGTTTTGCAAGACGATAAGCTCTTTGAAGATGAGTTTCACCTTTTCTGAAAACTTTAGGAATAATAGCATCCTTCAAGAAACTACTAATAGTCAAACTGCGTCTTGTTTGAACCCCCATTTTACCAAGTTCTCTCGTAATATCCTGATTAGAAAATTGATCGCATACAAGATAAATCTCTCCTGTTAAATCAACATTCAAAACCTCTTTATTAGGATCAATTTCGGTCTTTTTCATTTCTTCAAAAGCCATTTTCTTTGCTTTGTTCAATTTTCTTGTATTATCAGCATCTTTAATGTAATTAATAGCTTTATGATAATGTTTTTCAGCATCCCCAAATTTTATTTCTCTTGCTCTATAATATGATAATAAATTTTCTAAATCATCAAGGACAAAAACTTTTCTTATCGCAATATTAATAGCTCTTGCAAATAAAATCGGATCATTTTTCCCGCTAATTTTTTTTAAAAAGTCATACATTCCCTTTATTCCGTCATAAAGAGTTAATTCAATATACTTTGTATGATAGCCTAAATCAGTAAGTGCATTATAAATACAATTTCCATATTCACCTAATCTGCAACAACCAGGAGATGAAATCATTGCAACATAATCAGTTCCACCTTCAATGGCTTCAATAAAGTTACCTAAAATTAACTTGTAAGGCAAGCATATAGCCTCTGGAGAATGTTTTGTACCTAAGGAAAGAGTCTTTTTGCTCGTATAAGGTGGTACAAAAGGTTCTACACCAACTTTTTTCAAAGCTGCTGACCAAGCTATATATACTGTTCCCATATGAGGGAATGCTACTTTTAATTTTTTCTTTTTATCTGTCATTTTATTTATCTCTTATCTTTTTTTACTGTACAAATTTTAAATTAGGATGACGAGCAGCTAATGTTTCATCAATCCTTTTTACTGGAGTATTATGAGGAGCAGAAATGAGTTTTTCAGAATTATTCTCAGCCTCTTTAGCAATTTTTAACATTACAGAAATAAAATTGTCAAGAACATCCTTTGTCTCAGATTCCGTAGGCTCAATCATAATTGCCTCATGAACAATTAATGGGAAATAAACAGTTGGAGGATGAGTATTATCATCCATTAATGCTTTTGCAATATTTAATGTTGATACACCATACTGTTCCTTTATTTTTTCGCCAGAAAGCACAAATTCATGCATACAAGGAACATCATATGGGAGAAGGTATGCTTGTTTTAATTTTTCTTTTAAATAATTTGCATTCAAAACAGCATTTGCACTTGCTTCTTTTAAATTATCACCCATCATAAGGATGTATGCATATGCTTTTATTAAAACTCCGAAATTACCATAAAAAGCTTTTACCTTTCCAATTGTATGCTCTAAATCATAATTTCTAAAATATTTTTCTCCATTAAAATCAACAACAGGAACTGGCAGACAATCCTTTAATTCATCGGTTACACAAACTGGGCCAGCACCAGGACCGCCACCCCCATGAGGAGTTGAAAATGTTTTATGCAAATTCAAATGAACGACATCAAATCCCATTAATTTTGGATTTGTATAACCCATTACTGCATTAAGATTTGCTCCATCATAATAAAGCAAAGAACCATTTTCATGCATTAATTTTGATATTTCAAGAACATGTTCTTCAAAAATACCTAAAGTATTTGGGTTAGTCATCATTATTGCAGCAACATCTTTGTCTAAAATTTCTTTTAATGCTTCAATATCAACCTGACCTTTTTCATTTGATTTAACAGAAACTACATCAAAGCCACAAAGATGAGCACTTGCGGGATTAGTACCATGAGCGGAATCAGGAATAATAACTTTCTTGCGTTTATCACCTTTTACTTCAAAATATTTTTTTATTACCATCATTCCAGTAAGCTCTCCATGAGCTCCAGCAGCTGGTAGCAAAGAAACAGCACTCATACCGGTTATCTTTTTTAGTAATTCTTGAAGATTATACATTAATTCAAGAGCACCTTGACAGTCAAAATCATCAGAAAGCGGATGTAAATTTGCAAACCCTTCTAAACTTGCTAACAATTCATTTACTTTAGGGTTATATTTCATTGTACAAGAACCTAAAGGATAGAAACCTTTTTCTATACAAAAATTCTTGTCAGATAACTCTTTATAATGACGCATAGCTTGTAGTTCACTTACTTGAGGCAAACCTATTTCAGAATTTCTTAATAAAGATTTATCAATGAATGACAGGTCTTCTTTTTCATCGGTTAAAGTTATACCTGAAATTCCATTACTTTTTTCAAAAATTGTATCCACTAAATAATCCCCTGTTTTTTTAAATCTCTTTTTATTTTATCCAAACCTGATTGAATAATGCGAGAAATTCTTGATTGAGAAATATTAAACTCTTCTGCAATTTCTCTTAATTTTTTTTCTTTAAAGAACTTATACTCAATTAATTCTCTTTCCCTTTGAGGCAGCTTTTTCATTGATTCCAATATCTCAGATTTTAATTCAGAAAGCTCAATACTTTCCTCTGGAGTTAAATCATCTGCCTTAATTTGAGTTGGCACTTCAGCTTCTTGCATTTCATCAATAGAAAGAATTGTTTTATATACTTCTTCCCTCAAATTTTCATTATCATCTACTGCCTGCTGTCTTTTATTTTTTAAAGAATACCATTTATATCTTCGTCTTACTTCGTTTCTTATAGCCCATTTGATTGCGGTAGATAGATATGTATTGTTGAAATGTTCTGGAGGATTATTTTTAAATAAAATATATAATGTATGATTTCCAATATTAATAAGTTCAGGCAATTCTATGAGATGAGATGTAGAAAATTTTTGGTACTCAACCTTTGCAATTGTATCAACTAAATTCTTATAATCGCTTAAATTAATCTTTTGACGAATGTTTTGCTTTGCTGTCATGACTATAACATATTCCTATAAAAACATTTCCCTAACAACATAATAACAAAAAAAAATATAGAATACCAGACAATGTAATTTCTCTTAACATAAATTATATTTAATTTAGAAAAAATATAAAAAAAGGAGAATATATGAAAATATTATTTTGCACAGACGGTTCAAAAATCAGTTTTAAAGCATTAAAAAACATTAACGGCTGGATAAATAATGCAGAAATAGATACTATTTGCGTAATTGATTGGAGTTTTTTACCAGATGAAATAAATATAGAAGAAAAAAATTTTTCATACTCTTGCGCTAACGTTGCCGATACAATACTTGATTATGCAACAGAAGAAATTGAAAAATTAGGTCTTAAAACCGGTGAAAAAATAAAAAATTGCGGCTCTGCAATTGAAAGTATACTTGAGCAGGCTAACAAAAAAGATTATGATCTTATTTTAATGGGATCGCATGGGAAAAAGGGACTGCAAAAATGGCTTGGATCAGTATCCCAAGAAATAATCAACAGCAGCAAAATCTCAAATTATATTTCAAAAGAAGAAAACGAAAAGAAAAAACTGCTTATCACAACAGATGGAACAAAATGTTCTTTGAATATATTAGATAAAATAATACCATCTTTAAATTTAGAAAATAAAGAAATACATATTTGCATGGTAAACGAAGACCCTAATCTTTTATTTTTGGATGGGACATTAGATACAAATTGGTTATTTGAAATACAAAAACAACAACAAAAATATGCAGCGAGCGCAATTGAAGATATAGAAAGAATCTTGAATCAATATAATATAAAAGCATATGAAACAGCAATATTAAATGGCATACCTGCACAACGAATAATAGAATATACAAGAACACACAATATTGACCTAATAATATTAGGTTCTAAAAACAAATCAAAATTAGATCGTTTTTTAACAGGTTCTGTTAGTAAAAGAGTATTAGAAAATGTAGTGAGCGATATCTGGCTAGCCAGATGCCCTAACTAAAACCAAGGGTAATCATCCTTTATCTTCCATCCGTCATACTGAATAAGTCCACCACAACTTAATGCATCATCAGTATTACAAGAGCTTCGCATAAAATCTCTAGAAGCATTATTTCCTGCACTATACATCAAAAATTTATGGGTTGCTTGATTATAATACATCAAAAAGTACTCTTTACCGAGTTGATTATTACCTTTTGAACCGTTTATATCAACACCAAAAGTTATATAAGCGTATGAATACGCATTACATTTTCCATCAGAATCATATCCTGAACAATTTGAACCTAGAAATAAATTTACTAAAGTACCATCAGCTAAAACAAAATAATATCCTTCATTTAAACCGGCAAAGTCATTTGATATAGGCTTATAAGGACCGTCATATCCTACTTTTGTTGAAGCTTGGCTTGTTGTAACAAAACCGTAATCTTTAATCACTTTCAAATAAGGCAATAAATAATTACTTGCGAAATTATTCAAAATAGTTTCTTTACTTCCATCTGCAGGCATACCATAATAAAAACCACCTAGATCCCAATTAGCAGGGTCTCCATGTTCTGCTTGAGCAGCCCTTAGTGCTTGAGATAATACTGAATAGGTATGTTCTAATTTTTTAGCAGTCACCTCTTTTTTATAATTTCCAATTACAGAGGGTATAGTTAATGCTGCTACAACTCCTATAATTCCTAAAGTAATCAATACCTCTGCCAATGTGAATCCGAATATTTTTTTCATAAACTCTCCGCTATAATTGTGATGACATACATTACCATTATAACAGATTTTTTTACTTTTGCAACCCCCTAAAACCTTTGTGGAAAGCCTTAAATCGCCCCCCCCCCGAAATCCTGCAATAAGTCAAATCTTTTCATAAATCTTGCTCCTTTCATTTATATATTGATTATTATAAACGATTTACCATAAAAAAACAAGAGAAGTAAAATTCTCTTGTTTTTTTATTATCTTATCTGCAGAAAAAAACTACGCTTTTTTACCGTAACGTTTATTAAATCTTTCAACACGACCTTCTGAGTCTAAGATTTTTTGTTGACCTGTGTAAAATGGATGACAATTGTTACAAATTTCAACAGTGATATTATCATTTATTGAACCAGTTTCAATCTCATTACCGCATACACATTTGATTACAGTTTTTTTATAATCCGGATGTATTCCTTGTTTCATTTTTTACCTCTTTCTTTTTCTCAAGATTCCAAACTTGATTATAAATTTAGTTCTACTGATATAATAGTACTACAGAAATAAAAAAGTGCAATAGCTTTTTAAATCTCATGCATTTGTCTGATGTTAATTTTTATTAAATTTGCAATAATGAGAAAGTTATACGAAATTAGTTTAAAAGGTGATTAAATTATATGAATCTGCACGAGCAATGCCTACTAAGATATTTACAAAACCCTGATGAATTATCATATTCAACTGAAGTATTAAAACTAAATAACTTTATCCTTGAAAAACAATTTATCCTAAAAAATTTTGTTGCCAAATCTTCAACATTCAATTATACTGATATAATAAAATAATTGAATAATTTAAGAAGATTAGAGGCTTATGTTAAAAAGAATATTATACGCATTGGGATTGTTATTCTTTGCGATTTTTACGTTTTTAATATTTAAGAATGCTAATTTAATAGCTTTCATTGATTCTGTTGAAAATAGGACATTTGATTTAAGGCAAAATATATTAATATCAGAAGGAGCAAAACAAGCGAATAAAGACATAGTTATTATAGCTGTAGATGATGCTTCTTATGAATACATATTGGATAATTATGGAGAATGGCCTCTTTCAAGAGATATTTATGCTAGTATTATCAATTACCTTGAAAAACAAAATCCAAGATCAATAGCTTTTGATATGATGTTTGTAAAATCACTCAAAAGTAAAAACAAAGCCGATGAAGCATTAATTAATTCTTTCAAAAAATATAAAAATTTATACACCGCAATGAATTTTGATAATCAATCAGAAGATTTGAGAATGCCCCCTAAATTACCCCACAAACTTACGGTAGAAATTGATAATTCTTCTCAAATAAAATTTGATAAACTGTCGTTCAAAAATTGTAGAACGATATTGCAAGGAATTATTGATGCAACATCAAACATAGGAATAATAAACGTTTCTCGTTCAGATGACGGAATACTAAGGAAAATGCCAGTTGTCGTAAAATATAATGGAGAATTTTACCCACAACTTGCATTCAAAATTGGAGTAGATTATTTGGGAGAAAATACTTCTTCTTTTGCAATTGATAAAAATTCTAACTTTATATTCGGAGATAAAAAAATATATTTGGATAACGATGGCAGTGCTATATTAAATTGGTACGGGCCTGCAGGTACTTATACATATATTCCGATTTATAAACTCATAAAAATCGTTAATGGAGAACAAACAGATCTTAATTATGATTTTTCTAATAAAATAATATACTTTGGAACAACAGCTTCAAGCTTATTTGATATAAAAACCGTTCCAACAGGCAAAATTTATCCTGGAGTAGAAATACAAGCTACTTATATTAATAACATGATAGATAACAACTTTATTAAAAAAGTAAATAAAAAATACACAATTACACTAAGTATATTATTAGCACTACTGATTGGCTCCGTTGTAACAAGAGTAAGTTCCGCATTTACCGCATCATTAGTGTCATGTTCAACATACATAATATACTTATTTATTTCATATTATGCAATGAAATTTGAAAATCTTTGGCTTAATGTTACATATCCTTTGATATTCTCTATTCTAGCTTTTACCTGTGCATATATAATAAAATATATTTTAAAATCAAGAGATTTTGAGCAGCAATACAAACTTGCAACAACTGATGGACTAACAGAATTATACAACCACAGATATTTCCAAGAACACCTAAGAATGCAAATTGAACAATGCAGAAGATACGATACCAACTTTTCACTTATTATTATTGATATAGATTTCTTTAAAAAGTTTAATGACAAATTCGGTCATCAATCAGGAGATGCCGTATTGCGTCAAGTAGCGCAAACATTAAAAAAGAATGTCAGATCTACAGATATTGTATGCAGATACGGCGGAGAGGAAATGAGTATTATTCTAGCAAACACAGATAAAGAAGAAGCAATGTCAACAGCTAAGAAAATTTGTGAAAAAGTTGCCGCAAAAAAATTTAAACTTACTAATGATAAAGAATCTAATGTAACAATCAGCTTAGGAGTAGCTACATTTCCTTATGATGGAGAAAATGCATCTGAACTTATTGAAGCTGCTGATAAAAAATTATATAATGCTAAAAATAATGGGAGAAATCAAGTAGGATAAGTATATTAAAGACTTATCCTACAAATTAATTATAAAAAATATAAAAGCTTCCTAAATTACAGGAACATCCACAGGGTCAACAAGAATAACATTTAAGACTTCACCTTGTCTTAAATTAACATCTTTTCCTTTTCTTATCATATCAGCAATACCATCATATATATAATAAGCACCGCCTCCAATTGCGCCACCTACAGCACAAATTCCTGTCATCAATTGATCAGCCACAATCACATCATCAAATACATCTCCGCCCCATTCTGTAGCAGAACTTGTAATATCTTTTGTTACTTCCCAATTTTCTTTCAAAGCGTCTTTATAACCTCTTGAAGATGTAATTCCGCCGTCATATGTCAAATCACTTCTACCTATTACAGAAAAAGTTAATGGTAACTGTCTCCCATTTGGAGTAACAACATGATCAAAATCAAGATATAAAATTGCACCCTTGGACATACGTTTTGCAGGTTCTATTTTTTTAATAGTACCTCTCACTAATGAACCCATAGGCAGTATAACATCAGAATCAGCAGTCTCATCTGTCATCAATATTGCAGTAAATTCTGAGCCTGCAGAATTTGTCATTGTAGATACTGGATTCATAAGTTTTAGAGAAAACTTTGTTCCTGCAGGGATTCTTTTTGTTTTAGCATTTGCACTAAATGGTGCAGATATTGCTGTTTGAGCAAAAAGTAAAATCGAAAAAATTATAGCTAAAAATCTCATAATATACTCTCCTTATTTTTCAATCCATTTTAGCAAATTTATAAAAAAAAGCAATAGCAAAATATTAAGAAGTTGCTCGAATTAATAAAAATTAGTACAATTTTAATATGTCTAAAATTGATAAAATAGAAGAATTACAAAATCTTTTAAAAGAAGATGCAACAAATTTTCAAGCTCGCAGAGAACTGGCTGTATTATTGCTTGATTGTGGATATCCAGAGGAAGCAAAACAGCATTTTATATATTTATCAAAAATTTTTACAGATGACAGTGGAATTTTTTACAATCTTGGAATTACTTACGAAAAACTAAAAGATTTAGACAAAGCAGAAGAAGCATATAGAAAATCTATTGAGATATCTCCAAATGAAACAGATGCTTTTTACAATTTAGGTCTTGTATGTCTTGATAAAAAAAAGTTCGAAACTGCTATAGACTGTTTTGAAAATGTATTAGCAAAAGATAATAATGATTCAAATGCCTATTTTTCAATAGGACTTTGTTATTTTAAAGAAGGTAAACTGGACGGAGCAAAATACTATTTTCAAAGAACAATAGATCTTAATGATGAAGATATATATGCTCATTTTTACATTGGAAATATTTTAAAAGAACAAGGCGATAATGCTGGTGCAAAAGATAAATTCAAAAAAGTACTTGAACTATCACCCGATTACAGCTGGGCATATTATAATCTTGCATCAATAGATTTTGATGAAGGAAATTTAAGTTCAGCTATCCAAAATCTGCGAAAAACTCTTGAATTAAACCCAAAAGATATTGATGCATATAGAATATATGCCAAAATAATGGCAAAACAACATCACTATGACAATGCTGCAATGATTATGGAAGAATCTATTGATAATTGTGGTGCAAATGGAGATTCTTATTACATACTTGCCCAAATTCAAAAATTAAGAAAAGCAAATGATGAGTATGTTAAATGTATGAATAATGCATTAAAAAATAATAATACATTAACAATTCCGCCCAAATTAATAAAAAAAGAATTGGACAAGTTTATAAACTAATACTTCATCTGCCAACCATTTCTAATAATATCAAGAGAACAAAATCCCGCCAAAAATCCGGCTTGCTCCATAATATCATCACCTGAATAACATATAGATTTAATCAAATTCATTTCTTCATCAGAGAAACCTGATCCAGGAATATTTCCTCTTGCATCATAGTTTATTAAAAATCTATCACGTCCCCACTTATTAGGGCCTTTATCACAGTTAACATCAACGAAAAAGCCTAACGCAGCAGTTGCACCTGCTGTACCTGTTGTAGAATAAGTTGTAGCAGTAGCTATGCAAGAGCCATCTTTTAAATAAAAAGCTTTTATCCAATCTGAAACATCACTACCTGCACTAGGTATTTCGTTCTCCATTGCTTCATAAAATAAAGTTCCATGCTCTACAGGTGACAGATCAAAATACTTTCCAAATTTTTCACCTAAAATATATGGACGATTTATATTCGGAACATCAATATTGATATAGTTGCTGCTACAGCCGCCAATAGATGCATTACAAAGAGAATCAACTTCTTCATCAGCTAATACTTTTTTAATGCTATTCGAAATAAAGTTTGCATCTTTTTTTAATTGAGTAACCCAAACCTGCTTTTGATAATTTGCAACTAATGTAGGAATAGTCATTGCAGCCACAACTCCAATAATTCCAAGTGTAATCAATACCTCTGCTAACGTAAATCCGAATAATCTTTTCATAAACTCTCCGCTATAATTGTGATGACATACATTACTATTATAACAGATTTTTTTACTTTTGCAACCCCCGAAAACCTTTGTAGAAAGCCTTAAATCGCCCCCCCCCCGAAAGGCATATTCGTTAACATTTTTTTCATAATTTGCTCCTCGTATTCTTATATAACAAAAATATTATAACTTATTTTCAATTAAATTTCAATATGTTTTTTTTATGATAAAATCATTAATATAAAATATTATATGAGGAATTAGTTTTATGAAAATGTCAAAAATGTTTGTACAAACCCTAAGAGAATATCCTTCTGACGCTGAAGTTATATCTCACAAAATGCTTGGTAGAGCAGGGTTTATAAAAAAACTTGCTCCAGGGGTATACACTTATATGCCTTTGATGTGGAGAGTTTTGAAAAAAATAGAAAATATCGTTAGAGAAGAAATGGATAATGCAGGCGCACAAGAACTTTTAATGCCTTTCGTTCAACCTAAAGAATTATGGGAAGAATCAGGCAGATGGGAAGTATACGGCCGCGAATTAATGCGTCTTAAAGACCGCCATGACAGAGATATGTGTCTTGGCCCTACTCACGAAGAAATCATTACATCAGTTGCACGTGATGCATTAAAGTCATATAAACAATTACCAGTTAATCTATATCAAATTCAATCTAAATTCAGAGATGAAATAAGACCAAGATACGGACTTTTAAGAGGCCGTGAATTTATAATGAAAGATGCATACAGTTTTGATATTGATGAAGCCGGACTTGATAAAGAATATCAAAATATGGCTAAAGCTTATAAAAAAATATTTGAAAGATGTGGACTTGATACAAAGATGGTCCAATCTGATTCAGGTGCAATTGGCGGAAGCGTATCACATGAATTTATGGTTATAACCGATACTGATGCAGGAGAAAATGACGTATTCTACTGCAATCATTGCGATTATTCTGCAAATTCAAACCATGCAATATCTAACTTGCCTGATGCTGTAGTTGATGGAAAAGATTACTTCAAAGAAACAAAAGTAATTGATACTCCAAACACTCATTCTATCGAAGAATTAAGTAAATTCTTAAATATTCCGGATACACTAATTTTAAAATCACTTGTATATATTATTGATAAAAAACCTGTAATTGCATTAATTAGAGCAGACAAAGCCGTAGAAGAAACAAAATTGATGAATGCTGTTGGTGGTATAGACGTAAGAATTGCATCTTCTGCAGAAATCGCTGAACTTATGGAAGAAAATGGTTTTGATGCAGTTCCGGGATTTATCGGGCCAAAGGGAATGAAAAATATTACAATAATTGCAGATGAAACTGTCCGTAATATGAAAAACTTTGTTGTAGGTATAAATATTACCGATAAACATATAGTTGGAGCTAACTTATGCGATTTAGAAACAGAATTAGAATATGCAGATATTAGACTTGTACAGCAAGGGGAATATTGCCCTCAATGCGGGAAACCTTTATTTGTAACAAAAGGTATTGAAGTCGGAAATATTTTCAAACTTGGAACTAAATATTCAAAACCAATGAATGCTGTATATACAGATATAAATGGGAAAACTCATCCTTATGTAATGGGTTGCTACGGAATAGGAATTTCAAGAACTGCAGCAGCTGCTGTAGAAGCTCATTATGACGAACACGGAATCAAATGGCCAATTGCTATTGCACCATACCATGTTGTAATAGTACCTGTAAATATTAAAGATGAATTACAAATGAAAGTAGCAAATGAAATGTATGAAGCTTTAAAATTAGCAGGAGTAGAAGTTGTTCTTGACGATAGAGATGAAAGAGCTGGTGTAAAATTCAAAGATGCTGACTTGATAGGCTTCCCATACAGAGTAACAGTTGGGAAAACAATTAATGAAGGATTCGTTGAATACAAAGTCCGAGAAACAGGAGAACAAGAAAAATATACACCAGAGGAAGCAACACAAAAACTTATCAATATTATAAAAGCGGTTAAATAATAACCGCTTTTATTTTTTATGATGCTTAAATGCAAAGTACTTAAATAATAAATAGGTAACAATTGATGCCATAAAAATAGAAATAATTTGTCCAATATAAACGTTTTTAGTAACATATCTAACGATTATCTCAAGGATTATGGCATTACAAATATAACTTACAACCCAAGTAGTACAACACTTAAAATACTCTTTCAACCAATTACCCTTTGTACAAAATACAAAAACTTTTTGATTAGTAAATGAAAAAACAGAAGATATAATCCACTGTAATGCAACACATATTTGATAATGCTGATGATGCATCAAATAAAAAGCTAATGCAAATATTACATAAGAAAAAGCAGCATTAAAACCTCCGACAAGCAAAAAGCGAATTTTATCGGATATTAAACACCACCTATTATACAAATTTACAACGGATTCTCTATTCATTAATATGCTTTTCCTACTAGCGAATTATGCGTTTCATATTCTATTTTATCATCTAATTTAGACAAATTAAATTTTTCTCCATAACGTTTTTCTAAAGCTAATTCTATTAAATAATCAGCAAAATTTGGATTTTTAGGCAAAAGAGACCCATGTAAATACGTTCCAAATACATTTTTATAACGAGCTCCTTCTGTTTTATCAACACCATTATTACCATTTCCAACCGTAACTTTTCCTAAAGGTATAGTATCTCCCTGTAGATAAGTCAATCCGCTATGATTTTCAAAACCGACAAGAGTTGATGGTGTCAAAAAGTCTGTCTGAATTGTAACATTTCCAATAAATCTTTTTTTTCCGGCAACAGTATAAGCATCCATTAAACTTATGCCTAAAAGTTTATCACCTTCAAAAGGCTGATAGTAATGTCCAAAAAGCTGATAGCCTCCGCATATGCCTAAAAAAACAGAATTATTGTCTCTTTCGCAAATCAAAAAATCCTTATTTTTATATAGCTCTCCTGCAACCTCTTGCTGTTGTTTATCTTGTCCACCACCTATAAAGTATAAATCGTGTTTTGAGATTTTATCGCCAATATTAATCTGTTCAAATTCAACAGATATACCGCGCCATTCACAACGCTTAATAAGAGTTATAATATTCCCCATATCTCCATACAAATTAAGCAATTTAGGATATAAATGGGCTATTGATATTTTTAAATTTCTCTTTTCCATGCTTGTTTAATTATAACACATAATCGTGCTATAATCTCTATATGATTGATACACATTCACATATAAATACAATTTTGGAATTAAACACCGACGAAATACTTGAAAATGCAAAAAGAAACGGTATTGAAAAAGTTATTGTTCCAGCTGCCTGTAAATCTGACTTTGATGACATAATGAAGTTAATTGACAAATACGAAAATGTATATGGAATGCTTGGAATTCATCCATCTGAAGCGAAAGACTGGGACGATAGTATAATTGATAAAATTAGAGAATACTCAAAAAACAAAAAAATTGTAGGCATCGGTGAAATAGGTTTGGATTATTACTGGGATAAAAGTTTTAATGAGCTTCAAAAAGAAATTTTTATAAAACAAATAAAACTTGCAAATTCTCTTAATCTCCCAATTGATATCCATGATAGAGAAGCGCATAAAGATACTTTTGATATAGTAAAAAAATACAATAAAAATTCTACAATAATAATGCATTGCTTTTCAGGCAGCGTAGAATTTGCTAAAGAATGTATAAAAGAAGGGTGGTATTTAGGAATAGGCGGCGTAGTTACATTTAAAAACGCAATAAAAATGAAAGATGTCGTAAAAAATGTGCCTATAGAAAAAATAATTCTGGAAACAGATGCTCCATATTTAACACCTGTACCATATAGAGGGAAAGAAAATCAACCGGCATATGTAAAATTTGTAGCAGAAGAAATCGCAAAAATTAAAAATATTACCATAAATGACGTGAAAAATATTACAACACAAAATGCGGAAAGAATATTTAATATATGAAAGAAAGATTAGATAAATATTTAACAGATTTAGGCTACTTTGATACTAAAAGCAAAGCTGCATCAGCAATATTAGCAGGGCAAGTAAAAATTAACGACGAATATATAACAAAAGCCGGATTTCAAATTAATCCGACTAAAGAATATGATATTCAGGTAAAATCAATGCCATACGTATCAAGAGGCGGTTTTAAACTAAAAAAAGCACTTGACACTTTTCCTGTAAAAATTAATGAAAGAATATGCCTTGACGCAGGTGCATCTACTGGAGGTTTTACAGACTGCTTATTACAAAATGGTGCTAAATTTGTATATGCCGCAGATGTTGGATATGGGCAGTTAGACTGGAAAATCAGATCAGATAAAAGAGTAAAAGCTATTGAAAAAACAAATTTAAGAATTTGCAGCTATGAAGATATATATAAAGCAGATGAGCCTGTAGCTAATCTGCTGGTAAGTGATTTATCATTTATTTCTCTTACAAAAGTTCTTGCAAATTTAAAAAAATTACTTGATCCGAATTTTCATGAAATGATTTGTCTTATAAAACCTCAATTTGAAGCAGGGAAAGAAAATGTTCAAAAAGGCGGAGTAGTAAGAGATAAAAAAATCCAT
Organism: uncultured bacterium; assembly: GCA_949290355.1. Classification (GTDB taxonomy): domain Bacteria; phylum Cyanobacteriota; class Vampirovibrionia; order Gastranaerophilales; family Gastranaerophilaceae; genus Stercorousia. The sequence continues at coordinate 715,832 of CASERN010000011.1, read as the reverse complement.
TCAGAAGTTATTAAAAATGTTATTTCCTGCGCGAAATTACTTGAATATAATATAAAAGGTCTGACATATTCATCTATAAAAGGACCGTCTGGGAATATAGAATATCTCATTTGGCTTTCTACAGATAAAGACAATGAAACCGAATTTGATATTGAAAAGATTGTGAATGAAGCATTTGAGGTATTGAACTAAACTTTTGGTAAAGTAACTAATGGTGTAGCTCCATATAAATCAATATATCTAAAGAAATTTAATACAACTCCTGGCGGGAAAAAATAATTGTTATTAGTCGGAGTAATCTTTAACAAAGAGTGATTTCCATCAATTTTTACAACACTAGCTAGATACTGCTTGCCAACTGCTGAAAATAATATATAACCTGTTTTTGATTGTATCTCCTCTACTTCAAAATTATTAGCATTTGCACTAGCTATAGCCATATAAAATAATTTTTCAGCAGGTAATATATAATTTCTTGTACAAATATTGAAATCAACGTTCTGAGGAGTTATTAAAGTGCTTAAAGGCATTTCATCATCAGCTTTTACACTAATTGAACCTAAAAATAATGTAAATAAAAATATTAATAAAAATTTTATTGTTCTTTCCATGATTCACCTACATTAATATCAATTACCAACGGAACAGATAAAGGCTGGTTAAGTTCCATCGCCTGTTTTACAAGCTCTTTAACTTTTTCAAGCTCTGGCTTATATACTTCAATCACAAGCTCATCATGCACTTGCATAATCATTTTGGATTTTAAATTATTATCTATCAATTTTTTATTAAAATCAATCATTGCAATTTTCATTAAATCTGCAGCAGTACCTTGCATAGGCTGATTAATTGCAGCTCTTTTAGCAAACTCTCTTATCATATTATTTGAACTTGAAAGCTCTGACATCAAATAGCGCTTTCTACCAAAAATAGTTTCAACATAACCTTTTTGCATAACCTCTTTTACAGTGCCTTCCATATATGCCTGAACTTTCGGATATGTTGCAAAATATTTACTTATAAACATCTCTGCATCAGAATTTGAAATTCCCAAAGCCTTTGCAAGCCCATATTTTGTTTGTCCATATATAATCCCAAAGTTTACAGCCTTTGATTTATACCTCATATCCTTTGTAACATCTTCCACTGGAACATCAAATACTTTTGAAGCAGTCAAAGTATGCACATCAATACCTGAATTAAAAGCGTCTTTTAAATGTTGATCCTGTGAAATATGAGCTAATAATCTTAATTCAATTTGAGAATAATCTGCTGATAAAATTAGCCAATTTTCTTTATCTTTAGGCACAAATGCATTTCTTATTTTATTACCTTCTTCAGTCCTAATAGGAATATTTTGTAAATTTGGATTAGAAGATGATAATCTTCCTGTTACAGTAACTGTTTGGTTATATGTAGTATGAATTCTTCCATCTTTTTTATCAATTAAAGCAGGTAAAGCTTCTGTATAAGTTGATTTTAACTTTGCATACTTTCTATAATCAAGTATTAATCTCGCAACTTCATTTTCTTCAGCTAATTCTTCCAATACAGCAGCATTTGTTGAATAACCTGACTTGCCTCTTTTTTTCTTAGCTTTCAAGCCTAATTTTTCGAACAAAACTTCTCCAACTTGTCTTGGAGAATTTACATTAAATGTACATCCTGCAATTTCATAAATTCTATTTTCAAGCTTTAAAAGCTCATTATTCATAAATACTGTTAAAGATTTTAAATATAATTCATCAACAGAGACCCCTGTATATTCCATATCTGCCAGAACAAGAGCCAAAGGAACCTCTATATTATAAACAAGTTCTAATTCTTTTTCATCTAAATTAGAATGCCAAAATTTAGATAACTCTATAATAGATATCAACTCGTCTTTTACGAATAATTTTACGTTTTCTTGCTCTGCGCCTGAAAATTTTACTTGTTTTTTCTTATCTTTTTCCAAAGGTGCAAATTGATGAACAGCATAATCCAAATGTTCCATTGCCTGAATATCTAAATTATGATTGCGTTGTGGATCCTTTACATAACTAGCAAGCATATCATCAAAAATAATTCCTTCAGACTTTATTCCGATATTTCTTAAAATATTATATTCATTTTTTGCATCAAAAGTTGCTTTTTTTATGTTAATATCCTCAAAAACAGGTTTAACTAATTCTATTGCCTCTGATAAAGAAAACTGATTTTCAATATCTGAATGTTTTATTGGTACATAAAAAACATCATAATTTGAATCTTGATTCCTAAAGTCTATTTTGCCGTTTTTTGAAGATATATCAGAATTAAATGCAAAAGCAAAACCTATAACTTCAGAATCAACAGCAGATGATACCTCTGCATACACTCTAAATGCAATTAAAGTCTGTTGTTTTAACTTATTAATCGCCAGCTGTAAATTTTCTATCGTTAAAATTAAATTGAAATTCGCACTATAATCAGCATTTTTATTAATTTGATTGTTTACTTCATTAGCAAAAAATCCTAACTGCATATTATCTGTTGTTTTAGAATTTGTAAAATCAAGATCTTTAGATTCATTAAACAAACCCATTATCTCATTTATATTTTTTATAAATGTATAAAACTGCATTTTTTTCAAATAATCAGTTACAACAGCAATATCTGGAAGAAATATTTTTGCTTTTTCAAAATCAAAAGAAACATCAATATCTCTGACAATAGTTGCCAAATACTGACTCATTTTTGCTTGTTCTTTACCTGCACAAATTTTTTCACGAATTGATTTTTCAGCGATATTTTCACAATCTTCAAGAACTTTATCTAAACAACCATATCTTGCAAGGAGCTTTTGAGCTGTTTTTTCTCCAATACCCTTCACGCCGGGAATACAATCAGAAACATCTCCGCGCAAACCTTTATAATCAATTACTTGATTAGGATATACACCTAATTTATCATAAATTTTATCCCAATCATACTCAATAAGCTCTCCTTTTGAGGGTAAAATCACCTTTACACAACCGTCTTTATCTACTAATTGAAAAGCATCCTGATCTCCAGTTAATATCAAAACATTATGACCTAATGTACATGCTTGTTTAGAAATTGTCCCAATTACGTCATCCGCTTCATATCCTTCCTTAGTATAAATAGGAATATTAAATGCTTTTAGTCCTTCATATATAAGATTCATCTGAATCTTCATATTATCAGGCATAGCCTCACGGTTACATTTATAATCAGCATAAGTCTCAGTTCTGAATGTATGATGACTTACATCAAAAGCAACAGCAATTGCATCAGGTTTTAAATCTTTATTTTTTAATAAATCAAAAATAGCTTTAAAAAAGCCATAAACAGCCCAAGTAGGAGTTCCTTCTGAAGTCTGCATATTAGTTCTTTCTAAAGCAAAAAATTGTCTAAATGCCAGTGCATGTCCATCAATCAAAATTAAAGTTTTACTATTATCCATATAAGTATTTTTTCACAAATTAAAAGAATTTACAAATATGTTAAGTTATATACAAAAAAAAGACCGTTTTAACGGTCTTTTTTTTGCTAAGCTGTAATTTCTTTATCTTTTGGCGTCGGTAAAGGCAAAACCTCAGCATTTTTTCGGTTCTTTACCATATCTGCAGTAACAGTAAATGTAGTAATATCTTTTTTAGTAGGAACATCATACATTACATCTAACATTATTTCTTCAACAATTGATCTTAAAGCTCTTGCACCAGTTTTTCGCTTGATTGCCTCTTGTGCAATTAAATCAATTGCCTCAGGTTCAAATTCTAAATCAACACCATCCATTTTCAACAATGCTTGGTATTGTTTCAATACAGCATTTTTAGGCTCAGTTAAAATCATTTTTAAAGTTTTCTCATTTAATTGATCCAATACCGCATAAATAGGAATACGACCTATAAATTCTGGAATTAAACCGAATTTAAGTAAATCTTCAGGTTGGAGCTTTTTAAGCATTTTGACAGCATTTGCTTCTTTTTCAGCTTGAGTTAAAGGAGCTTTTGCTCCAAAACCAACAGAAATTCCTTCACCGGCACGATGCTCAACAATTTTTTCCAAGCCAACAAAAGCACCACCTACAATAAATAAGATATTTTTTGTATCAATTTCGATAAACTCTTGATGGGGATGTTTTCTTCCACCCTGAGGAGGAACATGAGCTACAGTTCCTTCAATCATTTTTAATAAAGCTTGTTGAACACCTTCACCTGAAACATCACGAGTAATAGAAGTATTTTCAGATTTTCTTGAAATTTTATCAATTTCATCAATATATATAATACCTCTTTCTGCTTTTGCAGAATCAAAATCAGCATTTTGATAAAGTCTTAACAATATATTTTCAACGTCATCACCAACATAACCGGCCTCGGTTAATGTTGTCGCATCTGCAACTGCAAAAGGAACATCTAGCATTTTAGCAAGTGTCTGAGCTAACAAGGTTTTACCAGATCCTGTTGGTCCAACTAAAAGAATATTTGATTTTTGGATTTCAACAGAATCTTTTGTATCTTTGTTATGCTTCAAACGTTTGTAGTGATTGTATACAGCAACGGATAAAACTTTTTTAGCATCATCCTGACCTACAATATATTCATCTAAATATGCTTTTATTTCATGAGGTTTCGGAATAGGTTTTTCTTCAGACTCAGAAGAAGACTCAATGCCGTCTTTTTCTTTGTTTTCAAAAAATTCTTCATCCAAAATCTGGTTACACAAATCAACACATTCATCACAAATATAAACCTCAGGACCAGCAATAAGTTTTTTTACTTGATCTTGAGATTTTCCGCAAAATGAACATTTTAATCTGCTGTCATCATGTTTTACCATATTTTATACCATTACCAATTTATTATTAAATTAGTATTTCCTTTCTTTATTATTTTATTGCGTCTCGTGAAACAACTTTATCAATCATACCATATTCTAAAGCTTCAGCAGGTGTCATGATATAATCACGATCTGTATCTTTTTCTATTTTTTTAATTGATTGACCAGTGTTTGAAGCCAAAATTTCATTCAATGATTTTTTTATTCTGATAATTTCAGCAGCTTGAATTTCAATATCAGTAGCTTGTCCTTGAGCACCACCTAAAGGTTGATGAATCAAAACTCTTGAGTGAGGTAAAGCCATTCTTTTACCCTTTGCGCCAGATGATAACAAAAATGCACCCATAGAAGCCGCTTGACCTAAGCATATTGTAGATACATCAGCTCTTATATGCTGCATAGTATCGTAAATAGCAAAACCAGCTGTAACAGAACCGCCAGGACTATTTATATACAACATAATATCTTTTTCAGGGTTTTCACTATCCAATAACAATAATTGGGCAACAACTAAATTTGCAACCATATCATCAATAGGAGTTCCTAAGAAAATAATTCTTTCTCTTAATAATCTTGAAAAAATATCAAAAGAACGTTCACCTCTACTTGATTGCTCTATTACTACAGGTACAAAACTCATGATTTAATTCCCTTTCTTTTAACCGGTTCCAGTAAAATTAATTAATAATCTTACATAGAATTTAATATCATTATATAACTTTTTGTATATTAATCAAAATATGTGCCGTAGTAAATACGGCACATATATTATATTTGATAATTATTTAACTTCAACTTTATTATTTTCCATCAAGAAATCACGAACTTTATCATTCATTGCTTGTTGAGAAATTGAAGCTATAACTTCTGGATTTTGTCCTAACTGTTTAATTAAATCTTGAGGTTTTAAGCCATATGCTGCACTTAGTTGTGCAAATTTTCTTTCAAGATCTTTTTGGTCTAGTTTAATATTTTCATCTTTTGCAATTTTATCAATTACCAAAGAATTTTTAATTCTGATTTTCGCATCTTCATTCAAATTTTTCAAAAGTTCATCTTCACCTTGAGATTTTACAAGGGCTTCCCAATCGATACCTTGAGCAGCCAAACGCTGTTTATATTCTTCTCTCAATGAATTTGCTTCTCTATCTATCATTGATTGAGGAATATCAACTTTTGAAGAATCGATTACTGTTTTAAATACTTCATTTTCAGCATTTTGTTTGTTTGTTCTTTCTCTGTTTGAATCAAGATATTTTTGAATGTCAGCTTTTAAATCATCTACTGTTTTGAAAGGACCGACTTTTTGAGCAAACTCATCATTTAGCTCAGGCAATTTTCTTTCTTTTATTTCATTAATTTTAATTTTAAATGTTGCAGGTTGTCCTTTTAATTTTTCATCATGATAATCTTCAGGGAATGTTACTTTTATATCAAATTCATCATTTAATTTTTTGCCAACTATTTGTTCAGCAAAACCTGGAATAAAATTTGAATGAGCTAGATCTAAAGGATAATTTTTTGCATCTCCGCCTTTAATTTTTTCACCGTTAGAAATACCTTCAAAATCAATTACAGCAATATCAGTTTCTTTAGTAGGTCTATCAATTACTGTTTCCTGAGTACTATGTTGTTTTAAAAGATTATCAATTGACTTTTGCATTGCATCTTCTTCAACCGGTGTGTCTTTAATTTCTAAATTCAAACCTTTATATTGTCCTAATTCAACTTCAGGTCTTAATTCTGCATTTGCAGTAACTGTTAAATCTTCTCCAATATTGAAATTATAATTAGTTATATAAGGTTGAGCAATAAGATCTAAATTATTATCAACAACAGCCTGATTAATAGCTTTAGGCATTAATGACTCAATAGCTTCTTGTTTAATTCTTTCAGTTCCAACATGTCTTTCTACCACTGCACGAGGTGCTTTTCCTTTTCTAAAACCATCAATATTAACATACTGAGAAATTTTTCTAACAGCAGTGTTATAAGCATCAGCTGCATCTTTTGCTGGAATTGTAATATTTAATTTTACAATATTTTCTTTTTCTTTTTCTAAAGTTACTTTCATCTTTTTATCCTTTTCTTTATTAATACGTTTTACATTAATCATACTGCAAAAAAGATTTTGTGCAAGCATAGCAAAGAAAAGGGTTTATTTTATTTACATTGTTATGAACAGTAATATAAGTTAATTAAATTTTCGAATAATGAAATTAAACATTCTCAGGCTGAGTATTTTTATATGATTCTGGGACAGGAGCATTATTAACATAATCAGCATGTTCAGATATCTGTCTGCACCATTCATAAACAATTTCTTCAGCACTTAACTTATATGAAATAGGTTTTCCAACATGAAGATGAACATTTCTTCTTGTAAAAGGTTTTAATTTCGGGTATCCATCAAAACCTCCAATTGCAACAGGCACAATGTCTGCCTTAGCATTTTTCGCAATTACAATAAAGCCTTTTTTTAAATCACTCAATTCAGATCCATAAGGTCTTATTCCACCCTGAGGGAAAACCCCCAATGACCAGCTTGTTGATAAAATATCTTTAACTGTTTTAAATGTCGCAATTTCTGGTTTTGTCCTATCTACAGCAAATGCACCAAGCCTTTTTACTAACCATTCAAACTTATCACCTTTTTCAAATAATTCTTTTTTTGCCATGTAAGCAATTGGTCTTCCACAAGCCATTGTAACCATAGGAGGGTCAAAATGAGAGACATGATTAGCAGTATAAATAAATTTACCGCTTTTGGCTTTTGTAGGCAAATTTTCTCTACCTGTAATCGTATAGTTATAGAATATTTTCATAAATGGAATTACAACAACATACAAAAAAGACATATAAAAAATAGTTCTAAATATACCATACTCAGAAGGATATCTTCTATTATAATTTCTCACCTTTTGCGCCATTCTTAAACTCCTAAATCTTTTCTTCTTCACTTTGTGGAATATACTTAAACCCTGTTAATTCTTGAATTGCGTCAATCCACTTTTCTACAACCTCATCTGTATTATCACTATATGGAATAGGTTTACCTATTCTTACAATAATTTTTCCAGAAAAAGGCCACTTTTTAACTTCTTGTGTACCTATAACACCAACAGGTAATACTGCACATTTAGTAATTTTTGCAAGCCCAGCAAAGCCTTTAGTAACAGAAGTAATAGTACCATATTCCCCGCGTGTACCTTGAGGGAAAATACCAAAGACCCATGAGCTTTTTTTTATTTCCATAACAGTTTTAATTGTCGAAGGTCCCAAACTTTCCCTATTTACAGCGAATGCTCCGAGCCAATCTAGCCACCATCTTATAAAAGGAATATCAAAAAGCTCTTTTTTAGCCATAAAAGATATTCTTCTAGGAAAAACTGCTGCTAACATTGGGGGATCCAATGTAGATAAATGATTTGGACAAACAATATATGCATTGTCTTTTGGGACATTTTCAAGCCCATGGACTTCTATTCGATATACAAATTTTAATCTTATACCGTAAAAATACTTACACACCAAAATTTGAAGAAATGTTCTCCAAGCGTTAAACTCTGAGGCTTTTCTTTTTGAATAGTTCTTGTCTTTGTCCCAGAACATAATTTTCTCCTTAACTGAATGTATAATAAGATTATACATACAAACATTGCATATTACAAGTTTTTCATATATATTATAACTGTGATTTAAGGAGAGAAAAATGAAAAAATCAAATATAGAACTAGAAAATGAATTGTTTAAAAGTATTTACGATAAGACTCCAGATTATATTAAAGAATTAAATCTTATGGATTTTTCCAATGATGGAGAATTTACATTTGTACTAAAAAAAGAGCATCTAAAACCATACGATAAAAATAAAAATCCTGAAGGATTAAATCTTGAAGAATGGTTTGCTAACTATGAAAAAGAAGCAAAAGTTTCAACTGCAGGCATAAGAGGACCACAAAATATCTTATATCCACAAGATACAAGATTTCCTATAAACCTTGTCGGAATTGTTCTTGCAACTTTAGCTAAGGCACTTGTTGCAAAAGAAAAATATACTGGCAAAAAAATTATTAAAGTAGCCGGAAGAGAAGTAAGATACAACTCTGATTTATTTTTGGATGCAATTGCAAGAATTCAAGCGGCAAATGGGATTAGAACTTTAGTACCTAAAGAGAGAAAAACCATTCCTATATGGCTTGCATCTTTTTTAGCATTTAAACTAGACTTGCTTGGAGGAGAATACATTACATCAAGTCATGGTATTTCTGTAAAAAATGCAACCAAAGATTTAAACTCTCAAGGCAGCCAATATTTACCTGAAGAATCTATGGAATTTGTAGATAAAATCAGAGAAATTTTTGAACAAACAAATAAAAATGGTTCATATGAAATTAAAATTGCAGCCAAAGATAATCCTCTTATCGATGAAAAAGTTTTGAGTGATATTGATGATGGGGTAGATTTATATGTTGAATACCTTAAATCAGGAGTAGCTCAAAAAATAAATCTAGATTTGATAAAAGGAATAAGAGATAAAATTGTAATCGAAAATGTTGGTGGATCAGCATACAGAACATTAAGTAGAGTTTTAAATAAACTTGGTATTTCTGATAAATTTACTTGGTTTAATACAGAAGAAGATCCTTTTTTCCACTCAATCGGAAAATATGACCACACTCCCAAAGGGGAAAAAGCTTTTTATGACTACTCAGTAGATGCAACAGTTGTTGCAAAAAGACAAAACGGAGAAAAATTCTTCCCTGTAATTGAGACTCTTCATTATGATAAAAAATTAACAGACATGCCTGTAGGTACAACTGTTTTAATAACAGACCCTGATCACGACAGACTAACTATTGCGCAAACAGAGTATGCTTGCACAATACCAGAATTAGAAAAAGCAGGTATTGATTTTATTAAATTAAATGAAGATTTGATTTTAACAATTTTCACAGCAAACCAAGCATTTTTAATGCTTATGGATTTTTGGGCAAAACAACTTAAATCACAAGGACTTTGGGATAAACATCCAAGATTTATGATAAAAACAACAGCATCAGCCATATCTTGGGATGAATGGGCTAAAAAACAAGAAGTAAAAGTTGTCAATGTCCCAGTTGGATTTAAAGAAATTGCCAACATTATGAAAAAAGTAGAACTTAAACTTAAAAATGCACCTGACAAAGAAGTAATTATTGATGATGTATTTGGAAATCAAATAAATTTAGGAATAAATCCAAGATTACTATTTGGGGGAGAAGAATCCGGCGGAATGATAATGGGTACAGAAGACCTTATCAAATCAAACAATGGCAGATTTGCGATTGCAATGAGAGAAAAAAGTGCAACTGAAGCTATTATTGTAGCCTCAGCATTGATTGCAAAACTACAAAAACGACAAATGTCATTATCTGAATATCTTGTAAAAATATTTAATGATAATAATATTATAGGTCGCTTTGATACTCGTGTAGACATTGCTTATTACAATGAATCAGAACCTGATATTAACAAATTGAAAGAGGCCAAAATCGCTGGAGAAGCTAAAAGGACCAAAAATGATTTATTCTTTCTTTCAATGGCTATGGGTGTAAAAAAAGGAATTATGAACATTGAAAATGTGAAAGAGGTACTAAACAACACATTCAAAAGTTTAAATTTTGACAGCCTATCATCCATCAAATTTGTTGGAGACGGAACTTATCTTGAATTTACAGACAAATATATTGAAATTAGACCTTCCGGTACTGATGCTAAAACAAAAGCATATGGAGGCGGTTTGGATAAAGCTGTTATAGAAGCTTATGCAAACATACTAGGAAATTATTCAGGTGATTTAAATGATTTTCATAAAAAATATATTCCTGAAAATTTCTATAACTCAACCAAAGAAGAAGCAATGAAATATTACTTAGAATTTGTTAATAAAGATGCAAATAACGAACCGTTTGTAATTCCTGAATACAGATTTTAAAATAAAATAATAAATATTAAAAAAGGGTGATTATCAATCACTCTTTTTTTTGTTATAAAAGTTCTTTATCTTTAATATAGCGCGGACGAGCTTTAACTTCTCTAAATACTTGTCCGACATATTCACCTATTAGACCTAAGCAAAAAAGTTGTATGCCACCAAATATACAAAGTAATATAATTGTAGTAGCCCAACCATTTGGAGAATTATGCCAGAATATTTTTTCAATAACAGTCTCAACACCTACAAGAAAACCAAATAGAGCCATAAAAAATCCTAAAACAGCTACAAATCTTAAAGGGACTACACTATAAGAAGTAATCCCATTTAATGCAAGAGTCATTAAACTCATAAAATTAAATTTAGATTCACCTGCCAATCGAGGCTTAACATCAAAATGAACATAAGAAGTTTTTAAACCTACCTCATTAAAAAAGCCTCGTAAAAATAAATATTTTTCGTGATAAAGCTCCATAATATCAAGAGCCCTTTTACTGACTAAACGGTAATCAGAGTGATTCGGAGGAATCTTAGCCCCTAAGATATTCATTGTTTTATAAAAGAGCAAAGCAGTTGTTTTCTTAAAAAAAGAATCAGTTTTACGATCATTTCTTATACCTGATACAATATCTGCTCCATTCATATATTCATCAATAAAATTCTCAATAGCATTTTCATCCTGTTGTAAATCAGCATCAATAGATACTGCACAATCGCAGCCAATATCACGAACACCCTCAAGACCTGCTAAAATAGCTTTTTGGTTCCCAAAATTTCTAATAAACTTGACAGCTTTTACGCGGGAATTTATATTATGCAACTCTTCAATAATATCCCAAGTAGAATCACTTGACCCATCATCTACAAGATAAAAATAACTATCTGATTTTATTTTTCCGCTATTTATAAGTTTATCAAATAAAACATCAAGTTTTTCAATAGTTGATTTTATACAAAGTTCCTCATTAAAACATGGAATAACGACTGCTAAAGTTGGTATATTCATAATCTCTCTTTCATATTTGCCAAAATATGCAATTTTATATTATAATATACATATTATTAAATCAAGGATTTATAAAATATGGTTAACAAGAAATTTGTATTAAATGCTGACGATTTTGGAATGTCAAAGCCATTCAACAGAGCGGTTTTAAACGGATATCACAACGGTTTTCTTTCAAGTGCGAGTCTATGTGCGAACGGAAAAGCTTTTAACGCTGCAGTAAATGAAATTATTCCGGAGTGCCCAAATTTAGGAATAGGAGTTCATCTAAACATAATTGAAGGACGTTCTCTTACAAAATCTCCATTACTTACTAATAAAAAAGGAAAATTTAATAAAGGATTTTTATCAATATGGCTAAATTCTCACGATTCAGAATTTTTAAACCAAGTAGAACACGAATTTAGAACTCAGATTGAGACTGTAATGAATTATACAAAGGTTGACCATATTGATTCTCATGTTCATACACATGCAATACCAAATATCTTCAAGCTAACTGCAAGATTAGCTAAAGAATATAATATCCCATATATTAGAACTCAATATGAAGAAATGTATTTTATTCCAAGCTTAAAAAAACATTTCAATTTAAAATATCCCCCAAATATCTTAAAGATAATCCTATTAAACAGTTTTACAAAACAAAATAAACAAGTTGCCAAAGAATATGGGCTAAAGACAAATGACTTTCTTATAGGTGTAGGATACACAGGCATGATGGATGCTGATGCAATAGAATACGGATTAAATGCTATTGAAGCTGATAATTGTATAGCAGAAGCTCTGATTCATCCTTGTTACTATGCTGTTTCAAATAATAATCAGCATTACAACGAATTTTTAATTACACAAAACAAATCTTTAAAAGATAAAATTGATAGACTTGGATTTGAAATAACAAATTATAAAAAAGAATATGCAAATAAATAAACTTTTTTCTATTTTTCTAATTTTTGGAATATTTATAATTTTCGTATTCTGCGAATTTTATAGAACCAATGAAAAAACTATCTTAAAAATTATTTCACCAAACATTATACAAGTCGACTTAAACAATAATAAGATTATTGATAATAATGAGACAATATGCATAGAAAATATCCAAACACTAAGTGCAATTAATCGAGAAAATATAGAAAGTCTAGCAAAGCAACTTAATATATCAAATGAAAATGCAATAAAATATGGCTACATAACAGATAATTTTATAGAAAACTTGCTTGATAACAAGAAAGTAAAAATAATACTCTCTAAAAAACAAAATCAAAACTGCCTATTCGGGGATTTAAAAGTTGATAATGAATCATACAGAGAAAAGCTTTTGAGAACAGGATACGGATTTGTCAACGGCAAACCTACAAATAATAAAGCTTTTATAAAAAATTTAGAACAAGCAAAAAAACTGCATTTGGTAATTTTAAACCATAAAAGTAACAAATATCATACTTTAAATTGCAAATATGGATTAATTGCAAAAGATTCTGTCATTATACCCTTTAAACAGCTATCATCAGATGCTAGACCATGCAAATTCTGCCATATTGAAAGATCAAAAAAAAATATATACACAACAAAGATAACTTTTGATAAGACATATCCTCTAGCAATATCAAATGGTAATATTAAACTTTACCTCACAGACTTAACTCGGCAACTTAAACCTGAAAATAAATGTATTTCACTTGCTTGTAAAGAAATCCTGAACCAAATTGATAACAGTAAAAGCAGTATTGATATAGCTCTATATGGCTGGGGAAATATTCCGGAAATAAATAATGCATTAATTAGAGCAAAATCAAGAGGTGTAAAAATAAGATCCGTTTACGATACAAGTAAAAATCAATATTATCCTGATACAGAATTCATTATAAAAATTTCACATATATCAAAAACTGAAACTCCACAAATTTTAATGCATAATAAATTTTTCATCTTTGATAAAAATAAAATTATTACAGGCTCTATGAATTTTTCAAAAACAGGATTTTCCGGTTTTAACTCAAACTGTATTGTATTTATAAATTCATTAGAAATAGCTCAAATATACCAAGAAGAATTTAATCAGATGCTCTCTGGGAAATTTCATCAAGACAAAGATATTGTAAAACACAAAACAGTTAAGCTAAATTCTACAAAAATTACTCCCTTGTTTTCTCCTAAAGACAAAATTATTACAAATACAATAATCCCTATTATAAATAATGCAAAAAAGTATATTTATATCCCTGCATTTATAATTACTCATGATGAATTTTCAAATGCTTTAATAAATGCTAAAAAGCGTGGAGTTGATGTAAAAATAATTATAGATGCAACAAATACAAACGCATCAAGAAGCAAAATAAAGAGTTTTAGACAAGCAGGAATTCCGACAAAAATAGAAAATTACGCAGGCAAAATGCATTCTAAAAGTATAATTGTAGATGATAAATATATTATTACAGGCTCTATGAATTTTTCAAAAAGCGGAGAAGATAAAAATGATGAAAACGTCTTAATCATTGAGGATTCTAAACTAGCAAGTTACTACAGAGGATTTTTCGAATATTTATGGTCAAAAATTCCTGACAGATACCTAAAACATGGTCTCAGAGCTGAAGGACATTACTCTATAGGTTCCTGTTCTGATGGGATTGACAATAATTTTGATGGTAAAACAGATAAAGAAGATATAGGCTGTAAATAAACATCAACTGTATATTAATAAAATAATCTATATAGGAATCGCAACTAAACATTTATAAAATTTATTTTCAACATAGCTACTTGGTAAATTATCCCAATATCTATAAATAATAATATTTTTGCTTTTTAATTCATTTACCAACTTATCAGCATCTTCTTCACTTTTAGCTAAATATGGATAACAAAAAGGAATATCACAAGCATTAATATTTATATTTAGACAATTTGTACCATCATAAATTTTTCGCAAATTATTAAAGACTATTTTTCTATGAGCGCTTTCTGCACGAAAGTCAATTTTTTCAACCAAATTAGAAGTAGTCTCCGACATAAATTTCATATCAAGCTTATCAATTCTTGACTCATTTTTACAAATTTCAGCATAATCTAAAATTTTCGGAGTATAAGAATAATTATCAATATCAATATTTAAAGAAAACTTCTTTAATGTATAAAGGAATCCGCCATCTCTGATTTGAGGGAAAAATTTCCTCAAAGAATTAAAAGAAGCAATTCCAGAATGTTTTGAATAATAAGAATGAGAATTATCCACAATCAAATTAGGATAAATTTCAACTAAGTTTTCAACAATTTTTGAACAAATGCCAAAATAATTGGGATATAATATATAAGCATTTTTTGGAAATATACAAGCAGGAGAAAAATCTAAATTTATATGATAATAATTAATCTTGCAACCTTCTTCAAAAGCGACATGTCTAATACAAGAACAAATATAATAAGGTATATAAACCTCTTTTATTCTTAAAGATTTTATTAAATATCGAAAACAGTTCCTTGCTGAATTTAATTTAATAATATTCATAAAAAAATTATATTATACAAATCTTTTTACATAAATAAAATTAAGGATTTTGAATAATTTCTGCTTCAACTTTTTTTACACTATTTACACTATTATTAAGACTTCTTGCCAATTCTGCTGCAGTTTTTGCGTTATAAAATTTTCCACTGGTAACTAAAGATGTACATTCCAACTGATCCAAATCATCTTCGTCATCAATGTTAAAAGCTATAACATCTATTTTTATGTCTTTCCTGATTTTTATTAACTCTAATACATAACTGCAAGGGCTTTCATCGCAGTTTTCTCCGCCATCAGTTAATAAAATAATATGTTTTTTCCCGCTGAATCCTAAAAAATCATTTTTTACAGCTTGTTTTAAAGAATAAGTAATAGGAGTCATACCTCGAGGTTTAATATCTAATAATGAGTTTCTAATATTAATTCCATTCGCAACAGAAATAGGAGATATTAATGAAGACGCTCTGCAAGCCTCAAAAGGTGTCAACCCCATTTTATGCCCGTAAACTCTAAGCCCAACGGAAATATTAGGATTCAAATTAGGAAGAATCTGCTTCATAGTATCAATCATTAAATCAACCTTCCTTCTTCCTTCTAAATATTCGGACATACTATTTGAAAAATCTAAAATAAATAAAACTCGCTCATCTTCATCATTTTGAGATAAAGTAAAATTTTCAGGTCTGCTTATACTATAATTTTCAGCACAAACAGGAAGTATTAATAAAAACATTATTATTAAAATACAAAATTTGTTCATAAAAATATTATATATCTTATTTAAAATCTTATTACCTTACCCAAATACATTCCAATTTGACGATTATAATTTATTGCAATATTATAAAAATAATAGAAAAACTAGCGGAGATATCATGAATAGTAAAGAATTAATAAAAAAAGCAGAAAAAGAATTATCAAAAGAATTTGAGCAGATTGAAGATATTAGAGATTTTAACCAAGAAAAAGTATTGAATGCTTTTATAAAAAATAAAGTAGCACCTGAGCATTTTTATACAGTATCAGGCTACGGGCATGATGACTTAGGAAGAGAAGTCTTAGATAACGTATTTGCTGACGTATTTAAGGCAGAAAAAGCTCTTGTTAGAATCCATTTTGCCTCAGGTACACACACTCTGGCCTGCTGCCTGTTCGGAAATTTACGTCCGGGGGATAAACTTATATCTGTTGCGGGAACACCCTATGACACTATGCTTGAAGTTATTGGAACCGCAGGGGACGACTCTACTAAAGAAGATTCTTTAATTGCGCACGGCATAAAATATGAAGAAGTTCCGCTAAAAAATAATACGATAGACTTTGATAAACTTGAAAAAGCAATTGACAATACCGTTAAAATGGCATTAATTCAGCGTTCAAAAGGCTACTCAACCAGAAAATCTTTAACAATTGAAGATATTGAAAAAATTTGTAAAACAATTAAATCGAAAAATCCTAATTGTATTTGCTTTGTAGATAACTGCTACGGAGAATTTGTTGATAAAAAGGAACCTCTTGAAGTTGGAGCTGATTTAATTGCAGGATCATTGATAAAAAACCCAGGTGGTGGAATTGTGGAAGCCGGAGGATATATTGCAGGCAAAGCTAAATATGTAGAAAAATCTGCCAATCGTCTTACAGCTCCCGGAATCGGTAGTGAAGGCGGTGCTATGTTTAATCAGCACAGACTTATTTTCCAAGGATTTTTTATGGCTCCATCAATTGTATGCGATGCTGTAAAAGGAGCTGTTCTTGCAGCCAAAATATTTGAAGAAATTGGATATGATAGTGCTCCAAAATACAATGAAAAAAGAGCCGATATTATTCAAAATATAATATTTAATTCTCCAAAACCATTAGAAGAATTCTGTAGAACAATCCAATCGTTATCACCTGTAAACGGTTATGTAACTCCAATTCCTGAATACATTCCAGGATATGAAGATCAAGTAATAATGGCCGGTGGAACATTTATAGAAGGCTCTACAATTGAATTATCAGCAGACGGACCTATGCGAGAGCCATATGTCGCTTATATGCAAGGAGGTCTAACATATTCTCATGTAAAAATTGTTTTAGAGAAAATTATTGAAAAAGTTAGTTAAAACCACTTTGAAATAAGATATTTCATATAAGAAGAAAAAGTTACAGCATAAGCACTAATTTCTGATAATGGGAAAAATTCACAATTTTCTTTATCTAAAATTGATATAAATTCATTTTTCGCAATTTTAGCTTTTAATGAATTTTCTTTAATAGTACTTGTTCTTTTAATTATACTTTCCTGTAATTTTTTTAAACTCTTTTTTACAAAAGGTATTTCTGCATTAAATAATTTGGTCTCAAAAGATTGATAATAACTTTTACCTTTGCCAATAGCTTGTTTAGCTGCAATTAAAGTTTTATAAACTTCAAAACTAATTTTTTTATCATTAAACAATTTAGTCAAATCCTCAACAGAAG
Organism: uncultured bacterium; assembly: GCA_949290355.1. Lineage (GTDB taxonomy): Bacteria > Cyanobacteriota > Vampirovibrionia > Gastranaerophilales > Gastranaerophilaceae > Stercorousia. Next base: position 698,042 of record CASERN010000011.1, on the reverse strand, counting down.
AAGAGTTAACCATATTAAAAAAATCAACTAAAGCTGCTTTTTCAGATTTTTCAGCCATTATATTTATTGCTCTTTCATTAAACCCCTCTGTTCTAAAAGCATTATAAACTTGCTCAACATGTTTGCTTTGATGTCTTATCAATGAATACAATCTTGGTCTGCTTAAATTTAAGCATTTACTATTTACTATCAATGAGTTTAATTCTGGTCGATAAGAAATATTAGAATCTGATTGCATATTTTTTATAACCAATTCAGGAGCAATATCTTCATTGATACCAACAGATTTCATAATAAAACTATAAGATTTTTTTAAAAAATCAGCTGGAACTTCAATTTTATCAAGTTCTTTTATTTTAGAACGATTAATTTTATATTTATTATTCAACAAATTTAAGGGTAAAATCTTCATTAAAAATCTCCAATTGATACCCAATAAAGTACTCAAAAAAAAATTTTTTTACAAGAAAAATAGTTTTGTTAAGTTTTTTAAAGCCAGAATAGCACCATATGATTAATTCTATAGAATTAGACTTATAAATTATACTAATGATATTTGACTAAGAATTTTTTGTGATATGCTATTTGTATACCCCGAGGGGGATTTAGTTTACATAGTATAAAAAGAGGAAGGTTAATATGTCATTACCAAATGTAGCATATTTCTCAATGGAAATCGCAATGGATCAATCTTTAAAGACATATTCAGGCGGTTTAGGATTTTTGGCAGGGTCTCACATGTTATCTGCCGGTTATTTGCAAATGCCTATGGTAGGTGTAACTATGTTATGGTCATATGGATACTATGATCAAAGAATTGCACATGATGGTCAGGTCGAAGTTGCATACATAAGAAAATATTACGATTTTTTGAAAGATTTAAACGTATCAACTGAAGTAGATATATTTGGAGAAAAAGTTAAAGTAAAAGCTTATTTGGTTGAACCAGAATTATTCGGAGCTTGTCCTGTATATCTTTTAACAACCGATATTGAAGGTAACAGTGATTGGGCTAAAAGTATTTCTTATAAATTGTATGACGGTAATGAAAAAATTAGAATTGCTCAAGAAACAGTTCTTGGTATAGCAGGTGTAAGAATACTACAAAAAGTAGGATACAACTTTGATGTAATTCATATGAACGAAGGGCATGCACTTCCTGCAGCATTTGAATTATTGAGACAGTACAATGGAAATCTTGAAGAAGTTAAAAAGAAGACTGTATTTACTACACATACTCCTGTGGCTGCTGGTAATGAAGTTCACTGGGTAGATACTTTAATGGAAGGCGGATTTTTTGCAGGATGTTCTAGAGAAACTGCAGTTCAATTAGGTGGAGAAAACTTCTCATTAACAGTTGCAGCGTTAAGAATGTCAAGAATTGCTAATGCTGTATCACAACTACATGGTCTTGTTGCTAACAAAATGTGGGAATGGGTTGAAGGCAGATGCCCAATCAGAGCTATTACAAATGCTGTAAACCTTCATTATTGGCAAGATAAAAGAGTCAAAGAAGCAGCTAATGATCCTGAAAAATTGTTAGCCGTAAAAAGAGAAATGAAAGCTGAATTGTTTGAATATGTTGCCAATGTTGCAGGAAAAAGATTTGATCCTGATGTATTGACAATCACTTGGGCAAGAAGATTTGCAGATTACAAAAGAGCTTGGTTGATTCTAATGGATAAAGACAGAATCAATAAACTTTTAGATTCAAACAAAATTCAAATCATATTTGCAGGTAAATTCCATCCGGATGATGTTATGGGTAAAGAAATGTTTAACAAACTTCTTAACCGTTCACACAGCTTGAAAAATGTTGTCGTACTTCCTGGGTATGAATTGGAATTATCCGGCAAACTAAAAAGAGGTTCAGATATTTGGCTAAATACTCCGCTAAGACCATTTGAGGCATCTGGTACTTCTGGCATGTCTGCTAACGCAAACGGAGCATTACACTTATCAATATATGATGGTTGGACAGTAGAGGGAACATTCAACGGCATTAATGGTTATACAGTTGAATACCCTGGACTTGACGATGAAATGCCTTGGGAAGAACGTCATTGGAAAGATCATGACTGCATTATGAACATAATTGAAAATGAAATAATTCCAACTTACTATGAAAATAAAGCAGAATGGACTCGATTAATGAGACAAGCTATAAGAACTTCTGAAGCATATTTCAACTCTGATCGTATGGTAATTGAATACTACAATAGGTTATATAAACCTATTGCTCATGATGATTCTTGCACTGGAGAAAAGAAAAAAGAAATGAATATTTCTGAGACTCCAACATTTGATGCTTGGACTTTCTCTAACATTAAGTAAGAAAACTAATAATAATATAAAACAAAGCCTCATAAAATATGAGGCTTTGTTTTATTATACATAAAGATTTTCAATTTTCTGCTTTATATAAACGAGCAAAGAAACAAGCTACATGCTGGATAGAATCAACTCTTACCCATTGTCTTGTCGCTTTAAATCTAATAGTATTTAAAGAACGAGCAGGATTTTTATGAGAATAATTATTTAATTCATTGTTAAATAAGTGGAATTGACACATAGCAGCTTTTTTACATGCATTAAGTAATTTTTCAGCTAAAGCAGTTCTTCCTAAATACCTCGCGAGATAATATGCTGCAACCAAACCTTCAGAACGAGCACCATCTGGATAATAATGATCTCCATATTCATAATAATACCCGCCCTCATAGTCTATATATGGAGAATCATCTCGCTTATACATTTTATCAACCATAGTTGCTGCATCATTAAATACAAAATTAATATAATTATCCCTTCTGAAATTCTTATCTTTTACCCACTCCTCTATTGCTTGCATAAGCCAAGCATCAGATGGTAAAGCCGTAAATAAATCAGAATATATATGAGGTCTTTCATCTACAATCCAATCAAGAGCCTTTTTAGCAATTTTTCTAACTTCTTTTGCTAATCCTTCATCATCTAAAAAATTATTAGCGAAAAGAGCTAATCCAAGCAAAGCCTCCCCTGGATAATAGAAAGAAAAAGTTGCTTTTCTTTCTTCATCTGTCATATTAATTAACGGTTCTCCATTATGGAATTTAGGATGAATATAATATCCTAAAATTTCTCCATTTTCATATACTCTGCTCAATATATGACAAACGTAACCTTTTATATATTCATCATAAGATTTATCTCCAGTAAAAGACCTGTATTGCATCATCGCAACAAGCAAAACTCCTGTTCCTCCAAGCTTTGCTTTATTATTATAATATGCATAATAAGCCTTACCCCATCTGGTATCATGAGATCTTGATACAGAAATACTCCAATCAACAGCTTTTTTCGCAGCTTTGATATATCTTTCGTCAGAAGTAAGTTCATAAGCTCTAATTAGAGAGATTATCCCGCCACAGTGTCTTAAATCATTATAATAAAGATTATTTTCAGGTCTGTTTGGATGTTCATGATCTTTATATGTATCATCACAACAATCATAATAATAAAGGAAACGACCATCATCATACATATTTTCAAGAAGCCAGTCTGCAGATTTTATTACTTGATTGTATAAAACATCATAATTGAAGTCTGTATAACGAATATTCCCGCGATAAAGAGGAATGCATTCATCTTTATAAGAAACAAAAGCTCTGCTTTTAAATAAATAATATTCATAATCTTTTGATTCAGCTAGAATCTTTAATCTTTCAGAAATACTATTAGATAATTTTGCGATAGGTGTTTTTCTAACTAAAGTTTGCAACACAGCTCTAAGTCCCATATGACTTAATGCAATAGCATCTGTTGGCATGTAATAATAAGAAACACCATCTTTTCTTAATTCAAGTCCATTTATTCCTATCTCAAATCTTCCATTATCAAATCTTTCAGAATTTAATTCTTTTGGAGATATTTTTTTTCTGTCTATTACATATTCAAGCATTATTCTGCATAAAGTTGCATCATCTACTGAAAAATTACTAATTTTTTTATTTTTACGAAGCATTTCTATATCACGATTAAGAGTAGTTACCAAATCAGCTCTTTTACTTCCATAACGAATATATTTTTGACCTGATTGGAAAAGTGTAATATATACCAAAGTCTCTGATCTATCATAAGTAATCGGCAGATCTAAATCGTCTATAACTATAGGAATACCAGTTATCAAAGAATTTCTAATTCTATGTAAAAGAATATTCACACCAGAAAAATCTTTTTCAAAGAAAACTCTTTCTTTATCATTTTGTTCTTTAAAATCCAACATATATCAATAATAACATTAATTCCGATTATTGGCAAACGTAAAGATTTATTTAATCTTTTGACATGTCATAAAAGTTGTTGTTCAATAGATAATAAGACTTGGTAGGAATATATGTACATAAAACAACTTGAAATTGATAATTTTAAATCATTTGCAAATAAATCAGAAATCCCGCTGTTAAAAGGATTTACGACTGTCTCTGGGCCTAACGGATCTGGGAAGAGTAATATCATAGACAGCGTCCTGTTTGCTTTAGGATTGGCAAACGCAAGTGAGTTACGTGCAGAAAATTTATCCCATTTTATTTCTACCTATACTAAAAGAAACGAGGCATTTGTAAAAGTTACATTCGGCGAAACTGAAAATGGAGAAGATCTAAGCATAGGCAGACGAATAAGAAAAACTTCTCAAGGATATGCCAGTACTTATTACATAAATGACAGCGTTACAACATTAACAAATGTCCATGCTGTTCTTGAAAAATATAATGTAACCCCAAACAGTTATAACGTAATGATGCAGGGAGATGTAATGGGGATTACGAACTGTTCCCCCAAAAATCGACGCAAAATTATTGACGAGATTGCAGGTATTGCAGACTTCGACAGACGTATTGAACAAGCAACAGGAGAACTTGAAACAGTTGAACAAAGAGTAGAAAGGTCATCTGTTATTTTAAATGAAGTAGACAACAGACTCGAACAACTAAAAGAAGAAAGAGAAGTTGCTTTAAAATATCAAACTCTTAGAGAAGAAAAACAAGGTTTAGAAAGCCAAATAAACAAAGTTCGCTTTTTTGATATCAGAAGAAATTTGGAAAAAGCTCATGAAAACATTCTGGAATTTACCAAAAAGAAAAAAGAACAAGAATTAGAAAATAAAGATCTAGAGGAAAGATTAAATCTAATAAAAAAAGAATACCAAAAAATTTCTGAATTAGTAAAAGAAAAAGGTGAATCTCAAAGAATAGAATTAATAAAACAAGAAGAAAGTCTAAAAGGAGAAATAGACCGTAAAAATAATGCATCTAATTATGCAGACAAACAGATTCATGATGGGCTGCGCTCAATTGAAAATGCTAAAAACGGTATAGAAAATTTTAAAAAGAAAATTGAAGATTTTAAATTAAAAATAAAACTAAAAGATGATGAAATTAATATAATAAAAGAAAATACAAAAACTAAAGAAGCAGAATTAAAAAAAATCCTAGAAGATATGACAGGATTGAATGCTACTGCTGATCAACATATCGAAAAACGCAACAATTTACGAAAACAGCTAGAGGATTTGAAAGACGAAGAAACTAAAATTATTCAAACAAAGCTCCCATTAGAAAATGAACTAAAAAATCTTCAAAAAGAACTCGAAGAAGCGAAGGCTAAATTACAAGAACTAAATGAATTGAAAGCTAATTTTGCTTCTGATCAAGATTTGAAAAAAACTCTGGTAGAGCAATTGCAAAAAGAAATGAATGATTTGAAAATTATTCAACAAAATACTCTTCATGACCTCGATATAACAAAAAATGAAATAAATGATTTGAATTATAACATTCAAATGGCTTATAGAAAAATTTCATCAATGGAAGCTAAAAAACAAGCTGCAGAAGATGCAAACTTCGGGAGAGCAGTTGATACAATAATGAATGCGAAATTAAGAGGTGTACATGCTCCATTAGTACAATTAGGAAGCGTTGACAAAGAATATTCAATTGCTATGGAAGTCGCATTCGGCGGAAGAATGGCACATATCGTAGTTGACGATGAACATGTTGCTGGTGTAGCAATTGAGCTTTTAAAATCATCAAATGCAGGAAGAGCAACATTTATACCTTTAAACAAAATAAAAAAAGCTCCAACACGTTTACAATTACCAAAGGACAAGGGAGTTATAGATTTTGCAATAAATCTTGTTGATTTTGACGATGAGTATATAGATGCATTTTTCTATGCAGTAGGGGATACAATAGTTGTTGAAGACCTAGAATGTGCTAAAAAACTTATTGGTAAATACAGGATGGTTACTCTTCAAGGGGAATTATTAGAAAAGTCCGGTTCTATGACTGGAGGGACAAGACTCAGAACTGGTTTAAGTTTTAGTCAAAATGATGATGATGAACTTAATAAATTCAAAGACCGCTTGAAAGAAATGGAACAAAAACTTGGTTCATTAGAAAATAAAAAGTCTTCTTTAGAAGAAAAACTTGAAGATGTAAGAGGTAAATACTCTGATTCGATGAATGAATTTAATTCTTCAAGAATTGAACTTAATAATATGAAAGAAAATTACGAAAACAGTGAAAATATTTTAAAAGAAAAAGCTGATTTCGTAGCTCAAACAGAGCCTAAAATTGTTGAGATCAATAAAAAACTTGATAAACTTGAAGAAAAAAATGTTAAAATATATGATGAAATGACTGTATGTCAAGAGGAAATTGAAGAAGTCGAAAAACTTATCAATGACAAAGACTTGAAGGATTTAAAAGAAAAAACTGAAGGGGTTGAATCTGAAATTAAACGCCTCCAAACAAAATTGATGACAGCTGATAATGACAAAAATGAAATAAATCGTCAAATTTCTTTCCATCAAAACCTTATAGAAACCAAAGAAGAAGAAATTACAAATATAGAACATAATAATAAGAAACTTGAAGAAGATAAAGATCGTTACAAAAATGAAATTATAGAAGTTAATAAGAAAAAAGAAGAACTTCATGAACAAATTGTCCAAATAGAAGAAAAGCTCGGCAAATTGTTAAAAGAACGTGAAGATATTAATAATACTTTGATTGATTTGGAAAAACAAAAACATATAAAAATTTCTGATATTGAAAAAACAGCAGAACAAATAGAATCTTTCAAAGCGAGAAGAAGAGAACTTGAGCCGCAGTTAGAAACTGCAAGAAAAGAATTAGAAGATGCAGGCGAGGATATTAATAAATTAGCACCTGTAGAAATTTCTATAGAAGAAATTACATCAAAAATCCAGCGTCTTGAAAAAAGAATGGCAGAATTAGGGGATGTAAATATGCGAGCTATAGCTGCATATGATGAAGTACTTGCGAGACAAGAAGAATTAAAACAACAGATAGACACTCTTTCAAAAGAAAGAAAAGAAATTCTTGAAAGAATGCAAGGTTATGAACAATTAAAAAAAGAAACGTTTATGAAAACATATAATCACATAAACGAAAACTTTAAAGAAGTATTCCATCAACTCTCAGAAGGTGAAGGAGAATTAAAACTTGAATGTCCGGAAGATCCTTTATCTGGAGGTATGACAATCGAAGCTCAGCCTAGAGATAAAAAACTGCAAAGACTAGAAAGTATGTCAGGTGGAGAAAAATCATTAACAGCACTTGCATTTGTATTCGCAATACAAAGATATATGCCATCTCCATTCTACGCATTTGATGAAGTAGATGCTAGCTTGGATACAATGAACGTCGAACGTATCGCCCAAATGGTGCAGAACCAATCAAAAGATACGCAATTTATAGTAGTTAGTCATAGAAAACCTATGATAGAATCAGCTAATAGAACTTTAGGTGTTACCCAAAAAGAAAAAGGAATAACTAAAGTTACAGGTATAAAACTAAGGGACGAATAATTAGGATATGAGTACAGAGGCAGCATTAAATTATAATTTGGATCTACCTGATTTAGGCTTATCAAAAGATCGCAAGCCTAAAAGTGAAGGGATTGGTATTTTGGTCGATATGGCCAAAGCCGGCAAAATAGATCCTTGGAATATTGATATTGTTGATGTAACAGATAAATATCTTGCTCATATGGTTCAAATGAAATCACAAAATTTGAGAGTTACAGGAAGAACATTTTTATTTGCTGCTGTTTTGTTAAAATTAAAATCAAATGTTCTAGAGGGTATAGACATAATGCAATTTGAGCCTGATGAACCGGAAATTCAATATGACGATGACGGTTTTATTGTTGATTATGGCGAAGAAGATTATGTCCCGACAAATAACGTTATTTCTATTGACGAAGTCCTTCAAAGAAGGACAAGTGTAAGATTGAATCATAATAGAGTTGTTACTTTAAAAGATTTAATAAGGCAATTAGAATTTTATGAAAAACTTGAGCAGAAACAATCATTAAAAAGCGCTCATGAAAGAGCTAAAAGACGTGTTCAATCATATTCAAGACTAACTCCTGATGATATTGTTAATTTAGCTCATGAGGAATATATTGAAACATGCGTTTTGACTTTAAAAGAAAATTTGGGTCAAATTTTTGAAAAAAATGAAAAAATAGAATTAAATGAATTAACTTTATTAGGAATGGATAAAATTAGTGCGTATATTGCATTACTGTTTTTAACAGCAGAAACAGATTATGAACTTCAACAAGATGAATTTTATTCAGACTTATATGTTGTAAAAGGTGGTAAAGATGAAAATAGAGCAGTTGAAATCGCGAATTGAAGCTGTTTTATTTATAACAGCACGAGCAGTAACGCTTGATGAAATCGCAACTATATTAGATGAAGAAACAGAAACAATAGAAGAAGCTATATTGGAATTAATAATGGATTATTCTTCAAGAGATGGAGCTTTAGAAATTGATGATGAAAATGGTTACATTCTTCAGGTAAAAGAGGAACATATGGATTTAGTAGAACTTTTATGTCCTGTAGACTTGAAGCCTGCCACATTAAGGACTTTGTCTGTAATAGCTCTTAAGGAACCTATAAGGCAGACTGCATTGATAGATTTAAGAGGTTCATCTGCATATGATCATATAAAAGAACTTGTTGAAAAAGGACTTATTTCTAAAACAAAAGATAAAAACGGAAGAAGTTATAATTTAAAGACTACGCCTAAATTTGCAGAATACTTTAAACTTAAAGGAGATACACGATCTCTTGCTAAAATCCTTGAAATTGATAAAGGGATAAAAGATAATGACATCGCAAAATAATGATAGAATAATCACCGTTTTAATTTGTTTGTTTGCAATAGTATTTGGAATAACTATAAAGTTAATGCCAGTATATTATTACAAAAGGGGACAAAGCTATTTAAAACAACAAGATTACGTTAAAGCCTATAAAAATTTAAAACAAGCCTGTAATTTGGATAAAAAAAATCAAAACTACAGATATTATTATGTGCAATCTCTTTCAAACCTAAATCCTACAATTAAAGTCCAAAAAGAAATGTTTCTTTTGTCAACAGATAATATCAAAGACAGCGCAAAATTAACAGCAACTTCCATAATCAACGATTGGAGAAATAATATATATAGAACTATCGGAGAAAATTATATAGAACAAGCTGCTTTTGATAAAGGAATAATTCGTTGGGATGTAAATAAATTTCCTTTAAAAATAATTATTATTGATGATACTAAAAGTGATCAATTACCAGCATATTATAATGAAGAAATTATAAATGCATTTACTCAGTGGCAAAACTCAACTCAATTTATTAAATTTCAACAAACAAATAACGTTAAATATGCCAATATTATTGTAAAAATAGTTCCACTGCCCAAAGATATTTGCTCTGATAATATTTGTAAATATGTTGTAGGATATACTACACCTGATTTTAAAGGTTCTACATTAAAAAAAATGACAATAGTTTTATACGATAAAGACCCATTTGGTAACTTCTTTTCAGATAAAGAATTGTACAATACAATATTACATGAAATTGGTCATTCTCTAGGAATAATGGGGCACAGCTATAGTTCTGGAGATTTAATGTATATGAGCAACAATAATACAAGCAGTAATTTTTATGTGCCATATAAAAGCTCTTTCCAATATCTTTCAGCACAAGACTTAAACACCATCAAATTACTATATAAATTAGTTCCTGATATTACAAATACAGATATAAAAAAAATAGATAAAAAAGGGCTAATCTACGCCCCAATAGTACTTGGGACATCTAGAGAATTATCATCAAAAAAACTTGAAGAAGCGAAAAATTACATCAAAAATGCGCCTCAATTAGCTGGAGGATATATCGATTTAGGAATTGCATATGCAGAATTAAATAAATACAGCGAATCTGTGAAAGCTTTTGAAAAGGCAAATACTCTTGTAAAAAACAACAATGAAAAATATATTGTACTGTTTAATCTTGCAGCTGTAAATCTAAACAATAATAACCTAAAAAAAGCTTTGGAATATGCAAATCAAGCAAAAAATATATCTAATACAGATGATATAAATGAATTAATAATGAATATTAATCATGCGAAAAAATCTCATACTAAAGCATTTAAAATAAATATTAATGAATAGCAAAAATATTTATTTTTGTTTTTTAAAGCAAAAAAAGGCTGTAAAATGGTTTCGAAAATAAATAATAAAATTAATTACAATCCAACATTTACAAGTGTAATCCCTGTAAGAGTTTTTGTAGATGGGGTAGAAACATTTAATAATAAAAATATAAAATCAGCTTGTCATCAACTTACTAATATACTGGCAGGGCCTGCAAATAATGAAAAAAAAGTAAATATAATAAAAGAATTTGCGAAATACGATCCTGATTACATTATTGAATATGGGTATAGAGGATATCCTAAAAAGCAAAATTCAAAAGTAATGCATCCATCAGATTATTTCAAATGTATAACACAAAATGATAAAAATTACCTTTTTACAGGAGTACAAGCAGAACAATTATCAACTCTTGGAAAAGAAGTTGGGAAAGAACAAAAATTTTGTAAACAAAAAAATATTTTAAACAGTTTTGAATTGCGAGTTGCAAAATCAAAATATTTTAATGCAATATTAAAATTTATCAAAAGTGTAAAATTAAGAATTCGAGAAAGATTTGAGCAGCCAACAAAAATTAAATCAGGTAAGACTATTGAGTTAATAATAAATATGGATAGCAACAAAAAATATGGTCTTTCTACTTTTAAAATGAAACTAAATGAAATAAAATTCCAACCGCATAATTCTTAACAAATGCTTACAAAAACTTTAAAAAATGAATTGTTTAATATATACTTATTTGGTTTGGAAAATTAAAGATTACGGAGATATGAAATGTACAATGTAGCGATAATAGGTGCAGGTCCAGCTGGAATTTTTGCAGCTCTTGAAATTACAAAATTAAAACCCGATTGGAAAGTTGTTCTAATTGAAAAGGGGCAAAAAATAGAAAGCAGAAAGTGCCTTTTGCGTGAAGGTTATGAAAAATGTCCATCTTGCAAAAAATGTGGATTGCTATGCGGATGGGGAGGAGCAGGAGCTTTTTCTGACGGGAAATTAACACTTACCCCGGATGTAGGCGGACACCTTGTTGACTATATGGATAGAAGACAAGTAGAAAAATTAATAGACTATGCAGATCATTTATACCTTGACTTTGGAGCTACAGATGAAGTATTTGGCACAGATATGAATACTTTTAAAGAATTGGAACGTCAAGCATCACTTGCAGAATTAAAGTTAGTACATTCGCCTGTCAGACATTTAGGAACTGAAAGAAGCCTTAATGTTCTTAAAAATATGCAAGATTATTTAGGAGAAAGAATAACTATTTTAAATAATGTATCAGCCCAATCTTTAATTGTAGAATGTGAGCAAGTAAAGGGAATAGTTCTTGACAACGGAGAGACAATATGTGCTGAATATACAATCATTGCGCCCGGCAGAGAAGGAGCTGATTGGCTTACTCATGAATTTGCAAAACATAAAATTGGAATGGTAAATAATGCAGTTGATATAGGCGTAAGAGTAGAATTACCGGCTCCTGTATTTGAACCATTGACTGATAAATTATATGAGTCAAAACTTATTTATTACTCTCCGACTTTTGGTGATGAAGTAAGAACATTTTGCATGAACCCTAATGGAGAAGTTGTTCAAGAAAACTATAACGGGATATCCACAGTAAATGGACACAGTTACGCTGAAAAAACAACTAATAACACAAATTTTGCATTATTAGTAAGCGAGAAATTCACTGAACCATTCAAAGAACCAATACAATATGGTCAGCATATAGCAAGACTTGCAAATATGTTAGGAGGAGGAATTTTAGTTCAAAGATTCGGAGATTTGCTTGACGGTCGCAGATCAACTCCTGACAGAATTAAATCAAGCATAATCAAACCAACACTTACTTGCGCAACTCCTGGAGATTTGAGTCTTGTAATACCATACAGACAAATGACAAGTATCATTGAAATGCTTAAAGCTCTTGATAAAATATGTCCAGGAACTGCTTCAAGATATACTTTACTTTATGGTATAGAAGTAAAATTCTATTCTGCGAGAGTAAAACTTACAAATGAACTTGAAACAGAAGGGGTAAAAAACTTGTTTGCAATAGGTGATGGCGCTGGAGTTACAAGAGGTTTGATACAAGCTTCCGCTTCAGGGGTACATGCAGCCAGAACAATTGCTTCAAGAGGATAAGTTTGTGGAGCATAAAACAAACGTAATGCGAGAGCTTGACAAGCTCAAAATAAAATATAATCATTATAATTATTCAAATACAGATGCAATAAGCGGAGTCGAAGTTGCATCTGTTTTGAATGAAAATCCTGAAAAAGTATTCAAAACACTTGTAACAGTCAGCAAGTCAAAAAAATATTATGTTTTTATGGTACCTGTTGCAAAAGAACTTGACTTGAAAAAAGCAGCACAAAGTGTTGGAGAAAAATCAATAGAAATGGTCAAATCAAAAGAACTGCTAGGATTAACCGGATATATCCATGGAGGATGTTCTCCTATAGGGATGAAAAAATTTTTTACAACTACAATAGATGAGTCTGCCAAGAATTTTGAATCTATCATTTTTAGCGCAGGTAAAATCGGTTACCAAGTAGAATTGAAGCTTTCTGAGCTGGCTAAAGTTATCAGATACAATCTAGCATATATAGTCAAGTAATAATTTTATACATTAAACACCTTGCCTGAGCACTATAAAAGTGATATAATTTTGAGTATGAATAAGAAACAAGTGAGCTTGAATACTCAAAATAAACTTATAATTTCAGGACTTATTTTAAGCACAGCTTTAATCGTATTTATTGCAATTTTTGCAATTTTTAACATACAAAAAAAGCTTAATGAAGGCTATCAAAATTTTGGTCAAATAGTGTCAAAAGCTCTCGCTATTGAATGTTCTGAACTTATAGAAAATTCTCAAAAAGAAAAAGTGTATGATATTTTAAAATCACATGCTGATACAATTGTACAAACCCATAATGATATTATTTTTATTGAATACAGAGACCAAAGCGGCAAAACATTATATAAAGCAGAAAGTAACAAAATAATTGCCAGTAAAAACCCAAATATAATTGTAAGTTCTCCTATAGTTAAAGCAAACGGATTAAATATAGGATCTGTAACAATTGGTCTTTCTGGCAACATTATAACTGAAATTTCTTCAACTACCAGAGCTTCATTACTTTTTGTATTTACTGTAGCTTGGATTGTTTTTGCATTTGTAATACTTATAAACACTTATCTTATTACAAGAGAATTAAGAATTCTACATAACGGTGTACATAAAATTTCAACAGGAGAATTTGGATATACAATACAAGATAAAGATGTAAGCTCTGAAGTTAAAGAGCTGTTCAATGCTTTTAATGATATGTCAAACAAACTTCACCTATATGAAGAACAAAATATTGAGCAGCTAACTTTAGAAAGAAACAAACTTGAAGCAATACTAATGAGTATCGCAAATGGTGTTGTTGTATGCGATAATAATGACAATGTTGTATTAATTAATAATCACGCACATAAATTACTTGAACTTCAAGATAATCAGATGATGAATACCAAAATACAACAATATATTGACACAGAAGGGAATTATTGCTTTAAAGAAAAAATAGAAGAATTTAAAGATACCCCTATTGAAGTAATGGAAAACAAACCTCTTGAATTTAACATTCAAGTAGATAAAAGAGTTATTAAATCAATAATATCTCCAATGTTTACAAGAAATAAAGACTATGTAGGGTATATTATTGTTCTCATTGATATGACAAAAGAAGCAGAAATGGATGCAATGAGATCAACATTCATTTCTAATGTTTCACATGAATTACGAACTCCTGTTACAGTATTAAGAAGCTATATTGATACGCTGTATAATTATGGGAATGAATTTGACTACGAAACTCAAAAAGAATTCATTGGCACAATAAACCAAGAAATTATAAGACTTAACAGAATGGTAAATGATATTCTTGACTTTTCCAGAATGGAAGCTAACGCTCAAATGGAAAAAGCTTTAAACAGCATATATGAGGTTATTGATAATTGCGTAAATCAAGTGGAACCACTCACTAAAGAACGAAATTTAAAAATTACGGTAAATAAAGAGGAAAATATTGAAGATTTTCTATTTAATTATGATGGTATAGAAAGAGCTTTGACAAATTTATTATCTAATGCAATAAAATATTCTCCTGATAATGGGGAAATCAAAGTTAACCTATTAAAATCAGGAGATGATATAGAAATAACAGTAAGTGATCAAGGCTGCGGAATTGCTCCTGAACATCAAAAGAAAATATTTGACAGATTCTATAGAGTTGAAAACAACATACACACTATTAAAGGAACTGGATTAGGGCTTCACTTAGTAAAACAAACAATAGAAAAATACCATGGAGGAAAAGTTTTTGTAAATTCAGAACCAGGAAAAGGTTCAACATTCGGTTTCATCCTGCCTACAAAAATTTATGAAGACAACAAAACCTTAGTTTAAGGAAATATAATGCAATTCAATAAAATTTGGGAATTATTCTGCAAAATATGCGCAATTTTAATGCTTTTAATAATAATAAATTCCATTCTCGGAGATATATTATTCAGAGTAAAATACTCATTCCCGCATATATCTGATACAACAAAAAATATAATTAATCCAAACAATGAGCCTATACAAACAACAATAAATAGTACAAAATTTATAAAATTCTATGGAGAAAAAAATTTATATATATTACGCCCACAAGCTGAATATTCAATATCAGGTATAGTAATAACAAAAAATAATAATTTCTGGTTTAGAGACATAATGAGAAGTAAGTTTGATGAAGTATGTCTTATAGATTTTGGAATAGCATGGGGAGAACTTGCAGATTCTAAAAAACTTCATAAACATTGGAAATTTAAATCATATAAAACACTAGGTCAAGCTCGAAGACTTGAATGGAGATCAAAAGATAAAATGGATTCTATGCCTTGGGGGATAGATTATGTTAGCTCACATATAGCTCATACACACATTATACCGGCAAATACAAATGTTATGAGCGCATTATTAAAAATTAGAAAAAATGAAATTATAAAACTTGACGGTTACTTAGTTGATATATACACTGATAAAAATGAAGTAATCGCCAAAACAAGTCTTTCTAGAACAGACAAAGACTCCACTAGCAGAGGTTATGGAGCTTGTGAAGATATGTACGTAAAACAAGTACAAATAGGCAACAAAATATATAAATAATACCCTTAATTTGGATTATAATACAATTGAAATAATAAAATTATTTTATAACAAGTAAACTATGCAAACAAACCATTAATTTTATCTAAAATATCCTGAGGATCAATTTCATTTGTTATTTTATTTATATCCTGAGCTATTTGAAATAACTTTGCTGCTTCAACTTTATCACCTGTAATCGCAATTGCACGAGCTAAATTAAAATGAGCTAACGCATAATTTGGATTACACTCTACAGATTTTTTAAACAAATCTATAGCAGGTTTTACTCTACCTAAATCATCTAGATAAATAACACCCATATTATTATATGCAATATCATAATTAGGATCGTATTTAATAGATAGCTCATATTCTTTCAATGCTTCGTCAATATCGCCCTTCCCCCAGTATAAGAAGCCTAAATTACAATGAATTTTTGCATTCTCCGGATCTAAATCCAAAGCATTGCGGTACACCTGTAATGCATTTTCAATATCTTCTTTATCATAAAAAGCACTACCAAGGTTAACATAAATATCAATGTCTTTTGGAGTTAAAAGATATGCACTTTGATATGAACTAATTGCAGCATTCAAATCCTGTTTCGACTCTTGGTATACAAAACCTAAAGTTTGATTTATTATACTTGTCCATTGTTTTTTAGGATTTAAAGTAACTGCTGTTTGAAAATGCGAAATAGCTGCATCAATATCTCCTTTTACATATAAAATATTTGCAAGATTTGAATGCACATCTGGCATATTAGGCATAATTTCAATCAATTTTTCATAAATTTCAACAGCACTATCATAATCACCTTTTTCTTCATAAGCTTGACAAAGATGTTTATATGCTGGGATATTTAAACAATCTAGCCAAATAGCCATCTTATATTCGGTAATAGCATCATCAAACTGACCAAGAGATCTGTATATATCTCCAAGCAAACAATATAAAGGTAAAAATCCTGGAGCTTTTTCTACAGCTTCATTATAAGTATCCAAAGCCTCACTCAACCTGTTTTTCTGCACCTGATAAGCACCTTTAATCAAAACAGGTAGAAACTTTAAATAAGTTAGACTTTTAGATACATTTCCCAATGCAATTTTGTCAAAAGGCAATGTCAAGAATGAAAGCAAGAATTCATATTTTGATAATAAAAAATGCTTAAAACTTCTTGCTGATGAAATATTATAAAGATTCGACAGCAAGAAATGAGCGCAAGAATTTGAAAAAGGCATAACCTTTATAGCTTTTTTAGCATTTATTGAAGCTTCTAAAAACCTTGCTTTTTTAGTATAAGTTTCAGCTAACAAGTAATATGCTTTACCCAATTTAGGATTTTTAGAAATTGCAGTATCTAAATAATTTATAGCTTTATCTAAATCACCTTTAAAATAATGAGCTTGACCTATTTTAAAATAAATTTCTGCAGAATCAATATAAGTTTCTAAAGCTCTTTGATATTCCGTAATAGCCTCATCAATATATTGACATGAATTATATATATCAAGATGCCAAGCTAAATACAAATCACCCAACCTAACATGTAAGTCAGCATTTGTAGGATCATCCTGAAGCCCTATCTGACATAATTCAATTGCACTTTTTACATTTCCAATTTTATACTCTTTATTAATTTTTTTTTCAAGCTGCTTTGTGTTATTCATAATTATTATTAAAATTCTTGACAGAACATTCAAAAAGTTCCATACTTAATATTGTAAATAATATAACTGAAAAATGCAAGTTATTTATAAATAAAAACATATATGTGTACTATATTTAGGAGTTCAAATGGGAAATAATAAAATTTATTTTGTTGATGTTACAAATAGAGACGGTGTACAAACATCCAGACTTGGGTTAGCTAAGCTTGAAAAAACAATTATTAATCTAATGCTGGACGATATGGGAATTACTCAATCAGAATTTGGCTTTCCTACAACAAAGCATGAAATCAACTATCTTAATGGTAATCTTGAACTTGTGGAAAGAAATGTAATTTCAAAAACAAAACTGTCAGGTTGGATGCGTGGAATTGTATCTGATGTTGAGCTTTCATTCAAAAATGTTCCAATGCTAAAAAACATAAATCTATCCCAATCAACATCAGAACAAATGATTAATGGAAAATATATGGGCAAAAAGACTCCTCAAGACATCATAAATATGACATGCGAAGCTGTTGAATGCGCTGTATCTTTGGGTGCAGAAGATATCGGAGTAAATGCAGAAGATGCCTCAAGAAGCGATGTTGATTTTCTTATACAATATGCTAAAGAAGCAAAAAAATGCGGAGCCAGACGTTTTAGATATTGCGATACTTTAGGATATGAAGACCCAAATACCACATATGAAAGAATATATAAAATAGCTAAAGCAACAGGAATGGCAACAGAACTTCATTTTCATAATGATTTAGGAATGGCTGCGGCTTGTTCTGTTATGGGGGCGAAAGCTGCAATTGATGCTGGAGTAGATGCTTACATAAATACCGCAATAAACGGAATGGGGGAAAGAGCCGGAAACGCAGATCTTGCATCCTGCCTTTTAGCTGTTTTAAAATCCGCAGGATTTAAAAACAGATATCAAATCGATGAAAATATTGATTTAAGCAAAATTTGGAAACTTGCAAAATATACGTCATACGCTTTTGGAGTTCCAATTCCTATAAATCAACCTGCAGTAGGAGATAATGCTTTTGCTCATGAATCAGGGATTCATGCTGATGGAGCACTAAAAGACAGAAGGAATTATGAGTTATATGACTATGAAGAATTGGGGAGAGGCGAACCTGAAATTATTGAAACAGGTAGAATGATTACAACTGGTGAATACGGAGGGATAAAAGGTTTTAGAAACGTATACAATAATCTTGAAATTGAATTTAAAGATGAACACGAAGCAAGAAATATTCTGGAACTTGCAAGGTATGCAAACGTTCATACCCAAAAACCTCTTACATCAAGTGAATTAAGATTTATTTATTATTATCCTGATATTGCAGCTAAAATCATGACTGTTTCTCCATATTATGAACCTGAAGGAGCTATCAAAGAAAGAGTTGAGTCAAAACTTATTACAAAACCGCACAAAATCATCTGAGTTTAATAAGTTTAATCAAATAAAAACATTGTTTTTAGCTGCTTTTCATGCTAAAATTCATAAATAAAAAGGAGAATGGGTTAATGGGACAGACTTTAGCAGAAAAAATAATATCAGAACACGCAGGGAAAAAAGTTAAAGCAGGAGAACTTGTCATTGCAAATGTAGATGTTACAGCAGTACAAGATGGTACAGGTCCTTTAACCGTGCAAGAATTTTTGAAGTTGGGAAAAGAAAAATTACACAATCCTCAAAGAACAATTTTATTTATTGATCACGCTTCTCCTAGTCCAAGAAAAGAATTGTCAAACACTCATACTATTTTAAGGAACTTTTCAAAAGAATATGGTGCTATACTTTCAGATGTAGGAGCGGGAGTTTGCCATCAAAGATTAGTAGAATCCTTTGTAAATCCCGGAGAAATTTTAGTAGGAGCAGATTCTCATACCTGCACATCTGGAGCTCTTGGAGCCTTTGCAACAGGAATGGGCTCTACAGATGTAGCTGTAGCAATGGCTTTAGGAAAAACTTGGCTAAAAGTACCCGCTACATTTAAAATAGAAGTAAACGGGAATTTCAAAAAAGGAATATGCTCTAAAGACTTGATGCTATATATAATTGGGTTAATAGGAGCAGATGGAGCGACTTATAAAGCTCTTGAATTTTGCGGGGATACAATTGAAAAAATGAATATGTCGGAAAGATTTACACTTGCTAATATGGCAGTAGAAGCAGGTGCAAAAGCAGGACTGTTTGTAGCTGATGAAAAAACAAAAGAATTTTTAAGACAACATGGAAGAGAAAATAAATTCAGAAGTATAAGACCAGATGATGATGCGATTTATGAAAGAATAATAAAAATTAATGCAGAAGATATAGAACATACTGTAGCTTGTCCGCACACAGTTGATAATACAAAAAATGTAAAAGATTTAAAAAATATTAAAGTAGACCAGGTATTTGTTGGAACCTGCACAAATGGACGTATAGAAGATTTGAGAGTAGTAGCTGACATACTTGAAGGTAAAGAAATTAATCCAAATGTTAGAATGCTAATTTGTCCAGCATCAAAAGATGTATACATAAATGCATTAGAAGAAGGATTAATAAAAAAATTTGTAGAAGCAAATGCAACAATTTTACCTCCAGGATGCGGACCATGCGTCGGTGTTCATGCCGGAACGCTTGCTGATGGAGAGGTTTGTCTTGCAACGCAAAACAGAAATTTCCAAGGCAGAATGGGTAATGTTGATGGTAAGATATACCTTGCTTCCCCATACGTTGCAGCTTACACTGCATTAAGAGGCTATATTTCTGCAGAATAAAAATTTATAATCTTATTAAAAAAAATATACTCCATTGGATATACTATAAGGAATGAGCATTTCTTGCCCAAAATTTCTTACTATAAATGTAAGGAGAAATTTATGTCGGGCAATAAATTGCAGTACAAAAAGATGCCTTTGGAAGAACTTGTTGTATTATCACAACAAAATGATTTTAAGGCACTTGAAGAATTAATAAAAAGAGAACAAAAAAATGTATTTGCAGCATTTTCATATCTTTGCAACAAAAGAGAAAATGCTTCAGACCTGACACAGGAAGCTCTTTTCAGAGTTGCTAAAAATATACAAAACCTCAAAAATCCAAAATTATTCAGAAGTTGGCTTAACCAAATAGTTACTAATCTATTTTATGATGAGCTTAGAAAATCTCAAAAAAAAGTTGAAACAATTTCGTTAGACGAAGAAACAGAAGGAGAACATCCAATAAAATTCCAATTACCTGACAAAAAATGTAAACCTCATGAAAAATGTGTGTCCAATGAACTTGAAAAAATTATAAAAAATGCTATTCAAGAACTCCCCGAACAATTTAGAATAGCAATAGTTCTAAGAGAATTTCAAGGATTGAGTTATGAAGAAATAGCTAAAGCAACACACTCTAGTATTGGAACAGTTAAATCAAGAATTGCCAGAGCTAGAGGAAAATTACAACAAGACTTAAAAGCATATATTTAAAAAGGAGAAAAATATGGCAAACCATCAATTATCCTGCGAACAAGTAGTTGCATTATTAAATTTTTATGTAGAAGAAAAATTAAGCAGCAAATTGTCTGAATATGTAAAAGAACACTTGCAAAACTGTCCAAGCTGCATGAATAAATACTTGCAACTTAAAAATATGCTTAATAAGTATGTCAAAATCGATAATAATGAAATTGAAAATCAATATATAACAAAGCAATATGAAGACTTTAAACTAAACTTATCAGCATACATCGATAATGAATTAAATGACTTCGAAAATATTAAAATAAAAAAAATAGCAATATCAAATCCTCTAGCAAGACAAGACCTTGAAAATATATATACGTTCAAAAAAATGCTTTTATCTTCATACGAAAAAACTAAAAATGATCTGAAAAGTGATTTTTCAAAAAATATCATATTTCAAATACATCAAAATAATCCGGAAGAAAAACATTTTGATCCATTCATAAAACTGTCAATAATATTTTCAATTATGATTACTGGAATAATTACAGGTATAGTAGTACTTTTATATCTTTAAACTTCCTGATGAATATTTCATTGAAGCCATTTTCTGATAAGCATCCATGGATAATGAATTTCGAGGATTAAGCTTTTTATCTTTATTTTCTACACCATCCATTTGAGCGATCAATTCTTTTTGTTTTTTGGCTGCGTACTGGTTTCTTAAAACAGGTGTAAGAATATTACAAGATACAATAGAACCAATAGTACTTGCTACAACATCTACACCATTTTTAAAACTCTTATATTCGCCTTTTAACTCTGGGAAATCATTTGCAATATTTGAATCTAATTTCCCTATATAATCTTTAAGATTAACTCCTTTTTGTTCTATATGCTTTATAATATTTTTTGTAGAAATTTTACCAGTAGAAACTAATTTTGAAGCTAGGTTTTTAAAAGAACTTGTAACAATATAAAAAGATAAAATGTTTATAGCAGCATCTGCTATTTCTTGAGGTATCAAAAAAGATTTTTCTTTTTTAGAAATTTTATCATTTATCAAAACAGCTGTTACTTGAGCCATAGCTGATAAAATCCAGCCCAACACACCAGTATGAACAAGCATGGTTCCAGGATTTTCACCATAATTTTTATACAAATAAGTTTTTGCATTCGTGAAAAATTTAACTAAAGGATTCATTTTTTATCCTCCTGATTTTTCACAAAAACATTTGTCAAAAATTTTGTAAGAGGAACATCTATCAAGAAATTAGTAAACACCATAACACCAAGAGCAACAATAGTACCCATTGCATTACGATATTGTTCAAAAGCATCCGTAGTGTTATCTTTTACACCCTGTGGAGTAAAAATAGTTTTATATTTTTTTATTCCTTTAGCAGGTATTTGTGAAAAAGCTTTAATAGCCTTTATACAACCATATCTGATAAAGAACCCGGTAAAAGTTCCAGCAATGATTTTGGCAATAGTTCTTGCAACAGAAACTTTTCGAGTTTTTTCATCAACATCTCTATTATGTGCATCAATAATAGGTTGAGTAACCAGAGCAGTTACACCTAAAGCTAGTCTTTGTTTATCAGATGAGAAATTTTTTCCAAGATAATCCATAGCCTTTATCATCTTTTCACCTGAAAAAGCTTTATTGGGAAGTAAATTCAAGGCTTTCTGTTGAGCACTATGAGCAGAACTCAACATATTTTTATATATTGGAGTATTTGTAATATTTAATCTTATACTTGATATCATGATTTCACTACCCAAATCTATAAAGACTGTAAAGGCAAAGAATTGCCATAATATCCCTTCATATTAATAAAGATTTACAATAGCCAAAGCAAGCATATAACAAATATAAAAAAAATTCCAGAACTTAAAGTTTAGCACCCTTAGGTACCACTGTAACTCCATTTGGAGAAACATGAAAGCCCCTTCGTTCATCTTCTTCTTTATTAAAACCAATACGGGTATTTGGCGGTACTATTACATTTTTATCAATAATTGCTTTTTTAATTTTTGAATGTCGACCAATTTCAACATTTTCCATTAAAATACTTTCTGATATTTGAGAATAACTATTTACCTTTACTTTTGGAGACAAAACACATCGAGAAAGTCCTGCACCTGAGACAATACATCCTTCTGATACCATAGAATTTGTTGCCATTCCAACTCTTTCACCTTCCTCCCAAATAAATTTTGCAGGAGGATAATTATAATTAAAAGTCCTCAAAGGCCAATCTTGAGAATACAAGTTTAACTCAGGGTCATAATCCAATAAATCCATATTAGCTTGCCAATATGCATCAATACTACCTACATCCATCCAATATCCACGCTCTCTATCTGTCATTCCAGGGAAAGAATTATCATTAAAATTATAAACATACACTCTTTTTCCTTCTTTTAACAACATTGGGATAACATTTTTACCAAAATCATGACTTGACTCTTTTATTTCTTCATCTCTATTTAAAGCATCAAGTAAAATATCCTTGCTAAATATATAATTTCCCATAGAAGCTAGACACATATCAGGATTACCTGGAATTGATTTAGGCTTTTCTTTTGGTTTCTCAACAAAATTTATTAGCTTCCAATCATCATCCACTTCAATAATTCCAAATTCATGCGCTTCAGATATTGGAATAGGAATAGCCGAAATAGACAAATCTGCATCTTTTTCCTTGTGGTAATCTAGCATTTGAGAGACATCCATTTTATAAATATGATCCCCTCCAAAAATACAAACATAATCAGGATCTTCATCTGTTATATGAAAGACATTTTGATAAATCGCATCAGCCGTACCTCTATACCAATCAGATCCAGTTCTCATCTGAGCAGGAGCTAGATCAACATACTGATTTAAAAACGGCGATAACGCCCATCCTCTTGTAATATGCTTATTTAAAGAATCAGATTTATATTGGGTTAAAACTTTTATTTTGAAGAAACCAGAATTTATAAAATTGTTTAAAACAAAATCTATTATTCTGTATCTACCACCAAAAGGTACTGCAGGTTTAGCTCTATCTTTTGTTAAAGGGTATAATCTCTTACCCTCTCCACCTGCTAAAATCATAACCAATGCATTATCTATAGACATAAATTAACTCCTACTTTCATGCCCATTATATAACAAACAGCAAAGCAATGTCCACTATTTATAATTATTTCACGATTGACAATTAGAACAAGATCCACTGCACTTATTTACACTTATCAAATCAGTATAATCAAATACCTCATCTTTCAGAATTTTATCAATAACAAGCGGATACAACATTTTTTCTAATTCATTAGTTTCTTTTTCAAATTCATCAAAATGCATTAAATTTCCAATTAAAACAGGATATTGAGCTATTATATTTTTACTGTCCAAATTTTCTCTTACCCAATGCACCGTTACTCCAGAAACCTTAACCCCTGAATTAAAAGCTCTATATAAAGCATCATTTCCTTTAAAAGATGGTAATAAAGAAGGGTGAATATTTATAAACTTTCCAAGTTCCAAAACATCACTTTGCAACTCTTTTTTATAATCACAAAGAACAATTAAATCAAAATCATGAGACGAAAAATATTCAAAATTCTTTTCCCAAGGCAAATATTTACAAGAAATCTTTAGAGATTTAGCTTTACTAAAGAAATCGGACTTTTCATCATCACAGAGACACTCAAATGTCACATCAACACTATTTAAGCGATTATATAATGCTTCTAAAAGATTTCCCGATGAAGACCCTAATACAGCGATTTTTTTCATATAAATACCCCCTTTTCCTAATATACTAAATTTTAACACAAAAAAGGCCTGTAAAAACAGGCCTTTATATTATGTATTATATAATCTAGTTACACAAAGCAAGTAATATACCTGCAGCAACCGCAGATCCAATAACACCAGCAACGTTTGGTCCCATTGCATGCATTAATAAGTAATTTTGAGGATTAGCCTCCAAACCTACTTTATTTGAGACTCGTGCAGCCATTGGAACTGCAGATACACCTGCCGAACCTATAAGTGGATTGATTTTGTTTTTTGAAAATAAATTCATAAATTTTGCGAACAAAACTCCACCCGCTGTTGCGAAAGAGAATGCTAAAATACCTAAAATCAATATGAATAAAGTCTGCAAAGTCAAAAATTGTTCAGCTGACAATTTTGATCCAACAGAAAGACCTAAAAATATAGTTACAATATTGATTAAAGCATTTTGCATAGTATCAGACAATCTTTCCACTACACCGCATTCTTTACATAAATTACCGAATGTCAAAGCTCCAATTAATGGACATGCATCAGGTAAGAAAATAATACACAACCCAAGTACAACTAAAGGGAAAACTATTTTTTCACGTTTTGACACTTCTCTTAATTGTGTCATTTCAATTTTTCTTTCAGCTTCAGTTGTTAATAATTTCATAATTGGAGGCTGGATTACCGGAACTAAAGCCATATAAGAATACGCAGCAACAGCAATTGCACCCAATAGTTCTGGTGCTAATTTAGTTGTAACATAAATTGACGTTGGGCCATCTGCACCACCAATAATACCAATAGCACCTGATTGTGGTAAAGTAAAGCCAAATACACATAATGCTAAAAGCAAAGCGGCAAAAATACCAAACTGAGCTGCTCCTCCTAACAACGAAGTTTTAGGATTTGCAATCAAAGGTCCAAAATCGGTCATTGCTCCAACACCCATAAAAATAATCAAAGGAAATAATCCTTGGTGAATACCAAATTCATAAATAATTCCTAAAAAGCCATGGGGCCCTGCAATATCAGCAACAGGAATGTTAGATAACAAACCTCCGAAAGCAATAGGGACAAGCAACAACGGTTCAAATTGTTTTTTTATACCTAACCAAAGAAGAAATAAACAAACAATTATCATTATTGGAGAACCGAATTGATGCAAAAATTGTTCAAAACCGCTTGTAATATTAGGATCAACGGGTTGAACAAAATTTGCAATACCTGTCGATTGCCATAATTTGTATAAACTTTCTACTATATCCATTTTTTCTTTCCTTTATAAATTTTATGCTACTGTTACTAGAACATCACCTGTTTTAACTTTATCTCCAGGTTCTATTTCTACATCTTTTACGGTACCTGCCATTGGTGATTTGATTTCAGTTTCCATTTTCATTGCCTCTACAACAGCAATAACATCACCTTCAGCAATATTATCACCAACAGAAACCAATACTTTTAAAACAGTTCCAGGCAAAGCTGCCTTAACAGGAGAAGCATCTCCGCTAACAGCTTTTGCATCAATACCTGCTTTGACTTCAAAATCATAAAGTTTTCCGTTAACCGAAGCTTTTCTACCTTCTAAAGCAACTGCATATTTTTTACCATTTACACTTACGGTATAAGCGTTATTAGCGGAATCTACAGAAGGCTCTTTTTCTCCTTTTTCACATTTTCTTACGCCGATTGTCCCCTTACCTTCAAGGAATAAAATACCTTTTTCTTTACAAGCCGCGGAAATAAAGATATTTTCATCATTAACAGGCAAGCCGGCATCTTCCAATCTTTTCTTAGCGGCAGGAATACCTTTATTTGGATCTTTATCATTAATATCGACAACTTTTTCAGTTGTAGGTTGCAAATTCAATTGTTCAGATGCAATTTTTACAACATCACTATCCGGTTCACAAGGAGTCTTTCCAAAATAGCCAAGAACCATTTTACCATATCCTTCTGCAATTTTTTTCCAAGGTCCAAACATAACATTATTAAATGCTTGTTGGAAATAAAATTGAGAAACAGGCGTAACAGATGTTCCAAATCCGCCTTTTTCAACAACTTCTTTCATTGCAGCAACTACTTCAGGATATTTATCCATCAAATTATTATCTCTCAACATTTGAGTATTTGCTGTTAAGGCTCCACCCGGCAATGGAGATTGTATTATCATAGGATTTACAGATAAAGCTTCAGGAGGCAAGAAATAATCCTTCATGCATTCTTTAAATATCTCTTCAGTTTCTAGGATTTTTTCAATATCCAAACCTAAATCATATTCTGTACCTTTCAATGCATGCCACATTGAAACAATGTCAGGTTGTGCTGTACCGCCGGAAACAGGTTTCATAGACAGATCAATACCATCAGCGCCACCGTCTAAAGCAGCTAAATATGCTGCTAAACCAGTACCAGCAGTTTCATGAGAATGGAATCTGATATGCATATCAGCACCTAAAATTTCTCTTGTTCTTTTTACGGTTTCATAAACTTTTCTTGGTGCTGATGTTCCAGATGCATCTTTGAATGCTAAACTGTCAAAAGGAATACCAGCATCTAAAATATTTCTTAAAACTCTTTCATAAAATTCAACATCATGAGCACCTTTACAACCAATTGGTAATTCCATCATGGTAATTGTTACTTCATGTTTTAGACCATTATCTTTAATACATTGTCCTGAATATATCAAATTATTTACATCATTTAATGCATCGAAATTCCTTACAGTAGTAACTCCATGTTTTTTGAACATTTTTGCATGCAAGTTAATTATATCTCTTGGTTGAGAATCCAAACCTACAACATTTACACCTCTTGCTAAACTTTGCAAATTAATATCAGGCCCGACAGCAGCTCTGATTTTATCCATTGTTTCAAAAGCATTTTCGTTACAATAAAAAATTGGAGATTGAAATCTTGCCCCTCCGGCAACTTCAAAATGATTTAATCCAGCATTCACAGCAGCCTGCAATGCAGGTAAGAAATCATCTACAAAGACCCTTGCGCCGTAAACAGATTGGAAACCATCCCTAAATGAGGTATCCATAACTTTAATAAGTTTTTTTGCCATAATTTTTCCTTCCTAAATTATTAAAATAAATACTATCTTTTTGACATAATTGCAGCTAACGCAACAGCAACAGCTTCATCATCAGCAGATGAAGATTTTGAAGAAGACTTTTTCTCGACAATTTCAATTTTTTCCGGAAAAATCTTATTTAAATACTTCACAATGGCTGACATCACATACATTGCGCCAATCAAAATACATAAAAAGCACAGTACAAAACCCATGCCAATAAATAAAAGCGTTAAGCCATTCATTAAATTTTCACTCATAATATATCTCCTATTGTCAAAATTAAATCTTTACCTAAATGATGAATAATCAATTCTCCATCATCATTTATCATTTTTGCTTCTCCGCATACTTTTTTATTTAATACTTGAACCTCAATATGTTTACCCAAAAAAGAAGCTCGTTTTATATATTCATCTTTAACTAAAATAAAACCTGCTTTTAAAAATTCCTCATAATCCCTAAAAAATTCTTTAAGTAATTTTTCAACAAATAGTTTTTTATCAACATATTCACGTCCTAATTCTATGTTTAAAGCAGTAGCTTCCTTATCTTTAATTGATTTCAAACTATTTTTTGAAGCATTTAAATTAACTCCGAAGCCAAGTACTAATCCTTTGAATAAATTACCCTTTACAACTGTTTCAGATAATATCCCAGAAATTTTTCTTCCATGACATAAAACATCATTAGGCCATTTGATAGTAGTATCAATACCATACTCATCAAAAATTCTACACAATATAACTGATAAATATTGAGTTAAATTTGAATATACAGGTAAAAATACATCTGAAGGTTTTAATACAATAGAAATAAATACATTACCTTCCCCTAAATCAATCCAAGTACGATCAAACCTGCCACGGCCATTAGTTTGTTTTTGAGCTAATATAACAGATTTATCCGGCAAAATATCTAAATTTAACTTTGCATATAAGTTGGTAGAGTCGATCTCTGCCAGTTCAATTATATTCATTTTCTCCCTTAACATATAAATTTATATTCTTATAATAAAACAAAAAAAAAAAATTTGCGATTTTTTTTTTACGAGTTAGAATTAAGACACAAGGGAGAGAAAAATGGAACATTGGATTTACACATTTAAAATTGCAGGGCATGCTTTATCTGTAAATATGGATACCTTGCTAACCATGTGGTTGACTATGATATTACTTATAGTCATAGCATTTATAACAACAAGAAAAACTTCCATTATTCCAACGAAGTTGCAAATAATAGGTGAAGGTATTGTTAATTATTTTGCCAATATAACTAAAGCGAGCATGGGAGAAAGTGAAGCAAAAAAGCATATGCCTTTAATTTTGACCCTATTTATGTTTATATTAACTGCAAACTTAGTCGGGCAATTACCTTGGCATTTGATTCATTTAAAAAGCGGAGAATTAGCTTCTCCTAATAATGACATTAATATGACAGCAGCAATGGCAATTGTTGTTTCTCTATATTACATATATTATGGTGTAAAGAAAAAAGGAATTCATTTCTTTGTTCATGGTTTCAGTATTGATGGAATTATTATCACACTAGTTGATACTTTGGAACTTTTTGTAAGACCTTTTTCTCTTGCACTCCGACTTTTTGCAAATATATTTGCAGGAGAGGTATTAGTATTTACAATTGTTGGAATGGTCGCATACTTTGCACCTCTTCCATTTATGCTTTTTGAACTTTTTGTAGCATTAATCCAAGCATTAGTGTTTACGCTATTATCAACAACTTATATTTCAATGGCAATAAAAGATGAATAATAAAAAAGGAGAAAAATTATGGCAATTGAACAATTAGCAGGATTAGATTTAGCTAAATTAGGAGCAGGTATTGCAATCGGTTTTGGTGCAATAGGCGGAGGTTTAGGCTTAGGTATTGCAACAAAAGGTGTACTTGATGCAATTGCAAGACAACCGGAAATTAAAGACGAAGCTTTCAAAAACTTTATTATCGGTGCAGGTCTTGCTGAAGCAACTGCAATATATGCTTTGCTAGTAGCTATGTTATTAATATTCGTAAAATAAGGAAATACTATGTTAGAATTTAACGCAACATTTATAATATCATTAATTAGTTTTATTATTTTTATCGTAATAATGAATGCAATATTTTATAGACCAATTTTAAATGTCATTAATGAAAGAGAAAAATATATTAACGATAGATATGATGATGCGAAAAATTCTAAAAATAAAGCTCAAGGTCTACTTGAACAAAAAGAGAAACGCTTAAGCCAAACAGTTTCAGAAGCTAAAAAAATAGTTTCAGAAACTGTTGCTGAAGCTAATACTGAAGCTAAAAATAAGACTGATGCAGTTAAAATAAAATGTGCTCAAAATATCCAATCTAAAAAAAATAATCTACGTACACAAGAATATGAAACTGTTAAAGTCCTAAAACAAAATATTAAAGATTTGGCAGAAAATATTTCATCTAAAATATTAGGCGAAAATTATAAAATAGAAAATATTGATGAAGAATTCATAAACAAGGTGCTCAAATGAATACAATTATACAAATTTGGAATACAATAGTAAAAAGTAATACTTTCAATTTTTTGGTAATGTTATTAATTCTTAATTGGATCATTAATAAATTTGATATTGCCGGAAAACTTGAAAACTTTAAAAGCAGTATAATTAATTCAATTAATAAAGCTGATGAAGAAAAACAAACTGCCGCAGAAGAACTTTTGAAAGCTCAAAAATCAGTTGAAAATCTTGATAAAGAAATTTCAGAAAAAATTAATGAAGCAAAGGATCATGCTCAAAAACTTGCAAAAAGCGTCATCGAACAAAATGAAAACAAAATTCAACGAATTGAAGCGAATGTTGAAGCTGTTATAAATACTGAAGAAAAGAAAATATCTTCAATTTTAACATCAAAAGCAGCTAAAGCTTCTGTTGAATTAGCTAAAAATCACATTATATCAGTTTTAAAAAGTCATCCCGAACTTCATGATAAATTTATTA
Organism: uncultured bacterium; assembly: GCA_949290355.1. GTDB lineage: Bacteria > Cyanobacteriota > Vampirovibrionia > Gastranaerophilales > Gastranaerophilaceae > Stercorousia. The sequence continues at coordinate 667,368 of CASERN010000011.1, read as the reverse complement.
ATCAAAGTATTCAAGAATTAGGTTAAAAATATGAAAAATATTCAAATTTCATTAACAGCAAAAAACTATGCAGATGCCCTACTAAAGCTAGGACAAGATAATGTTCTAAATTATGCAGATATATCGAAAAATCTTTCAATTATAAAAGAAGTAATAGAATCTTCAAATGACTTAAAAGCAGTTTTTGATAACCCCGCAGTTTCTGAAGAAACAAAATTCTCAATAATTGATGATATATTTTCGAATATTTTAGATGAAAGAATTAAAGGCTTTTTAAAAATTCTTATAGAGAAAAAAAGATTTAATGAATTAGATGGAATAATAGCAGCATTTAATCTTGAGTTTGATAAAATCAACAATATCCAAAGAGTTGATATAACTTCTGCTATTAATTTGAATGATGAAACAAAAGCAAAAATTACAGAAAAATTAAAACAAAAACTTCAAAAAGATATTATTGCTAATTGGGTAGTAAATGAAGATATTATTGGCGGACTGGTTGTCCAAATTGACGATAACGTAATAGATTCAAGCTTAAGAAATAAATTAGAAAATTTAAGTAAAAATATAATATAAAGGGGAAATTATGGCACTAATAAAACCTGACGAAATCAGTTCTATAATTAAAAACAAAATAGAAAACTATGATATTCAAGCCGAAATTTCAAATACAGGTACTGTAATAGAAGTCGGTGATGGCATAGCAAGAATTTACGGACTGAGAAATGTAATGTCAAATGAATTAGTAACATTTGACGATGGAAAAAATACTCTTGGTATAACAATGAACCTTGAAGAAGATAACGTCGGAGTTGTTATACTTGGAGAATATACTCACATAAAAGAAGGTATGACTGTAAAAACAACTGGCAGAATTGCTTCAGTTCCTGTTGGAGATGCATTGATAGGAAGAATTATCGACCCTACAGGTAAAGCTATAGATGGTAAAGGCGAAATAAATTCTGATAAAACAAGACCAATTGAAAGAGTTGCTCCAGGTATTGTCGCAAGAAAATCTGTACACCAACCTTTGCAGACTGGTCTGACAGCAATTGATGCATTAACTCCTATCGGTAGAGGTCAACGAGAATTAATTATCGGTGATAGACAAACAGGTAAAACTGCGATTGCAATTGATACAATTATCAACCAAAAAGGTCAAAATGTAATCTGTATTTATGTTGCAATCGGGCAAAAAGCATCAACAGTTGCCAGAATTGCCAAAACATTAGAAGAACATGGTGCAATGGAATACTCTATCATTGTATCAGCAACAGCTAATGAACCTGCACCTTTGCAATATATAGCACCATTTTCTGGCGTTGCAATCGGAGAAGAATTTATGGAGCAAGGTAAAGATGTCCTTATTATATATGATGACCTATCTAAACATGCTCAGGCTTACCGTGCAATGAGTTTGTTATTAAAAAGACCACCAGGACGTGAAGCATACCCAGGAGATGTATTCTACTTACACTCAAGATTGCTTGAAAGAGCAGTTAAACTCAATGACGAGTTAGGTGGAGGGAGCATCACAGCTCTACCTATTATTGAAACACAAGCTGGAGATGTATCTGCATATATTCCAACTAACGTAATATCTATCACAGATGGACAGATATTCTTAGAATCTAACTTGTTTAACGCTGGTGTAAGGCCGGCAATAAACGCAGGTATTTCTGTTTCCCGTGTAGGCGGAGCTGCTCAAACAAAAGGCATCAAACAAGTTGCAGGGAAACTAAGACTTGATTTGGCTCAATATAGTGAACTGCAAGCATTTGCACAATTTGCATCAGACTTAGACCAAGCAACAAAAAATCAATTATTAAGGGGTGAAAAACTTACAGAAATATTGAAACAACCTCAATATAACCCTTTAAGTGTTGCAGAACAAGTTACTATTTTATTCGCAGCAAATGAAGGAATACTTGATGATATTCAAAATACAGATATCAACAAATTTAAAAAGGAATGGTTTGTATATTTGAATTCAAATTTAACTGAACTTGTTGAAAAATTGAATAACGGAGCTAAACTTGAAGATAATGATAAAGAATCTTTAAAAACTGCTTTAAATAAATTCAAAAAAACATTCTAGTAAAACACAATTATAAGTTATGACTAACCCTAGAAAAAAGGAATAACATGAATCTTAAAGATATAAAAAACAGAATACAAAGTGTTAAAAACACTCAAAAAATAACTCGAGCAATGAAAATGGTAGCAGCTGCAAAAGTAAAAAAAGCTGAAAACTCTGTAAAGATGTCAAGGCCATTTACAAAAGAATTGACTGACATGTTTATAAAGGTTTTAGCCAATGTCAACACTTTTAGTGCTCAAAGTTTGAAAATAAAATCTCCTATTGATAATTATCCTGAGTTACTGCAAGTAAGAGAGGTAAAATCTGTAGGTCTTCTTGTTATTACTTCTAATAAAGGGTTAGCCGGAGCTTATAATGCAAACATCATTAGAAAAACAATTCAGACAATTAATGATTATAATAAACAAGGTATTGAGACAACTCTTTTCATAGTAGGGCAAAAAGGAATATCAATACTTAACAAAAAATGTCAAGGCTTAAATTGCAAAATTGCAAAAACATATATAGAAGCAGCAAATGAACCTTCAGGAGAAGTAGCAAAAATTATAATTGAAGATATTGCCAAATATTTTGTTAATCACGAAATAGACAAAATTGAAGTAATAACTACAAAATTCAAAAATATGATGAGCTATTTTGTAGAGAATTGGACAATTTTACCTCTTAAAAATCTTGATGAAGAAAAAGAAAAATTACACGATAACATTCTTGATCCTTTAATGGAATTTATTCCTGATATGCATAACATATTACAAAAAATTGTTCCTATGTATATGACAAATATCCTTTATCAATCTTTGCTAGAAGCTCAAGCAAGTGAACTTGCTAGCAGAATGACTGCAATGTCTGCAGCAACTTCAAATGCTGAAAAAATGATTAATGAATTGTCTATACAATACAATAAATCAAGACAAGCTGCCATTACACAGGAAATTGTTGAAGTTGTATCCGGCGCAAATGCTCAAATTGGTTAATACAAACAAAAAAAATTTTTACATATTATTGCTTAAAAAAGCCAAATTTTCAGGTTTTAGCATCATATTGTATGATTTATTCTGCGATATATTTGTATTTGTTGGTTGAGAATTTTGTTTTGCCTTTTCAGCAGCTATTTTGGCTTTTCTTTTGGCTTCTGATTTATTAGTCATATAAATATTTAATTTAGGAATACCTATGCCTAGAATCAAACCTGAATATAAATATCCAGCAATTTGAGCAATACTCAATATTCTTAATTTTTTCTTTGTACCGCTTACTAAAGCTTCTGAAATATGAGATTCTGATAATTTCTTTAACATTTGTTTAAATGATAAAGCCTTACCATTTTCTATTACATCAATATCAGAAGCTTTTAGTGCTTTATGCAAAACTTCATCTCTTGTAAATAATGGAGCCTTTATTATTTTATTGAAAAATCCTTTGCCATGTTCTTTTTCACTGTAATTTAATAAAGATGTATCCATAGAATTTGCAACCATTTTTGCAACAAAATTACCAAGAACTAACCAGTTGAAAAAGCCTAAAACGTCTTTTACAACAGACTCTCTAAGCTCATCTTTATCCCTTGCTGCCATAAATCTTGACATAATAGTCATACCATAAATAAATTTAAATTGATCTAAAGTAGGAATAAGTCCTCTGAATTGTATTTTCTTTAACAGACCGTTTACTCCACCTTTCATACCAATTGTAGCAAGAATTCCTCCGCCAAACATTAATGCAACAGCAGTTTTTAAAACTTTAAAACCAATTGTATTATCTTTTTGGCGTCCTTCGACTCCAACAAACCCATCGCTTCCGGTTTTTTTCTTTGTTAAGTATATATTTAATGGCTGTATTGACATACCAATAGCAGAAGCAATTTCAAGCCCTAAAATAGAACGACCTTTATTCATTTTCTTCAAGGCATTTATAAAATGATTATTTTTAATATCATGAGTAAATGCATCCTTGATATTTTGATTTTCATTTACAAATGTTCTTGAAACATTATAAATGCTATCTAACAAACCTGATAAAGATGTAGGTGCCTGCCTTTCAGTCATTTTGAATGAATTTTCAGAAGCCGTTGCTCTAGTAATGATAGATTGAGCATAAGATTTTAAATCTTTTGGAATAGTTAATGGAGCCTCTGATTTTTTGTTTAAAACATTATAATACTTATTTACAACCTTTTCAGTATCAGAAATACTTACCCAAGAATCACCAATCCTAGTTTTCATTGATGAAAAAACATCAGTCAAATATGCTCTTAAAGGATCCGTTTTCTTAGATTTAACCTGCTTATCCCAAAACTTACCTAAAATATCAAGGGTATCATCATCTGTAAATATTTTATGAGCTTTTATACCATATTTTTTGTTTAAACCTATAGTAAGCAAAAGACCAGCTAATGTACCATATACACCAACTAAAGAATGGTTAATAGTACCAGAAGCCTCTCTTCGACCAGTTTCCAAGCCTGCAGCAGGACCTCTGTTTATCATATCAACAGAAGTTCTTGGAATAACCATTGATGCCAAATCAACAGCATTTGCACCCCAAGCCTGATTTGTATCTAGAAATCTAAGTCCTAAAGTAAATGCATCAAAAGCTCCGGTAAATCGAATTTTATCGTTATTTTTACTATCGTTTTGTTTTATTTGGGGAATAATTGGTTGTATTTTCATAATATTTCTTCTTTACTTACTAAAAAATGATTTAAATGCCGTACTATCTTTCATTATTGATTTTGAAAATTCATCTGCAACTTTAGAGGAAATTCCTCCTTCTAATGTTGGAGTATTCAAAGATGAATCTTTTGCCGAACCATCTATATTTTCTAATGTATTATTTTTTTGAGCGTTCAATTTGGCTAATTCTTCTTTGTGTTTTTTGTTAGTTTTAGCTCTTGTATAAAGAGGGATAAACACACCTAAGGCAAGCAACGAGAATGCGATATTACCTATCTGACATATAGTTCTTAAGTTTTTATCTCTTACTGTAACTAACTCATCTGAAGATTTAATTGTTGTATGTTTTGCCCAATACCAGAATTTCTTCAATATATTTTTTGTATCATCTGGTTTTTTCAATTTATTTGTTAAACTTACTTTTTTAGTACTTGCGTTATTTGCAAGGCCTTTGTTATAAATAGTTTCTATAAGAGTTGCAATTCCTTTTGCTACATAATCACCTAAGAAATAGAAACTTGCAAATGTTGCAATATCTCTAACTGTAGCTTCTCTTAATTCGTTTTTATCTTCAGCCACAGCCATTCTACTTGCAAAAGTTGCTGTAGATATTATTCTAGCCTGATCCATAGTTGGAAATACACCTTTAAACTGTAAAATATTTTTCAGAACAGGTCTATCCATAAACATTGATAAAGCTGAAACTCCAATCATAGAACCGATAGAAATAAATTTTTGAACTAATAATTCGCGTTTTTCTTTCGGGGTTAGTACTTTATCTTCTTTTCTATCTTTAAAATCTGTGTAAATTGGGGCACCTTTTTTACCAGATGTCTTACGAGTAATCCATCTGTTTATTGGCTGCATTGAAATGGCTAAAGGTAAAATAATACCTAAACCTGCTATACTTTTAGCATTTACAAGTTTAACAGCTTTTGAAATATATTTTGAAGCTTGTTCAGCAGTAGTTATTCCTTCTTTTTCAAAAGCTTTATGCAAACTTACAAAATCTTGCAAATACCCTTTTAAATCTTTAGAAAGATACCCTTCGCGACCTTTCAGCTTTAAATGTTCAGCCATATGCGAAGATTTAACAATATTAGTATAACCTTTATCAAATAACTCAGAAGACTTCTTAGGGATGGTAGATTTTGCAATCTGTTTAATTCCTCTTTCAATTATAGGATTTTTTCCAGAATCATTGATAAATCTCTTATCAAGAACATCTCCATCAACACCTGATAAATCATTCATGAAAGCTTTTAAAGCATTTTCTAATCGAATAGAACCTTTACCTTTTGCGTTAATTAAATAATTCTGTACAATCTTCAATGACTCTTCATTAGCCCATAGATTTGAAAGATTTGCTTTCCCAAAACCCTTCATTATCGGTTTTTGTAAAAGCCAACTTGTTCCCATTACGATAAAACCGGGAATTAAACAATTAACAACAAGCCCGGATGATTCTCTTCGAAAAGCTTCCATTCCGGCAAAAAGATTTAATTCTCTTTTTTGTTTTTGACCATTTTCATCAGTTCTTTTAGATCCTGCATATGTTTCAACAATAGAACGTGGTATTATTGCAGTAGACAAATCAAGTACAGAAACATTTACCATTGGCTGTTGTTCACATTTTTGAACAAGTTGCATAGCCAATGAACCAAGACCTGTAAAAGATGGACCTTGATTGTTTTTCTGCCCTTTCTGCTTTGACGGGGTATATTTATGATTGTTACTATTTACACTTCCTAATCTTAGTTTGTCTATCATAATAAATAACGTCTGGTCTAAACTACACAAATATTATAACAATTACACAAAGATATTAAAAGCTGTACAAATTAAAAATTGCCTAATTTCCGAATAATGTTAAGGAGATATTAAGAAGGTAAATTGAATTTTTTTTTAAAAATAAGTTTATTATAAAAAGAATTTTATTATAGTACATTAAAAATCTTAAAAAAAATAATCAAAATTATTAAAACTATAAAAAATATTCTTAAAAAAACATGTAAATTTTTGTAACAATTTTGGCAACTATGTAAAAAACTAGTTGTTTTTAAGTTGATTTATATAATTTTTCACAAAAACATGAGCATGCTCTTTAGTTGTAATATCTCCAGATAGTTGAGCTTCATGTAGTGCAGATATAACATCTCCTAAAAGAGGAGAAGGTTTAATATGAAACTCTTTCATTATTTCATCACCACTTAACAACTTGGGAAGAGGTTTTAAATTATCTTTGACCTCCAGATAAAATTTCAATAGCATATTTAATGAATTAATATTTCTTTCAACAATATCATCAGTAATTTCCGGACCTCTTGCAGATAACCTGTCTGCTTGAGCCAATATTATTGCATCTATTGAATTTTTATCCATTTTCCTTACATATCTCCTCATAATTTTTTCGGTAATTTGAGGAGATGTCATCACATGAGAAGGATATATATGATATTTAATCATAGAAGAAATATATTCAATTTGTTTATTTGAAAAATGTAATTTCTTTAAATAATTAATAGCGAGTTTTGAACCTACATCATCATGTTTTATAAATCGATGTTTACCTTCCTCAATAGTCCAAGTCGAAAATTTTCCAATATCATGCATAAAACCTGCAAGTTTCAAATGCGCAAGCCGTGAAAAACCGCCAAAATCAATTTCTTCTAAATGACTTTTTATAACATCATCAGAATTTTCGTATAACATTTGAATTTGCTTTACTGTTTCAATTGAATGATGAAATAAATCAAGATGATGGTGAGAATTTGGAGGTACTTGTTTTAATTCTTTAACAAAAGGAAACAATTTTTCTAATATCCAAGTTTTATTCATATTTTCAATTGCGACATGAGCATATTTCCCAGAAAAAAGCTTCATTATCTCATAATTAACTCTTTCTACGGCTGGCTTTTTTATCAAATCAGAATATTTACAAACAGCATGAATTGTTTCCGGAGCTAATTGAAAATTATAAAGAGCTTGAAAACGGTACACTCTCAAAAGTCTTAAAGGGTCATCAACAAAATTCAACTCATTGACATAATTTAGGCATTTATTTTTAATATCAGTTACTCCACCCGAAATATCAACCAATTCTCCTGTTTTTATATTGACTGCAATAGAATTTATTGTAAGATCTCTTCGCATCAAATCTTTTTCTATTGAATCTCCAACAGGATTTGTAACATCAATATAATTAATTTTATCTTTTAAAACTAATCTATAAATTTTATTTTCTTCATCCAAAGGGACAAAAGTAGCATTAAACATATCCGCTAACTTTAGAGCAAATATCTTTGCATCTTCATTCATTACAATAATATCTCTATCATGACTTTCAAATCCCATATAATAATCTCTGACAGTACCACCCACAAGGTATATTTCACCGTCAAAATTCTGAGCAATTTTTGACAAGATATCATCTGATTTAATTTTTTCTATAATTATTGAATTCATATATTATATTTCCTAAAGCAACTGTAACAGCCGTATCAGCTTTCAAAATAAGATTTCCAAGAGTTAACATTGGAATATTATTATCTTTAAACAGATTGAACTCTCTTTCTGAAAAACCTCCCTCAGGGCCAATTATTACGATTAAATTTTCCCCTTTTTTAATAGGATTTTCTTTACAATACTCATGCAACGATAAATCTGTATATCTCTCACAAAAGGCAATTATTTTATATCCTTTATCCTTCATTTGCAGAATATTAGTTAAATAAGTTATTTCAAAGCATTTTGGCACATATGATCTTTCACATTGTTTTGAAGCCTCGTACATAACCCTTTGCCACTTATCAATTTTTTTATTAATGACAGACTGAGCCAAAGCACAATTATCGGTATACATGGGATATAAGCCATCTACACCAAGTTCTGTAGACTTTTCAACAACGTTTCCTTGAGCATCACTTCTCAGAGGACTTTGTGCAAGGTATAAATTAAATTCAAGTTCTCTTTTTGACAAGTAACTTTTTTTGACATCTGCAATAATTTCTTTACCTGTTATATTCTCAACAATAGTTTCATACTGTATTTTATTCTCATCAATAAGTAAAAGTTTTTCAGATTTTCTTATCCTCAAAGATTTTGCCAAATGATTATAATTATCCTTATCAGATATAACAATTTTATTATTTATAACATCGTTAGAATTTATAAAAAAATGAGGCATTAGAACTCCTTATAAAAATAATTTTACTATAAATAAATTTACAAAGATAGCAAATTTTTTAATTTTGAAGTATTATAATAAAAAGCAAAGGGGATTTATCGTGGAAAAAGTTCAAAACAACGAAATGACAATAGGCATACCTCGAGGCATGTCGTTTTATCATAACTATCCGTTTTATTACGGATTTTTTACAGACCTTGGCATAAAAATTGTATTATCAGACACAACAACAAAACAGACTATGACAAGCGGGTCTGCTCTTGTAGTTACAGAGACATGTTTACCTATAAAAATATATATAGGACATGTATTAAATTTAATTGACAAAGGAATAGATAAAATTCTTGTACCATCTATTCAATCAATTGCTCCAAAAATATATAACTGCTCTAAAATCAGGGGGCTTCCTGATTTGGTCAGAAATGTCGTAAAAAAAGATTTTACAATGATTGAGGCAACTTTGGATAAATCTGAAAAAAATCAGGGGTTATATGAATTTTTAAAAGAAATGGTTGCTCCATTTGGAATTACAGATATAGAAAGGATAAAAAAAGCTTCAAAAGCTGGTTGGAGAACATATAATAATTTTCATATAATGTCAAAATCAGGTATGAGCTACAAAAAGGCAATGAATTATGCATTGCAAGGGAAAGTATTTATAGAAAGTCAAACAAAAGAATTTCCAATATCGATAGCTTTAATATCTCATGGATATAATATTTTTGACGAACGAGCTTCTATGAAAATATTTGACAAACTTGAGAAAATGGATGTTAAAGTGTACTCTGCATTGCAGCTATCTAATGAACAAATGGATGATGGAATAAAATCTCTCGGGCAAGATATGTACTGGGCAAATGAGAGAGAAATGACTGGTGCTGCAGGGCATTTTCTAAAAGATAATAAAATTGACGGGTTAATAACAGTTACAGCATTTGGATGCGGTCCTGATTCTTTAATGGTAGAAAGAATTACAAGAAAAGCCAAAAGATTTAATAAACCGCTATTAAATCTTACTATCGACGAACAAACAGGAGAAGCAGGATTTATAACAAGATTAGAAGCATTTGTCGATATGCTTTTCCGCAAAAAACGAGCTAATATCATTAACAAAATTGAAATTAATGGTGAGAATACGTACGTTCCAAACACAAATTACATTGAAACAACAAAAAATCACAAATAACAACAAACATTAAAAATAGCTAATATGAATAAACATATTAGCTATTTTTATTTTCTCTAAAATATTTATTCTTTATCCTTTTTTTGAATAATGATTTTGCGCAATCAATTGCATCTATTTCTGAAAAATAAATTAAATCAGAACCTATTTGTTCTACTATACCATATTGAGACAATTGTTTTTTTACATTTTCATTCTTAATTACAAAAATTATCTTAATATTCTGAGATTTTAGTCTTAATATAATATCTTCTAATGCGAATATTGCAGATATATCAAGCAAATCCTCACTATCATAAACTAAAATTAAGAAACGAGTTCCTAAAAATTCATCAAACTGTGAAATTATTTGAGTAGCAGAACCAAAGAAAAAAGCTCCACTTATGTGTACAACTCTTATTTTATGTCTGTAATCTTTTTCTAAGATTTTTTCTAATCTTGCAATATCTCTATCATATACAACTTTATCAACAAGTTTTGCTCTATCAGCAGTTCTTTTAGCGTACAATAACGCTGCAAGAGTAATCCCTGCACCCACAGCTACAATTAAATTATAAAAAACTGTAAGGAAAAATACTAAAGCTAAAACATACAAATCATCTTTTGGAGCTAATTTTATTACTTTTAAAAATTTAGTATCTATTATATCGTAACCAATTTTAATTAAAATTCCGGCAAGTACAGCCAAAGGAATTTCTGCAACAAAACTTGAAAATTGATATATCAATAATATTAATACAAAAGATGTAACTATTGCCGCAGCCCTTGTAGATGCACCTGTTTTCAAAGCTGCAACAGTTCTCATTGTCGCAGCAGAGCCAGGTAAAGTTCCTGTCAAAGAACAACAAATATTTCCAAATCCTTGAGTTATTAATAATCTTTTTGGAGAAACTTGCACTTTTGCAACAGAATTACAGACAAGACCTGTCAATAAACTTTCAGATGAAAGAATAACTGCCAAAATTATCGAATAATGAAAATATGTAATTAAATCATGCAAAGTAGTCTGAGGAATTTTTATAGCTGGAAATGAAACGGAAATTTGCGAAATTTTTGAAACATTTAGACCAAGTTTTATAGATATAAAAGTACAAATTATTAACGCTAAAATTTGAGATGGCACATACTTATTCCACCTTTTAGGGAAAAAGAATACAATAATTAAAGTTAAAAGACCTATTAGAAATGCATCTACATTTAACAAATGTATTGAATTAAATATAGTTTCCAAACTTTCAATCGTATTTGAGCAAGGAGAAAGACCTAAAAGCGGGTTTAACTGCATTATGATAATAATTACGCCTACACCGTTCATAAAACCTGATATTACAGGATATGGAACATATTTAACAATATTAGGCAATTTAGTCAATGATAGAATTATCTGAAGAATTCCGGCTAAAAATACAATAAATATAACTATGCCTAAATCTTTGTTCAAAGCATGCATTACTGATGCAATAACAATAGCAACAGGTCCTGTTACACCCGAAATCATTGGAATTTTAGTTCCAAAAAGTCCTGCAATTAAGGAGAGTATTATTGCACCCCAGATACCCGCACTAGCACCAAAGCCCGTTGCCACCCCAAAAGCAAGAGCCTGAGGTAAAGTTATAATTGCAGCATTTAAACCACCTAATAAGTCTCCTGCTAAAATTTTCATTTTATCTTGAATTTTCATAAACTAATTATAATGAATATTTATGCTATAATCAACCTATGAAATTAAGAGAGATTTATAACACTGACAAAACTGTCATATCGTTTGAAGTTTTTCCTCCAAAGACAAATGAAAAAAATCTTTTAGAAGAAATAAGCATATTAAAAAAGTACTCTCCTGCATTTATTTCATTAACCTATGGAGCTGGAGGAAGTGAAAATAAATCCATCAACCTTCTCAAAGAAATACAAAAACATAAAATTAACATAATGCCTCATTTTACCTGTATTACAAGTACAAAAGAAAATGTCGAAAAAAACATAAATACATTTATTAAAATGGGTGCTGAAAGCATTTTAGCACTTAGAGGAGATATACCTGCGGATAAGGATTTAATAAAAAAAGAATTTTCCTACGCAAGTGAGCTTGTCAAATTCATTAAAGAAAGAACTGACTTATCAATCGGGGTAGCAGGATATCCAGAAGGACATATCGAAAGTCCGGATTTTAAAACAGATATTGAAAATCTAAAAAGGAAAATTGATGCAGGTGCAGATGCGATATTTACTCAACTTTTTTTCATAAATGACAAGTTTTATGATTTTGTTTCAAAAATAAGATTTGCAGGGATAAATGTACCTATAATTGCAGGAATAATGCCTATTATCAGTGCAACACAAATAAAAAAAATGACTTCTATGGCAAACATAACTATTCCAAAAATTATAATTGAATATATTCAAAAATATTCAGGACAAGATTTGATCAATTACGGCATTGAATATGCAACAAATCAATGCACAGATCTCATAAAAAACGGAGAAAATAAGCTTCACTTTTTCACTTTAAACAAAGCTTATTCAACAAGTAAAATTTTAGATAATTTAAGGGGGAAAATATGAAAAACATAAATAAACACATAGAACATACATTATTAAAACAAGATGCCAAATTAGAAGACTTCATAAAACTTTTTGAAGAAGCAAAAAAATATAATTTTTTAGGAGTTTGCGTAAATCCTCTTTATGTAAAATTAGCAAAAGATAATTTAAAGAATTCAGACGTAAAAGTGGTTACTGTAATTGGATTTCCTTTAGGAGCAAATCGTTCTGATGTAAAAGCTTTTGAAACATCCAAAGCAGTAGAAGATGGTGCAGACGAAATTGATATGGTAATCAATGTATCAAAATTAAAAGATAAAAACTACGATTTCATAATAAATGATATAAAAACAGTAAAATCAGCCTGCAAAGATAAACCTCTTAAAGTTATTTTAGAAACAGATCTGCTTACAAAAGATGAAATAAAAAAAGCCTGTGAATTATGCATAGAAGCAAAAGCTGATTTTGTAAAAACATCAACTGGTTTTGTGAAAGGCGGAATCGGCGCAAAAGCAGAAGACGTAGAATTGATGTATAAAACAGTATCCCCATACGGGCTTAAAGTAAAAGCTTCTGGAGGCATAAGAGATAAAGAAACTGCTCTAAAAATGCTTGAAGCAGGAGCAGAAAGACTTGGCACAAGTTCTGGAGTACAAATTGTTGAATCTAACTAGTAAAAATTTTATTTATAAGACTTACTGCAGGAAGCTTTAGCTATTTTATTACCTGATCATTATATAAAAAAATGGAGCCATTTCAATTAAAAATTTAGGAATTGCCTAATGACCAAAATCGAATAGCAGAAAAAGCAGAGTAGCATAAAGAATAAAAAGCTTAATGCTTTATTAAATAAAATTTTGACCATGCTATAATATTCATTAAGATAAGGAAATAGTATGGGTGATGAAGATAAACAGTTTGACGCCACCCCGAGGAAACTCGAGCAGGCAAGAAAAGAAGGTCAGGTTGTAAAATCAAAAGATTTTTCAACCGCTATTTCTTTGCTTATATTATTTATGGTGATATTTGGATTAGCGCCATTTGTTTGGGATCAAATTGTACAATTATATACACTCCTGTATGAGCAAATACCAAATGGGCATCTTTCAGAAATTGGGATGTCATACATAACAACTATTACAATAAAATGTACAGCACTAATAATAGGGCCAATACTTTTTGTAGCTTGGTTTATCGCTATAATGGCTGACTTTATTCAAGTAGGGCCTCTAGTCGCTACAGCCCCATTAATTCCAAAACTTGATAAATTAAACCCTACAAAATATTTCAAAAATATTATGTCAATAAAGACTCTTTTTGAACTGTTTAAAAATATTTTAAAAGTAATACTATTAGGATATATAGGCTGGAGCGTGTATATGCAGCATATTGAAAGTATTCTTATGCTTGCAGCTATAGATAACCACTTTGCAGTAATGATTGAATTTGGGAAACTTATTACTGATTTTATATTTAAAGCTTGTATTGCATTCTTGATAATTGCAGCTGCTGATTATGGGGTTACAAAATGGAAATTCTTAAAAGATCAAAAAATGTCTTTTAAAGAAATAAAAGATGAATATAAAAACACGGAAGGAGATCCAAACGTAAAAGCAGCTCTTAGACAAAGACGTATGCAAATGTTACAAAAAGGAATGATGGATGCAGTCCCTGATGCTGATTTTGTAGTAACTAATCCAACACATATTGCATGTGCTCTAAAATATAAAGCTGAAGAAATGGCATCTCCTATGCTTATTGCAAAAGGGACTGAGCTTATTGCAAAAAAAATAATTAAAATTGCGAAAGAACATGGAGTTCCTGTTATTGAAAATGCACCTGTTGCAAGAGCATTATATAAAATGGTTGATCTAAACCAGCAAATACCTCCAGAACTTTATAAAGCAATTGCTGAAATCTTACTTTTTGTATACAACTTGAAAAATACTACAAATAAAGGTAGAATAAAGTAAGTTCTATGCTAGAATAGTTTTACAATCATGATTATGGAAAATAAAAATAAGTTACAAGAATATATAGATATAGTAAAAAAAGTTGCAAAAGTCGAGCACAAAAGAGTTCCTTCGCATATGGTTGACTATGAAGAACTTGTTTCAATAGGTATCTTAGCAATCCAAGCTTTGATTAAAAACAAATCTCCAGAACAACTTGCAAAATACAATGCTGCCTATATTGCAACTGCAGTAAGATGGGCAATTCGAAATGAATTAAGAATAAGATATAAATGGTACTCTTTAAAACATAAACCTGATGATGAATATGAAGAAGAAGAAGCAGTTGATGGAATGGATATGCAAAAAGCAAAAGTTCGTGAAGCTGTTTATGAAACAATTCTTTCAATTGACGGACTTGCTGCTGCTGCTAGTGATAACGATTCTCCATTTGATTTCTTAAAGGATCCGCATGCTCAACCTGATGAAAATGCAGAAATTACAGAAATGGGACGTATGATTAGAGAAGCAATTGCCAAACTTCCTCCAAAAGAAAGAACTGTTGTTGAATATAGGTTTTATAGAAACATGCAGGTAAAAGATATTGCAAAACAAGTCGGACTTTCTTCTTCACGTGTAACACGTATTGTTCAAGCATCTTTAAACACTGTTAAAGAATATCTTAATTCTAAAGAACAATATGGATATTAATTTTCTGATTTAATTATTTTTATCCTATCGTCCTCTTTAATTTCGATAGGTTCTTTGTGATTTTTTATATAATTTGCAGTATATACGTTTTTATCAACATCATATTTTTTTATAATATAATCAGGATTTGAGTTTACAGGGAGGTATTCATCTCCGCCATATGCAAGGAAATCATCACAAGCTACTGTATATTTTTTTGTAGTACTTGGATTATTTACATCGATTGGAACTTTATTGCCTTGCCTATCAGTAAATGTTAAATTTTTTAATTCACCTTTATCCGTAATTGTATATTCAAGGCCAGAAACTAGTAATAATCCTGGTTTATGACCTGAATGCAAGAATGATTGGCCGCCTTTTTTAATAGCATCAACAATTTGTTTTTCAGATAATGAACATACAAACATTTTATCTTCAAAAGGAGTTATGTCATTTATACGTCTTGAATCTATGTCTCCAGCAGCGAAGAAACCTCTTATGTTACCACTATTTAAAAGAGCAATATCTGTATTTAATCCTTCTCTCATAGCATCAACAATAAAATTTCCATGAGGATTGTTTGATATTAGACGATCTTTTGGAGAAGGTGGGGCTGATTTTATTTTCCCTAAAATTTCAGGTTTACCAATTATCGATTCAACAGCTGTTCTGTATTGAAGAGTTCTATTAAAAGCAGCTGTTCTCATGGTGTTATTTTGAGCTTTTTTTATAACTCCGTTATTATCAAATACAGCATTTAATACTCCTACATATTCACCATCTTTTCCAATTTGAGTTAACAAAACCGGTTCTCCGGATTTTGAATATAAAAGATTGTCCCCTTCTTTAATTCCTTTATACAAATCATGAGTATGTGCCCCAAGAATTATATCAATACCATCAGTTTCCTGAGCTAAACGTTTATCCATATCTTTACCGATATGTGAAACAACAATTATTTTATTAACATTTTGTGCTTTTAATTTATTAACTTCTTCTTGAACTTTTTTTATCGTTGTATCTATATCATCAATTTTTATATCTTCCAAAGATTCTCTTGTTCCAACCCTTTCTAGAGCATCTGAAGGAGCTGTTCCTATAATTCCAAATTTTTGCCCATTATGTTCTTCAATTACTGATTTTTTTATTTTACCTGCCATTGGGCTATCAGGTTTTACCGTAACATTTGCGGCAAGCATATTGTATTTGGCATCTTTTAAGGTATCAGCTAAAGCTGCAGGAGTAGCATCAAGTTCATGATTTCCAAGGCCATTTTCTGTTACTCCAATCCAATTCAAAAAATGACTTGCTACTTTGTTAGTCATAGGATTTGATCCCAATAGAATATCTCCTGATGCAAGTTTCAATTTTACATCTGATTTATTTAATGAATCAAACTGATTAGCAATCTGACAAACCCTTTCCATATTGGTCATTTTTCCATGTAAATCTGAAATATAGAAAATCCCTACACTAACATCTCCAGAATTAGGAGTTTTTGGTAATCCCGATTTATTATTTTCAGATACATTTGTTTGAGATTTATCAGATTTTTCAAAAGTATCCTGTTTAATTTGCGGTGTTAACTGTTGCAATTGTTGTGATTGCATCTGAATTGTCTTGCCTGCTGCTTTAAATGAGACTTTTGGTAATCCGTTGATTATTAAATTCATATTTTTTCACCTTTATCAAATTAATTAACTATCGTCAATATTTTTTTTGTTAAAAAATGACTTAATGAAAAAAAACATTAAGCCGCTTGTTTTATTTGAGCTTGTCTTTTTAGATCCTTATAAGTTTTTAATCCTTCTACCCAATTTTCTACCAGATTTACATCATCTGTAACTACAGCTTGAGGCAATGCAGCATGATGAATCTTTGGTAACAAGTAATCTTCTGAGTATTCAATAGGTTTTGATTCATTATCATCCGTATCATTGCAGATAAAAATCATTTTACCGTTCTTATCAGTTTTAGTACCGGTGATAGTAATTTCATGACCGTTCACTATTGTGTTATTAGCATCTACCTGAGTATAACCGATAATAACGTTCTCACCCATATTCAAAGCGTCGGTAATTTGTTTTTTCATAGTATTGAAATCAGTTTCATATCCGACTAAACGAGCATTTTCATCAACAGTTTGATATGTTACAGATATTTTATTTTTATCTTCAACTACTGACTCTGTGAATGTTTTTTCAAATTCAATCAATCCTTTATCATTTTGATTGAATTTCCCTGCTCGTTTATCTGTTAATGTATCATAAGATTGTTGTGAACCAACTTGCATAAATGTTGATTGCATCAATACATCTAAAGGAGATCTTTCTAAATTGTCTTTATCAACAGTTTGAATATGAGCTCTTACTATTGCATTTTTGTCAGGAGCAAAAGTTAAATCAGCTTTATCAAAATCTTTTGCTTTATAAGGAATTTCAAAAGCATTCAACAACCATATTGCATCAAGCGTATTATCAGCAAGATTGTTCATTCTTATAGTTTTTTGAACACTCATATTAGGGGAGCTTAATCCTTCTGCAAACCTTGCAAACTCTGCAGGATGTTTGTCTGCTAAGTTAAATTCTATACTAGAAGCAACACAAGTTCCGGAATGTTCAACATTTACCTCATTAGCTTTATCTTTTTCTAAAGATGCTACTTGATTTTGGTACTGTTGAGGAATATTACCAAATTGCTGAGTTATAATATGAGGATCTTGCAATGTCGCAATAGTATCTTTCAACATGCTTATATTATTTAATCCTTGTGCCCTTGGTGTAGTTGCCATTTTATACAAGTTATCAAGGACAGTAGAATTATCATTCGAATCAGAATTTAATAAAACACCAGTTTTTAAAAGAACATTTAATTGTTTCTTAGAATCTTTATCCACTATGGATAATAATTCACTATATTTATTCTTTTCATCCTTTGAAGACAATTCAGTCCTTAAATTAGAAGCCGTTAAAGCTTTATTATAAGGAATCTGAGTCATAATAGGATTAGATGTAAAAGATGTTGAGGAATTGCTATTTATATTTCTTGATACAACACCAGTAGTCTTAACAGGTTTTACTGTGTTATAATTATTATATTGTTGGGTATTAATGTTTAATGAATACACAATTTCACTCCACTACTACTTAATTATATTAAAAAAAAAACGCATGAAAATTTGCTAAATTTCAAAAAAAATAATTTACAAATGTTACATTAAGGGAAAAATATTGAAAATAAAACCTTTAACTAAAGATCAAATAATAATTTCAGCAGACAGACTAACAAGATTCAAAGATCCTGAAGTCAAGTATCTGAGAGTTTTTAAAGATATTATTAGTACAAATCTTATAGAACCAAAAATAAAAAAAAGAGATTTAGATTCTTTTGATTACAAAACAATAAAAGAACTGGCGTCAAAAATTATTAACTACTCTCTTGGGGAAGAACAAAAAGATTATATTATAAATCAAAAACTTTATGATTACGAAAACTCAATCTTTAACTTAAATGAAAACACAAAAGAATTGCTCAAAAATAATATTAATTATAATAAAATAGTAAAACTATTGCCTAAAGATATTCCAAACAATTTAAAATGGCTACAATCACTGTGTTCCACAAATAACAAAGAAATAAATTATGGATTCCCAGTTAAAAAAGTTATATTATGTGAAGGCATTACAGAAGAGACATTACTTCCGGAATTTGCAAAAATATGTGAATTTAATTTTCTTGAAAACGGAATTCATATAATTTCTGCAGGAGGGAAAAATCAAGTAGTAAAATATTTTTACAACTTTGCTGATTGTTTAAAAATCCCAATTTTTGTCCTTTTAGACAATGACGCCGAAGAAAATTTAAAGCAAATTAAACCAAAATTAAGAGAATTTGACAAAATTCATATTCTTAAATGTGGAGAATTCGAAGATCTTTTGCCGAATGAATTGATTATAAAAACATTAAACTATGCTATTAAAAACATATCATTACCAGATGATATTAACATAGAACAATACTCTTCAAAAGTTGAATTTTTAGAAGAATTTTTTAAGCATAGAGGGCTTCACGAATTTAAAAAATCAGAATTTGCACTTCTTGTAAAAGAAAACATTAAAAATAAAGCTGATCTTTCTGAAGAAATAAAGGAAGTCATTAAAGAAATTAAAGGGACAATAGTCCCTTTATTATAATGGAGTTTAAAAACATATCAAATATCTAAATACTAGTTACCTACAAGTCTCAATGCTTCTTCCAATAATTCTTTGTTAGAAGATATTAATTTATTTGAAACTTCCATTTGCAATTTTGCCATCTGGTAATATGAAATATTGGCTTTAAAATCAGCATTTGACATTTCTAAAAGACCTGCACGAATCTCCCCCATACCTAATACTGGTTTTCCAGACTCTTCAGTTTCTAAAAATTGTCCGTCTTTAAATTCATAAAGAGCCGCAGCATTATGGAAATTACGAGTAGTTATTCTATATAAAGGAACAGAACGTTTTCCTCCATCAGCTAAACCATAAATAGTTCCATCTCCTTTTATCTCATAATCATCATATTTTCCCAAATATTTTCCATTATTCGGATCAATCCATAATTTTATATTTGTAGTCGGAATATCTAATGCACCGCCTTTTAATGCTGTTTGTTGATAAAGGTCAGATGTAACAGATTTTGTTCCTTGCATTATTTCACCTTTATCATTCAAGATGTAACCTTGTACGGTATTACCGCTTCTATCACGATATACACCTTCTTTATCAAATGTAAATTCTCCTAATCTTGTATAAATGCTTTTACCTTCTGCATTTTTTACAAGGAAAAAGCCTTTACCTTCCAAGAATACATTTTCTTTTGAGGTTCCCGGAGTTGATTTTCCTTGATCTAATTTTTTATCATAATCATCCGCAATTGCACCGCCAAGAAAAGTTTTAAAAGTAACTTGCTGTTCTCTAAAACCTGGAGTATATACATTAGTCATGTTATTAGCGATAACATCCATCCAGTTAGATGTAGTTTTTTGAGTGTTTAAAGCAGTGATATAAGAATCATTCATCGCGGTTCTCCTTATTATTTCTTCGTCTTTCTTGCTGTTGACGAGAATTGCTGTAATTTAGTTCTGAATATGGAAGATTTTGATCATCAAAACGCTGTCTTAATGATGCAATATTATTTCGTAAATATTGTTCAACAGCCTTATCACCGGGGATAAAGTTTGCAGCTAGACTGCCATCTTTGTTTACTTTTAAAATTACAGAAACATCTTTATCAAAATCTATCCTAAAAGCTTGATTTGTTTTCATTGATTCTGATAATTTTTCCATTAATACTGATGAAACTTGAACATTTTTCTGAACACCTTCAGAATTATTAACCATAGCATCACTAATCTGGCTTGCAATACTTTTCATTGACATATCTGTATTTTGAACTAAATCTGCAAAAAAGTTAGCATCACTATCAGACATATTAACAACATCATAATCAAATGAAGATGCAGACATCAAATCTTTTGTATTTAGCAAATTTTGGATATTTTGAGATAAGATAGATTGATTTTGGTTATTATTACCATATTTTATATCATTAAAGTTTATAGAACCTGACAAAATATCGTTTTGCAATAAATCTTCAGTATTTTGCAAATCATTTGAAAGTTTATTTTCATCTTTTTGATTATCTTTTGATTGAGTTTTTTTATCTGAATTTGTCTTTGAGTCTTCTTTTATATTTGAAGAATCTTTAGCTTCTTCTGTTTCGGAAGCAGTTTTCATTTCATCCTCAAAAGATTTATCAGAAGTTTTTTGACTATTTGAAGTTTTTGATTGAGACTGTACAGAACTTACATCTGATGTACTTGCGGTTGCTGCCGATGCTGTACTTACGTTCATTTTTTTAACTACCTCCATCTATTTGCTCTAATTTTTTTAGGACTAACTCTTCTTCTTCTGTTCTTTCTAATTTCTGCCTGAAGAATCTGGTTACACCGATCTCAGAATACTGTTTTAACTCTGCTGCTTTTTCTTCTGCCAAATATGCTTCACGGCTTCTTTCTTTATGCTTTTCCAAGACCTTTACGCCTTGTTCGAGTTTTACCAAAACGGCCTTTTCTTGATCCAGTTTATTTTGAGCTTCAACTCTTATAGCCTCTAATTTTTCCGCCTTGTCCCACAAATGTATTAAATACTTATCATACGTATCATACATCATAGGATCTGCATGCCGCATATTGTCTTTTGTTGACTGAATTTCTTCTTCATTTTTTCGGATATTCTCTTCTGCAATATAAACTGCTTGAAGAGCCTTTTGAACAACTATAAGCTGTTCATCTTTTTTTCGGATCCTAAAATCCAAAACTTTTTGTAATCTGTATCTGAAAGGCATATTATACCACTCTATTTTAGTTTATTATCACTTATTTCTTGAGTGTTATAATCATCTATATGTATGATATTAATAATTTTATAAAAAAAGTCAATCTAATATTGTAACTCCTGTTTTCACACCTCTATCGGTATTTGAACGATAATAACCTTTTCTTGTTCTTACATCTACAGATTGCCCATTCCCCATTAAAGCTCTTTCTGCTTCGAAATAATCCATATATGCCGGATCCATGCCCGGAGTCAAACCTGTTGGCATACCCGTAAACTGATTTTTAAAATTCCCCCAGAGAGTATTTTGCCACCCTGCGCCAGAAGTCCCTGTAAAAATAGGAGGTCTGTAAGAATTTTGAGCTGAATATCCTTGAGAATTAAAATTAGGAGCTAAATTTGGGTTGTAAGCCTTATAATTTTTTGAAACATTTTTCAACGTATCAACTCTTTCCTCAAGACTTCCAGATTGAGCTGCTCCGAATATTTTTTGTTCTAACCTTTCAATACGATTTTTAGGAGAATCATATTCATAAGTTTGCATCAAAAATTTTTTTTCAAGTTTGTCAATACCGGAAAATTGATTAGCAACAACTTTTTCATTATCTGAGGTCATACTTGTACGCTTAACATTAGTACGATAAATAACTGGTTGTCTGTAAATAGCTCCAGGATACTGGTTATAATATCGATTTGGATAATTATTATAATAATATCGATTATTGTAATTGTAATATCTTGGCGGTCTATAATAACTGCTATTAGTATATCTGTAGTTCGGAGGATAATAATAACCACTGTTTAAATTATTAAATCCGAATATATTTGATAAAATTCCTGCCTGAGCAGCACAAGATGCAAATACTAATATCCCTGTCAACAAAACTATTTTCTTCATATATACCTCATCTCTTTTGAAAGAGAATAATTAATTATTTGCACATATTCATCACTCAATAAGGTATGCCATATAGATAATTTTTGTTAATTCTTTGCATTAAAACGAGATATATGTTAAAAAAATACTATGAAAAAACAAGTTATAGCATATTTACATACTCACTGGGATAGAGAATGGTATAGGGAATTTGAGGTATTCAGACTAAGACTTTTGAGAGTATTTGACAATGTCTTAGATATGCTTGAAAGAAATAAAATTCCATCATTTTACTTTGATGGACAAGTAAGTGCTCTGTTAGACTACTTAGAAATAAGACCAGAAAAAGAAAATATTGTTAAAAAATTTATCTTAGAAAAGAAATTATACATAGGACCTTGCTATACACTTGTTGATGAATTTTTAACAGACAAAACTGTTTTTGAAAAGAATTTGGAAATCGGGCTTAAAATATCCAAAGATTTTGGCTGCACAGATTTTATCGGATATCTTGCAGACACTTTTGGACATAGCCAAAATATCCCCAAAATATTCAAGAAATTTGGAATTAATAAATGCGTTGTATGGCGAGGATGCGGTGATATACCATCAGAATTTACTTTCAATGGTATAAATACAGTAAATCTTATACGCGGATACTTTATGGACATATTTTCAGCTCCTTTGACTATTGATAAAAAAGCTGAATGGCTAAAAGAGAATTTAGATAAAATATCAGAAAAATCAGGAGATTATTTACTTCTTCCAATTGGTGCGGATCATTTAGGAGTGGAACCTGATATTGCAGAACAAATTAAAAAAGTAAATTCATTACTTAATGATTATGAAATAAAGCTATCCAATCCTTTTGAATACTTTGAGCTTGTAAAAGACAAATTTAAACAATTTGAATGGAACGATGAACTAAGAGATAACAGCAAAACATTTATACTTCCGGGATCTTATTCTGCAAGATTAAAACTTAAACAATATAACGTAAAATGTACATATTTGCTTGAACAAGCTGACAAACTACAGAAAAAATACGGGGAAGAATATAACTCAATAATTGAATACGCATATAAATTATTACTAAAAAATCAAGCGCATGATGGAATTTGTGGTTGCTCAACAGACTTAGTTCATAGAGAAAATATTACAAGATACGAAAAAATAATTGAAATAACAAACACTATTATTGAAGAATTAAGACTCAAATACAATTTCAAAACTCCAATTATGCAAAGCAAAGATTTGCTCCCTGAATACAAAATTATCTCAAAACATTTCGGAGTAGAAAATTCAATTCTCTATGACACTCAAAAAATACCTATAACAGAAGATTTTACAGATATCTATACTCTCAAATATTCTCCTGTAATCAAACCACAAATTAATATTGAAGTTAAAAACGGCAAAATCCGTATAGGAAATATAGAGATGGAATTTGTTCGCTATAAAGATGAAGGCGATACATATAACTTTGGAGCTGTTGCAGATGATACAGGAGAAAAAGCAGAAATTTACTCTTTCAAAAATAATATAATCAAAACAAGCTTCTTTGATGTACAAGTAGAATTTTTAAAAGAATTAATTAACTTTAAAATAGAATGGGACAACAAGCTAAAAAACAGATTATGGCAAGTAAAATTTAATCTAAAATCACCGGTTATAGAAACTTTTTCAGAGGATTTAAACTCTATCATAAAAAGAGAATTTGATCCGGACTATGATATGAGAAAACACCTGCCAAAAGTCAGGGGGATTGAAGTTAAAACAAACTTTGCACCAATGCAAAGATATGTCGGGACACAAGGCTTTGGAGTAATTACAAAAGGGCTTACAGAATATGAAGTAAAAGGAAAATCTCTACTTGTAACGCTTTTAAGAAGCACAGGAGTTATTTCAAACCCTAAAAACCCATCTCGTTCAACTCCTGCAGGTCCACCGATAGAAGTCCCAGAAGCTCAACAATTAGGGCAAAATTTTGCAGAATTTTCAGTCGGATTTTTTGAACCTGAAAACTATCAAAAATACATTGAAATAGTCTATCCGCCGATTATCCAAAACCTTAACAAATAAAATTTTTTTATATATCTATCAATTTAGCTAAAAAAAAACCCTATCTTACGATAGAGTTTGGAATTCTTTTTAGTAATTCCTCGTGTGTGTAGAAGGTTAGTGTGTAGTAGGTAGTGTAATTAATATATATATCTCGTGTTTATTTAATTCCTCATATGTGGTATTTATTACTTACATATTAATAAAGTATTTTTTTTATATATAATTGCTATATACTCTTTATTTCGTTACATTTCTTTACAAAGTTCTGTAAAGTTTTATATACAAGGACTTACAAAGATTTGATACTAAACATTTGCATCAAAATAATCATTTTTAATATAAAATCTTTCCCGTAACTCCTCTATACTTTATATATTCCCTCCTTTTTTATAATTTAACACTATTTTTAGAAAAACATTCATAATTATTAATAAAGCAACCGTTCTCCTTTATCTATTCTTAATATAAATAAGTATTGACCTTTTTTAAAAAAAGTATTCTAATAAAAAAGTAATTTATATTTAGTTAGAAGGAAAGAGGTCTATATGAAAGATTTTATGCACACAAGACTAGACAACAGACAATTTAGTGAAGACGACATTAAAGGATTCATAAAAGATTACAATATTAAATTTATAAAATTGCAATTTGTTGACATTAACGGACAAGTAAAAAATATGACTATTCCTTCTCAACACATTGAAAAAGCATTAAATAATGAAATAATGCTTGACGGTTCATCAATTAAAGGATTTAGAAGCATTGAAACATCGGATATGTTCTTCCACCCTGATAAAAATTCTTTCCAAATTTTACCTTGGAGAGGAACAGATGGTGTTAATTCTGCAAGATTAATTTGTGATATATATAACGCTGATGGAACCCCTTTTGAAGGATGTCCAAGATGTAATTTAAAAAGAGTTATGAAAGAGGCTGAGAAATTAGGTTTTTCAATGAATATAGGACCTGAAGCAGAATTTTTCTTATTTGCCAAAGACAAAGATGGCAATGTTACAACCTCAACTAACGATACTGCAGGATATTACGATGTAGGTCCGGAGGATTTAGGTGAAGATGTGAGATCAGATATCGTCTTAACTCTTCAAGAAATGGGATTTGATATTGAAGCATCACATCATGAAGTCGCAGACGGTCAGCACGAAATAGATTTTAGATATGCAGATATCTTAACAGCTGCAGATAATGTTGCAACATTTAAAGTAGCAGTAAGAGCAATTGCAGCAAAACACAACTTGCATGCAACATTTATGCCGAAACCAATTTATGGAATTAATGGTTCAGGGATGCACTGCAATGTTTCATTATTTAAAAACGGCAAAAACGCATTTTACGATGAAAAAGCAGATTATGAACTATCAGACATTGCAAAATATTCAATCGGGGGAATGCTAAAACACGTAAAAAGCATAACAGCAATCTTAAATCCGACAGTAAACAGTTTTAAACGTTTGGTTCCTGGTTACGAAGCTCCTGTATATCTTGCTTGGTCATTAGCAAACAGAAGTGCTTTACTTAGAGTCCCTGCCAAAAGAGGAATATCCACAAGAGTTGAGTTAAGGTCTCCAGACCCTGCTTGCAATCCTTACTTGGCTTTTGCGGCAATCTTAGAAGCATGTTTGGATGGTATAAGGAATAAAATTGATCCACCTGCTCCTGTTGAAAGTAATATCTACAAATTAACAAGCAAAGAACGTAAAAAACAAAGAATTGATTCATTACCTGGAAGTCTTGCAGAAGCAATTGATTATTTTGACAAATCATTAGTTTCAAGAGCAGCTTTAGGGGATCATATTTTTAATGAATTTCTATCTGCTAAGAAAAAAGAATGGGATTCTTTCAGAACATATGTTTCTCAATGGGAAATTGAGAGATACCTGGAAAGATACTAAAATCTAATAAATATAAGATATAAAA
The DNA here is from genome assembly GCA_949290355.1 of uncultured bacterium. Lineage (GTDB taxonomy): Bacteria > Cyanobacteriota > Vampirovibrionia > Gastranaerophilales > Gastranaerophilaceae > Stercorousia. Next base: position 640,784 of record CASERN010000011.1, on the reverse strand, counting down.
AAGCAGCAATTTTTATAATTAATTATATAAAATCTGCTGCTTTTTTATTATTCAACACCTGGCACATGGACGTTATAACGAACATTATCGAATTCACTATAATCATCATCGATATCTTCCTGAAAAATTTCTTTAGATCCGCAAATTTTAAAATTCTTTATAATTGCATTATCCAATTCATCTGTCAATACAATCTTTCCATTCACGTAAGTAACTTTTGAATTTTCAGAAGGTTCTTCACTCAATTTTTCAACAAGATTACTATCTGTATTTGCTAAAATTGTACGAGTTACATCATTCATCACATCAAAAATATAGCGCTGACGAGTTACAACATTTACGCCATTATTTGCGACAAGAGTAGTCGCTTTTTCTAATTCTTCCAAAGATTCTTTATAATATTTCAAATGTCTTAAAAGAATAGCCAAATTATAATGGGCCTCATAATTCATCGGGGAAAGTTCAATTGCCTTACAATAAGTCAAACCAGCTTCTTTATAGTCTCCCAATAGGTGGTATGTCAAAGCTAAATTATAACGAGCATCATAGTCATTTTTGAGAATTTTGCATGCTTCTTTGTATGCTTCAAGAGCCTTTAATAAATATTGTCTGCGGTATTCCCAATCATCTTCAATATATACAGATTTTTGTTTGTACGCCACACCTTTATTATAATATGCAAGTCCTTTATTAACTTTATAGCTTTTTCTATTACTATATACAAAAGGAATCGACAAAAGATGTCTTTTAGTTTTTATAATTTCGTTATATTGGTCAATGGCACCATCAAAGTCTCCTAATTTTTCTGCAGAAACAATGCCATAATTCATTCTAGCAATAATCATCTTGGGATTATATTCAAAAGCTTTTTCGTAAGCATCGACAGCTGAATAGTAATCTTCATATACAACATAAATATTTCCTAAATTGTACCAGGCGCCATAATGTTCAGGATACAATGCAACAGCTCTATTATAATAGTTTATTGCCTTTTGTAACTTTAATTTTTTAAATGCTACATCACCTTTATGCACATAGTACATCCCACGGACTTTATCAATTTGCTTATTAAAAAAAGCAGGATGCAAATAAATAAGTCCGCCGATAAGTATTATAAATAAAAATGTAAATAATCCAGAAAAGAACTTTTTCAATTGGTATACCTCATTATACAATGATTCTACACGTATTTATTTTAATAAGCAATACATTATTGTAACGAAATTGTAATATAAAAAGTTATAAAAAAGCAATTTATAATCTCAAAAAGTTTTTATATAAGTAAGGTAGGTTAAAAAAATTATTGGAGGTTAGGAATGTCAGGTTTCAATCCGGCTTTAAATATGTACGGTCTATATCCAAACATATATAATAATCAAGTAGCTTTAAACGATTTGACAAATCTTGATTTATACAGCCCAATAGGAGCAGTGCCAAATCCAATGATGAGCATGAATGGCAGCATTTTTGGCACAGCACCTTGTATGCCTTATATGCCAAGTTTTGGCGGTTCCGCTAATTATGAAGATTATTATAAAAATTATGAGAAATACCAAGACTTCATGATTAACAACCAAGTAAGACAACAACAAAAAATGCGAAATGCAGATTTGAGACTAAATTCTCCTCAAGAAGGTATTGCAAAACAAGCAGCTATCCTTCGAGAAAAAATAATGCAAAGTGAACAGCAACAAATTCTCGAAGCATACAATAGTTACGTAGAAAGCGTAAGAAGTATGTACGGAGATGGCAGCCCTGAAGAAATTGCAAACAGAGCATCAACTCTATATGCTCAACAATTTGGGACAACAATAATAGACGATATAAGAAAATTCGGTAACGATTCATTTACACAAGGACTATTACAAAGTGTAACTTTTGGATGTGCCGATAAAAACACAGCTGAAGAAAACATTTCACAATTAACAGGACAACCTGTTGGTAGAACAGAAAAGGCTAAAAAGCTTGCAGGCAATGTATTTGGAGGTGTATTAGTTGGTAGTGCAGCCGGGCTAGCTGCTAAATTAATAGGTTTAAATAAAATACCTTTAATTAAGACATTAACAAAAATTCCGGTGCTTGCAATTGCAGGAGGTATAATTGGAGGAATATTAGGTTCTTCTGCATCCTCATCAACAAAATAAAAAATTTAATTTATAAAAACAAGGGAGCTGACCTTAATTGGTCAGCTCTTTTGCTATTAATAATTCATCTGCCATCCATCCATTATGATTTTTTCTGCACAGGCTAATCCAGAATCTGCACTACATCCTTGTTCAACCGCTTGTTTTCTTTCATCTTCTGAATTCGTGATAGAACCTGAAGAGTTAGCAGCAACCCAATCGAGATGAGCTTTACTATAAAAAGGAGTAATCATTTTATCTGTATATGCAAATACGAAAATATCCCTACCAAATTCGTTTGGACCTCTTGAGGCATTTGTATCGACTAATACTAATCCTCCAGCAAACACATGTGCCCCAAATGCAATAATAGCACCATCTGCAGTAGAACCTGATATACCATATGTTCCGCCTGTTCCAATACATCCTGAAAAAGTAGCATTACTTCCACAGAGATCATCCCCCTTTTTTATTGCATAATCCCATTGAGCTGAATTTACATTTGTTAATTTGAAGGTAGTTATAAATTTATTTTTAGCTTCTTCATTATCAAAATTCAAGACAACATCATCTGGCATAAAACCTGTACATATCATATCTGTACAGCCCTGATTAACCATTATTTGCTTATAACCCTCGTTCAAGACGGAATAAGTCTTTTTCAACTTATTTATCCATACCTGCTTTTGATAATTAGCCATTAATGTAGGTATTGTTAATGCCGCTACAACTCCGATAATTCCTAGAGTAATCAATACCTCTGCTAACGTAAATCCGAATATTTTTTTCATAAACTCTCCGCTATAATTGTGATGACATACATTACCATTATAACAGATTTTTTTACTTTTGCAACCCCCTAAAACCTTTGTGGAAAGCCTTAAATCGCCCCCCCCCCGAAATTCTGTAATCCGTCAAATCTTTCCATAAATCTTGCTCCTTTCCTATTATAAAATATCTGAATACTTTCTTATTATAAAAGATTTTTCAAGAAAATTCAATATTTGGTAATATGTTATATAAAATAAAAAAGGAACACCCGCACCAAGGAGTCAGGATGCGGGTATTAAATCAGTAAAAGAGACATCTATAACATTATGAAATATTTTGAAATTAAGTCAAATTTTTCTGGAATTTTTTTATAATTTATTTTATAATCCTCTTATGAGAAAAATTTTATGCGCAATTTGTTTAATACTTTTAAGTACAAATTATTCTAATGCTTTTTCTTTCGAAAAGACAAAAGAGCAGCCCAAAATTGTTCAATCCGAACAATTCCAAAACATCTCAAACCAAGCTAATGTACTTTATGCTGAAAATGATATAAAAAATGCATTCAACCTTTTTTTGAGTATTCCAGAAGATGAAAGGACTGCACAAAACTGGTTGCTTTTAGGGAATATTTTACAAGATCAAGGCAAAATTGATGAAGCAATATTTATGTATAACAAATCTATCCAAACAGATGAAACTTTTTATAAAGCATACTATAACTTAGGAAACATTTATCTGCAAGATGGACGCCCTAATATGGCTATCGAACAATACAAAAAAGTAATTAAACTTAAGCCCGAATATGCTTATGCGCATTACAATCTTGGATGCGCATATATTAAATTAGGCAAATACGGCAAAGCTAAATATGAGCTGCTAACAGCAATAGATTTAAAAAATACTGTTGCAGATTTTCATTACAATTTGGCTTATGTATATAAGCAACAAAATAAAGAAAAACAAGCAAAAATTTACTTGGATTACTACAATAAATTAATAGAAAACGAATTATAGAGGCATTAATGTATAAAGGTATAATATTTGATTTCAATGGAACATTGTTTTTTGATTCTAAAAAACACCTTGAAGCTTGGCGTGAATTTTCTACAAGAGTAAGAGACCATGCATTCACTGACGAAGAAATGCGTGAATTTATGTTTGGAAGAACAAATGAAGATATAATTGCATACCTAATAGGCAAAAAACCTGATGCATCACTTGTTGAAAAATTAGGGAAAGAAAAAGAAGCCGTATACAGAGAAATGTGTAAGCAAGATAAAAAAAATACCATACTTGCACCAGGCGCTATCGATTTATTAAATTACCTTGTAAAAAATAATATTCCACATACTATTGCAACAATGTCAGAAAAAGAAAATGTAGATTTTTATATTCAAGAATTTAATCTTGCAAAATGGTTTGATGTTGACAAAATCGTCTATGCTGATGGCACAATCCCTGGAAAACCTGCACCTGATATATACATAAAAGCAGCAAAAAAACTTAATCTAGCTCCAAAAGACTGCATAGTTGTTGAAGATGCAATTTCGGGAATTGAATCCGCAAAAAAAGCCGGTATTGGGAAAATAATAGCAATTGCATCTATGGAAAGTACAGAATTATATAAAAAAATTCCTGCAGTCTCACAAATAATTAAAAACTTTGATGAAATTGACAGAAATATTTTTTACAAAACTTGTACATGCACAAAATAGTTGCTACAATTTTACATAATAGTTAAGGGGAGAAAGAATAAATGGAATTTATAAATTTAATACTAAATCATTTAATAAATTTTATAGAGCATATAATTACAGTAATGGGACCGGCAGGAATTAGTCTTTTGATGGCTATAGAATCTTGTAATATACCTCTTCCGAGCGAAGCTATTTTACCTTTCGCAGGGTATATAGTAAGTAAAGGAGAAATGAATTTCCATATTGCTGCTATCGCTGGAGCGATAGGATGTGTGATTGGATCAGTTCCATCATACTACCTCGGATTTTTTGGAGGAAGAAAATTTGTTGAAAAATACGGCAAATATTTTCTAATTTCTCATAAAGATTTGGAAGAAGCCGACAAATGGGTTGACAAATACGGAGATTGGGCATTTTTCTTATGCCGAATGCTTCCTGTAGTAAGAACATTTATATCACTCCCTGCAGGTATTTTACGTGCTAAAAAGCGAATATTTTTCACCCTTACATTTTTAGGTTCTTTAGTTTGGAGCTATGTGCTTGTATATGTCGGAGTCAAGATGGGACAAAATATGGAAGCTTTTAAACACATTTGGCATAAATTTGATATTGCAATTATTCTAATATTCGGAGTTTTAGGTGCATTATATATATACAAACACATAAAACACTTAAAGGAATCATAACTTATGTACAAGTTTTCGTATGAAACAATCATAGGAAAAATTTATATTGCAGAAGAAAACAATAAAATCACTAATATATCTTATATAAATATTTTAGCGGAAGAAAAACAAACCCAATTAATAAAAAAAACATATGATGAATTATGCCAATATCTAAAAGGAGAACGCACTAATTTTGATATTCCAATATCACCTAAAGGTAGTCAATTCCAACAAAAGGTTTGGCAAGCTGTTTCATCAATTCCTTACGGGGAAACAAGGAGCTACAAAGATATTGCAAACTTGATTGGAGCTCCAAAATCAAGTAGAGCTGTTGGAATGGCAAATAAGAAAAATCCAATAGTCATAATAATCCCCTGCCATAGAGTAATAGGTACTAATAATTCTCTGATTGGCTACAACGGTGGTACATCATTAAAAAAGAAACTATTAGAGATAGAAAAAGTGAATCTTAAAATATAACTTGTATGTTGGTGAATTTAAAATTATGCATAAAATAACAGAATAATGTTTCGGTTAATATTTTTATTCTATAATAACCGTAATGAAAAAGATTTTTGTATTGATAATATTATTCGTGTGGATTGGTAATCTGTCAGTTTTTGCATTTGGTCAAGATAATAGTATTGATTTGATGTTTAATTATCCATTCTACAAAAGACCTTCGGCAAAAATCAGAACACAGTCTGCCAAGATACTCTATAAAGAACTAAAAAATGAAAGAAAATATCTTGATTTTATGATTTATGGTATCTATAAGCAGCCTAAGATTTTTAATCAAATAATTACTTTATGTAATAATCCTAATATTAAAGTCAGAGGAATTGTCGATGTAAATACAAGAGGGCAAAACGATTATCCTGATACTCATAAATTAAAAGCAAAGTGTAAATGTATAAAGACTGATTTTGCGACACGTGATGAAATGCAAGAATATTATGATAAACAAAAGAAATTAGGTTACTTAATGCATAATAAAGTTTTTGTATTTTCGAACAATCATGTCTGGACTGGCTCAACTAATATAAGTTCTACTTGCTCAGGTGGATTTAATGCAAATGTTTCTTATTTAATTAAAAATAAAAAGGTTGCGGATTTATATAGACAAGAAATTTCTCAAATGTATGATGATGAAAAATTCCACATAGATAAACAGAAATATTTTATAAAGGATCTAAGACTCTCAGATGGAACAATATTAGATATATATTTTGCCCCAAATGCAAATATTTTAGACGAAGAAATTATTCCAAGCTTAAAAAATGCTAAAGAATCAATATATGTAGCGATGTTTTATTTTACTAATAAACATATTTTAGAAGAATTGATTAATGCAAAAAATAGAGGTGTTGATGTAAAAGTAATTGTTGATGCATCATTTGCAAAAGATTTTAAAAAATATGTAACTTTAATGAGAGATAGTGGAATTCAAGTTAAGGTTGAAAATTGGGCAGGGAAAATGCACTGCAAGCTTGCAGTGATAGATGAGAGTATAACTCTTACAGGTTCTTTGAATTGGACAAATTCTGCGGTTAATTTTAATGATGAGAATTTTTTAAAAATTCAAAATCAAATAATTGCTACTAAGACGACAAAATATTTCAATAAACTTTGGAAATCGATACCCGACAAATGGCTTTGCGGTATTCCAGAAGCTGAAGGTATAGATTCAAAGTATTCCTGTAAGGATGGAATTGATAATGACCATGACGGACTAACAGATATGGAAGATCCAAAATGTAAATTAAATACTGTTAAGTAGATTATAAGTAGTTGTTGTGTTATTATTGGTATCTTTTGCTTTTTCTTTAATTATTTTTATATTTTTCTTAGTTATCATTTCTCTAAGAGTTCCAAATGGACACCATCTAAAAATTTCACCATTTGATTTTCTACCAGTCTCTTCATAATACATAGCTTTTTTATATAATTCAGGATGTTTTTCATATAAATTTATCCAGTCAATTGGTTTTTGATAAAAACAAAAATAACAACCGTTCCTAGCTCTCCATTTGTAATATTCAGGATAAAAAATCCCGTTGTTAATAAGAATATTTTCAACATCATTTTTACTAATTTGATTTTCAATAAGCGGATATTGAGCTTTTATAAGTTTTTTTTCTGTTTTTGTTTTTGGCGAAATTCCTTTTCTCCAAGCTTCATCAGCTCTAATTCCAATGTAAAAATTAAAAATCCCAATTCCCTCTTTTTCGATTTTTTTGTAAATGTATGTCCAAGATGGTTTGACCTTTAATTCTGAAGTACAATATCTTCTATGTGGTGCAGGAATTAACAAACTAGTATGAAAAAGATGTTCAAAACTTTTTTCAGGTTTTACTCTTGTAATTTTTTTATTTAAAAATATTTCGATTTTATTCAAATAATCATAAGTTTCAGGCAAATCACAACCTGTATCATAAAATACGAGTTCTAATTTTTCAAAAATCTCAGGCATATTCTCTTTCATAAAAAATGCTAGTGCTGTTGAATCTTTTCCACCAGATAGAGATAAAATATGATATTCTTTTTCCATTAGTTCTCCTTATAATAAGCTACACAAAAGCACAGCAAAGCATCTGCTTCACTGTGCTAAAAACTTTCAGTTACTCCTTGCAAACACATAAATCATCTGTGGATTAAAGCTTAACAAGAGGTATATTACCTTTTATATTATTTACTAATTTAAATAAAACTTATAAGATTTTAATAATTTTTTAATTTTTAAGACTTACAGAATATTTAATCAGTCAAATAAATCTTGGGGGTAAATTCTAAGGTTAGAACCCTCGAAACGAGCATTATACCTAATAAAAAAGACCCAGAAGGGTCAATTTTAATAAATGGGGCGGATGATGGGATTCGAACCCATGCATATCGGAACCACAATCCGAGGTCTTAACCACTTGACGACACCCGCCATATGATTACTTTTTAATAGTACCATAAAAAACTTTTAAATCAAGACTTTAATAAAAAAAGTTCCCAATATAGGGAACTTTTTTTAAATATATATATCTAGCTTATACGCTGAAACATGTATCCAATACCACGAGCTGTCAATATCAATTCAGGATTTGCAGGATCTGTTTCTAATTTTGAACGTAATCTTGAAATATGAACATCAACAACACGAGTATCAATTCTATGATCTGGCGGATAAGCCCAAACATGCTGTAATATCTCGTTCCTAGAAAAAGCCTGACCAGAATTATTTACTAACAATTCTAATAAACTAAACTCCATACCTGTTAGTCTTATACGTTCATTCTTTCTAAATACTTGACGACGCGCAGTATCTATTTTTATATTACCTGTTGTTATAACATTTTTAGTTACCTTACCTGCAGGAGCAACTGTTTCTCTGTTATTTGTACGTCTCAAAACAGCTTTTACTCTTGCCTCTAACTCTTTAGGACTAAATGGCTTAATTACATAATCATCTGCACCAAGTTCCAAACCGGTAATTCTTTCAGAAACATCTCCTAATGCAGTCAATATAATAATTGGAACATCAGATGTTCTTCTTATTTCTCTTGTTACACCGTAACCATCCATTTTTGGCATCATTACATCAAGAACAACTAAATCTGGATTATATTTATTAAATGCATTTACAGCTTCTTCTCCATCTTGAGCTGTATATACATCATAACCTGCCATCTTTAATCTTGTTTCTAATATTCTCCTAATACTAGCTTCATCATCTGCCAAAAGTATTCTTTGACGGTCTTCGGTTTCATTAGGCATTTCCGCATTTTCAGTCATAGTCTTCATTTCCTTTTATTCAAATAATCTAACACCATTAACAAAAATATATCACAAATATTGAATTATTACAAAATATTGATTTTTTTAAATTTTTTTTAATATTTGTATATATATATTAATTTAATTTGCAAAAAATTGCAAGTACTTTTTATAAAAAAATAGTTTTATTGACTAATAAAAAATTAGTTAAAAGGGTGATGTATTTCTTCATAGCTTTAATAGTAATATAGAGTTTTAATGGAATTATGGATAGTCAAGAAAATACATATCACAACATAATATCAGCAAATATCAGAAATTTAAGGGTCAAGGCAAAACTATCACAGGAATTAATGGCTGAAAAGCTTGGTTGTTCAAGAGAATTTATAAGCAGAGTAGAAAATAAGAAAGAGAGAATTAGCTTGAATATGCTTTTAAAAATTTCTGAACTATTTAATACCAATCCAAGTAATTTTTTTACAATGCCTTAGTTATGATATTTGTAAATTTATCTAAGTCTTCTTTTGTATCTATGCCAACTGGAACAAAATCAACAATTGTTGTCTTTATTTTCATTCCATTTTGCAAAGCTCTTAATTGTTCAAGACTTTCAGATTTTTCATAAGAACTTTGAGGTAATTCTGTCATTTTTATTAAAGCATCACGTTTATAACCATAAATTCCTAAATGTCCATAAAAATTTGACTGATCAATATTGCGTTCAAATGGAATTTTTGAACGTGAAAAATACATCGCAAAACCAAAATTGTCAACCACGCATTTTACTAAATTAGGATTTTCGGCTTCTTCAGGTGTTATTTTCCTAATTAAAGTCGAAATATCTGCCAATTTATCTTCTTTTACATTTTGAGCAACTGCATCTATACTTTCAGGCTTAATTAAAGGTTCATCTCCCTGTAAGTTAACAATATAAGAGATTTCTGGATGACGCATTACAACTTCTTTAATTCTGTCAGAACCGCATTTATGCTCTGTTGAAGTCATCTCAACATTTCCGCCAAAGGCTTTAACTGCATCATAAATTCTTTGATCATCTGTTGCAACAATAATGATATCAGCTAATTTTGACTGCTGAGCCTTCTCATAAACCCATTGAATAATTGGTTTCCCGCAAACCTCTATTAAAGGTTTTCCTTCTAATCTTGAAGACCCATATCTTGCCGGAATTATTATTGCAGTTTTTCCCATTTAATCTACCTTCCTTACTATTAAAGCAACCCATTGGTCTTGATGAGATTCCTCAAGCAATTGTAAATTATGTTTTTTTATAGCATCTATTACAATAGGCTTTTTCTCATCTAAAATACCCGATAATACCATTATTGCATTATTTTTCATAATATTTTTCAAATCAGCCATAATTTCAGCCAAAACATTATGTAAAATATTAGCTAACACAAAATCAAATTTTTCAGTAACTTTATCAGCAGTATTCAATTCAAAAATACATTCCACATTGTTTTTTATCGCATTTTCTTTGGCAACATCAATTACAGTTTCATCATTATCACAGCCGTATGCAAAAGATGCTCCAAATTTTTTAGCACAAATTGCTAAGATTCCTGATCCCATACCAATATCTGCTACTTTTGAATCTTTTTGCATATATTTTTCTATAGCTTTCATACATAATTGTGTAGTCTGATGGGTTCCAGTTCCAAATGCACAGCCTGGTTCTAATCTTATTACAACTTCATTTTCTTTGGCAGAATATTCAAGCCAATCAGGAACTATTACAATTTTATTGGTAACTCGTGTAATATCCCATTTTTCTTTCCACTTTTTTGACCAATCTTCATTTGGCTTATTTGAAATTACATATTCCCAACTACCCAACTCTTCATCAGACAAACCTCGAGACTTCAACAGTTCTCTTTCTTGTTTTAAAATATCTGATAAATTTTTAGGTTCCTCAGTCAAAAAAACTTTAAGAGTTCCCTCTGTTGTAGATATCATTTCCAAATCTTTATATGCTTCTTCTGCAAGCACAACACCTTCACAAGGCAGCATTTCGAAACAAAATTCAGAAATAACATCTTCTAACTCTGGGTTAATTTTTATTTGTAATTCATAATAATTATCCATTACTGTAAGAATACACCCATTTTTCTAAACTTTTGATAACGATTTTCCTTTAATTCATCAACAGATAATGCAGATAATTCATTCAAACTATCAATTATTGTCTTTTTCATATTTGCAGAAACTTCTTCATAGTTTGTATGAGCACCACCTGTAGGTTCTTTTATTTCACCGTCGATAATATCAAATTGCATTAAATCTTTAGCGGTAATTTTCAAAGCATCAGCAGCATCAGCAGCTTTAGTTGCATCTCGCCACAAAATGGAAGCACAACCTTCAGGCGAAATAACTGTATAATATGCATGCTCCAATAAAAATACCTTATCAGCAACAGCCAAACCCAAAGCTCCACCGGAGCATCCCTCACCTGTAATAATTGCAATTACAGGAACTTTCAACTTAGCCATTTGCATCAAATTAACAGCAATAGCACCGCCTTGATTTGTCTCCTCAGCGCTTATTCCAGGATATGCCCCCGGAGTATCTATCAATGTAATAATCGGAATATTAAACTTGCTTGCATGTTTAAATAAACGAAGAGCTTTCCTATACCCCTGAGGCTGAGGCATACCAAAATTGTATTCAAGATTTTCTTTTGTAGATTTTCCCTTCATTGTTCCTATAATCATTACAGGTCTGCCATCAATTTTAGCCAAACCTCCAATAATGGCTCTGTCATCCATACCTTCTCTATCACCATGAAGTTCTATAAAATCTTCACAAATATTATTTACATAATCTAAAAAATTAGGACGTTCAGGATGTCTTGCTATTTGCAACTTTTGTGAAGGCTTTAAATTAGAATACAATTCTTTTCTGTAGTCCTCTGCCTGTTGTTCAAAAGTTTCTATTTCTTTATTAAGATCCATGCCTGACTCCAAACTTATTTTCTTTAATTCTTCAATTTTTTCTTGAATTTCTAAAATAGGTTTTTCAAAATCCAAAACTGCTGTCATCGTTTTTATACCTCATACTATGCACATTCATGCATTTCTAAAATCTTAGCTAATGTACCCCTTAACTCTTTTCGAGAAGATACGACATCAACCTGCCCGTATTTCAAAAGATATTCAGCAGTCTGAAAATCTGAAGGCAGTTTTTGTCTAATAGTTTGTTCTATTACTCTGCGGCCTGCAAAACCAATTCTTGCGCCTTGTTCTGCAACAATAATATCACCAAGCATGCCAAAACTTGCTGTAACACCTCCAAATGTAGGTTCTGTTAATAAATTAATATATAATAATCCAGCATCATCTAGTTTTGAAACTGCACAAGAAGTCTTAGCCATCTGCATCAAACTTAAAGCACTTTCCTGCATTCTTGCACCACCTGACGACGTAATAGCTAATACAGGCAATCTAAGCTCTATAGCTTTTTCGATAATTCTTGTAACTTTTTCGCCAACGGCACTGCCCATAGATCCGCCCATAAAATCAAAATCCATCACAGCAGTTGCAACTTTATGACCTTCAATAGTGGCAATACCAGTAATTACGGCATCATTCAAGCCTGTTTTTGTTTGAGCTTTTTTTATTCTGTCTTTATAACTCTCAGTGTCAACAAATTCCAAAGGGTCGTCAGGCTTTATTTCAGAGAATAATTCTTCAAAAGAATTTTCATCAAATAATTGTTTAATTCTTGTCCTTGCATTTATTCTGAAATGATAATCACACACAGGACATACCATATCATTTTTCACTAAATCTTCTTTTAAAAGTTGAGCATCACAATGTACACACTTTGTCCACAAATTCGGATCCATATCTAACTCAACTCTGCCTTCTAATTCACGGCGTTGAATTTGAGCCTGTTTACGTTTTTCAAACCAATCTTGTACTGTCATAATTATATATCCCTTGAAAAATCTGTTAATTTTTAGTTTTACAAATTCATTATACTCTAAAAAAATATATTGGCAATTTTTTACATTTACGAGTTTTACAAAATACACAATAATGATAAATAACTATTCGCAAAATAACAATCTTATATCTTTCAAACAATTAAATTTTAAGAATTTAAACGGTATTAAATTATTTGAAGGAATACATTGTAAAGCTCCAAAGAAAAATTTATCCAATGAACCTGGAAAAGATTATTTTGTAAAAATTGAAAATGATTACACTCCCGAAGAATTTTATATAAACATTGATGATAATCATTACAATGAAATTGGCGGAAGCAAAATTATATTCAAAAAAGATAAAACATTATATAATGAAGATATTTACGTAAAAAAGAATAATCTCAAATATTCTGGCGCAGGTACTGCTATGCGCCTTGGACAAATAATTACAATGTTGGAAAATGATATAGATAAAATCAAGCTTTATTCTTTAGGCAGTGCCGTTCATTTTCATTCAAAATTTAAATTTGAACCTGATGTAAATAACCCTATCGATCTTCAAACATACTTAAAAAATGACATTATTATGAAAGAATCAGATAAAAGATTTGAAGAAATTGCCAAAGAGGCTGCAGAATGGTGCGACAAAAAAAATATATCATACGAAGAAAAAGTTAAATTAGGCAACAAAATTCTATATAAATATTTGCAAACAATTAACAAATATAAACTAAACTTCGATGGAAATTTTCAAATTTGTCCAGGATTTAACATGGTACTTACAAAAGATAAAGTATTAAAAAACAAAGAATTCTTTAATAATCTTTTCGAAAAATTCGGAATTGATTATAAGATTAATGATCTTTCCGATTTATAAAAAATTTTTTCATATCTTCTGAAATCTGAACATTCTGCAAAGCCATATGGTATTTTCTTAAATTTGCTATAGCTTCTTGTTCTTCTAACAAATCACGTTTTGGAAGTTTTATAGACGATTTGACTTTTTCGAACTCGGTAGGAGTATTTCGATTTATAAATTTCGCAATAATTTCATCAATATTACTACCACCTATTCCATATTTAGAAGATATTTCTGCAGTATCAGCACCTTGAGGTAAGGTATAAAGCCAATTCACAGTCAAAATATCTCCTTCAGAAATTTTATTTATCCCTTTTTGATGAGGAGTGTACATTATATCAGCAGGGTTATGACTATGTCCTAATCCAATTGCATGTCCAATTTCATGCAATATTGTATGGTAGACTTCACTTTCATCCATATAATCTGCATGTACAATTCCCTCTGTAAGCCCAATAGCAACCTCAGCACCATACAATCTGTTAGAAGCATCAAAATTAAAATAACAATGCCCTAATGCTTTTCTTTCAACTCTTTTCCAATCAACATTCACATTAGATTCCAATAATGTGTTAACTACTTTAAAGGCGACCTTATTTTTTGTTGCACTTTGCCACTCATTTAAAGCTTTCAGGACCATTTGTCTGTACTTATATTCTTGTCCTTGTTTTGAATAAAATTTCATAGGAGCTATATATACATTCAATGGCATAAAAGTCCATCGCATTATTCGTCCGTTTTTTAAAGATTCAGAAACATAAGTATATTTTTTCATATTTTTATTATATAATAAATGTTAGTAAAAACCAATTATGATAAAATGGTAATTGAAAAGTATTACAAAGTTAAACAGACTGAGGAGAGAAATAAATATGAACATTATGCAAATGATGAAACAAGCACAAGGCTTGCAAAAAAGATTAAAAGACACACAAGAAGAATTAGCTAATTTAGAAATCACAGGAGAAGCTGCAAATGGAGCTGTAAAAGTTACTTGCGACGGACAGGGAAAATTCAAATCAATCAAGTTAACTGCAGAAGCTATCAATCCGGAAAATCCTTCTTCTGTTGATTCAGATACTGTTGAAATGTTAGAAGATATTATTTCTTCTGCTATTAATCAAGCTAGCCAAAAAGCTTCAAAAACTATGGAAGAAAAAATGAAAGCCGTTACTGGCGGTATTAATATTCCGGGACTAAATTTCTAATGATATACCCAAAATCAATTGCAGCATTAATTGAACAATTTCAGAAATTTCCATCCGTTGGACCAAAATCTGCTCAACGGATGGCATTTTATCTTTTAAGAATGCCAAAATCTGAGGTAGAAAAATTCGCAAAATGTATGATTGATGCAAAAGAAAATACAAAAACTTGTGAAGTATGTTTTAATCTATCATCAACAAGTCCTTGTGAAATTTGCCAATCAAACCAGAGAGACAAATCATTAATTTGCGTAGTAGCAGAAACTAAAGACCTTATCGCTGTCGAAAAGACTAACGAATATAAAGGATTATATCATGTTTTACAAGGTCTTATTTCTCCGATGGATGGAATAGGGGCAGATGATATCAGAATAAAAGAGCTTTTAAATCGTTTAACTGATGAAAATGTAAAAGAAGTTATACTTGCGCTCAGCCCATCAGTAGAAGGAGAAGCTACAAGCCTTTATTTAAGCAAATTAATAAAACCTTTCGGGATTAAAATTTCTCGCATTGCTTTTGGATTACCTGTAGGTGCGGATTTAGAATACGCTGACGAAATAACTATAGCTAAAGCTATTGAAGGCAGGCGAGAACTTTAAGTTAGAACTACTCTAATAACCACTTTGTATACATACAATTTCCGGATGGACACCAACGACCTTTATCTTCTATATCGTGCAATGGCTTTATTCTTGTAATATTATCTGGGAAATTTTCATCTTGGGAATCTGTAAACAACATTACAAAACGATCTTTTCCTAGTTTATTTGGTTTTCTATCTCCATTGACATCTACAAGAAATCGATTTTCAGACGGAGCATATTGATACCATGCCATACCGGAATTATCAACAAAGGCGTAGTTATATTTTCCACAACCTAGAAAATCAGGCGCACTTGAATAATATGCACCAGCCTGTCCGTCATCACAAACCCAACATTCATCAGCATTATTATCAAAACAAGTTTTAACTGTTTTAAAATAATTTGATATCGCTTTAAAATTAGGCCCCATATTTGAACTTGAAGCCTGCCCACTTTCGTTATAAGTGGGTGGAATATTTATAATATCACCATTTGTAAGAGCTTGAGTAAAAGCCTGCCCAAAAGCACTGTATGCTTTTCTATAAGCAGCCTTGTATTCTCTATTTTGAGTATTATTTATTACTGTTGGTATTATAATTGCTGCTACAACTCCGATAATTCCTAGAGTGATTAATACCTCTGCTAACGTAAACCCGAATATTTTTTTCATAAACTCTCCGCTATAATTGTGATAACATACATTACTATTATAACAGATTTTTTTACTTTTGCAACCCCCGAAAACCTTTGTGGAAAGCCTTAAATCGCCCCCCCCCCGAAATTCTGCAATACGCCAAATCTTTTCATAAATTCCTCCTTTATATAGATATTATATCATATACAGAGTTTTTTGTAAATTGTTTTATGATATAATTTAAGCATGGTTAGATTGATTAATGATAAAAACATTAAATACCTATCAAATACAGCTTATTCAATATTAAGATTACAAGAAAAACTTACACATATTGAAAATTACAATTATCCTGATATGGAACCTTGTATATTTGTAATGTGGCATGAAAACCAATTTTTAGTTCACGGAATAAAAAATAGAGAAAAATTAAGTATACAAATAAGCAATTCCATTGATGGACAAGTAGTGTCAGATGTATGTGAAAAATGGGGTTTTAAAGTCGTAAGAGGTTCTGCAGGGAAAAAAGGTTCTGTAGAATCTACTATGCAAATGATATCAAGATTAAAACTAGGAGAAAATGTTGCCATGATGGTTGATGGTCCGCATGGACCTCTACATAAAGTAAAAAACGGAGCTGTAAAAGTAGCACAAATGTCAGGAGCTCCTATTATTCCTGTACATTGGTATTCTCCACAGAAAACATTTATTAAATTACCATCTTGGGATAAAATGAGAACACCATTCGGGGGGTGTAATATATTAAACGTATATGGAGAACCTATATTTGTAAAAGAAAACGCATCTGATATTGACATAAACAATGCCAAAGAAAATATCAAAAAACAACTTTTAGAATTAGAAGAAAAAGCTCCTAAAATATATAAAGAGGCATTAAAAGAAAAATTATGGAACAAAAGAAAAAATTAAATATTGCTGCAATACAAATGAATTCTAAAATTGGAGATAAAAAATCCAATTTTGATAAAGTTATACAACTTACTCAAAGGGATATTAATAAATCAGTAGATATCATTGTGCTACCAGAGGTATGGACAGTAGGTTGGTCTCCAAAAAATTTCAGAGCAAGTGCTGAAAATATTAAAAACAGCGAAACTATAAAACTTCTTAGTGATATAGCAAAAAAATTCAATTCTTGGGTCATCGGAGGAAGCTTTATTACTAAGGAAGAAGAAAATTTTTATAACACCTGTCCTATAATCAATCGAGAAGGAGAACTTGTCGCAACATATTCAAAAAATCATCTTTTCTCATATTATGGAAGCGATGAAGGCAGATATGTTAAGGCAGGGAAATCACCTGTTATAGTAGATATTGATGGAATAAAAACAGGTATTACGATATGTTATGATATAAGATTCCCTGAAATATACAGAGCATATAGAAAAGCTGGTGCAGATTTATTTGTAAACTGTGCAGCTTGGGGATTGAAAAAGCCTATACCGTGGGAATGTATGACAAGATGCAGAGCGGTAGAAAATCAAACGTTTATGGTAGCTCTCACACAATCAGGTTATATAGAAGATGATGAATGGAATATAGGACATTCTAGAATAATTGACTATAAGGGTGAAACAATAAATGAAATAAAAGATCAAAAAGAAGGAGCTGTAATTGCTCAACTTGATTTTGGTCCAATGTATGATTTTAGAGAAAAATGTACTTGTCTAAATGACATAAAAGAAAATTATGAGGTAATAATCAAATGAAAAAGATTTTTTACATTATAAGCCTGCTAACTTGTTTAATTATTACACAAATTCAATCCAAAGCTGCACAAATTGACAAAACCATTGCAGCTTCAGGTATAAATAAAAGTGCAGTTTCAGTTTCTGTCAAAGATACAGAGACGGGAAAAACTATTTATAAATTAAATGAAAAGCAGCCAAACATGCCAGCCTCAACTTTAAAAATCATTACTTTATGCGCGTCTTTAGATACTCTTGGAGATAATTATAAGTTTTCAACCAAATTATATAAAAATACGAATAATGAACTTTTCCTAAAACTAGGAGCTGACCCGTTTTTATCATCATCAGACCTTAACAAATTAATGGATACAGCTGTACATCAAAAAAAAATAGTTTCTCCAAAAAATATATATATTGATGATTTTATTTTTGATAAAACTGAATGGGGAGAAGGCTGGCAATGGGACGACGATTTAAACCCTCTTATGCCTAAATTTAGTGCTTATAATATTGACAAAAATCTACTGGATATAATTATTGCTCCAACAAATTTAAATTCTCCAGCAAATATTTATACAAACAAATTTTATCCTGTAACATTTATGAATCTTGTAACAACAGGAAATGCTACAGAAATAAAACTAAACAGAAATAATAATATTGCACCTGATATAATTACTGCACAAGGGACAGTCAAAAATCTTTTTACGGAACAAATCCCAATTAATAATCCTAAAAGATATTTTATTTTAAGACTTGAAGATGCTATTAAATCAAGTAAAATGGACTATTACGGAAAATTTTACCAGAAAAAAGTTCCAACTAAAGATATATATTTAGTTAGCTCAATTGAACACCCTATATCAAGTGCAATAAATGCAATTTTAAAAAACAGCAATAACTTTGTTGCTGAGACTATCTTTAAACTTGCAGGTGCAAAATTTGTAAACAATACAGGATCTTTAGAAAATTCAAAAAAAATGTTACAAGCATACCTCCAAAAACTTGAACTTAATAGTGAAGACATAAAAATTGTGGACGGTAGCGGTGTTTCTAAAAACAACATTATAAACGCTGATTTTATGACAGAATTTTTGGTAAAAAATTACACGACAAAATTGAAAGAATACCTTCCGACATCAGGAGAAGGTACTCTTACTGATAGAATGCTTTATTTTAAAGATAATTTAAAAGCCAAAACCGGCACTTTATCTGATGTAAGCAGCATAGCAGGTTATATAACATCAAGAAGCGGAAAAACTTATGCTTTTGACATTATGATAAATGACCCAAAATCAAAATCAAATGATAAGAAAGCTCTTGAAGAATACATTTTACGTGATATTTTCGCAAATTACTAATTATCATTATAGAATATTATTTTTGCCAAAGATCCAATAAGCCCGCCTATAACTCCAAGCACAATTGCAGTTTGTACTCTTGCTTTTGGAATAAAACTTTTTAATTGTTTATAAGAATTTAAGTAAAGTGGAGTATTTAACATCTCTGCAAGTCTAGCATCATTAGTCTGGTTTTTTGCTGATTCAAATAAAATTTTTCGACCTCTTTCAAGTGCTTTATAAGCAGCTTTAAAAACTGGATTATCAGAATCCGCAATAACATTTTTAGGTAGAGATTTTTCAAACACATCAGGTTCTTGAGTTAATAGCTGTTCCAAATTGTACTTTCTTGGAGCTAATGTATAACCGATTCCGGCACCAATCACAGCAGACATAGCACCCACTTCTGCTGGAGAAACCGAAGTATAATGATCCATAAAAACCTCCTATACTCTTAATAACACTGAAACCACTACATATATTTAAACTCATAATAGATTTTTATGTTGATTTTTTGATACATAATTTACATCTTGTAACAATTCGGAAAATAGCAGAGATTATGATAAAATAGAGTAAAAGGAGTACTCAATATGGAACCTTTCGTTACAATAATCACACCAACACATAATTTGCTTAAAAACAATCTAGCAGATGATTTTAATCTTTTAATAAAATTGTTGGATATGCAAACATATCCAAATATAGAGCACCTAATCATTGACAATATGTCAAATGACGGAACTGTTGAAATGCTTAAAGATTACAAAAATAAAGGGTATTTAACTTTTTTTTCAGAACCGGATACGGGAAAATTTAATGCATACAACAAAGGGATAATGAGAGCAAAAGGTAAATATGTAACATTTTTGAGCTGTGATGATTTTATTCACGATATTACATCTGTCTACGATATAGTAAATATAATGGAAGCAAATAATGCTGATTTTTCATTCGCCCCTGCATATTGCAGACATCCTGAAGGATTTGTATTTTTATTTTCACCATCTATGCATAATGCTTTTCAAGTCATGCCTTGTGCAAGACAAGCTATGTTTTTCAAAAAATCAACACTTGAACAAGAAAATTATTTTGATGAGAAATTCAAAACTATGGCAGATTTTGATCTTATTATGAGACTCATTTTAAAAAGAAGAAATCCTGTATATTTTGATAACAATTACGTTACATATAAATTTGGGACAAAAATTCTTGAAAATGAAAAGCGCTCGGAAGAAGAAAGTAAAGCTATCTATTATAAAAATTTTAAAAATCTATATCCTCTTACTGACGAAATATTGGATAGAATGTTTAAGTATTCAGAATTTCCTCAACAACTATTAGAAAAACTTTCATCATATTTCCCTGAGGCAGACAAAGATATGTTCTTTGAAAAATGCTCTCAAATGCAACAACTAAGACGAAATGCAATGCAAAATAAAAATCAATAATTTGTAAAACTTTAATTAAAAAATTTGCAAAAAAATCTTTGAGGAGTATGATATAAATAGGATAAACAGGCAAATACTTTTGCTATACTAATAAAAAAACTGATATTTTCAGGAAGGATAAAATTAAGGGAAAAGAAATGAGCGAACAAAAAGTAGCAGTAATCGGCTGTGGCGTATGGGGCAGAAATATTGTCCGAAATTTTTATAACTTAAATGTACTTGATACAGTATGTGATATTGACGATGAAAATTTGAAAAAAGTTACTGAGCAATATCCTGGTGTAAAAGTTACAAAAGATTTCCACGACATAATTAATAACAAAAGTATTACCGGAGTATGTGTAGTAACCCCAAGTCATACTCATTATAAAATGGTTAAAGCTATGCTTGAAGCAGGTAAAAATGTCTATGTTGAAAAACCTATTTCAACAGTTGCGGCAGAAGCAAGAGATTTAACCCAATTAGCACATGATAAAGGTCTTGTTTTAATGGTAGGACATCTTCTTTTATATCATCCTGCTGTTAACAGATTAAAAATGTTAATTGAAGAAGGAGCATTAGGCAAAATTATATATGCTCAAAGTGATAGATTAAATGTAAATTACTTTAAAAATGACAGAAGTGTAATGTGGGATTTAGCACCGCATGACGTTTCAATGATTAGCTATGTAACAGGAAAAGCTCCTATTCATGTAATTTCAGCATTAGGATGCTCTTCTGATCAAAATGAAATTATGGATATCACGCATATTGGTATTCAATTTGAAGATGGAGTAATAGGACATATATCTGACAGTTGGATTACACCAAGAAAACATGTACAGCTACTTGTCAGAGGAACCAAAGCTACAGCTATTTTAGATGATACCGTAGCTGAGAATAAATTAGTCATTTTTGATAATTTCGTAAAAGACAATACTCAAAATATCAAACTAGATTATCTTGAAATTGAGCCTTTAAAACTTGAATGTCAACATTTTATAAGTTGTTGTTCAACCGGCAAGAAAGCAAGATCTGATGGTGATAACGGCTGTATGGTTACTCAAATTTTGGAAGAAGCAGAAAAAATCATGCTTGGTGATAAAGTAAAAAAACTTGATGAAGTTAATTTTGCATTATCTAGAACTAAAAAATAATAATACACATTGGAGAGACATTTAATATGGATATTAAAAATAACATTGCAAACATTGTATCAATATCAAGAATTTTTGTTGCATATATTGCTATAGCTTGTTTGTATATAAACACTTCTTGGGCATATTTTCTTGCCTTTTTATTAACAATAATAGCGTTTTCAATGGATGGATTAGACGGGTATCTTGCAAGAAAATTAAACCAATCTTCTGAATGGGGATCTGTTCTAGATATTTTAGGAGACAGAATAGTGGAAGTTTCATATTGGACAGTATTTGCAGTAATGGGCTGGATAAATATAATTTTCCCGTTAATTTGTGTTGCAAGAGCTTTCACAACAGATGGTATAAGAAGTGTTGCTCTTTCCAAGGGATTTACTGCTTTTGGAGAAAAAACAATGCAGTCAAGCAAAATTGGAAAATTTATATGCGCATCACGCTTTATGAGAATAAGTTATGCTGTCGCAAAAGTAATGGCATTTTTACTTCTTATAGCAGTAAATACTCCAGGGCTTGAATTATGGAACGGAACACCAATATTACATACAATTGCAATGACATTTGCTTGGATTGCTATTATATTTTGTGTAGTAAGAGCTATTCCTGTTGTAGCTGAAAGTGGAAAGTTATTTTCAAATGAGCAAAATTAATATCGTTTTATATGAACCTGAGATTCCTCAAAACACAGGGAATATTGCAAGATTATGCGCATGCACAGGAGCAAGTCTTTATTTAGTAGGCAAACTTGGTTTTTCATTATCAAGTAAATACACCAAACGAGCAGGACTTGATTACTGGGATAGTGTTGATATTCACAAAATAGATACAATGGAAGAATTGATTAATGCTAACAAAGGCGCTAATTTTTATTATCTGACTACAAAAACAAAAAAATTATACACAGAAATTAAATTCCAAGATGGTGATTTTATTGTATTTGGGCCAGAAACACGAGGATTACCCGATATTTATGTAAAAGATAAAAACGCATTAACTATTCCAATGAAAGATGGACAAAGAAGTCTTAATTTATCAAATTCAGTAGCAATAGTAGCATATGAGGCAATCAGACAAAATGGTCTATAAACTTCCTAAACTTCCATTAAGAGAAGAAAATTCAAACAAGGGAACATTTGGTAAAATTTTAAATATCTCTGGCTCTGAATTTATGACAGGAGCAGCATATTTATCTTCAGCATCAGCATTAAAAGTTGGAGGCGGATATGTAGAAGTAGCGAGCCATGATAATGTTTTAAAAGCATTATCAACACTTTTGCCTGAAGCTGTTCTCGCACCTATAGAAAAAATACCCGAATTAATAAAATCTTCAACAGTTTTGTTAATAGGTTGCGGTCTTTCGACATCAGATTCCGCTATTAAAGTATTTAAAGATACACTATCACTTGCAAATGATATGCCAACCGTAATTGATGCAGATGGACTAAACATTCTATCAAAGAATCCCATTACACTCCCTAAACAAACAATCTTAACACCACACCCGAAAGAGGCTTCAAGACTTTTAGGATGTAATTTAGAGCAAGTTTTGCAAGACCCGGAATATGCGGCAAAAATGATTTCCGAAAAATATAATTGCATAACCGTTTTAAAATTACACAACACTATTGTAACTTCAAATAACGGGGAAATATATAAAAACACAACAGGAAATAGTGCACTCGCAAAAGCTGGAAGCGGAGATGTTCTTTCAGGTATGATTTCAGGTCTGCTGGCTCAAAAAATGAAACCTTTTGATGCTGCAGCTTTAGGAGTATATTTACATGGCTTATGCGGAGATCTAGCAAAAAATGACCTGACAGCATACGGAGTTTTGGCTTCCGATACCATCAGGTACATTCCTTTCGCGATAAAACATTTTATGCAATAAAGTTAATACTATTTTCAGGTATAATAGATTCTGGAGCTTTTGCAGATTTTTCAGCAGGTACGTTTGTTTTTGTAACAACTATAGAACCCATAGTTTTTTGGCTGCCAATTTTCCTTGGCGACATAGGTACATTTCCAAAATAAGAACCAGCTCCTACATAATTTCCTTTACGCGAAGCGATTTTATTTTGATTCATCAATACTCGACTTGATTCTTTAATTGTTTCTGCTAAATCTGCTTCAATTTTAGCTGCTTTTCTTTCTAAATATTGTTGAGCTAAAGTTTTATTTGAAGTAAATGCTGTTTTGTCTATCATTTTCATCTCCTTTTCTTTACTTAACTTAAGACTTGTAAATTTCAAAATTGCCTATAATATAATAAGAATTTACAAATATTAACAAAAGAATAGAATATAAAAAAAAAGAATACAATCAATTAGACATTTTGCCTAAGATTACATTTTTACTAGCCCCAGTACAGGACGGCAAATTACTAGGAATTCCATAATAATTACAATAACCAAGCAATGCAAAAGCCATAACTTCTTTAAAATTATTCGATATACCATAAGCTTCATGAGTTTTTAAATCAATATGTTTAGGTAAATAATGACGAATAAATTTCATCAATGTAGGATTATAAGCTCCACCTCCACCTATAATAACTTCCTTTACATCAATATCAGGATAAATAAACCTTTCATATGCAGTTGTTATTGATTTCGCAGTTAAAGCTGTAACGGTAGCTATAATATCTTCAGGGATTTTAGGAGCAAAACGTAAAGCATTTTCAATATATTGGGCAGAAAAATATTCTCTTCCTGTAGATTTTGGCGGCATTTTAAAATAATATTCATCTTGCATAAGACATTCCAACCAACTTTCACATACCTTACCGGAATCTGCAATTTTTCCGTCTTTATCATAAGGCTTTTCAAAAAATTTATTTGTACAATAATCAATCATTATATTACCAAGTCCGATATCAAAACCAAAAGTTGGCATATTTTGAGAAATCACTGTAACATTTGAAATTCCACCTATATTTTGCACAAGCAAATTCTTTTTTAATGGTTTAAACCATTTCTCATCAGCAAAGCAAACTAAGGGAGCCCCCTGTCCACCTGCAGCAATATCTGCTTCTCTAAAATTAGAAATAGTCAAGCATCCTGTCTCTTGAGCAATTACAGCACTTTCCCCTATTTGGAAAGTACTTTTTAAAGGGATTTTATCTAATTTGTCATCAAAAGGATAATGATAAATTGTCTGACCATGACTTGCAATGAAATCAGGTTTTCCATGCTCAGAAATAAGGACATTACAAGCTTGAGCAAAACAATGTCCAATCACAAAATTCATCTGACAAATATCTTTTATAGATGCATTACCTCTAAATAAATCAAAAATCTTGTCCCTAACATGTTCTGGGTATTTATAATTTATTCCTGAAATCAACTTAACAGACAAATCAGGATGCACTTCACATAGACCAGCATCAATACTATCACAAGAAGTTCCTGACATAAGTCCTATTACTAATTTTGTCTGCAATTCATCCATAAGTAAATAATATAAAAAAGCTTGCGATTAAGCAAGCTTTATATTTTACAACTATCTCCATCCCCTTAAAATTTTTTTTAATCTCCTTAAAATAAAAAATCCCTAATCTTTTTACACTTCTAAACCAATAACTCTACCTTCTCAATTATCCTCTTTTCTAATTCCAAAACTTGTGCCATCACCTCTTTTTCTAAACTCTATGTATTCTTTTCCGGCAGCCGCTCAAACTTTTGATTTATTTAAGTTTGCGTCCCCTCCACATTTATTAATGTAAATCTAAGTTAAAAGTTTGACAAGTAAAGAAAAATAAAATAAAATTTACAATTGACCATGCCCCTAGTAATATCAAGCAAAAATTCAAGTTCTTAAATCTTAATGAAGAAAACTTAATGAAAATACGTAAAATTCTAAACATTTTTAATTGACAATCCATAATTACTATAAAAGTTTTTGGACATGCTTTAAATTTTATAGTAAAGTAGATTATGATATTATGAAAGAATTTTTAAAGAACAATAAAGTTACATACAATTTAATGTCTTTTACAGGATATAAGTCTCTTTTAATATTTTCATTGTTATCAGAGGGACCAAAATCATACAACGAAATCTGCGATTATTTTTATAACAATCCTTATCTTAGAGAAAAAATATCAATAGATACACTTAGAGTATACATTAATTCATTAAAAAGAATAGGCTGTGAAATTAAAAGATTTAGAGACGAAAACAAAGAATCAAAATATCAAATAGTAGAACATCCATTTGAAATTAAACTGTCTGAAGAAGAAAAACAAAGTATTATAAAAATTTACAAAAATATTATTAAAAACATTGATATTAATGACTTAATTTCATTAGATAATTTACTTGAAAAAATCGGCTTATATATTAAAGATGAAGATTTTAAAGGGACTATAAAAAAACTATCAATGCTTAGAGATATAGACAAATCTTTACTTTCAGATATTCTTGACTGTTGCGCAAAGAAAGAACAAATCGTCATTTCCTATTCATCTCCTAACTCTGGAGAAAAAGATATTGAAATAATTGCGGACAAAGTAGATGTCTCTAATAACAAAATATACCTATATGGAATAGGTTTTGAATATAACCAATATGGAAGTTTTCTAGTAAGTAGAATAAAACAATTAAAAGAAATTAAATTCAATAAAACAATACCTGTAAATATTGAAAAAACTACAATAATATATGAAATAAACAACACTAATATTGAACCTGAACTTAAACAAAATGAAAGAATACTTGAGAAGAAAGACGACAAAGTAACTATAGAAATGACAACTTCAAATATATTTTTGGCTCGTCAAAGATTATTAGAATATGGACCACAATGCAAAATATTAAGTCCACAAGATTTTAAAAATGATTTTGTTAAATTACTAAAAGATATGAAGGCAGAGTATTATTTTGACTAAAAAATTAACAGAAAAATATAATGATTCGTGTGTAAAACTATTTGAATTTCTAAAAAGACTTCATGAAAAAGACGTTGAATTCAAATGGGTATTAGATCTTATTTCAGACGGAAAATATGACGGAAAATCAAATACACACGTTGCACTTAATAAATATCTAAATGCTCTTAGAATTTTTGGAATAAAAATAAAAAAAATTAATAAAAAATACCATCTGCTTAACTCACCATACACTCTTGATTTTAACCTAGATGACATAAAAAGTATACAAATTATAAAAGAAGCTATAGCTGTTTTGCCAGAAGGGAAAATAAAGGTTAATTGTGAAACATTCGTTCATAAATTGGAAGTGAGATATAATAAATCAGCTCAAAACACTATTTCTACATTAAACACAAAAAATAAAAATCACCTGTTAATTTCTCAAAAAAATCTTATAGAACAGATAAGACAATGTGAAAAATATTGCCAAGAAAAACAAAAACTTGAAATTATATACACAAACACAAAAGGAGAAGAAATAAATTTATTATGTTCTCCAATTGAACAAACTTGTCAAAAACAAAAAGTTGTATTAAAAGTTCTTGGGAACAATGGAAGCAGAATATATGAAATTCCAATAGAAAGAATCAAACACATAAAACAATTACCATCAGCCGTTTCCAATCAATCAATACCAACGACTATAGTATATAGAATAAAAAACAGGCTTGCTCGAAATTATAAATTAAGAGAATGGGAAAGATTAGATAAAATAGAAGCTGACGGATCAAGAATCATTATAAATAAAAATGAAGATCTTGATATGCTTTTAAAAAGATTAATGAGATATGGTACAGAATGTGAAATATGCTCTCCAAAATTTTTTAAAGAAGAAATGATTAAACTTATCAACGAAACAATTTCCAATTACGAATAAAATAATATTATTTAACAATCAAAGTCTTTTAATATATATTGTGTTAGTATCTTATTATGGATAGTACTACTCAGTTTGTTCCTTTACACTTGCACAGTGAATTTTCACTGCTTGATGGAGCAATAAAATTAAAAGATTTATGCAAATTTGCAAAAGAAAACAACATGCCCGCTGTTGCAATAACAGATCATGGAGTTATGTATGGTGCTCTTGACTTGTATTTGGAAGCTAAAGAAGCAGGGATTAAGCCTATCATAGGTTGTGAGTTTTACGTCCATAACGGAGATATTACAGAAAGAGATCCTAATAACAATCCTAGATATCACTTAATCCTATTAGCAAAAAACAACGAAGGATATATGAACCTTGTAAAGCTTGCATCAGATGCAGCATGCAAAGGGTTTTATATGAAGCCTCGTATTAATTTTGAATTACTTAAAGAACGCCATGAAGGAATAATTTGCTGCTCAGCCTGTTTAGGCGGCGAAGTCCTGCAAAACCTGCTAAAAGGGGATTACGAAGAAGCTAAAGCTGTTGCTAAACGCTATAAAGATTTATTTGGAGAAGATTATTATATTGAGTTACAAGATCATGGATTAGAAGAACAAAAAAGAACAAATCCTGATTTAATAAGACTTGCAAAAGAACTCGATATTAAAATGATTATCACCAATGATTCACACTATCTAAAAAAAGAAGATGCAGATTGGCATGATACATTACTTTGTATGCAAACGCAATCTATGAAAGATGAAGAAAATCGTTTTCATTTCCCCAATAATGAATTTTATGTAAAAACGGTGTCTGAAATGCGTGATGCTTTCAAATGGATGGACTCTGAAACATTTGACCAGTGTATAAAAAACACAGTTGATATTGCAGAACAATGCCACGTAACAATTAAATGGGAAGCCCCATTACCTGATTTTAAAGTTCCTCCGAATCACACCACAGACTCTTACTTGGAAGAACTTGTTATGCAAGGGCTGAAAAAGAAATATAAAGAAGAAGAAATAACACCTGAATTAAAAGAACGTGTAAAATATGAGCTAGGTATTATTGAGAAAATGGGCTTCTCTGCATATTTCTTAATAACTTGGGATTTTATACACTTTGCAAAAACTCATGACATTCCAGTAGGCCCAGGAAGGGGGTCGGCTGCAGGTTCAGTTGTTGCATATGCTCTTGATATTACAGACTTAGACCCTATCAGGCACCACCTTTTGTTTGAAAGATTCTTAAACCCTGAACGTTTCAGCATGCCTGATATTGATACAGACTTTTGTATTGAAAAACGTGGAGAAGTTATTGACTACGTTGTAAAAAAATACGGCGAAGATAAAGTTTGTCAGATTATTACATTCAATACACTTGCAGCAAGAAATGCATTTAAAAGTGTTGCAAGAGTTTTTGGAATGGAATATGCAAAAAGTAACAAAACAGCTTCATTAATTGAAGATACAATTGAAGGTTCTATGATAGAAGGATCTGAACTTAAAAACCTTTACGACACAGATCCTGAAATAAAAAGAGTTATAGATACTGCAAAAAATGTTGAAGGCATTAAATGCGGCATAGGTATGCACGCTGCAGGAGTAATTATCTCATACAAACCTCTTGATCAAATTGTTCCAGTTCAACCTTCAAAAGACGGTATTATTATTACGCAGTACCACAGAGAAATTTTAGAAAAAATGAAACTTCTAAAAATGGACTTTTTAGGTCTGCGTAACTTGACAATGATTCATAAGACAGTAAAACTGGTAAAACAATGTCAAGGAATAGATGTTGATATAAACCACATTCCACTTGATGACAAACCGACTTATGACATGCTTGTCCGCGGGGAAACAGTCGGAGTATTCCAACTTGAATCATCTGGAATGACAAGTCTAGTAAAAAAATTAAAACCGGACGTTTTTGAAGATTTAGGCGCTTTAGTTGCTCTATTCAGACCGGGTCCATTGGGTTCTGGCATGGTAGATGACTTTGTTGAAAGAAAACATGGCCGTCAGGCAATTACTTATGCTCATCCAAGATTAGAACCAATCTTGAAAGATACATATGGAACCATGGTTTATCAAGAACAAATCATGCAAATCTTTCAGGTAATGGCAGACTACTCTTTAGGGCAAGCCGATCAAGTTCGTCGTATGATGGGGCACAAAGACCCTGTTGCAATGGCTGCTCAAAAAGACAAATTAATTGAAGGCTCTGCAAAATATGGTATGAAAGCTGAAGATGCAACGAAACTTTTTGAACAAATCCAAAATTTCGCAGCATACTGCTTTAACAGAGCACACTCATCGGCCTATGCTTTCGTAGCATATCAAACAGCTTATTTAAAATGCCATTATCCCGTTGAATACTTATCTGCTTTATTATCAAGCGTTGCTGGAGATCAGGACAAAACTCAAAGCTATATTGAAGAAGCTCTAAAATACGGAATAAAAGTATTACCTCCTGATATTAATAAATCATATTTAGAATATGCTCCTGACGGTAAAAATATCCGTTTTGGGCTTGCATCAATTAAGCAAGTAGGAGAAGGTGTAATAGAAGAAATTATCAAAGAAAGAGAAGAAAACGGCGAATATAAATCAATATATGATTATATAAAACGCTTAGATACAAAATGTTCTAATAAAAAAACTTTGGAAGGATTAATCAAAGCAGGAGCTTTTGCATCTATAGAAAAAAGCAGAAAACAATTAATGGATAATATTGAATATATAACATCAACTGCCTCAAAAGAATCTAAAGCCAAAGAATCCGGTCAAGGGAGTCTATTTGACATGCTTGGAGATACCTCTGCTATAGAAGATGCAAAATTCCAACTTGCAGGTTCCGATGAAGAATATGACGCTAGAACATTACAGAATTTTGAAAAAGAATTTTTAGGATTTTATGTAACAAGCCACCCTCTATCTACAATTAGAGATAAATTACCATTCTTAATGACTCATAAAATATCAGAAATCCCAAACTTACCGAATGATAAAATTGTTACAATATGCGGACTTGTAACAACTATGAGACAAATTCCAACAAAAAAAGATCCTACAAAATTTATTAGATTTTTAACTGTTGAAGATTTATCAGGCAAAATTGAAGTTATTGCGTTTAATGGGAAAATAGCTGAATATGGAGATTATCTTCAAAGCGAACAGCGTGTAATCATTTCAGGGAAAGTTAACAGAAGATCTGATGATGAACCGCCTTCAATAATTGTTGATAATGTAAAAACCGTTGATAATTCAAATATTTTTACAATTTCGCTAATTGATGACTTTAAATTTGAAGAAATAGTATTGTTAAAAAATATTTTATGTCAACATTCTGGCTCTGATCCTGTTACTTTCAAATTAAAAGACTTTGACAATGATGTAAAAATTCTTACATCATCCTTGTTTTGGGTCGAAAGTTCAAACGAGCTTGTTAACACTTTAAAAAAACAATTTTCAAACAGATTAGAAATCGATATACGATCAATGGATAGTACAAAATCAGAAGAACCTGCCATATGCTAAATATAACTAAATTTAGGCTTTCGACTCAATATAAACACCCTCCCAAAATAAATGGAATTTCTGAGCATATAAATAAAATTGTGTATAGTGTGCAATATGCAAAAGAAAACCTTGGGAAAATCATTGAAAATCAAATAATGAATATTAAAAACTGGAAAAATAATATTGATAATATTCCAACAAATCCTATAATACCAAGATATTCAAAATAATCAAAATAAACAGAGAATAGGCATAAAAATAATTAATAAAATAAAAAAATTTTTCTTTCAATAATAAAAAGACTTGCAAAAAAAAATTTAGCATGTATTATAGAAAAGTACCCAATGCGGGGGTAATTCAGTGGTAGAATGCCTCCTTGCCAAGGAGGATGTCGCGAGTTCGAGCCTCGTCTCCCGCTCCATAAAGAAGAGTCTGATTTTCAGGCTCTTTTTTATTTGCGAATTTATACAATTGCACCTATAAAGTTTTTAGTATATAATAAGATTATGCGGAAGTAATTCAGTGGTAGAATGCAACCTTCCCAAGGTTGACGTCGCGGGTTCGAGTCCCGTCTTCCGCTTATTTTTTTAAGGAGCAATACAAAATATTATGAAAATAAAATTAAATCCCAAATATATATTTTTTCTGCTCATATTCATTATCACAATATTTTTTATAGCTAGAGAATTTTATTTAAGATTACCATACAAATCACCTGCTAATAACAAAAATCTTTCAACCAAAGAAATGGTAAATAATCTTGACGACATGATGACAAATTATTACCGAACAAAAGATACATTACTTATACCCTCAATTTTACAAAATTTGTCTAACCTAAATATTATGGAGTTTGGAAAACATAAATATGCTGTCATGGGATTTTTAACAGGAGCTATTAAAGAAAATGAAAGCAAAGCATTAGTTCCAGAATGGAAAAAACTTGATATTTCTAAAAAGACAAAAAATACTCTTAACATTGCAATAAAATATTCAGACAAAGCTGAAAATTTTTTAAAAACAGCTGAATATTTAAAAGACGTGAAATCTGTTGAATTCTACACAGGCTATTTTTCATCAACATATGATATGAGATGTATTAGACTTTTATACAAAACACAAAACAACGAAGATGTAAGACCTGAAGTAAGAGAAACAGCCTCAAGAAACCTCAAAATGCTTAAATTAAAATACAAAATTTAATTACCATTTTTTAAATATAAAAAATACCGCAAGAATAACAAAAACAAATCCGACAAGATAATTCCACTTAAATTCTTCTTTCAAATAAAGCACTGAAAAGAATGAGAAAACAATCAATGTAATAGCTTCCTGAATAGTTTTCAATTGAGCAGCCGAATATACATAACTGCCAATTCTATTTGCCGGAACTTGAAAGCAATATTCAAAAAATGCAATTCCCCAACTTACTAAAATTACAATCCACAAAGCAGTAGACTTATGTTTTAAATGACCATACCATGCAAAAGTCATAAAAACATTAGATATTGTCAGCAATACTATTGGAGTAAAATACTTATACATCAGGGAAAACCTTTCTTTTACCTTACGTTTTTAATTATACAATAAAAAAGAATGAACAGTATTGACATTTAACTTTTTTCTTAATAGAATATTACATGTGCTTGCCGACTTGGCTCAATGGTAGAGCAACGGTTTTGTAAACCGTAGGTTGTAGGTTCGATTCCTATAGTCGGCATTTTTATTTAATAAAAAAGCCCTTGTGGCATTTGCCTTTGTGGCGCAGGGGTAGCGCACTCCCTTGGTAAGGGAGAGGCCACGGGTTCAAATCCCGTCAAAGGCAATTTTGAAAACTAAATTTATGGGTAGGTGCCCGAGTGGCTAAAGGGAGCAGACTGTAAATCTGCCGTCGCGAGACTACGGTGGTTCGAATCCACCCCTGCCCAGTTCTTAAACACCCATTTTGAAGGGTGTTTTTTTATTTTGTTTTTTTTCGGAAACCATAATCTTTTGAAATGACACGACCTATTGATAGGATCCTTTCTTCTAAGTTTTTTTTGAAATTTACAGAATTATCTTCTACACAAGGTTTGTTAGGATAAATCTCATACTTTGAACTGTATTTAGAAACAGTAACATTTGGCATGATTACATTTGCACCGCTTTGGAGCGCGATTATTCTTCCATTTGGATTCAATGTCTCCATAGCTGTAGTTGCTGGAATATTTATGTCTTTAAGCAAAATTCTCGTAAGTGCCATAACTTTCAGTGCGAGTATAAAATTTCCTTGTTTCGCATCTTTCAAAGGAGTTTGAGGATGTGGAATAAATGGACCAATACCTATCATATCAGCATCAGATTCTTTGAAAAATAAAATATCATCAGCTAATGATTCAATAGTCTGTTCTGGCAAACCAACCAAACATCCTGTACCTAATTCATAACCTAAATCTTTTAAAGATTTTACACAGTTTAATCGGTTTTCAAATTCCATGTTTGGATGCATAAATGAATATAAATTTTTATCTGTCGTTTCAATTCTTATTAGATATCGATCTGCTCCACTTTCTTTAAATGCTTTATAGTCATCAAAACTTCTTTCTCCAATACTCAAAGTAAGTGCAACATCAAAATTTTTTATATTTTCAATTATATTACATAGAATTTTTCTTGAGAAAAAAGCATCCTCTCCTGATTGAAGAACAATTGTTTTGTATCCGATTTTTGATGCTTCAAAAGCAGTCTTTACAATATCATCAGGGGTTAAACGATACCTTTCTACATTTTTATTTTCACAGCGTAACCCACAATATTTACACGCATTTTTGCAGATATTTGAAAATTCAATCAATCCCCTTAAATGAACCTCATTTCCAACATACTTTTGTCTTATCTCATCAGCATAATTAAAAAGCCAAGAATTGAGAGTATCATCTCTTAATATGTCAATAATTTCTTTTCTGCTAAAATCATTCATACTTGCAATATTATAACATAAGCATGTTTAACATAACTTATTAAAAAGTTGCCGTAAAACAGTTTTACATGTACCATGTAGGGGTAGGATTATTATAGGAGAATTGAGTATGAAAAATTTATTCAGGTTCGCTTTATCAGCACTTGCATTAATTGCTTTTACAATACCTGCAATAGCTTATCCTGATGTTGCGAAGGATCATTGGGCTGCAAAGCAAATAGAAATTTTAACAGAAAAAGGTGTTATAGTAGGTTATCCTGATGGGACATTCAAACCTGACGAAAATGTTAGTCGTGCAGAATTTGCTTCTATGGCAATAAAAGCTTTAGGACAAGAACATACTACAGTTGCACAACCTGTTAAATTTACTGATATAGAACCGGGATTTTGGGCTTATGATTCAATACAAAAAGCATTATATTTTGATTTAATTTCTTGCCCGCCAGAAGGACAACCTTTCAGACCTGATGATACTGTAACTAGAGCTGAATCAATTTCTGTTGCGGTTAATGCGTTAACAACCGAACAGATAAGCGATTTTAAAGCAAAAGAAGTTTTATCGAAAAAATTTACAGACGTAAAAGAAGTTCCTGAATGGTTTGTTATACCAGCAGGCAAAGCAGAAATTTTAGATATGCTGGTAACTGCACCTTCTCAAGACAAAAAGAAAATAGAAGCAAACAGACCTGCTACAAGAGCTGAGGTTTGTGCTATTCTATACAACATGATGGAGCAAGCAAAGCTTAATCCTAATGCAAAACTTGCAGAAGCAATGAGAAAGAAAACAGGAGAAGGATATGTTGTTGAAAATGCTTTTGTACAAGGAAGTGTCGGCACAATTCCTGCAGGATCAATCATTCCTGTAAAACTTAGCAAGTATATCAGTTCTCAATCGTCTCAACCAGGAGAAATATACTCTGCATATGCTCCAGAAAATTACGTTACAAAAGATAAATATATCTTAATCTACAAAGGTTCTAGTTTAAAAGGTCAACTACTAGATGTTAGAAGCGGCAAGTGGTTTGTAAGAAACGGAGTACTAGTTCTTGACAATTCACTTATTACAACAAATAATGACCAAACTGTTGAATTTGCGGGTGTAGGAGAAGTAACCAAAGATAGAAATTGGTTTATGAAAATAGTAAGAGCAACATTAAAAGGAGAAAAATTAAATGTTGAGCCTGAAGGTGTTGTATATATGAAATTATTGAAACCAATAAAAGTTGATTTAACAAACG
This sequence comes from uncultured bacterium, assembly GCA_949290355.1. Lineage (GTDB taxonomy): Bacteria > Cyanobacteriota > Vampirovibrionia > Gastranaerophilales > Gastranaerophilaceae > Stercorousia. The sequence goes on along the minus strand of CASERN010000011.1, from coordinate 605,374 downwards.
GTTGGATATTTTAACAATAAAAAAAGCCTCGTGAAATCAAACGAGGCTTTTTATTTTATAAATCTTTTTTTATAAAACCCGTCTGAATTATATCCTTTCCAAACTTTTGCTCCAACTTGTCAAAACATCTTACAAGTTTATCTTTTCTTTCAACCTCTTTCATATCAGAAAACAAAGATATTTGAGCCTCATTATTAAACATAAAAGTATCTAAAATTACACCTGTACTACGATATAAAATATTGGGATTATAAATTTTATCAAGTAAATCAAAAATAATATCAGAAATTTCCAGCTCAAAATCTGTACCATAATTTAGGACTTTCTTTTCACAATAAATTTTAAAATCTTTAGTACGTAGAAAAAGACTTATCCCTTTGCACTTAGCATTAATCTTTCTCAATTTTACGCAAGCACGATGAATATGATAATTTAAAGAATTCTTTAAATAATTTTTATCAGATGAAAATTTTGCTAATGCACTTGTTTTTTGGATAGATTTAGGTAGTTTTATGTCATTTGAGACAGGGGATATCATCTGTCCCAAAAGCTCATGTTTCATTTCTAAACCGTTGATACCAAATTGCTTATTCAACCATATGTCATCCTGAGATACTAGCTCATAAGCAGTAATAATACCATTCTTTTTACACAACAAGGAAAGATTTTTGCCAATTCCCCAAATTTCGTCAATACCTGTTTTTTGCAAAACTGGAACAATTTTTCTTGATCCGATTGTGAAAATTCCGTTCTCTTCAAATTTTGCTTTATCAGATGCTAACTTTGCTAAAGACTTAGAGGAACTTAGACCTATCGATACAGGAATATCAACTTCTTCTTTAATCTTATTACGTATCATTGCAGCTATTTCAATATAATTCTTTTTATATAATCTCTCAAGCCCTGTCAAATCCATAAATGCTTCATCTATAGAATAAACCTCAACTTTTGGGCAAAAAGATTTTAAAACATCCATTACCTTCTCAGAAATTTCACAATACAATTCATGATTAGCATTCAAGTATATAGCCTGTTTCATACGACCTTCGATTTGAAAGTAGGGCATTCCCATCTTTATACCTAATTTTTTTGCTTCTTTAGAACGAGAAATAACACATTGTCCTCTAGCGGACATAACACATACAGGTTTATTTTTTAGTTCAGGATTTATTGACTGCTCACAAGAAACGAAAAAAGAATCACAATCCACTAATGCTATTACATTCTTTTTTTTCATATCAACATTTTCAGATATATTTTCATTTTCTTCAAACATTAAACAATAATTTCCTGCTCATTTTTATAAGTTACATACCCTAAATTAGCTCTAGGTGGCTTCTTTAAATATTTTCTTTTTGTATAAACAACACCAATTTTGGAAGAATTAGAACCCTTAGAATATTGTTTAGCAAGTTCAGCACATTTCAATATAACTTTATCAGGAGGATTATCTGCTTTTAAAAGCACATGTGATCCGGCGCAATCCTTTGTATGAAACCAATAATCATCATCTTTAGACAATTTTGAGACAATATAATCATTTTGCTTATTATTTTTTCCAACAAATACTTGAAAACCATCAATATCTAATTCCATAGGCAAAAGAGCAGGCTTTTTTTCTTGTTTAGTTATTTTTTGAGGTTCTATTTCATGTTTTATTACCTCTAAATCATCAATTGTAGAAGACACATCTAAAGAATACAAAATTTGTTCTAAATACTCAACGCTCATATGATATTCTTCTATTAAAGAATGCAATTTTGAGAGTGCATTTTTACTTTTATTATAAAGCTTATAAAATCTGTTAGCATTATCTTTCAATGTAGCAGTCTCATCCAAAGGAATAGTTATATCTTTATTATTTTCATAATCATACAATTTTACAGACGTGACATAATCCGAATTATTATAAAGATTTGCCATAATCAAATCTCCATACAAACGATACCTATCACAATCTAATTCTTTTGAATAACGCAATTCCATTTTTTTTAGAGAATTTTTTTCTTTTTTTAATTTATTATTAACAATTTGCCTACAATAATCTTTTATTCTTTTAAATTTTTCATCATTAATACTTTTCGAATAATAATCATCTATCAATGAATTAATAGATAAATGCAAATCTTTTTTAGCTAAAGAATTTTCTGCACAATACCAATCATTTGGGCGACCTGATGGATAAACATAAGGCAAACCTCCCGCCATTTCTCTTTCTCTGCTTTTTTCAGCCCCTACATTATGCGCACAACCAAGAATTATATTTGTATCATAATTATACAAAATAACGTTTGAATATTTTCCCATCAATTCTATAGCCAAACATAAATATATTTTTTCAGATAACTCATTAAAAGTCTCAATATAAAATTCTATTATTCTTTCATGCTCAGGTTGATTTACTTTAGAAATAAGAGAATTTTCAAGATACTTTCTTAAAAGCATACAAAACATTGGAGGTTTTTGCGGAATATCAATTACACGCATTTTCTCGTTATCGTGATTCATGAAACAAATATGGTAGAACTGGGGATTTATGTTTATATATAATTTTTTTGTAACACCTTCTTTTCGCAAAGACAAAACAAAATCTCTTCTTGTAGGCTGCTGAATTTTTTGAATTCTTGAACCTGTCAAAAAATCCCTATTTTCATCTATCCAGTATTTTAGCGTTAATGAATCAAAATTAATCATAATTAAATATTACAACAAAGAGGATTATAAACAATAATAAACGATTGACTGAACCTAAACAATATGTTAAAATGGAATATAAAAGGAGTTATTTTGTATGGCATTATGGGAAATATATGCAATTTCAGGTCTTATTTTTTTAATTCTTGAAATGCTTTTACCATCATTATTTTTCTTAAACCTTGCAATTGCTGGATTTATTACAGCGATTTTATCATTATGGATATTAAACTGGATTTTATTAACAGTTATATTCGTTGTTCTATCTATAATTTCCATTATCTTTTTAAGGCCATTACTTGTCAAAAACAGAAATGAAATAGAAAAAGAAACAGGTATGGAAGGTAAATATATAGGGAAAGTAGTAAAAGTTATAGAACCAATAACTAAATTTTCCGGAGCCATCACAATATATGATGAAAGATGGGAAGCAAGAATTGAAAATGATGAAACAATACCTATCGGAAGTGAAGTAAAAATAGTTAAATATGACAGTTTAATATTAACAGTTGAGAGAATATAGGAGAAAATAAATATGAGTATATTTTTACTAATTTTATTAGTTGCCCTTTTAATCTACGTATTTAAAGGTATAATTATTGTGCAACAACAACAAGAAGTTATTATTGAAAGAATGGGACGTTATGAAAAGACTCTTAGAGCTGGTCCTAATTTTATCTTTCCAATTTTAGAAGCACCTAGAGGCATCCTAAAAAAAGTTTCACAAAGAGGTCTCGATGGAACAAACTATTATTACCTAAAACCGGTTGACAGAATTGATTTGAGAGAACAAATGTATGACTTCCCTCGTCAAAATGTAATTACAAAAGATAATGTTTCTATCACTATTAATGCTTTAATATATTTTCAAATTGTTGATGCAAAAAGCGCAGTATATGAAATAGAAAATCTTCCAGAAGCAATCGAAAAATTAACCCAAACAACTTTAAGAAACCTTGTCGGGCAAATGGACTTACAAGAAACTTTAACATCAAGAGGAAAAATTAATGATGAATTAAGAACAACCCTTGATGAAGCTACAAATAAATGGGGAGTTAAAGTTAATAGAGTAGAAATTCAAGATATATTCCCTCCTGCAGATATTCAAGCATCAATGGATAAATTAATGAAAGCTGACAGAGAAAAGAAAGCAACAATTACTGAAGCAGAAGGTCTTAAAGAAGCTGCTATAAGAAAAGCTGAAGGTGAAAAAGAAGCTGCCATAAGATCTGCAGAAGGTGCAAAACAAGCAGAAATTCTTAGAGCAGAAGGTATTGCACAAGCTAGAGTAATTGAAGCTGACGCAGAAAAAGAGGCGATTCAAAGAATTATCAACGCTCTAGCTGATAAAGGAGAACCTGATAAATATCTTATCGCAATGAAATACTTAGAGACAATGACTGCAATAACAAGCGGGGAAAATAATAAGGTAGTATATATGCCTTATGAAGCAACGGGAATTCTTTCATCCGTTGACGGAATTAAACAAATGTTTGATAAAAAATAAATAATAAAAAAAGGGCAGGATATAATATCCTACCCTTTTTTGTAACAATAAAGAGGGTAAAATTGAATATAAAATCTCCGGAAATTATTTTTATAATTTTTGCATTTGTTTTTGGAATAATAATAATGTTTGTAACTCCAAAATTTCAAGTTGCAGATGGACCAGCACATTTTCTAAGAGCAGAAGAAGTTTCTAAAGGGAACTTTTACAATGGTCTTCCTAAAAATAGAAAAGATAATTATGAATACCACTGTATAAGCGGACATTCTCCCATAATGTACATAAGTTCAGGATTAGGGCTAAAAACAGGAAAGCTTTTAACATCAGAAAAATATGCCTTTTATTTCGGTCGTTTTTTCAACCTGTTAGTCTGGATTGCACTAATATTTCTTGCAATTAAAATAACACCAATATTCAAATGGCAATTTTTATTTGTAGCACTTTGGCCAATGTCAATATATGAAGGAATGTCATTGTCCGCGGATTCGTTCAATAATGCTTTTGCATTTTTATTCTTTGCTTATATATTTAAAATAATATTTGAGAAAAAAGATATTTTAACAAATGCAAATATGTCTATTATATCTACATTAACCCTTATTGGAGCAATGTGTAAAGGGGTGCTTTACCCTCCTTTTTTGTTATTTACATCTAAGATTAGTAAAAATAAAAAAGCATTTATTACATTAATAGTTATTATAAGTATTTTAATATCTGTACTTTGGAAAGCAAACAACTATACAAATATATATCCGGGAGTAAACCCCGCTGAAAATAAGTATTTCTTACTGCACAATCCAATACAAATCATTAAAATGTTTATTATAACTTGTATACATTATCTCCCCAATTGGGCCGGACAAGCAATTGGAAAACTTGGCCAGCAGACAATTAAACTAAACAATTGTATATATTTTCTAACATTTGGATTATTTATATCATCATTCTTTTTCATCCCTGAAAAATATAAGATTAGTGTTGAACAAAAATTAATGAGCACTTTTTTATTCATCAGTTACACTTTTTTCACCGCAGTACTGATGTATATTAATTGGACTTTGCCTAGTGAGCAATATATCCAAGGAATACAAGGAAGATATTTTTTACCGGTTATGCCATTAACATTTATAATAATTGCACCAAAACTTATAAACCTCAAAAATAAATACACCAAAACATTTAAAATATCAGTTGTTATATACATATTTGGAAGCCTTTGTTATTCAATATTTGTACTTTTAAAAAACTTTCAAATTTATATTAACTAAAGATATTTATTTTTTTTGAAAAATTTGCTATATTATAAATAACATAGGAGATAGAGTTATGCTAATAAATGATTTACCCAGAATGCAAGTTCTGATTACAACTAACGAGCAATATATAGAAGGAGAATTACTTTTACCTGAAAATATGAGATTTAGTAATTCAATTCCAGACAATATGCTTTTTTATATACTTAATGGAGGTTTTCAGTTTATCACATTAAAAAATTGTGAAGTAAAAGACCGAAAAAATCTTGCATTCAGACCGGATAAATCTCAACAACTACACGTTAATATTGCAAGCATAATGACTATGCAAATAATAGAAATACTTCCAGAAGACTACGAATACGAAGATGAATATCGAGAAATTTCTGAAGAAGATGATGGCAGAACTCAGTCAAAAATAAGACCAAGAAAATAATTTTCTTCATATTTATTTCTTTTTTTTCATGTTTTTGTTAAAATTGATGTAAGTCTACGTCAAAAATGAGAAAAGGAAGTAAAAATGATTAAAACCAGAATCAAAGATCATAATTGCGGAGAGCTTAACCTAAATAATCTTAATGAAGAAGTTACCCTATCAGGTTGGGCTTCAACTATCCGTGATTTAGGCGGAATTTTATTTATTGAATTAAGAGACAGAAGTGGATTCTTCCAATTGGTTGCAAACCCTCAAATTAACCCTGAAGTACATAAAGTTTTTGAAAAAGTCCGTTCTGAATATGTAATTACAGTAAAAGGGAAAGTTACTCGCAGACCGGAAGAAACTTATAATGAAAAATATGCAACCGGTCAAGTTGAAATGTACCCTGAATCAGTAGAAATATTATCAGAAGCAAAAACATTACCATTTGTACTTGATGATGAAAATGTCTCTGAAGATGTTCGCTTAAAATACAGATATTTAGATATAAGACGTGAAAAAATGCTTCATAATTTGACATTACGTCATAAAATATGCCAAGCTGCAAGGAATTATTTAAATAACCAAGACTTTTTGGAAGTTGAAACTCCAATATTAATCAAAACAACTCCGGAAGGTGCTAGAGACTACTTGGTACCATCAAGAGTCCAAGAAGGTAAGTTCTATGCATTACCTCAATCACCACAAATTTTCAAACAATTATTGATGGTTGGCGGCATTGAAAGATATTATCAAATAGCAAAATGTTTCCGTGATGAAGACTTACGTGCAGATAGACAGCCTGAATTTACTCAAATAGACCTTGAAATGTCTTTCGTTGAACAACAAGATGTAATCAGAGTGGTAGAAGGTCTAATAGTTGATACATTCAAAGCTGCAGGAGTTGAAGTCAAGCCTCCATTTATCCAAATGCCTTGGCAAGAGGCAATGGACAGATTCGGATCTGACAAACCTGATACACGTTTTGGATTAGAATTATTTGATATCGGTGATATCATTATGCAATCAGAATTCAAGATTGTAAAAGATACTCTTGAAAACGGCGGTATCGTAAGAGGTATAAGAATCCCTGGCGGAGCAAAATTCTCAAGAAAAGACATTGATGATATTACAAAACTTGCAGTTTCATTTGGAGCTAAAGCTTTGGCAAATATCATTTACAACGAAGATGGAACAGCAAAATCTCCTGTATTGAAATTCGTAACAGAAGAACAAGCTAAACAAATTCAAGATAGAGCTCAAGCTCAGGCTGGAGACATAATTTTCTTTGTAGCAGACAAACCAAAACTTGTTTATGACATTATGGGAAGATTAAGATTATACTTCGGTAAAAGATTAGACTTAATAGATGAAAGCAAGCATAATCTTTTATGGGTAGTAGATTTCCCAATGTTTGAATGGTCTGATGAAGAAGGTAGATTTATGGCAATGCACCACCCATTCACATCTCCTTGTATTGAAGATTTGGACAAACTTAAATCAGGCGATTTAGGAAATGTTAAATCAATAGCTTATGATATCGTGTATAACGGAACTGAATTAGGCGGAGGATCTGTAAGAATTCACTCATCAGAAGTTCAATCTGCGATATTCAAAGCTTTGGGCTTAACTGAAGATGAAGCTAAAGAAAAATTTGGCTTTATGGTAAATGCATTACAATACGGAACACCTCCACACGCTGGTTTGGCAATCGGTCTTGATAGACTTGTAGCTTTGCTTTGCAGAACAGAAAGTATCCGTGATGTAATAGCATTCCCGAAAAATTCAGGAGCAAAAGACCTTATGAGTGATGCTCCAGGGGAAGCTTCTTTACAACAATTAAGAGAACTTCACTTGAAAAGTACTGCTCATAAGTAAATTTTAAAATAAGTAATAAATAATAAAAAAAAGAGTCTTTTTATTTTAAAGACTCTTTTTTGTTATATAATCAAGACATGGAAATATTTCATGAACTTAACCACAATCCTAATTTATCACTAGCTCTAGGATATTTTGATGGAGTACACATCGGACACCAAGCCGTAATTAAAAATGCTGTTGACTTCGCTAAAAAAAACAACTGTAATTCTGCTGTTATTACTTTTTCAGACCATCCTTTCTGCTATTTTAAAGGAGTATGTCCAAAATATATTTTAACTAAAAAAGATAGAGAAAATAAAATAAAAGAACTTGGAATAGATTTTCTTTATGAAATTGATTTTGCAAATATTGCAAATCTTAGTGCAGATGAATACCTCAAAAATATTTTAATAGAATATTTTTCTCCATTATCAATTTCTACAGGTTGGAACCATAATTTTGGGAAAAATAAATCAGGCAACATAGAATTTTTAAAAAGCAATACAAAGATATATAATTATAAATACTTTGCGCTTCCGGCCGAAAAACTTGAGAATAAAATAATAAGCAGCACAGAAATACGAAACTATCTTGCTTCAGGAGATATTAATAGTGCTAATCAAATGCTCGGATACAAATTTTCAATAAATGGTAAAATAACAAAAGGAAATCAAATAGGCAGGACAATAGGATTTAAGACTGCAAACATTGATTATCCTAATGAGCTTATCACATTACCTTATGGCGTATATTCAGTAAATACAAACTTTGGCAAAGGCATAGCAAATTTTGGGACTCGGCCTACTATCAATGGAGAAAAACCTTTAATTGAAGTACATATCCTCAATTTTGACAAAGATATATATGGCCAAAATATAAATATTGAATTTAACAAAATGATTAGACAAGAGCAAAAATTCAAATCACTCAATGCCCTAAAAGAACAAATTAAAAAAGATATAGACTGTATAAATTAGAATCTTACATGACAATTTTTTGGATAACGCCAACCGTTTTGTTCTAATACTTTTGCATATAATTGCCGCTCACACATTGCTGCGAAATCATGATTTTCAACATAAGAACAATAGCTTGCAGAGCCATTTAAATATGGAACAACGCCTTTTCTATAATAATTTTCATTTATACAATCTTGTGAAAAACCTCCATTCGGATACATTCCAAACAACATACAATTTCCAGTTTGAACAGCATCAGATTTATATTTATTATAACTTTTTTCATTTGTACAGAATAATAAATCACAAGAAACGACATAAACTAAGCTTCCATCAGCAAAATATAACATAACACCAGGTCTTGATGAAGAATTATCATATTTAACAGACATAACTTTTAAATAATTCTTTAAATAATTGTCATATAAACTAGTTCCGCTAGTATCCCAGGTCGCACGTTCAATACCTAAATTTGTTTCTGCTAATAAAACAGCTTGATTTATATTGGTATAGAATTTTTTTACTGCTGTCTCTGAAACTTGTTTTTGATGATTATAAATAAGTGTAGGTATTGTTAATGCTGCAACAACTCCGATAATCCCTAGAGTAATTAATACCTCTGCTAATGTAAACCCCAAGCGTGCCGCTTGACTCGACACGAAATATTTAAAGAATCCTCGAAACCCTTGCGGTGTGAGCTTTAAACTGCCCCCCCCCCGAAATTCTGCAATACATTAAATCTTTCCATAAATCTTGCTCCTTTCTTATTATATTGAATTATAACATATTATAGAAAGGTTTTCAATAGTGTAGAACCAAATAACAAAACTCCAATTACAACTGCAATTACAGATGCAAACATAACCGCTCCTGCTGATATATCTTTTGCCATTCCTACAAGTCTTGAATATCTGTTATGAAAAACAGCATCCAAAGAATATTCAATAGCAGAATTTATCATCTCTGTTACAATTACAAAAGTAATTGTCAAAAGTAAAATACATATTTTTTCTATAGAAAAATTTAATGCAACTGCAAAAATCAAAACCAATAGAGCTACACAAAAATGTACTCTTATGTTTACTTCAGATTTTAAAACCAAACGCATACCTTTTCTTGCGTTTTTAAATGTATTTGAAAAACCTTGTTGTTTAAACTTTGTCATACCCCTATACTTTCCAGTGCTTTATTTTGTAAATCTATAATAAAATTATAATCTTCTTCTGTTTGATGGTCAAATCCAAGTAAATGCAATATCCCATGACTAATCAAAAAAGCTAGTTCATGTTCTTCAGTAACCCCTTTTTTTACAGATTCATCTATAACCTTATCAATTGCAATTATCACTTCACCTAAATTGACTTCACCATCAAATATAAATTTTTCTTCGCTATCCGCAAAAATTGCAAACGTAATTATATCCGCTGGATAATCTTTGTTTCTATATTCCTTATTTATTTCATGAGTTTTTACGCTATCACAGTAGAGAAAGTCAAATGATACAGTATTGTAATCAAAACCATTTAAACAACAAGATGAATAAACATCTGAAATAGATAAATAATATTTAAGAATTTTTTTCGCATAATCTATAAATTTTTTTTCGTCAATATTTTTATCTTTATAAATATTTTCACTGAAGATATTATATTTAGTCATCCTTAAAATCCTCTAAATTATTTTTCGAAGATTTATCTCCATTTTCAAGCTGTTTAATCTTATTTTCCAAATCTGCATCTAATAGTTTTGATGGTAAATTAATTTTATCTTTTTGCAGCTCTGCAGCAAGATTCTCTTGATATTTAATTCTATTATGCTGCATTCCTCGCAAAATGCGGGAAAATGTTGCTGCAATAACTTTTATATCTTTTAGGGTTAACGGACTATCTGACAATTGACCATCATTCAATCTTTCCACAATAATCTTATCAACCATAGCTTCAATTTCTTCAGGTGTAGGGTTTTTCAAAGATCTAACAGCTGATTCTACAGCATCAGCAATCATTAAAATAGCGGTCTCTTTTGAATTAGGTTTAGGTCCTGAATATCTAAATTGTTCTTCTTTTACATTTTCAAGTCCTTCTTCTTTAACAGCTTGGTTATAGAAATAACTTGCCAAACCCTCTCCATGGTGTTGAAGAATAAAGTTTTGAATAACTTGTGGAAGATGATATTCTTTTGCAATATCAATACCATCTTTAGGATGAGCAGTTATAATCATTTTACTTATTCTTGGAGTGAATTTGTTATGTGGATTTTCAATCATAAAATAAGATTGATTTTCAACAAAGAACAGAGGTCGTTTTAATTTTCCGATATCATGATACAATGCTCCAACTCTTGCCAAGACAGGATCTGCGCCAACAGCCTCTGCAGCTGCTTCACAAAGATTTGACACCATCAAACTATGATGATAAGTACCTGGAGCATCCATCTGTAACCTTTTCAATAATTTTTGGTTATGATCACCTAATTCTGAAAGTCCATACGGCGTGATTATTTTAAACATACTCTCAAAAAGAGGAAGTAGTCCTGTCGCAACAACAGCACTTATTATTCCGTTTAATAAAATAAATACACTGTCTTTTAATATCATTGTGCTGTCTACTTCAATTAAACATTTTTCCAAAACATATATAGTCAATATTATAACAAGACCTGCCAAACCAATATTAAAACCTGTCTTTATGATATCAACACGTTCCGCATATCTGATTTGCGAAAGAGATACAACTGCAAAAAGGCCAAGAAGCATTAATGCAACTATATATTGAGCACTATACTGATAACCTATAGACATTATAGATAACAAAACAATAAATGAAACAAATGCAATCCTTGGTTTTGTAAAAATAGACATTAATATCAGAAAAGCTGGAACAGGCAATACATATGGAGAAAAACCTGTCGGCAAAACAACACCTATAAATGCTAATAATATAGTTAAAAACGCAGCAATTGAAAGATATCTGGGTTCTATAAAATCTTTTTCAAAAAATTTCATATAACCTAAAAATAATAAAGTACCCACCAATACAATAAAATATATAGCAGATAACCCTTTCCAATTTAATTCATAAACATTATATCCCGCCTGCCTTAAGGCATCTCTTTTTAGTCTGCTTACAGGCTCACCTTCAAATAGAATTTTATCACCTTTTTGAAAAACAACTTCATAAGGTTTGACAGAATTTTGAGCATTTTTCCTGGCTATTTCAGTTGCAAACTCATCTACAACCAAGTTTGGAACTATTACCTGTTCTAGCATTGCCCTAATAACTGATACCTGTCGTTTTGAAACATTAGATACCATATTATCCAATATTATTTTATCTATATTATCTTTTTCATAATCCTTTTCTGTTATTCCAGCTTGCAAAATATTAGTCAACGTAAGAGAAGACTTGTCAAAGACCTCATGCAAACTATTATCATCAGCTTTCAATAGAAAATTTATAATAAAATTTCTTTTTGAATCATCCGATAAATCAAATAATATCCCAATTTCTTCTCTTTTTACTTCTTCATTTACATCTTTTTTACGAATTTGCATAACTGAAGTCTGCAAAGTTTGGAGATTATTCTTTATAAAATTATCTTCTGCAGGTACTAATATAGGTTCTACCTTTTGCGCAACTTCTTTTCTATGAAGCTCTGTTCTTTTAACATCTTCTACAACCAAAGTTTTCTGAGCGATAATATCGCGTTTGCTTATTCCATTTTCAATTATATTTTGAAAAAAGAAGTTTTGAGAAGCTATAACAGACGTAAGCAATATCGTAAAGCCTAAAAAAGCAAGTACCTTTATTGTCTGAGTTGAAGTAAAAAAATCTTTTAACTTCGGAATAAATTCAATTTTTATCATATTATATAATTTTCCTATAGTTTGCTATCTTTTTTTATATATTATAACTTCCTAAAATTTTTTCAAGTCTTGCGATTTTAGACGTCTTTGAATATCTTCCAATAGTTTTCTGTTAATAGAAAATAATTCAGAAAGAACCGCTATAACAGAGATTTGGACCCCTATTATAATTAGGATTGCAGATAATATCAAAGACTGAATATGTCCAGATCCGCTTCCTGCAAAACAATAAAAATAAAGAAATCTAATTCCAATTAAAATTCCAATAGAAAAAAACAATCCTGCGAGTATTGAAAAGAATCTAAAAGGACGATAAATTACAAACATCCTTATCATTGTAAAAATTGACCTTCTTACATAGTCAAAAATGTTTTTCACCAACTTTGATTCTCTCAACTCTGGATTAACATTAATAGGTACACATTTCAATCTTAACCCTTTTGCTTTTGATTGAATTATAGTCTCTAATGTATAAGTGTAATTGTCAAACACATTCAATTGCAAAGCAGCATTCCTTGAGAAAGCTCTGAAACCACTCGGAGCATCTTCAACATTTGTAGAACTGATTAGACGCATAACCAAAGAACCTGTTTTTTGAAGAAACTTTTTTAATAGAGAAAAATGTTTTATCTTTGAAACAGGACGCGAACCTATTACAATATCAGCATCTTTATCCAATATCGGTTTCACAATTTTTTCAATATCATCTGCACAATATTGATTATCAGCATCAGTATTTACAATTATATCCGCACCTAATTCCAGAGCTTTTTGCAAACCTGCAACAAAAGCCTTTGCTAGCCCTGAATTGTGATGCATATCGACTATATTTTTAACACCATATTTTTTAGCAACATCAATTGTACCATCAGTTGAACCATCATTTATGATCAAAACTTCTATCTCATCTATCCCTTCAAGCTTCTTGGGTAATGCTTCTAATGTTATCGGTAATGATTTTTCTTCATTATAACAAGGTATTTGGATAACTAACTTCATAACTTTCCTCTTTGCAATTAACTTTTTTATTATATAATTAAATAGGGATTTTGACAATTGTGAAAAAATACATAGGGATAACTTTAATAGTATTACTTGGTTTATTTTTAAGACTCTTATTTATTAATAAACCAGATGGTTTATGGAATGATGAATATATTAGCTGGATGATTGCAGCAACACCTTTCTCTAATGGATTTTTTAATGCTGTTAAATCGCAATGCCACATGCCTTTTTATTATCTTTATTTAAAATGTTTTATGCAAGTTTTCGGGCAAAGCGACTTGGCTCTTAGGATATCATCAACCTTTACCGGAGTACTTGCAATCATTGCAATGTACCTTGTAGGGAAAGAAAAAGATGAAAAAAACGGAATTTTATGTGCATTTATTTCAGCAATAAGTTCATTTTTAATATATTACTCGCAAGAAGTAAGATTATATTCTGTACTATTCCTATTTTCAGCTATTACATTAATTTATACTTTACGAATTTTAAAAGAAGCATCTGCTAAAAATATAATACTATTTTGCATTTTTAATTTCTTAATTATATTTACGCATACAATCGGATTTGTATTTGTATTTTTTAATATAATTTTCGTTAGTTTAAGCCTTTATAAATCATATAAAAAGATAATTATATATATTTGGTCTGCAATATTAACAAGTGTTATCGTTTCTACACCATTAATTTTAAAAATATTTTCAACAAAATCATTTTCTCAATGGTGGGGACACTTTTCAATATCTAAAATAGGTTTTTTATTCACTGACTATTTTTCTCCTGTAATAACAAATTTAACAAATGCTCCTGATAATTTCTTTTACATGCCTAAATTAGCATTGTTTATGATAATTCCTGCAATTGTTGCTATTGCCTGTATAATCATTGCAATCATAAAAGAGAAAAGAAATTTAGGACTATTTCTTATAGCAGTTTCTACAATCATTGTGCTTGTAATTGCTGCTATTACAGGGAAATTGGTATTTATCACGAAATATTCAATAGAAATTTACCCGATTTTAATTTTTTTAGTATGCTCTGGACTTACATCAATAAAAAACAATATTGTAAGAAATTCTTTAATTGTTATATATAGCCTTATTTCAATAGGCTACATAATACTTGCTCCATATTCCGCTCCAAAAATGCGAAGACCGGAAGGTCATAAAATAGTAACTGATATGTTACAAAAAGCTGATCTGAAAAAAGATGACATAATTTTACTAGAATATTATCCAGCAGATAGATTTAAAAAATATTTTAATTTTAATAATTATAGAGTTATAGAAATCCATAAAGGTAATTTCCCAGCTTACTTGACCAATGAAAAATCATATATCAATGTATTAAAAAATGGAAAAAATATATATAAAGACATGTTTTTGCATGACAATAATCAATATTTTGAAAATATATTAAAAAATAATATATATGATCAACTTAAACCTGGTCAAAGCCTTGCAATAGTAATATTAAACAGCGTAGCCTTCTATTCTCCTAAAGACATTAAAAATATAACTTCTGATGATACTCGCTATAAAAAAGAACCGTTACTTTTTCTTATTTTTTCATATATTAAAAACAAAACTTTTATAGATACAATGCAAACACTTGCAATATCAAGATTTGAGCAGAAAGGAAACTGGATTGTAATTAAGTTTACAAAAGTTAATAATAGCAATAAAAATTAGCAATTTTTATTATGTTTGAACCTCTATATATATGGAAGGGTTCATAGTTGTAGGAAAGAAATATGAAAGTAGATAGTACAAATACAAATATTTTAAGTGCGACCTCTTTTCAAAATAAGCCGTTAAATAAGTCTTTTAAAATGAGACAAATTCAAAATTATACATTTACTGGCAATGTATCCCAAGAGGTTCTTGCAAAAGAAATAAACAAATTTAATACCCCATTTTTAAAAGGTGTTAACAAATTAAGAAACAACATAAGTGAATTCCAAGATATTTGTATTAATGCGTTAGGTACAGGTCTACTAGCTCCATTATTTATTAAATATAACTTCTTATCAAAAACAGACGAAGATACAAGGACATATTCAGCTTGGAGACAACCTGTTTCTGCTGTTTTAGCAGTAGCTACTCAAGGTGTTATCACAATTCCTTTTGTAAAACTTGTAAATAGCATGACAAATTCTGGTTGGTTTAATGAAAAATGTAACCTATCACCATTTAAAGAAGAAAAATATGTAAGAAAAACATTAAAAAAACTTAATCCAAATATCAACAAAAAACAACTTGATATAAAAGTTGCAGATTATATGGATAATATGAAAAAAACTCTACTAGATAATTTAAGACAAGAAAATAAAATATATTACACATACCATAATGAACCGGTTGCTAAAGTTATGGATTCTAAAAAATATAAAGAATTGCTTGTCAAAACAATTGATGATATCCTAAAAGAAGAAACTGAAGAACTCAACAGATGTAAAGGTGAAAAAATAACAAACAGAGTTAACAGATCTGATTTTTATAGAACTCACTATGAAAAATGTAAAAATTTATTCAAACAAATTGAAGATAAAATTAATAACACCAATGATGTTAAATCAATAGATAAATACTTGAAAAATTTATATAAACAACTTAAATCTAAAAAAGCAGATTCTCAATTCCTTGAAATTATAAAAGAAATTCAAGCATACAAAATAGCAGGTAAAGAAGGTTATCTAGAAAAAGTAAGAAAAATTCAGGATAATAAACACCTTAATGGCTATAGAAACCTAACTTCTAAAGAAGAGGTACATGTAAAAGTATTAGCAAATCTACAAAGCAGAATTAAAGACCAAGAAGAAACAATCAAATTTATTGAAGATGTAAAAGCTGCAATAGAACAAAATAAATCTGTTCACGATATAGAAGAAATGTTTACCCAAAAAGTAAAAGAATATAAATCTAAAGGGCAAATATTTAAACTTGAAGATAAAATATTTGCAGAAGAAGTCGTCAATAAACTAAAAGCTCTTACTAAAAGCCACATTGACGGAGTAAAAAGAATCTCAACACTTTTAGTAGCCTTAGCAATGCTTCCTGTAAGTTGTTCTTTACTAAACTGGCTGTATCCAAGATTTATGGATGCTGTATTCCCTAAACTTTCAAGTAAAAAACACGATAATGAAGCTAAAAATCTTATAGATAAAGCAAATAAGAATGGTGAGGTGAAATAATGACTGTATCAGCAGTTAATTCATTACAACCAAATAAAAATATAAATTTTAAAGCTAATTCAAACCAAGCAAATGATAAAAATGCTCAAACACAAGTTGTATCTTTAAGAAGCTCTCAAAGCAAATCTTCAAAAGCCAAAGAAGCAGCTGTTGATTTAGCAACATTTGCTGCTGCCGGAGCTATTGGTATAATGGGATACAAAGGACAATGGCTACAAAAAGGTATAAAATGGTTATCTAATACAAAATTTATGAATAAGAAAGTCTTCCCAAACTATGAAATAGATAATGCTAAATTCATGTCATTAATCGGAGTAACATCAATTGTCTTAAAAGATGGTCTGGGATGTTTCTTATATGTAAAACAAAGTTTAAGTAATGATAAAATACCAGAAGATAAAAGAAAATTCGTTGCAGCGCTGGATTTGTCAAATGGAGGATTAATGATTATCATGCAATTATTAATGTTCTTTACAATATCCAACAAAACAGTGCAACAAAAAATGTTTAATAAATTGTTTGGCAAAAACTTTACAAGATCTGCAAATAAAGCTCTTAAATTAAAACTAAAAAATATTGAAGAATTAAAAGGAATGACTGGTAAAGAATTTTACAAAGCAAGAGAAAAAGACAAAAAAGGACTTATGGGTGCATTTGGATATCTTACATCTCTTGCGGCGGCAACATTATTAGCAAAACGTGTAATTGTACCATTTATAGCAACACCTCTTGCGGATAAAACACAAGCTTGGATGAACAGGAATTCAAAACCTCCTGTTACTCATAAGGATACAAAAAACACTTATGATAAAACAACACCAGCAGCTCAAAAAGTAAATAAATAATTTCACATTCAAAATAAAAATAAAAAAATAAGATACAAAATGTATCTTATTTTTTATTTTTAAAACGGTTTTGTCTGATTAAGTTTTAATCGAAGTTCCCTAAATCTTGAAATATCTTCTTGAGTTCTTCCAGATTCTTGGAAAACTGCTTGAGAAGAAGGATGTACCATCAAAACGTAATCCATATGAATTTCTAAAAAATTATATTTTCTTGGAGATTGATTAGAATTGCGCGGATATATCTCTGCATTTGTAACAGCCAAAAAACGGCGTTCTTTATCATTTAATAAATCGGTTAGTTCCCTATTTGTATTTGTATATTTTGAAACGTGAACAACACCTTTGATATCATGATCAGCTGTCAAAATACATACTTCTATAGGGACTGTATCAATATTTTTTGCCATAATTTTTATCCTTTTCTCATATAATACATTACTTAAAGTAAAATGTCCAGAATGTTAAATTTTATCAATACTACCTTTAGTTCTGCCACCATATGCCTCATGGACATCTACAACGGAAATAAAAGCTGATGGATCAATTTTTTTTATGATTTCTTTCATTTTAGCCATTTCTAATCTGGAGACTACACAATATATCAAAGTTTTTTCTGTTCCAGAATATGCACCAACACCTTTTAGATAAGTTACACCAATATCTAACTTTTCAAGCAATTCATCCCCTATTTCATAGGCTTTTTCACTTATTACTCTTATAGATTTTGCGGAATTTAAGCCTTCTAAAACTATATCAATTACTCTAAATGCAATAAAATAAGTTAATACAGCATACATTGCCTTATTCCAACCAAAAACCAAACCTGATGCACCATAAATAAATACATTAAAGGCCATTATTATTTCGCCAACTGAAAAACCAAATTTTTTAGATAATACAAGAGACATTATTTCAGTTCCATCAAGAGAACCTTCATTTTTTAAAACCAAACCAACTCCAGTACCTAAAATTATTCCGCCAAAAACAGTAGATAAAAGTAAGTCATGCGTTGTAGGATGACTATTATGCTCAAATAAATTTATAAATAAAGAAAGCATTGCAATAGCATAAAAAGTCTGAATTACAAATTTTTTCCCGATCTTATTAAAAGCTAACAAAAAAAACGGAATATTTATTATAAAAATTAGAAGACCTAAATTTATTTTTGACAAATAACTTAAAATTATAGAAATACCAACAATCCCACCATCAATAATATTATTAGGGACCAAAAAAACTTCCAAGGCAAAAGCTGCTATAAAAGGACCAACTGTCAAAAAAAACATTTTTTTGATTAAACTAAACCATAATTCCTTTTTTGCATGTTTACTCTCTGCCATTATAATTTTAACCTTTTATTGAATTATCTTTTACGCTCTTTTTTATTGTCATAAAATTATTTATTTTAAATATAGTTTTTTTATCTTCATCTGATTGATCTTTATAACCTAAAATATTTTCAAGATCGGATTTCAAAGTTACAAGGTCTTCATATTTTTTCAAACTTCCATCAATTGCGACCGAAACATCTCCAGTTTCTTCAGAAACTACCAAACAAGCAGCATCACTATTTTCCGTCATTCCAATAGCTGCCCTATGTCTGGTTCCATACTTCCAGCTTAATTTTGGATCTTCTGTTAATGGAAGAAGAACTCCTGCTGAGATTATTTTATCGCCATTTATAACAACTGCTCCATCATGTAAAGGCGTATTAGGATGAAAAATAGTTAAAATCAATTCAGTAGATAAATCTGCGTTTAATCTTGTCCCAACATCTGTATAAGTATTTCTTAAATCACTTTGGAATACAATTAATGCTCCAGTATGGGATTTAGATAAATATTTAACACTCTCAATTAATTCTTTTACAACATCAATTTTTTCACTTTTATTGCTAGAGCTATTGGAATTAAAAATACGACTTACAACATCAACTTGTCCCAAAAAGCCTAAAAATCTTCTAAGTTCAGGTTGAAATATTACAATTAAACTAAGAGAAACAAGTGTTACAATTGCTTTTAAAAACATTCCGATAATCTTCAGATCTATTCTTAACAACAGTTCACTAAAAGCCCAAACTAAAAATAAAATTAATATTCCTTTTACGAATTTTTCTGACGAGGTATTTTTTATAAATTTTTTATAAGCAAACAATAATAAAGACAGCAAAACAAATATCTGAATAAAATCAGACCAATTAAATGTAAGAGTTAATGTCTCTATATAATTTAATATGTATGCAAAAATGTCATTTATCATCTACGTAACCTATCCGGAATTTCATCATGAGAAATTAAATCATCTAAAGTCTCTCTTTTTACTATAATATCAGATTGTGAATTATTTACAAGTACCATAGCAGGTTTTGTAACTCGATTATAATTTGAAGCCATAGAATAATTATATGAACCAGTATTATAAACGCACAAAATATCACCTTCTTCAACATCAGGAAGTTTTATATCTTTTATCAAAATATCACCTGATTCGCAAAATCTACCAGCAATAGTAACATTCTTAATCGGAACATCATTTGGTTTATTTGCTAATTGAGCAGTATACTCCGCTTGATACATTGATGGTCGAGGATTATCAGCCATACCGCCATCTACTGCAATATATTTTTTTCCATGCGGGACTTGTTTTGAACTTCCAATAGTATATAAAGTTACCCCTGCTGTAGAAATAACACTCCTACCAGGTTCTATAAATAATGCAGGCGGATCAATATGATATTTTTCGATACAAGTTTTTAATGCATTAATTACAATATCCGCAATATCATAAGCAGATGGAGGCAAATCTTTTTCGGTATATTTAACCCCCAGACCTCCACCAATATTAATTTCATCTAATTTTAAATTATATTCTGTATCCAATCTTTTTATTTCTTTAATTAAAATTTCAACTTCGTCTTTATAAATAGCAGTTTCAAAAATTTGAGATCCAATATGAGCGTGCAATCCATGAAGTTTCAAATAATTATAATTATTCAATATAAGTTCAACAGCTTCATTTATTTGAGTCAAATCAAAACCAAATTTTGAATCCAAATGTCCAGTTTGAATATATTCATGAGTATGACATTCTATTCCTGGGGTAATCCTTAATAATATATCAACTTTTTTATTATAAGACTTTGCGATCTCATTCAACAAAGATAATTCAAAGAAATTATCTACAGAAATTCTACCTACACCAAGTTTAATAGCTAAAGCGATTTCATCATATGATTTATTATTTCCGTTAAAAAGAACTTTGGACATATCTACACCTGCCTTATAAACAGTGTAAATTTCCCCGGCAGAAACAACATCAAAACCAAATCCTTCATCAGCTATAATAGCAGCAGTTGCTATTGAACACAGAGCTTTTGAAGCATACATCATATTTACTTTTTCATAATATTTAAAAGCATTTTTATAGTCTTTACAAATTTGTCTAATTGTATACTCATCAATAACATACAAAGGAGTTCCATACTCCTCTGCCAGCTTCACCAAATCACAACCGCCAATCTCTAAATTTCCGGTTTTGTTAATTTTAGTTGTCAATGGTTTTATCAGCTGGTTTGTACTATTCATCAATGCTCCTTACTTCTCTATTATAAATATAACATAACACAAAACAAATTAAAATAGATTAAATACATTAAAAACTAATGACAAAAATAAGACTGCCTTAAATTTATATAATCATTATTTATATCAAAAAACTGTAATTTGGATGAATTTTCCAACATTCATTAAATAATTTTCAATGCTGTCAATGGAATTTTATACTTTCATTTTTATATAAATTACAACACTAAATATTGCTTTTTTCTGAATTAAAAGTAGTTAAAAAAGCAATCGGTATCATTCCTAAAGAAGCACCACAAAAATACAATAAAGGAACAGAAATAATTGTAAGTAATAAAGCCTTAAAAGAATTGAAAATACCTTTAGATGCAATAATTAAAAGTGCCAAAATAACGCCATACAAAAGTACAAAACAAGGTCCATAAAATAAGCCCAAATTAAGAGCATCATCAAACGAAACAGCTTCAGGATAAACAATTGATATAAAACATCCGCATAAAATTCCAGAAATTAATGCTCCTGTAAAAGAATAAAAAAGGTAAAAGCCAAATATTTGAATTCCAGATCTTTTTATACTTAAATCAAACAAATTTTTGAACATTAAAATTACCTCTTTTACTTAATCTCTTGTAAAATATTCGTTGAATTGAATTTCTTCGATGAATGTAAATTTATATAATCTTTTAGCAAATCAAAACATACAGTACAGACTTTTTCATTCGCTTTTTCATCATAAACAGAATTTTCATTAAAATCATTATTCAAACAAGCATTCAAGAAATCTCTTAATTTATAATGCATAATTGCATTTTTAGTTAATCCATCATTACACTTTTCACACAATACCCCGCCTCTGCTATGAGAAAAATACATATTTTCATTTTCAATATTTTCTCCACAGCAAAGACATCTATTGAGTTCTATACCAAAACCTGAAATATGCATCATTTTAATTTGGAACTTTATAACTGAAATTAATATTTCAACTAAATCTGAAGCATTCGAAATTTTTTCCAAAGCCTTGTAAAGTAAATCATATATTTCTGACGAGCAAGGATCTCCTTCAACACCAAAATTTGAAACAACTTCTGTTATATATAAAGAATAAAAAATTTTATCCATGTTTTGACGGGTTTTATGAAAAGTATTCAAAGCCTCTGCCTGACAAATTCTATCAAGATTTTTACCTTTATAAAGCATTAATTTATTTGCCACCAGCAAGTCCATTCTTGCGCCCAATTTACTTTTGGGCTTTTTAGCACCTTTGGCAACCCCTCTAATAAGACCTCTATCCTTAGAGTACATAACTATAATCTTATCAGCTTCACTTAAATTATAAGCCTTCAGGTTTATTGCATCTGTTACAAAATTACTCATAAAAACTATCTCTTAAAGACACTATATTCCAGAAGGTCCGAATGTCCCATGGAATACTCCTCTAAACATTTGTTGTAATTCATTTTTATTGTCAGAATAAGACATAGCTATTTCTTCTGTGATCAAGCCCTGTTCATATAATCTGTATAATGAAGAATTCATTGTAATCATATTATTGAAAGAACCTTTTTTAACCAATTCATAAATATCTTCAAGCTTGTCTTTTTCAATAAAATCTTTTACGGTAGGAGTTACAACCAAGACTTCACAAGCAGGTCTTCTACCTGTACCATTCGAAATAGGAACCAATTTTTGAGATACAGTACCTCTTAATATAGAAGCCAATTGACTTCTTACGAATTCTCTATCTGATGGCTCATACATGTTTACAATTCTATTGACAGTTTGAATAGCATCATTCGTATGGATTGTTGCAAAAACCAAATGACCGGTCTCAGAAGCTTTTAATGCTGCGGTAACAGTTTCTCTATCTCTAATTTCCCCGATAAATATCACATCAGGATCCTGCCTTAATGCATATTTTATACCATCAGGGAAAGATGGTGTATCAATTAATACCTGACGTTGCGAAACTAAAGACTTTTTATTAGTAAAAATAAATTCAACCGGATCCTCAATTGTAATAATATGTTTTGGATAATTTATATTAACATAATCAATCAAAGAAGCGATTGTTGTAGATTTACCAGAACCAGTCGGACCGGTAATCAATACAAGACCGTTATTTAATGTTGCGAATTGCTCGATAGATTCAGGCAACATCAATTCTGAAACCTTTTTAATATTATAAGGAATAGTCCTTATTACCAAAGCACTTTTCCCTAATTGCCTACTCAAGTTTACCCTGAATCGGGATACTCCATGAATTTCATAAGCAAAATCTAAATCAAATACTGAATTAACTTTCCCTTTAAAATGAGTAGGAAGAAGTATATCATAAGCAATAGATATATCATCCTCTGTCAAAATAGGCATGTCAACTTTGGTTATTTTGCCATCTATACGAATAGCAGGATGCTCATCAACTTGTAAATGAACATCAGAAGCTCCCACTGCTACTGCCTTTTTTAAAAAAGATATTATATTGAATTTGTTATTTAAATAGTTTTCAACCATATGCCACTCTCTTTAGAAAATTATATCATTTATTTTGTAATATGACAATAATATATTTAATGTAACAAAAATGTAACATTTAATTCCAAAAAGTAAATTTACAAAATTAAAAATACTTTATATAAGAGTAAGGGAAATTTCAAATTACTAAAGGGAAAAATCAATCATCAAATAATAAAAATTAATCAAGTTCTTCAAATAGTTTGAACCAGATTAAAGAAAAAAGTTTATTTTATACTCTCTCTCTTAATATCCTCGTGTTTATTTAATGTTGCCTCAAATGGCAACTTTTTTTTGGCAAAAAAAAGAGTAAATTTAACATTTACTCTTTTTAGCTGTTATTTTACTGACACTTTCTCTTTCAAAGCCTCTAAGTATTTTACAGCATACACAGCTCCTACTGCACCATCAGAAGCTGCAGTAATCACTTGTCTCAAAGGGGTTGTTCTAACATCCCCAATTGCAAATACTCCTTCAACAGATGTAGCCATAGTTTCATCAGTAACTACAAACCCTCTCGCATCTTGCTGTAATTGCCCGGAAATATTTTCTACATTTGGAGTCATTCCAATATAAGGGAATACTCCATTTACTGATAAATTTGAAATTTCTTTAGTTTTAACATTTTCTAAAACCGCAGTATCAACAAGATTATCACCTTTAATTTCTTTTACGACAGAATTCCATATAAATTCAATTTTTTCATTTCTAAAAGCTCTTTCTTGTACAATTTTATCAGCTCTTAATTCATCTCTGCGGTGAATAATATAAACTTTATCCGCAAATTTGGTTAAATACATAGCTTCTTCTACTGCAGCATTACCACCGCCTACGACAGCAACAATTTTGTTTTTATAAAAAGCTCCATCGCATACAGCACAGTAACTTACACCTCGACCTACAAACTCTTTTTCGCCAGGAACACCTAACTTCATAGGCTGAGCTCCTGTTGCTATAATAATAGTTTTTGCTCTGAATTCATATTCATTAGTTAAAATTATTTTGTTTTTCAAATCAACACTTTGAATTTCCTGCATTGGATATTTTTTTACACCAAATTTATCCGCATGCTCTTCAAATTTTTCCATAAGATCATAGCCACCAACAACCTGAAATCCAGGATAATTTTCTAATTCCAGATAATTAGAAGGTTGTCCGCCTAACATATTTATATCAATTAAAGCTGTAGATACAGCTCCTCTACTAGCATATATTGCAGCAGAAAGCCCGGCAGGTCCGCCACCTAAAATAATTGTATCAAAATTTAATTGCTCCATTTGCTATCCTCATTTTTCAATAATACTCGTTCCGGAGAGTTTTTCTCCTTTTAAAATATATACAGCAGTATCTTTTTTTATTAATGATTTATCATAAGTAGAAAAAGTTTCTAAAGTTAAATAATTAACACCTGTAAAAGTATCACCATTCAACTTTAAATCAACTGTATCTGTCAATTTTTTATTAGTATCATATTCACTAATTCTAGTAAATCTTATGATATTTCCCTCAACATAATCCAGTCTAACAGAAGCACTAACTCCTGTAAATGGATTGTTTAAATTTATGACGTTACCTAATCTTGATAAGTTCCATATAACAATTAATTGGGGTTTAAAATTAATATTTCCAGACTGCTTATCAATTTTTGCAACCACTCTCCAATTCCCGTAAAAAGAACTTGGAACATTATCTACAACAGAAATTCCGGCATTTAAAGTAACTGCCTGCACACACATAAAGCAAGTAGAAAATATTAATATAAATAAAATTATTACCTTTTTTATAATACACATATTAATAAATTTTGCTATACAGAAGCCATTTTTGCATTCAATACCTGAGCAGATTCTTCATATCCTGCTCGCCCCATCAAAGCATATGTATAATTTTTAGCTTGCTCTACTCCTGGTTGATTAAAAGTATTTATATTATACAACTCACCAGCAATTGCAGTTTGAACCTCTAACATATATAAAAGTTGACCTATATAATAACCGTTAACCTTTGGCATAATCAGAGAAACAGTGGGACGCCCATAATCAGCCAAAGCAACTCTTGTTGAATCTGCTTCCGCATTAATTAATTGGTTTACAGTCTTTCCTCCTAAATAACCAATACCTGTATATTCAAATATCGGAGGAATTTCAAGATTATTATCAAACTCTTCAACTCTGATAAAATTAATAATTTTATTATTAGGACCTTCATTATAAAGCTGAATTTGAGAATGCTGATCAGTAGCACCTAAAGCTTTCATAGGAGTCTGTCCGATATGCACATCATTTCCATCTTTATCTTTATTTTTTCCTAACGATTCTGCCCACAATTGCGCATACCAATCTGCCACATATTTTAAACGACTTGAATATGGCATCATTACTGAAATATTTTTACCTTTTTTAGTATCCAATAAATAATGAATTAATGCATTTTGAGCTGCAATATTTTCTCTGATATCGGTATTTTTTAATGCCAAATCCATATCCTTGATACCATTTGTTATCTCGTCAATATCAATACCTACCAAAGCAAAAGGCACCAAGCCTACAGCTGAAAATACAGAAAATCTTCCACCCACATCATCTGGAACAACAAAAGTCTTATAACCTTCTTGTTCTGCAATTTGTCTTAATATACCTGTTTTTTTATCTGTAGTAGCAACAATATTATATCTATATTCAGATCCTAATTCTTGCTCCAAAATATTTTTTACTATCATAAATTGAGACATAGTCTCTGCAGTTGAACCAGATTTTGTAATAACATTTACTAAAGTCTTTTTTAAATCCAAAACATTCAATAAACCAACTATAGTATCAGGATCAATATTATCAAGGAAAAATATTCTAGGATAACCATTTCGCTGTTCATCAGACAATAAATTCCAATAAGGCTTTAATAAAGCCTCAGTAACAGCAATCCCTCCCAAAGCAGATCCGCCGATGCCTAAAACCAATATATTATCAAAACGACCCTGCACCATAGCAGCATACTCTTTAACATACCAAAGAGTTTCTTCACTATAACCTAAATTCATCCACTGGAGCCATTGACCTAGTTTGTCTTTTCTCTTATTTAAATCTGCAATTATTTGTGTTATTTTTTGCTTATAGTTATCAAACTCCTGTTGAATATTCAAGCCATTTTCTACTCCTACTATTTTTTCATCAGCATTTCGGTAATCTAATCTTAACATTTATTTAACCCTCTAAAATATGTCTCTATTTAATAATCAACCTATATAATTATTATACTGGTAAAACATGTAAATACAAGAATCTATCAGTTTAATTTTTAATAATTATTTATACAAATTACACCTTAACTTTAGGCTTATACTGCCTCTGTAATTTAATTTTTTCTTCTAATCTTTTTTGCCTATAACCATAACCAGCATATATTCCAACACCCATAAGCAACCACAATGGGAAATACAAAGAAGATGTTGTTAAAAACTTCATAGAATAGACCATCAGCCCCCCGCAAGTAATTATACCTAAAATGGGGAATACAGGAGAAAAAGGAACTTTGAAAGGTCTTGGTCTATCAGGGTCAGTTTTCCTTAATATTAATACAGCAATACAAATTATTATAAAAGATGTGAATGTACCGAAATTACATAATTCCGCAGAAATATTCAAATCCATAAATAATGTACATACAATTACAACAATACCAGAAATCCAAGTTAAAACATGCGGAGTTCTGTATTTTTTATGAATTAATCGCAATGATTTAGGTAAAAATCTATCCCTGCTCATTGCATATAAAATTCTTGTTGTCCCTAATTGATAAATCAAAATTACAGATGTTAAAGCGCATAAAGCACCTATTGAAATCAACCCTGCGAACCAATCTTTACCAATTACACGCATTGCATGGGCGATAGGAGCCTGAGTATCAATATGACCTAAAGGAACATTCCCAGTTAAAACTAGAGCTACTGCAACATACAAAACTGTACAAATAATCAAAGTACCTAAAATTGCAATAGGCAAATCTCTTTGAGGATTTTCAGTTTCTTCAGCAGTTGTCGAAATAGCATCAAAACCTATGTATGCAAAAAAGATTAAAAATGCACCCATAAATACACCTTCAAAACCATTGGGAGCAAAAGGAACCCAATTTTCAGGTTTTACATAGAATGCACCAACAACTATGAATGAAATAATCATAAACATATTCACACCAACCATAATACTAGCAAATCTGGTTGACTCTTTAACACCCTTAATTAGCAAAACTGTGAGCAATAGTACAATTACCATTGCTGGAAGATTAATTGCACAAGGAATTTTATCAAACAAATATGGCATTTGAGAGTGAGGATCTAATCCGAATTTATCGCAATATGCAAACATATAACGATAATCAGCTCTCAACCATAGTGGAAAATTTACAACAAAATCAGGTAAAATATGTTTAAAACCCTTTAAAAACTGGACAAAATAACCTGTCCAAGCACAAGCAACAGTAATATTTCCGATTGCATATTCTAACATCAATATCCAACCTACCATCCATGCCATAAATTCACCCATAGTAGCATAAGTATAAGTATAAGCACTCCCAGCTACAGGAATCATTGCAGCAATTTCAGAATAACATAATGCTGAAAATACACAAGCAATAGCTGCTAAAACCATAGAAATTATTATAGCAGGACCGGCACCTGCACTTTCAGGCCCTCCTTGAATTGCAGAACCTATTATTGTAAAAATGCCTGTACCAACAACGGCACCTATTCCAAGAATAATCAAATCAAAAACATTCAAAGTCTTTTTTAATTCTGACTTTTTACTTACAGCTATTAATTCATCGGGGCTTTTCTTTTTTAAAGCATTACTAATTATTGATTTTAATTCCATTATCTCATCATTTCTTGTTTCTTAAGTTCTACTTTTTCATTATGAATTTTATTTTCATTTATTCTATTTTTTACAAATCCATATAAAAGATATATTATTGCACCTATACCTAACCATACAGGAAATAATAACGCAGAGCCAGTTGGCTGCATAGATTTATATATCATCAAACCTCCGCATGTAATTATTCCTAAAGACGGAACAAAAGGAGAAAACGGAACTTTGAAAGGTCTTGGTCTGTCTGGATCAGTTTTACGTAAAATTAGAACTGCCACACAAACAATGATAAATGATGTAAATGTTCCATAATTACAAAGTTCTGCAGCAACATCCAAATTTAATGTTAATATTCCAATTACTGCAAGAATACCAACTGTCCAAGTAAGAAGTGCTGGTGTTTTGAATTTAGGATGCAATTTTTGAAACCTTTGGGAAATAAAATGATCTCTACTCATTGCATATAATATTCTTGTTGCAGCCATCTCTAACACAAGCAGAACAGATGTAAGCCCTGCTAAAGAACCTATTGAAATTAATCCAGCTGCCCAATTCATATTTAACATTGACATACAATATGCCATAGGCGCCTTCAGAAATGCTAAAGGAACAGCAGAACTTGTATCTTGCAACCCTGTCAAAACAAGCGCTACTGATACATACACAATCGTTGTAATTATCAAAGAACCTATTATGCCAACGGGCAAATCTTTTTGAGGATTTTTACATTCTTCTGCGGCAGTGGCAAGAGCATCAAAACCAATATATGCGAAAAAGATTAAAAACGCTCCTGCGAAAATACCCGCTGCTCCATTAGGAGCAAATGGGGTCCAATTTTCCGGTTTTACAAAAAATGCACCTGCAACTACAAATAAAGCAATTACAGCTAATTTTATAAATACCATCAATCCCGCCATTTTTGCAGAATCTTTAGTTCCTCTTACTAATATACAAGTTATCAACAAAACTATTAAAATAGCAGGCAAATTGATACAGATAGGAACTCCAAACAAAGTCGGAATATGAACACTAGCATCATTCGCTGCGATTTTAGCAGCTGAAAATACGTCATTTACTATCCATACAGGTGGATGAGCTATAAAAGAAGGTAGAATTTTCTCAAATCCGCTTAAAAATTGGACAAAATGATTTGACCAAGCACAAGCAACCGCAATAAATCCAATTGCATATTCAAGCATCAATACCCAACCTACCATCCATGCAGCGAATTCCCCCAAAGTTGCAAATGTATATGTATAAGCACCACCAGCGACAGGAATCATTGTTGCAAATTCAGAATAACAAAGAGCTGAAAAAATACAAGCAATAGCTGCAATAACCATTGAAACAATTAATCCCGGACCAGCTCCAAGAGAAGAACCGTCTGCACTGCCTGCAGCAGCAATACCTACTACAGCAAAAATGCCTGATCCAATAATTGCACCTACACCTAAAATAATTAAATCAAAAACTCCAAGAGTTTTTTCTAATCCTTCAGCTTTTGCATCAGCTAACATATCATCAGGATTTTTTATCCTAGTGATTGTTTTTAAAAAATTGCGAGTAAATGTCGCACGATGGAACTTTTCTACCATTTATCTTCCTTATGTTATTTACAAAGAGGAAATCCCATTTCTTCTCTTTGTGCTACGTATAATCTTGCAACTGCAGAAGCCATTGTTCTGACTCTGTTAATAAAATTAATCCTTTCATCTTTGCTTATAACACCTCTCGCATCAAGCAAGTTGAAAGTGTGAGAACATTTTAAAACATAATCGTAAGCAGGTAAAACCAACTTTGCATTAATACAATTATCAACTTCTTTTTGATACAAATCAAACATTGTAAATAAAGATTTGGCATCACTTACTTCAAAATTATATTTAGATTGCTCTATTTCATTTTGTAAGAATATTTCACCATATTTTAGCTTATCATTCCACATAATATCATATACAGATTCTTTATTTTGAAGATACATGGCTATTCTTTCCAAACCATATGTTAATTCAAGAGCAACAGGTTTTACTTCAACTCCACCAACTTGTTGGAAATAAGTAAACTGAGTAATTTCCATACCATCAAGCCAAACTTCCCAACCGACACCAGCTGCTCCTAATGTTGGAGATTCCCAGTTATCTTCTACAAATCTTACATCATGCTCTTTTAAATCAATTCCCATAGCCTCTAAACTTTTCAAATAAAGCTCTTGCGCATTATCTGGGGAAGGCTTTAATATTACCTGAAATTGATAATAATGACCAAGTCTGTTTGGGTTTTCTCCATATCTTGCATCTGTAGGTCTTCTGCAAGGCTCAATCATTGCAGTATTCCAAGGCTCAGGACCCAATGACCGTAGAAAAGTTGCAGGGTTCATTGTAGAAGCGCCTTTTTCTATATCATAAGGTTGCTGGATTATACATCCATAATCCGACCAAAACTTTTGTAAATTAAAAACCAGTTCTTGAAAATTTAAAGCCATAACATATTCCATATATTGTAATTATTACACTAAATTTCACGCAAAATACGTGCTTATCTATGCTATGACGAACATAGCAAAATTGCAAATTTTATGTTAAAAATGTAACATAGGAAGAAAAAGGAGATCATCATGACGAATAAAATTATAATCTTTTCAGGGAAACAATATTCGGGTAAAGATACTGTAGCAAAAATCATGCTTGCACAAATGCCGGATTTCAAAAGATGCGCTATGGGAGATATTATAAAATTAACTTATGGAGCACAAAAAGGCCTCTCTTACGAAGAAATAGAAAAAAACAAACCTATATACAGACAAGATTTAATTAACCTTGGGAATTGGGGACGAGCACAAGACCCCGATTACTGGTTAAAGAAAATTATAGAACAGGATGGTAATATAATGGTAACAGATGTCCGTGTTCCACATGAATATGAAGTATTTAAAAATGCAGGTGCTATTACAATAAGAGTAGAAGCATCAAGAGATACTAGAGCATCAAGAGGAGAACTTATTGGCGAAAATGATATTACCGAAATTGGATTAGATAATATCAAGGATTGGGATTATATAATTGAAAATAATTCGGACTACGATACGTTAAAAAATAATGTTAATAAAATAATAGAAAAAATAATCACAAATGCTAAATAAAAAAGCTCCCTATTTAGGGAGCTTTTTTATACCATTCCTTCTTTAACAGCTTTAACTGCAGCTTGCACTCGATCATTTACGCACATTTTTTGTAATATTGAACAAACATGAGCTTTTGCAGTATGTACACTTACGATTAATTCTTTTGCAATTTCAGTATTGCTTTTACCTGAAACCAAATGTTTTAAGACTTCAAATTCTCTTTCTGTCAAAGGCACTCTACCATCCATATTTGACTTATTTGGAAGGAATCCAACATTATCTATTTTAGGCAAAGAATTAAGAGTCATTTGAGCCACCATAGGATCAATCCAGCAAACACCAATTGAGACATCTCGCACAACATCTGCCAATTTTTGCGGATCAATATCTTTTAAGCAATAAGCACTTGCACCTGAACTTAAAGCAGCTATTACTTCTTCACATCTATCATGAGATGTTAATGCAATAATTTTAGAATTAATATTCATCTCACGGCATTTAACCATAGCCTCAATACCATTCATGCCAGGCAAACCTAAATCCATCAATATAACATCAGGTTTATGACGTTCAATAAGTTTTAGTCCTTCTACCGCATCCTCTGCCTCAGCGACTACATTAATATCATCATTTGCATTCAATGCACATCGAAGACCAACTCTTGTCAATTTAAAATCTTCTACGATAATAACACTGATAACTTTTGATTCTACTGCTTTTTCTGCCATGCTTTAACCCCTCTTTCTAGGCATAAATTGCTTTATTTATTAACAACAAATTTATTTAATTATATCTACAAGTATTAATCCATTACCCATTAGGGTAATATTATTGTAAAAAATACAATTATTATTCAAATTTTATATTCAATACTATTATTTTTTTTACTATGGTATAATATCTAATACAGAAAAGATAATAAGGAAGTAATAAATGTTGGAATTTTTATTCAAGAAAGAACAAGCAAGAATAGACGAAAAATTAAACCAAATATACAGTTCATTAAAAAAAGAATATTCTTTTGATAAAATTCCCGATACCAGAAAGCAGGAATTGAGTGAATTAATAAAAAAATATGGATATTTACCTTATCCTTATATCAAAGCTTTGGAAGAATTATCCATTGAAGAAATTCTTTTCGGGCTAGAAATTAAATGGTCTGATAATAAAGTTTTCAAAGACAACAAATTTAAATTTGAGAATTCCCAAGTAAGCGTGCTCGCAAGAAATCACATTAAAAATGCTTCTTGGATACAAAAAGAAGGGCATGACATAAAATTAATTAACTTGGCTGGTTTAGGGAACGGAAACAAAACAAAAGATACAGGAAAATTTCTTGATTGGTTAAGGCAGTTATTAATCCTTCCTACAGGTAACCTTGATAATAATATATTCAATACAACTATCTATTTAATACCATTCCATCCAAGAGAATTTGGCTGTGCTTATCTGCCTAAAAGTTCCGAAATCAGTGAAAAACTCTTTGATGAACATATTGAAAAACTTACCGGACTAAATGCAAAAGAACAAGTCCAAACATTCATTACGATGGCTCAACTGGCAGGGCACCCGGTAATTTACGATATACTTCCTCAAACAGGTAGATTCTCAAAAGCAGTACTTGCCAATCCAGAAATTGCAAGATGGTTTGATATAACTCTTTTAAATAAGGAACTTGATAGCAATATTGATAGAATTGCGAAGAATATGCCTCAATCTTTTGATGATGAAGATATAGAACTTGTAAAAAATATATACAAAGATTCTCAAAACGGAAGTGCTGGAGATTTAAGTTCTCATTACAAGAATATATATGATACATTTGACAGTTTGATGAATGAAGCAAAAAAAGATTTATCAAATGTTATGATGAAAAAAGAAAATCAACATAAAATTCATAAAAGAGTAAAAGAAATTGTTGCAAAAGTACATGAATTTAAAAACAATCAAAAATTAACAGAAGAAGATATAACCAAACAAATTGACACAATACAAGAATTGATAAAAGAAGGTCTATGGCCTGCTCCCGGAGGGGCATGGTGTTCTGCCGGAGTTCCAATCTATGATAAAATGAGCGAATGTGGAGGCTACCCTACATTTAAACATTATGATTATAAAGGGGAAGATGTTACAAATTTTGCAAATCTTGATTGCCAAACTCCTTACTATTTTTGTTTTCTTGAAAATGGTACTCTTAATACTCCTGTAATTGATTACTTCATCAATTATATGGCTAATCTACAAAAAGAATACAATTTTGATGGTTTTAGAGTTGATCACATAGATCATATTGTAGATAAAGTATCAGAATCCCACGGTAGACCAATAAGTTATAGAGCCCCGAGAGTCGTTTTAAATAAATTGAATAAAACAATGAAAAGCAAAATTCCATATTTTGGAACTTTAGCTGAATATATGCTTTGGGATGATTATTTAAAAGAATATCACAAAGGAATGAGTTTTGATCTTTTGTGGGGGAATGACATAGTTTCACAATGTGAAAAAACTCCTGAAAAAATTACTGAAGATAATCAACATCTTGCAAATTACAATGTTAATTTCAAAAAAGGAGAAAAATTATCCATATTAAAAACATATAATAATCAAGATGGAGAATTTAGATGCATAGACCAATATCCAGGACAACTTAGCGATACCGGAGCATTGTATAAATGGTTTAAATATAAATTTTTACCAGGAGGGAAATTTGCTCAAAGACCAATGCTATATGTAGATGGAGATGAAAGTTTTACCAAACGCGGGATTGAATCTGTCATCGGAGAAGAAATGTCTATGCCTAGAGAAAATAATTATGAATTTTTCAGAAAATTTAATGCTATAGATATTTTTGTAAAAAATAACCCAATAATAACAAACGGAGAAGCCCAAATTATTACACAAGATGAAGATGGATTCTCAGCATGGATTATATCAAAAGTTCCCGAAAGAACAGCATACCTTATAGTTTCAAACTACAAATACACTACAGAAAGAGTTACTATGTTTGATGAAAATAATCAAAGTTACTCAGAAATAATGCATGGGCAATCTGTATATGACAAAACTATAAACTTACCGCTTGATTATACAATTCAAAAAGAATTCTATATTGATGGCGATGAATTTAAGTCTGTTTTATTTGACAATGAAACATCTACTCTTCATTTTGATAAATTAGATGCAAGCGAATTTAGAGTATACGAACTAAAAAGAGCTTAATTTTAATATCTTAGATAACTACCAACAATATGTAATATTTATGGCAGTTATTTTCAAAATCTTGACAAAATTTATATAATCGTAAATAATAAAGATGGTTAAGAAATAAAAGGAGTTTGAAAATGAGAAGAACAAAAGCTTTTGAGGTCGCCCCCCCCCCGAAAAGATAGATTACGCTAAGCTTTACAGAGATGAGTTTAACTTTTTACAACAATCACTTTACAAGTGTACTGATAAATATAGCAAAATCACAAATACTCGCCGAAAAGCTTTTACTTTAGCAGAAGTCTTAATTACACTTGGAATTATAGGAGTTGTTGCAGCTCTTACAATACCAACATTAATACAAAACCACAAAAGAAGTGAAGCAACTGCAAGATTAAAAAAATTCACTAGCAGTATGCAACAAGCGATATTATTTGCTGAAAATGAGCAGGGGACACCAGCATTTGAATGGAGTCCTGGTGCTGATTATGATACAGATGAAAAACAAAAGAACTATGATGCTTCATATGAGTATTGGAACCATTATCTTGCAAAATATATAAAATTTGTAAAAATAGAAAAAGGTGTTTACAACTCTGACGATGAGGCAAACAGCAAAAATACAAAGGTATATTTTGAAGACGGTTCTACTGTTGAACTAAGTTTGGGTAATTGTATGGATACAATTATAGATATTAATGGAGACAAAAATCC
Organism: uncultured bacterium; assembly: GCA_949290355.1. GTDB lineage: Bacteria > Cyanobacteriota > Vampirovibrionia > Gastranaerophilales > Gastranaerophilaceae > Stercorousia. The sequence continues at coordinate 569,776 of CASERN010000011.1, read as the reverse complement.
AAATGAAATGGGTCGGGATCAGTTTTTGTTCTTTATTCCAACTCAAAAATCTAATCAATGGGAAAGAGAACTTTATAAAAATAAATCATTTGGAGCAGCATACTTACCTTATTATACAACAAGAGAAAAAGCATTAGAAGCTTGTAAAAATAATAATAGTAGATGCTCTGCACTCTTGCAATATGACAATTTTGAATTTAAGAAAGATTATCCTTATAAACTTTAATTAAAACAAACTCAACTGTTCCTGTTTGGCAAAATGCTTTTGAAGATAAGATGGTCTATGGTATTTACAAAGGCCATATTTATCAATTAATTCCATATGTTCTTTTGTTAAATAACCGGCATTATCTTTCCAATTATATTGAGGGAATTCTTGATCTAATTTCATCATATAACGATCTCTGCTAACTTTAGCAAGTATACTTGCAGCAGCAATTGAAGCTGATGTACCATCACCTTTGACAACACATTTTTGAGAATAAGTTAATTCTGGAATCTTTTTATTTCCATCAACTAATATTAAAATATCATTATCATTTTTTATAAAGCTAACTAATTCATTTTTTGTTTTAAGCTCATTAATTACATTTTTACAAGCAATACGCATTGCTTTTAAAGAAGCATTTAAAATATTTATTCTTTCAATCTCATCAACTTCAATGCATACAGTTGAATTAATTGTGTTTTCTTTAATTATATCAAAAAGCTGCTCACGCTTTTTAGCAGACAACTTTTTGCTATCGTTTAAATCTTCCAATTTCTTAATCAAATCTTTAGACTTATTATAAAAAAATACAGCACTTGCAAAAACACCACCAGCACCGCAGCCTCTACCTGCTTCATCTGTACCTATTATAATTTTCCTTTGATCTATATCAAACGTAAATAATCTTATAATTCGAGAATCTACTGCTAAATCAGAATTAGACATATTACCCATAACTAACCTTCTAAATCGTCAAGAATAAATTTACCAATCTTGCCTTCACGAAAATCCCTTAACAAATACACTGCAGTCCTTTCAATATCAGGTTTGCCTCCAGATATAATCCAATTTCTTGAATTAGCAATATCTTCTAATGTAAGGTTTTCAACCTTATAAAATTCTTTGACAGGGACAGCATATTTTTCATTTAACAATGATAATAATTCTTTCGCAACAATCTCATTAGAATATGCATTCTCCGAAACAGCATTTACAAAAGCTAATTTTTTAGCTCTAGCCTGATCCTCCTGCTTCATTGGGATTATTCCTGGTGTATCCAATAAATCAAGTTGAGGATTTATTCTTACCCACTGCTGCTGCCTTGTAACTCCAGCTTTCGCCCCTATTTTTGTCTTTGATGATTTTGTTAATTTATTAATAATACTTGATTTACCAACATTTGGCATCCCAACAACCATTACCCTTGCAGGTCTACGCAAAAGACCTTTTTTCATTAACTGCTGGATTCTTGGCTCTGACAATTCTACAGCCTTTTTTACAATAAAATTTAAATCCTTTGAACTTTTTGCATCTGATTTTAAAACCGGATATCCGATTTTAGCTTCAAGGAATTCTATAAATTTATTTAATTCTTCATTATTTGTAAGATCAGCTTTATTTAGCAAAATTAAACGAGGCTTTTCACCTAAAAGCCTCGTAATATTATCATAACTGCTTGAAAAAGGCAGTCTCGCATCAACAACTTCAATTACGGCATCGACTAAAGAAAGCTGTTCTTTCAGTTTCTTTTCGGCTTTTGCAATATGACCGGGATACCAATGTATGTGAAGCTTATCTTTTTTCAATTTTTTCCTTGATACGAGTTGCTTTACCTGAACGTTCTCTCAAGTAATACAATTTAGAACGTCTTACATCACCTTTTCTCAAAACTGTAATTTTGTCAATTCTTGGAGAATTTAACAAGAATACACGTTCTACACCTACACCTTGGAATACTTTTCTTACAGTAATAGTTTTGTTAACACCTGATCCGTGTTTTTTTATAACTGTACCTTCAAAAGCCTGTATTCTTTCTTTGTTTCCTTCAACAATTCTTACGAAAACTTTTACAGTATCACCTGGATTTGTTTCAGGAAGATTGTCTCTTAAATAAGATTTTTCCAATTCATTAATAATAGGGTTCATTTCACAATTCCTTTATAACTTTATATTTCGTACTTATTTTTAAATTCCTTAATCGATGCTCCACAAATACACCGACGCACGTAAATTTATCGTAAAACAAATGTATAAAAATTTCAAGCAGTTTTTAAAATTTTGTAATATAATCATATTATGAGCGGAGATTACAAAAAATTATTGAACAAAAATAAAAAGAAAAAATTTGCAGACCCCAAAAATATGGGGGTGGATATTGATAAAAATGAATATTATGAAATTATTCTTTCAAACTCTGCCCATCCAGAAAAAATGAATAAAAACTATTGACATTCATTCTTGTTCAAGATAAATTTAATTTACAAGTTGGCAATTAAATATCAATGGGCCTGTGGCGAAATTGGTAGACGCACTAGACTTAGGATCTAGCGCCTTCGGTGTGAGAGTTCGAGTCTCTCCGGGCCCACCATTAAAGATAAAAGACCTTAGTATTTTAATAAGGTCTTTTAAGTTTCTAAGGACTAAAATATGATTCACCCTATTAATATATACAACACATACAATAATCATTATTATAATAACTCTAATCCAAATTTTACAGGTCTAAAAAAAATATCTCCAGTTAATTATTGCATGGGAAAAGTTCTGAACAAATATACAAACATGTCTAATAACAGGTGGTTTCCTATTGATAACACATTAAAACCTTTTTCGAAAATAATTACGCTCAAAAAAGGAGAAAATGTAACAAAGGCATTAGATATTAATCCATATAATTCTGATAAATACGTAATATTTTACCACGGTCTTGGGCAAAATATTTCATCTAACCAAGAGGTTTATAAAAGAATTATCGCTAAAGGATACGGGATACTTACATCAGAATACGCATTCTTTGGAAAAAGTAAAGGAAAAATGAATGCCAAATCGATAAAGCATAATACAGATGCCGCAATCGAATACTTGAATAATAAAGGAATCGAAACCGCAAATATTGGAATTATGGGATATAGCATGGGAAGTTTCCCTGCTATTGATTTAGCAACAAAGAAAAATGATTTTAGATTTCTTATATTAATTTCGCCTTTCAATTCTTTAAAAAACGAAAAAGAAATGCTTCTACAAGACAGAATGTTCAATCTGCCTTCTTACATGAAATATGCAATAAAAAATTTTCCATTTCTGTTAAAAATAATAGATAATACATTTAAAACTAATAAAAAAATCAAAAATTTAGAATTGCCTATTTATTTAATTCACTCGGAAAATGACAAAATTATTCCAGTAAAATCGACAAAACAACTTGCAAATTTTTCAAAAAATTTAAAAGCGTTTATTCTTCTAAAAACAGGCGGACATATCATAGAAGAGAATAAAATTAAAGCATTCGAAAAACTAACCGACATTTAAAGGTATTTGAGTTCTTTTACCTATACAAACATACTCAAAACCTTTTTGAGCAAGCCTTTCTCCATCATATTGATTTCGCCCGTCAATTATAATTGGCTGTTTCATAAGACTTTTCACTCTATCAAAATCAGGACGTCTAAATTCATTCCACTCTGTTAACAATAAAAGGCAATCAGCATCTAAAAGAGCATCATATGAACTTTTAGCATAAGTAATTCTATCACCCCATATACTCTTTGCTTGTTCAAAACCTTTGGGGTCATATGCTTTTACATTAGCACCCAATTCTAATAATGCATTTATAATTGTAATAGCAGGGGACATTCTCATATCATTTGTTTTAGGTTTAAATGTCAATCCCCAAACAGCAAAAGTCTTACCCGAAATATTCATCCCAAAACGTGATAATATTTTATTTATAAAAACAACTCTTTGCTCTTTATTTACCTCATCTGCAGCTTCTATTAATCGATAACCGCAATTATTATCTTTTGCTGTCTTTAAAAGAGCTTTGACATCTTTCGGAAAACAACTTCCTCCATAACCTAATCCAGGGAATAGAAATTGAGATCCAATTCTCTTATCTGAACACATGCCAATACGCACCATTTCAGCATTTGCTCCGACTGCTTCACAGATATTTGCAATTTCGTTCGCATAAGATATTTTTAATGCTAAAAAAGAATTTGCTGCATACTTAGTCATTTCTGCAGATTTTACATCCATTATTACAAAACGGCTTGCTGTTCTAAAAAATGGAGCATATACTTCTTGCATAATAGCTGTAGCCTTTTGAGAATTTGAGCCGATTACAACCCTATCAGGTTTTAAAAAGTCATCCACTGCAGCACCTTGTTTTAAAAATTCAGGATTAGATACAACATCAAATTCTCCCGAATAGTGTTTTTCAATAATTTTCGTAACTTTTTCAGCCGTACCTACAGGTACCGTGGACTTATCAACAATGACTTTATAACCATTCATTGCTTTTCCAATACTTTCTGCAACTTGTTCTACGTAATGTAAATCAGCAGAACCGTCTTCACTTTGAGGAGTACCTACAGCAATAAAACACACAAGAGATTCTTGGACAGAAGTCGCAAGATCTGAAGAAAATTTTAATCTTCCTTCTAATACATTTGCCTTAATAAGTTCTTCTAATCCGGGCTCATATATAGGAACAATTCCATTTTCTAACTTTTGTAATTTTTCCAAATCATTATCCACACATATAACATCATTCCCCATATCAGCGAGGCATGTTCCTGCTACTAATCCTACATAACCTGTTCCTATTACACAAATTTTCATCTCTACTCCTTTTAGTTACTTATTAATTAACAGGATAGCACAAAAATTTTTTTTATGAGATAATATCAATATATTGTTTTAAGTAGAGGGATAAAGAATGAATTATAAATTAAAAGACACAGTATCTAAAGATGCCTTCAATTATAAATATTTACTTGGGAAAATTTTTCCTTATATAAAACCTGTTTTAGGCCGCGCTATTATAAATCTCATTATTGCAATACCACTTGGGCTGCTTGATGGGGTTGTTGCACTGTCTCTAAAACCTTATTTAGACTTTGTTGTAAATGGTAATCCTGAACATACTTGGTCTTATTTGGGTATAACAGTTCATTCTCAAGCTTTTCTTGCTGCAATTATTCCATTTGGTATTGTTGCATTCGCTTTGTTCCAAGGAATTTTGAAATACTTAAGCAACTACCTGACAGATTGGACAGGGCAAAAAATATCTATGGCTCTAAAAATGGATTTGTTTAAAAAACTTACATCTATGGATCCTCAATTTTTTGATGTTAACTCATCTGGAATTGTATTAACAAGATTCTTGTCAGACCCTGATGCTGCCTCTAAAAATATTATTGAAATGCTAAAATCATTTATTGCAACATTTTTTGGACTTATAGGATTAGTAGGTGTTCTTTTATATAATTCTTGGAAACTTGCAATTATAGGTGTAACAATCATGGCTATAGCTATAACACCTGTTACGTTGATTAGGAAAAGAATTAAAAAAGTTTCAAATGCAACAATGGTTGTAGGCGGTAATATGACAACAAATTTCAACGAAACATTTGCCGGAAATAAAATCATGACAGCATATAATTTACAGAATGATCAAAATGCAAAATTTGATAACCAAATTCACGAACAATTCCATCTTGCAATGTCTTTAACCAAAAGAGTTGGTTGGATGTCTCCTATCATGTATTTTGTTTGTTCTATAGGTATTGCTCTTGTTATGGCTTACGGAAACCATTTAATTTTATCAGGACAAATGACAGCAGGCAGTTTTGCTTCTTTTGTAACATCATTATTATTATTGTATAAACCTACAAAAACTCTTGGTAATACTTTAACTAATCTACAAAATGTCTTTGTTGCAATGAGCCGCGTATTTGAATTATTTGATATTCAACCAAATATTAAATCACCTTCAAATGCATTAACTCTTACAGGATTAAATAATTGTATAGATTTTAAAAATGTATATTTTGAATATGAAGAAAATAATCCAGTTTTGAAAAATTTATCACTTCATATTAACAAAGGAGAAACAATTGCTCTTGTTGGAAATTCAGGAGGCGGGAAAAGTACTGTAGTTAGTTTATTACCTAGATTTTATGATGTAAAAAGCGGAACAATTGAATTTGATGGTGTTGATATTAGAAAATTTGATCTTGTTTCTCTTAGAAATAATATATCATTCGTATTTCAAGATAATTTTCTATTCTCTGGAACGATAAAAGAAAATATTATGATGGGAAATGAACATGCAACTCAAGAAGAAATAGACAAAGTCGTTGCAATGGCACATCTTGATGATTTTACGAATTCTCTTGAAAAAGGCTTGGATACTTTTGTTGGAGAAAGAGGTGCTTCTTTATCAGGCGGTCAAAGACAACGTGTTGCAATAGCAAGAGCTATGTTAAAAGATGCTCCTATTGTTATTCTTGATGAAGCGACATCTGCTCTTGATAATAAATCTGAAGCTATTGTACAAAAAGCTCTTGATAACTTGATTAAAAACAAAACAGTATTTGTAATAGCTCACAGATTATCAACTATTAAAAATGCCGATAGAATTGCGGTAATAAATGAAGGCGAACTTGCCGAATTGGGGACTCATGACGAGCTTATGCAAATAGAAAACGGAAAATATAAATATCTGTATGAAATGCAATTTAAACAACAAGAAGAAATTGCAGGAGTATAACAATGCACAAAATATTAACGAAATGGATTGAGCCATATGTTTTACTTGAAACACTAAAAAAAGAATGTGAACTTATTAAAGATTTTACATTTGACGGTTTTTCTAAAAATAATATTAAAAAGGAATTTTTAAACTTATTGCAAAACAAAAATTACTTTGGCTTATATATGAAAAATGTTAATAAATTTTACGCTTTCAAAGGGAATATTGATATAGAAAAAATATTTGCTCTTTCTGCTTGTGATTATGAAAATACAAATGATACAGACGAACCATTTACTATGATAGATATGGGGAAAGCTGAAGCAAGTTTTATAAATTTGTAATATTTTAGCAATTTTTATAACTTACTTTACTTTATATAAATATAGGTAAAGGTTATAAAGGTAGGTTAAAATAGTGATAAATTTTGGATACAACTATGCAACATGCTGCATGAATCCTTTTATGAATTTATTTTCACAAAAATATGTATTCCCAATTACTGGTTTTGTGCAAAACTCTATAATTCCGACTAATATCTTTAATCCATTTGTAAATACTTTATACAATCAGAATCTCAAAAATAATTCAATATTCAATTTCAACGGACAATTTTATAATAACCACAATATACAAGAAACTGATAATCTTTCAGATAGACTTGTATTAACTGCAAAAATAAAAGAAACACAAAATTCCGAATTATTATATGGTGCAAAATATAATAAAAATAAAGGTGAAATTCTTGCTGCAAATGTTTTAGAAGGATTACCTACAAACAGAGATCCATATAATCCTCTTTGCGCCAGATATGTTAAAAACGCTATAGTAAAAAGCGGTTTAGGGCCATATATCAACGGCAATGGAGAATATTGCAAATACATCCTTCGAGCAAATCCAAATTTCAAAGAAGTAAATGTTCCAGGCAAAGAACTTTCTAAACTCCCTGCCGGATGTATAATTGTATATGATAAATTTGACGGAGGATATGGCAAAGACGGTCATGTTGAAATTACACTTGGAGATGGAAGAGCTTGCAGCGATATTATAAATAATGAAATATCTGAATCCGACAGAGCATATACATTTATTCCTGTATAAATTTCTTTACAAATAAAGCAATTTTTATAAAACAAAATACTTTATATAAATAAGGGAAAATTCAGGGGATAATATGGGATTAATAAATATTAACAATAATCTAGATAATTACAATAATATTCCGAATTTTATTAACTATTTCGGGTATTTTAATACATATAATTTTACCCCAAATTTTAGCTTTGCACTGAATTCAGGTACAGGAATTTTTGAGTTATACAATACTTTATTTAGTGGTAATAAAGACTTCACAAAAGGTGCAAACACCAAAGTTTTAGCATCTTTAAAACAAGTCGGATACAGTGCTGCAAAAGGTGAAAAATTGTCAAAAATTGCACAAAAAAACACTGTAGGCTTCACGGGCAATTGTGCTAAATATGTTAAAAATGCCATTTCTGAGGCAAATCTTGGAAAATACAAATCTGGGAATGCATATCAATGTGCAGAGATCCTGGAAAATAATCCAAACTTTAAAGAAATATCAACTCAAGGTCTAAATTTAAAAGACCTGCCTGCGGGCTGCATACTTGTATATGACAAAGGTCAGTCAGGATACAGCAGAAAATACGGACACGTAGAAATAACCCGCGGAGACGGAAAAGCTGATAGTGATGGAACTACTAAGAACATCAGAGCAGGAGCAAGAGTATTTGTCCCTGTGTCAAGAAATTATGCTTAATAACTCTATTACTGATTTTTTCAAAGTTTCAATATCAGAATTATTATTTATTATGTAATCTGATTTTTTAACTTTTTCATCTTGCGATATCTGTGATTTTATTCTGGCTTTTGCATGTTCTAATGTATAATTGTTTCTCTTTAATAATCTTTCCAATCGAAGATTATCATCTGTATACACAAAAATTATTTTATCAAACAATGCTTCCATTTTTGCTTCAAAAAGTAAAGGAATACCTACAAATAGAAATTTTTCAGATTTATTATTTTCATAAAATTTCTTAATTTCCTCTGCGACCTGCGGATGCATTATTGATGCAATTTTTAATCTTGCATCTTCATCTGAAAAAATCAACTGTGCTATCTTGTATCTTGAAAATTCATTATTATTAAATACATCATAGCTTTTAAATGCTTCATATAAATCTTTATTTTTTACAGTTAAAAGTTTATGAGAAACAACATCAGTATCCAAAACTTTGTATCCTTTTTCTTCCAAAAATTTTTGGACAGTCGATTTTCCTGACGCAATATTTCCACAAATAGCTATTCTTTTCACTGTTTTGATATCCTGTTTAAGAAATTTTTTAATTCTTTTATCTGCATAGGCTTAATTGGTTTAAATTCCCCTCTTTTAAGTCCATCTAGAGATATTGTAGCATGTTGAATTCTTTTCAAAGTTTTAACTTCATATCCGATAGATTTAAACATTTTTCTTATTTGCCTATTCATCCCTTGATACAAAGTAATCTGCATTTCTGTATGTTTACTATCCATATCCAAGACCTGAATATCAGCATAAGCTATTTTGCCGGGTTCCAATTCAATTCCATTAGCTAACTTTTCCAATTCATGTCTGTGAATAGAAGAATTTATAGTTACCAAATACACTTTTGGAACTTTTACAGATGGGTGAGTAAGAGCATTTATCAAATCTCCATCATTTGTTAAAATAAGAAGTCCTGTCGAATCTTTATCCAATCTTCCAACTGGTTTTAAACTGTATAAATTTTCGGGCAAAATATCATAAATAGTTTTTCGGCCCTGATCATCTTCTCTAGTTGTAATATATCCTGCAGGCTTAAAAAATCTGTAATATTGATGTTTAGCAGGAGTTACCAGTTTTTTGTTAACAAATACTTTGTCTTTATCATTAACAATATAACCCAACTCTTGAACAACTTTTCCATTTACTGTAACAGAGCCGTTTTTTATGTATTCATCAGCTTTCCGTCTTGAGCACAAATCAGAAGATGCAATATATTTATTTAAACGCACACCGGACATTTTTCTTCCATACCTTTTTCAAAACTTTTTACAAGCTGTTCAGGCATTCTTCTGTACAATTTACCATCATTACTAATAGCAACAACATCGAATAAAGCTTCAATAAATACTTTATTAGTCTCTTTTGATTTAATTACCTGTTTGAATGTAACCGACAAGCTATTGAACTTTTCAATCCAAGTTTCAATAATTATAGTATCATCAAGTTTTGCAGAAGCTTTATATCTGACATTCATATTAGTAACAGGCAGTAAAATGTCCATACTCTTCATAGACACAAGATCTAATCCAATCATTTCACAAAGATCCACTCTGCCCTTTTCAAGCCATCTCAAATAAGCACCATGCCAGACAACACCATAAGCATCTGTATCTGAATAATAAACTTTTGTTTCAAATATATGTCTCATAACAACTAAATTATAACATAAGGAGAAAAAATATGAAATACAAATGTGAAGTTTGCCAATGGATTTATGACGAAAGTGAAGAAAAACAAAAATTCGAAGACTTGCCAACAGACTGGGTCTGTCCACTTTGCGGAGCAAATAAAGATATGTTTACATTAATTGAAGACTAATTAAATTTTCTTCATTTAATAATCATATTAAACAATAATTTTCTTAATATTGTTTTAAATAATAGCAAATTTTTTATTCTTAAAATGTTTATATTTATGTGGAAGGACTAAGTAGTTTAAAAACAGACTATCAAAATCAATTTAATTATTATTTGAATTCAAATAATAACTACTATTCTCATGGTAACTATCAAGAATCAAACAAGTTTGATAGTCCGGAAAGAACCGTAATCACTGCAGGACTTTTGCAAGCATTTGCTTTATTTTTACATAAAGCTTCAGAATGGTGCGGTAATAAATTAATGCAAGGTAAAGAATTTACCACTTCTGAGAATGTAAAACAAATTGCTCAAAATATGGTCAAAAAGAACAAATTAAATGTTTTTGTTGACTTTATAGATAAAAACAATATGAATAACTACACACAACCACTAAAGGAAGCTTTAAAACCTGTTGCAAGAGGTGAGAATGCTTTTTACTCTGATCAATTTAAACTAGCTGTTGCGCCTAAAAGTAAACCTTCATTAATATTGCATGAGCTTGGTCATGCAATAAATGCACATAAAAGCAAAATTTTACAAATGCTTCAAAAATCAAGAATGTATGTATCCGCCGTCCCAACAGCTCTTTTAATGATTAACGGTTTATTAAAAAAAGACAGCAACACCTCCAACTTTATAGAAGAAAACGCTGGTAAAATAGGATTTGCAGCATTTTTACCTACAATCATTGAAGAAGGTCTCGCATCTATTAGAGGTCTAAAAGCAGCAAAAGCTACTCTTGGAAAATCTGTAAATCTTAATCCATTAAAAAGAAATTATTTCTTTGCTTGGCTAACATATCTAATTGCAGGAATAGGTCTGGGAATAGCAGCAAAACAAAGTATTATAGAAAATAAAAGATAAATAAATAAAAACCCTTGACGAAAAATTTTGTTTATCATAGAATAAAACTTGTCGCGAGTTTGCGATTGAAAATTATATACTTTCGGGATGTGGCGCAGCTTGGTAGCGCACCTCGCTTGGGACGAGGGGGTCGCACGTTCAAATCGTGTCATCCCGACCATTTTAAAGACAGCTTTAAGCTGTCTTTTTTATTGTCAATAAAATTTGGATTTTTACATTTTATTGACTTAGGTTTACTTTTATAATAAACTTCTGGAGAAGAGATTTTACACTATTAAATGAGGATTAGGGAAATTGGATTTTACAACTTTAACCATTGAAGCATTAAAAGCATTAGCTTCTATTGTAGGAAATTACGGATTAGCAATTATATTATTAACTGTTGTTATAAGACTTGCTATGTGGCCATTGAACGTATCACAACAACGTTCAATGAAAATGATGCAAACATTACAGCCTAAAATTAAAGCAATTCAAGACAGATACAAAAGTGATCCGCAAAAAATGCAGCAAAAACTTATGGAATTTTATAAAGAGCATAAGTTTAATCCAATGGGCGGCTGCTTACCTCTATTAATTCAATTACCAATATTTATTCTTTTATATTCTGCTTTAATGAGTCCGCAATTTATTCAAATTGCAGGAGACACATCTTTCGGATTTTTAAGCAGACTTGATACAACTCTTAGAGCTACTGCTGGCAGATCATATGACGGAACATTCGGAGTATCACAAAATGATACTTTCACATTAGGCAAAACTGCTAAAGTATATTTACCGAATGAAGTCCTAGATAACGTTAAAGTGAAAGATCCTAACAAAGCTATAGAAATTCAGGGAGAATTTAAACCTGGAGAAAATATAGATTTCAAAATTGATCTTGATCACTTAAACTTAAAATTTGCACAATTAGATCAAATTGAAAAAGCTGAAATTGCAATTACAGATATGACAAATAAAGAAGTTGAAAATATCACATTCAAAAAAGAAGGTAGTGTGCTTACAGCTTCTGTACCAACCACTGTTGCCGCAAGATCATTCCACTGGGATGTATTCATTTTGATAGCTTTATTTGCACTGACAATGTTCCTATCACAAAAGGTCATGATGTCGACACAAAAACCTAAAGAAGGAGCAATGGATCCAACACAAGAAGCTATTCAAAAATCAATGGGAACATTCATGCCTATAATGATTATCGGGACATTCGTAATTATACCGATACCAGCAGGCGTTTTGTTATACCTTGTAACAAGCAATATAATACAAATTTTACAAACGATTATTGTTAACAAACAAATTGATGCAGAACAAGCCAGAACTCAAAATATTGCAACTGATAGCGATATTATAAATGCGAAAAAAATTGAGCCGAAAAACTAATTTAAATAATTAGTATACGGAGGAATTATGTTATTATCAGAGTATGACTACAATTTACCCGAAGAATTAATTGCGCAGGTACCTGCAGATAAAAGAGAAAATTCTAAGATGATGGTTCTAAACCGAAAGGATAGAACCATTTCTCATAAACATTTTTATGACATTGTGGATTTAATCGATAAAAATACTCTTTTAGTAATGAATAACACCAAAGTACTTCCAGCTCGTCTAATAGGGCATAAAGATACAGGGGCTAAAATTGAAATATTTTTATTAAAAGAAGCTAAAACTCAAAGTTTAGAAAAAAATATGCATCCACCAATGTGTCAGGTCAAGCAGCTATGCTTGTGGGATGTGCTAATTAAACCATCTAAAAGAGTTAAGCCTGATACAATTATAAAAATCAGTGATGAATTATCCGTCAAAGCAATTAAACGCTTGGAAGAAAACGGAGAATGGCTAGTTGAATTACTTTTTGAGGGAAATAACATTCTTGATGTGCTTCATAGAAACGGTCAAATCCCACTACCACCATATATTGAAAGAAAAATCCCTAATGATGATTTAAAAAAGCTTGATTTCGAAAGATATCAAACAGTATATGCAAAAGATGAAGGCTCAGTCGCAGCACCAACTGCCGGATTACATTTTACAAACGAAATATTGAAAAAACTCCAAGATAAAGGGGTTGAATTAGCTTATGTAACTTTAAATGTAGGACTTGGCACATTCAGACCGGTACAATGTGAGAATGTTGAAAATCATAAAATGCATTCCGAAACATTTGAAATTTCAGAAAAAGCAGCAGAACAAATTAACAAAGCGAAAAAAGAAGGGAAAAAAATCATAGCAGTGGGTACAACTACAGTTAGAACACTTGAGACAGCTTTCCAAAAATACGGTTGTATTAAACCTTGTCATGACCATTCTGAATTATTTATATACCCTCCATATGAATTTAAAGTAATTGATAAACTTATTACAAATTTCCATTTGCCTAAATCAACACTTTTGATGCTTGTCAGCGCATTAGCCGGAAAAGATTTTATATTTGACGCCTATAGTGAGGCAATAAAAAATAACTACCGTTTTTTCTCATATGGTGATTGCATGTTTATTAATTGACATTTTATAAACCTTCATTAATACAAATAGAGGATACAGAATTATCTGGTTTTATATAGAATATAATCAGGTAAGGGTAGAGGTGGTATGTTTTCACAATTTATTCAAAATTTATTGAACACAGGCGGACAGACTCAAGCAATGCAAAGGTATGCCCAGCTTTCTAATAAAGTAAACAATTTAACGGCAACAAATGAACCACAAAATCCACTTGATGCAATTTACCCAAATAACGGAAGAATAAATACACCATCTTTTGAAAAAATATTAAAATCAACTACTAAGTCAAATTTTGGGACACTGCTTATTGATCCGCAATTAAAAAAAGTTAACGCAGATATTATAAATCAATCAAATTATAACAGCGCAATCCAACAAGCAGCTTCTGTACAAGCAAACACAAAAACAACATCTAAATCGCAAATTTTAAATATTGTAAATCAGATTGCAGAAAAACACGGAGTTGATGAAAAGTTAGTACAAGCTCTTATAAAACAAGAATCAGGATTTAATCCTAAAGCGAAATCAAAAGCAGGTGCTATGGGGCTAATGCAACTAATGCCTTTAACTGCAAAAAACTTAGGAGTACAAGATCCATACAATATTGTACAAAATGTAGAAGGCGGAGTTAAATACTTAAAATCCATGTTAAACAAATACAACGGGAATGTTATATTAGCACTTGCAGCATACAACGCTGGCCCAGGAGCTGTTGATAAATATGATGGAGTGCCGCCGTACAAAGAAACTCAAAATTATGTAAAAAATATATTAGCTAACTATCTATAATTAATAATTTTGCACAATTCTGTTGTTTTTGCTACAATAAAAAAAAATTAGGAAAGGCAACAAATGAAATTTTCGTCATCATTTAAAGTAGGACTTTTAACGCTTTTAGCACTAATATTACTTATTGGTGTTGTTTTCAAGGTAAAGGGAAGAACTTTTTCATCAGCAGACAGAGTCGAAATTCACTTTAAAGATGTAAATGGCATGCGTCCCGGTGCCGGTGTTCAAATGATGGGACTTCGTGTCGGTCAAGTAGAAGAAATTACTCCAGTTATTGATGGCGAAAACAGCTATGTAAAAGTAAAATTTGTAATCACAGATCCTGATGTTGAAATACCTAAAGCATCTGTTTTTTCAATTCAACAATCCGGACTAATTGGTGAATTATTTTTAGAAATTACTCCACCTAAAACAAGAACAGTATATATTCCTATGGTCAGCAAAGATATTTTATACAAAGATGATGATGTAGAAATGAAATTGGATAAAAAGTACTACAATGTCGGAAAAATAAAAAATATAGAAGTTGTATCAAAAGATGTTTTACCATATTCAATTAAAGATTCAATCAAAACAAATTACGCATATAAAATTGATTACGTAATTAATCTTCCAGGTTTAATTCTGCCTGAATTTTTAAAAGGCAAAGTTACAAGATCAAATGGAACAAATAAATTACTAATTTCTACATTGGATGACATAACATTGCCTTATCCAAAACAGACTTCACCATACACAGTAATTGAGCCTATGAGAATTGCAGACTTTATGGATTGGCAATACAGAGCTGCTGAATCTTTAACCGAAACAAATAAAAAAATCAATGATTTGTTATCTGATCAAGTTATAGCAGAATTAAAAACGTCCGTATCAAATATTAATTCTCTTACAGCCCAATCAAGTATAACAATGAAAAAACTTAATGATTTGATTGACACATCAAAAGGTGATTTAAACGAATTGATGACTATGATGGATAGAGCTACAACTGATTTTAATGTACTATCAAGTAATATTAATAATATAATTGGAGATCCCCAATTCAAAAAGACAATTATGTCTACAGCAAATTCAGTTGATAAATTATCTCAAAATTTAAATAAACTTATTGGGGATGAAAAGCAAGCAGAGCAAATGGCTGAAGATATCAGAGCAATTACTCATAACGTAAATGAAATCAGCGGATATGTAAATTCTTTAACAAAGGATGACCAGCTAAAAAATGATATTAACAGAGCTGTAGCAAATATCAATACTGCAATGGTAAATATATCCACTGCTCTTGATACAGTAAACAAAATTACTCCTGATAATAAAACTGAGTTACAATCAATAATTGAAGATACAAAAGTTACAACATGTAATTTAAGAAAATTTTCAGAAAAATTAAATAAAAGATTCTTACTCTGGAGATTAATGTTCTAATATAAAATGAAAAACTTAAAAACAGAAATTACAAAAATTCATTATAATAAAAATGCAAAAGGGTTTATTTTTAATCTATTGCAATTTGCGTCTTTATTCTATGGAATAGTTAGTACTTTAAAGAATAACCTTTATGATAAAGATATAATCAAACCTAAAAAAGTTAATGCATATGTAGTTTCAGTGGGTAACATTACAACTGGTGGAGTCGGTAAAACCCCTGTAGTATCAGAAATTGCTAAATACTATATTGCAAGAAACGAAAAAACAGCTATTATATCGAGAGGTTATGGCGGAAAGTTATCAAATAAAAATATTAACTTAATCTCTGATGGTGAAAAAATTTATTATAATGCAAAACTCGCTGGAGATGAACCTTTTTGGCTTGCGGAAAACACTAAAGGAGCAATCATTATAACTTCAAAGAACCGATATAAAGCTGCTAAATATGCAATAGAAAAATTCGGGGTTACAAAAATTGTTTTAGATGATGGATTTCAACATAGAAAACTATATCGAGATTTAGATATAGTTCTAACAGATAGTGAAAAAGGATTTGGAAACGAAAGACTTCTCCCTGCAGGTCCTTTAAGAGAAGGTAAAGAAGCTCTTAAAAGAATAAACAAACTCGTAATTGTAAGCAAAAATACAGACCATACCAAAGCAGAAAAACTTGCCAAAATAATGACAAAAAAAATGTCCATCCAAACTCAAGTTTGTTATACAGAACCTGACTATATATACAATATTCAGACAGGGGAACGCCTCACAAACGGGGAAGA
Organism: uncultured bacterium; assembly: GCA_949290355.1. Lineage (GTDB taxonomy): Bacteria > Cyanobacteriota > Vampirovibrionia > Gastranaerophilales > Gastranaerophilaceae > Stercorousia. Next base: position 552,978 of record CASERN010000011.1, on the reverse strand, counting down.
AATTACAGCATTATGCGCAATAGGACAACCGGAGCAGTTTTTCAAATTTTTAACAGAATACAGAATAAAAAATAAAATTGCATTTGATGATCATCATATTTATAAAGAGGAAGAAATTCCTCAAGGCATAATTGTTACAACAGAAAAAGATGCGGTGAAAATGCAAAATTTCAACCGCAACGATATTTATGCTTTAAAATTAAAAACTGTGATAGATGTTGAAAAAATTCTTAAAATTTAAATTTTTATAGGATAATCATCAGGTATTTGCCAACCACTTTTTTCTATAACCAATCCACAACCTGATGCTCCGTCATAGTTGCAATATGTGTATACACCATTTGTTTTATAAGGATATCGAAATGTATACATTTTAATTGTATTTTGTTCTGGCACTAATTCAAACGCAAACAAATCATAACCGTAAAGATTAGGTTTGTTTATTCCGTTTAAATCAACATTAAAAACCATATTAGTACTCCCATCAAAACCTGAATAATAAAAAATACCATTTAACAAGCCTATAGGGTAATAATTTCTGGAACTCATTCCAACTATACTTCCACTAGGTTGATGAGGATAATATTTATCTGTAGACTTTGGATAACCTAAGCCAGAAGCCTCATAAGCATCCTCAGGAGATGGAGAAGCTCCTTTTATATAAGGAATTAAATATTTATCAATAAATTTTTTTCTTGAAGCAGCATCATCAAAATCATTAATATAATCCCAATTTTGCATTTCTCCATAATCAACAACAGCAAGTTTAAATGCAGAATTTATAGTTGTCATTGCTGTTTTTAATTTAGTAACTGTTTCAATTTTCTTATGTTTACTAATTACTGATGGTATCGTTAATGCTGCAACTACTCCAATTATTCCTAAAGTTATTAATACCTCTGCTAGAGTAAATCCCAAGCGTGCCGCTTGACCCGACACGGAATCTTTAAAGAATCCTCGAAACCCTTGCGGTGTAAGCTTTAAACTGCCCCCCCCCCGAAACTCCGTACAAACTTAATCTTCTTCATAGATAGCTCCTTTTTTAAATAATTTTACATATTTAGTATAATTGATACAGGCAAATTTTTCAACATCAGAACAAAATTTTTAAGTTGTAATATAATAATAATATGAAACAAGAAGTTAATATTGATAAAATAATTCAAGCACTAATCGAAGCAAAGCAACCAAGAAGAGAATTCGTACAACTTATGGAAGAATTTAAAGATCCTTATTTGGTACTTATTGCCTGTATTTTAAGTTTAAGAACAAACGATCTTACAACATATCCAGCAACTTTAAGAATGCTTGAAATAGGTAAAACTCCTAAAGATTTTGCATATTGCGATGTAAACAAACTTGAAAAAGCAATTTACCCTGTCGGCTTTTATAAAAATAAAGCAAAACAAATTGTAGAACTCTCAAAAATCATAGTAGAAAAACTTGATAATAAAGTCCCTGACTCAATAGATGAATTAGTTAAATTTAACGGAGTAGGCCGAAAGACTGCGAATCTTGTCCTTGCAAAAGGATTTAATATACCTGCTATTTGCGTAGATGTTCATGTTCATAGAATTTGCAATCGCTTAGGATATGTAAAAACAAAAACTCCAGAAGAAACGGAATTTGCACTTCGAGCTAAACTCCCTCAAAAATATTGGTTAGACATTAACACATTGCTTGTAACCCATGGACAAAATATTTGTAAACCAATAAAACCGGATTGCAATAACTGTCCAATTAATAGATTTTGTAATAAAAATTTATAAATTAGCAAAAAAAATTTTTTTCTATTTTACTTATATCTGATAGTTTGATTCTAGGAGAAATTATGATTAAATTTCACAATATACAAAATAAAATAAATAGATTTGTAAGAATAAGAAAATACGAAAAAGAACAACAGTTTATAAATAAATATGTACAAATAAAACAACTTGATATTCCTTATGATGAATTTCAAAAAATAGACACAGCTAAAAAAACTCTTGCAAATTACGCAAAACATAACAATGTAAAAATAAAAATATTAAATGGATCTGATAATTTTGTAGAATCTGAAATTGACAGCCCAACAATAATAAAACAAGAAAATACATTACGTAACGACTGCCTAAAATTAGAAGTTCAAGATTTGAAGACAAAAACAGTTCTATCTTCATATTTCCTAAAGAATTCAGACGAAAATACTCTAAAATTGATTTATAGAATTTTAGGAAATATTGTAAAAAATTTAAAAGGACAAAATTAAGTAACAAGCTTGATTTTCTTGAACCCTTGTGTGATAATCCTACTATGATTGTATAATTTCTTGGTCTTTTTCTATTGAATATTGGTACAATCGGGGTTAGTAATACAATTAAATATACAGGAGTTCGAGATGAGTGCAGAAAATCCTCATAAAATCGACACATCCAGATTAGACAAAATTATAGAATCTTTTGACTCTAAAAAATCTAATCTTATTGCGATTTTACAAAAAGTACAGGAAGTATACAGATACCTGCCTGAAGAAGCGTTAATTTACATTGGAACCAAAATAGAAGGTCTATCACCTGCAACTGTTTTTGGAGTAGCAACTTTTTATGCTCAATTTTCATTAGAACCAAAAGGTAAATATGAAATAAAAGTCTGCGATGGAACAGCTTGTCATGTTAGAGGTTCTATGCCTGTTTTAAACGCAATAAGAGCAAAGCTAAATATACCTGCAGGGCAGTTAACAAGTGAAAACGGTCTATTTTCTCTTGAGACAGTAAGCTGTCTTGGAGCCTGCGGACTAGCTCCAGTAGTTGTAATAAATGATAAAGTTTATCCTCAAATGACCTCCGATGCAATAACTATCGTGCTAGATACTTTAATGAAGGAGGAAAATTAATGGAGAATAAATTTTTAAATATTAACATAAATGAAGAACAAAAAAAAGCCAAAGAGATGATTGAAGAACAAGGACTTAGGGTTTTGGTATGTGCAGGTACAGGCTGTGTAGCTAACGGTTCTTTAAAAGTTATTGAAAAATTCAAACAATTAGGAGCTAATGTATCAGTTCTTACAGATTATGATAAAATGACAATTGTTCCAACAGGATGCCACGGTTTTTGTGAGCAGGGAGTACTTGTTGCAATCCCTGATAAACACGTTACTTATGTAAAAGTAAAAGAAAAAGATGTAGAAGAAATTTATGAAAGCCACATAAAAAACAATAAACCTGTAGAAAGATTATTATACGTTGATCCTAAAACACATGAACATATTTTAGATGATGCAAATATCAATTTTTACGCTAAACAAACTAGAACAGCACTTGCAAATTGCGGAAATATAAATGCAGAATGTATTGACGAAGCAATAGCAGTAAGAGGATATGAGGCTTTAGTAAAAATTTTAGAAGAGAATAATCCTGATGCAGTAATTGATACGATTGAAAAATCAGGTCTAAGAGGACGAGGGGGCGGTGGCTTCCCTACAGGTAGAAAATGGCGTTTTACCGCAGCTAACAAAGGTGGAAAGTCATACATTGTATGTAACGGTGATGAAGGCGATCCAGGAGCTTTTATGGACAGATCAGTTATGGAAGGAGATCCTCACAAACTGCTCGAAGGAATGGCAATAGCTGCTTTTGCAATAGGAGCTGATGAAGGATATATTTATGTAAGAGCTGAATATCCTTTGGCTATTAAACGTCTGAGAAAAGCAATAAAAGATGCAGAAGAAAGACATTTTCTAGGTAAAAATATTATGGGCAGTAACTTTTCTTTAGATATACACATTAAAGAAGGAGCTGGAGCATTTGTATGCGGAGAAGAAACCGCTCTGATTGCGTCAATTGAAGGCGAAAGAGGTATGCCAAGACCTAAGCCGCCATTCCCTGCAAATAAAGGGCTTTTTGGAAGACCGACATTAATAAATAACGTAGAAACACTTGCTAATGTTCCTGTAATAATCCTAAATGGTGCTGACTGGTTCGCTAAAATGGGAACAGAGACATCTAAGGGAACAAAAACTTTTGCCCTCACAGGTGAAGTTAATAATACAGGTCTGATTGAAGTACCAATGGGTACAACATTAAGGCAAATAGTATTTGATATCGGCGGCGGAATGAGAGATGGTAAAAAATTCAAAGCAGTACAAATAGGAGGACCATCTGGCGGATGCTTAACTGAAGAACATCTTGATATTCCTATGGACTATGATAACTTAATTAAAGCCGGAGCAATGGTTGGCTCTGGTGGGCTTGTTGTAATGAGCGATAAAACTTGTATTGTAGAAGTTGCAAGATTCTTTATGAATTTTACACAACATGAAAGTTGCGGGAAATGCGTACCTTGTAGAGAAGGTACAAAAAATATGTTGAGAATACTTGAAAAAATCGTCGCAGGCAAAGGTACAATGGAAGATTTAGAACTTCTTGAAGAATTAGCTCATACTGTAAAAGAGGGATCGCTTTGCGGTCTTGGGAAAACTGCACCAAATCCTGTTTTATCAACTCTTAAATATTTTAGGGATGAGTATATAGCTCACATTAAAGATAAAAAATGCCCTGCAGGTGTTTGTACAGCTATGAAAAAAATTGTTATAAACGAAGAATTATGCAAAGGATGTACAAAATGCTCAAGAATTTGCCCTGTAGGTGCAATTAACGGAACGGTTAAAAATCCGCATCACATAGACCAAGATAAATGTATTAAATGTGAAGCTTGTTTAAAAAATTGTCCGTTTAAAGCTATTGTACTTGAATAAGAAAAATTTATATAAGGAATAAACAAAATGACAGATAAAAAAACATTATTTATAGACGGCAAAGAAGTAGAATTCTCTAACGAACCTAATCTACTTGAAGTAATTAGAAAAGCAGGAATGAATGTCCCGACATTTTGCTATCGACCAGATTTGACTTCTTTTGGAGCCTGCAGAATGTGCGTTGTTGAAATTGAAGGCAGAGGAATCCAGTCTTCATGTACAATGCCGCCTGAAGCAGGTTTAAAAATTCATCTAAACACAGAAAAGACAAGAAGAATAAGAAAAACTGTTTTGGAATTACTATTAGCAAATCATGACAGAAATTGCTTAACTTGCGAAAAATCTGGCAACTGTGAATTACAGCAATATGCGGAAGAATATGGAATTAGAAACATCAGATATCCAGATAAGGAATTGGAAGATTATTTACCTATTGATGATTCAAGTCCGTCAATAGTAAGAGACCCAAATAAATGTATATTATGTGGAGCCTGTGTTAGAGCCTGCAACGAATTTCAAGGACACGCTGTCCTTGGCTTTGCAAATAGAGGATCGAAAACAGTCGTTCAACCAATGAATGGTAGACCTCTAGGACAAGTTGATTGCATCAACTGCGGTCAATGCGTAGCAGTTTGTCCTACAGGTGCTTTAACAATAAAAAGTGATATAGAAAAAGTTTGGTCAGAAATTACGAACCCAGAAAAAAAAGTAATAGTTCAAATGGCTCCTGCTACAAGAGTTGCTATCGGAGAGATGTTTGGACTTGAGCCTGGAATTAACTCTATAGGGAAAATGAATGCAGCATTAAGAAAAATTGGGTTTGATTTAATTTTTGATACAAACTTTGGAGCTGACTTAACTATTATGGAAGAAGCTACAGAATTTATTGAAAGACTGAAATCAGGGAAAAATCTGCCAATATTTACATCATGTTGTCCTGCATGGATTAAATATTTAGAAACAGAACATCCTGATATGCTTCATCATCTATCTAGTTGTAAATCTCCTATGAGTATGCTTGCTCCGATATTAAAAAATCTTGTACCAAAACACTTTAATATTGATAAAGAAAATCTCATAGTTGTAGGTATAATGCCTTGTACTGCAAAAAAATATGAATGCAAAAGACCAGAATTGACAACAGAAGGAAAACCTGATACTGACTATGTTCTTACAACCCAAGAACTTGGAAGAATGATAAAAGAAGCAGGAATTAACTTTAATACACTTGAACCTGAAGGGAATGATTCACCATTTGGAGAATATTCAGGCGCCGGAACTATCTTTGGAGCATCCGGAGGAGTTGCAGAAGCAGCAGCTAGAACTGCGTATGAATTTGTAACAGGAGAACAATTAAAAGATGTTGATATTAAGCAAATGCGCGGAACAAGCAACAGATGCAGAGATATTGAGCTTGATTTAAAAGGTACAAAAATTGTCATTAGAGTTGTCTCTACAATACGAGAAGCCGAAAAATCTTTAAAAGAAATAAAGGAAGGCAAAGCTAAATTTCAAATGCTTGAAGTAATGGCTTGTCCTGGCGGTTGTATAAATGGAGGAGGTCAACCAAGAAGTTGTGATGACTCAAAAATAAAAGAAGAAAGAGCTCAAGGGCTATACAAAGAAGATCAAGGGTTACCTTTGAGAAAATCACATATGAACCCATCTATACAAAAACTTTATCAAGAATATTTAGAATATCCAAATTCTCACAAAGCTCATGAGATATTGCATACAATATATTCTGATAAATTCAAAGGATCATATAAAGATGTATAAAGTAAAAATCCCGGTTATAATTAACCGGGATTTTCTTAATTTTTAACACAAAATAACATTATAGTGATATTATTTTACAGCTTTTTTTATAGATTCAGTAATATCAGTTCCACCATAAAGTACAACGCCTTTTGCAAGAACAATATCATAACCGCCAGCTTTAGCTTGTTCTGATATTTTTGCAGAAATTGTAGTATCTATAGCAGATAATTTACTAGCATAATTTTTTTCCATAGCAACTCTTTTGTTATTTAATTCTTTAGAGTATTTTTCTTCTAATGCTTGTTTTTTCTTGACATCTGTAGTTGCTGCAACTTCCTTTCTTGCTTTTTCGACAAAAGCAAGAATCTCTTTTGTCTTTGCTTGCTGTTCTTTTTTCAAAGCCTGAACTTGAGCTGAAGAATTTACAACTTGCGGAACATCAACTACCGCAATTTTTGAAGGAACATCTGACATTGCAAAATTACCAAAAGTAACCCCTGCTACAAATGTTAATGCTCCAACCAATAAAAATTTCCCTGAATTTTTCATATTTTCTCCCTTACACTACCTATACTATTTTTGTAAATTATACTACATTAAAGGATTGATATTTTCAATAACATCTTTACAAGTATAACAATATTCTATATAATAATATCAGGTAAAAATAAAATATGCGAAATCATTAATTTTTATTATTAATTCGTAATAAAAGTTAAAATATTGTTTTTATTTGAGTCTGCATACGCAAAAAATAAATTCGACCGAACTTAATATATATATTAAAATTTTAAAGGTGAATAAATGAAAAAGATTAAATCTAAAAAAAATATTCTAAGTGCCGCTATGTGTATGTGCTTTGCTATAGCAGCAACAATCTCTATAGCGCCGGCCAATGCTGATCCTTTTGGTGGTGCTACTATTACCCCTGGAGCTATCGGCGGTCAAATCGGAGCTGAAGCAGGTATGAACCAAGGTCATGACATGAATTACTTGCGGAATCAATATCAAGATAAGCTTAGAGATGATGATTATCAATATTACCAGCAAAGAAAGAAACTAGAATCAGACCCTAATGCAGGCAATCAGATTATTCAAAATTATAATGGAGGCTCAATACAACAAGCTACAGTTGAGGAACTTAATACTAAAGGTGTATATGTAAATTCTGTAGAAGTTGCTCCTTCCGAAATTTTAACAAAAGAAGAAATTAATAAATTAGTTCAACCTATTGTTGGAAAAAACGTTTTTATTGAAGATATCCAAAAAGTCATAGACAGTATTAACAACTTATATGCTGAAAAAGGCTTCGTTACAGCTAGAGCATTCTTACCGGAACAAACTGTACAAAATGGTAATATTTATATTGCTTTAACTGAAAGTAAAATAGGAAATATAACCGTACAACAAAATAAGTGGACAAAAGACGGTTACATAACAAGCAGACTTCCTCAAAAAGAAGGTGAATTGTTTGATATCGTAGAACTTGAAAAAGATGTACTTGATTTTAACAGGTACAATGAAGGTATCAAATTATCAGCGAATTTAAAAGCAGGTGAAAAGCCTGGAACTACTGATATTGAATTAGTCGCAGATGAAACTTTCCCATTCCATATAATGGGTATTATGGATAATGCAGGTCGTTACAGCACCGGTAGTATTAGAGGTGGTGCAATGATTTATGCAGACAGCTTATTTGGACACAGAGACAGGGTTTCTTTAGGTTCATATTTTTCTAGAGGAGCGCAGAGCCCATTCTTTGATTATAACTTCCCTGTAAACAAATATGATGGACGTTTAGGCTTTATGTTTTCATCTACATTTGCTGACATAAAGTATGGTTCAATGGCTCCTTTAAAAATCGGAAGTAATGCATACCAATATACTATGTATTATACACAACCACTTATAAGAAAACCTGGTTTTGAATTAAAAGCTTACGGTGGACTAAACTATAAAAGAGCTAGAACTTTCACTGATATCAGAACAGGAAGTCCAATTTTTGATGATTTGATGCGAGATGCAATCAATAGTACCGATAATATAACATCTGCAGAATTAGCTTTAATGTTAAGGAAAGATACTAAATACGGTATTTGGTATTTAAACCAAAATGCATATTATTCTTTTCCAATATTTAACAGTGATAGAGATAATAACTACTTTAAATACAGCGGTAGCGTAGTTAGATTACATGACTTTTCTCACGGAATTATAGGTCAATTAAGAAGTAATTATCAAATTATTCCAGGAGACAAAAGAATACCTTATCTAGACCAAATACAAACAGGTGGTTTAGCTACTGTTAGAGGTTATTCTGAAGGTATGATGATTGGTAAAAACGGATACTTCATTAGTGGAGAATTGATGTTCCCAATCCTTCCTAGAGAAATTACAAGTCCTCGTTCAGGAGAAAAAATTCCATTTATAGGAAAATATGTAAAAGGTGCAGTATTTGCAGATACAGCAGGTATTTTCCCAACCGCAAGTGAAGATTATTATGGTGGAAGTTACTTTGCAGCATCTGTAGGTATGGGGTTGAGAGTTCAACTACCAGGAGATTTAAGCGCAAGACTATATTGGGGCTATCCTTTAGTAAGCAACCATTGGGAACCTGATAGAAAATATGGACGTTTCCACTTTGAACTTACACTTGCTCCAAATATAGATGCTCTTCTTGCTTCTAGAAGCACAGCGGTTGCACCTAAAACTCAATTCCAAAAAAATGTTGAGGCTGAATACATAAACAACTATGACGACATAAGACACTATGATTACTTCCGTGATGGAGGCGGAGGTTCCTTATAACAAAAAGATGTTGAATAAAAAAAATTATGCGGTAACATAAAGTTGCCGCATTTTTTATAATAAAAAATATCGGATAATAGGAGGAGATAATGACAAAAGGTATATTTATTACAGCAACTGGTACAGATGTTGGAAAAACTTATATTTCTGCACTCATCGTAAAAAAATTAAGAAATTTAGGCTACAATTGCGGATATTTTAAGCCTGCATTAAGTGGGGCAGAAGTGATTAATGGGAAATTAGTGCCTGGTGATTGTAAATTTGTAATGGATATGGCAGGAATCAATGCCAATCCCTTGGACTACGTATCCTATGTCTTTAAAACAGCAGTATCTCCACATTTGGCATCCGAAATTGAAAAAAATCCAATAAAATTAGAAAAAATAAAAAAGGACTTTGATAAAATAAAAAAAGAATATGATTACATTGTAGTAGAAGGAGCCGGAGGTATTGTATGCCCTTTTAATATGCAGAAGAACATTATACTTCCTGACGTAATTAAAGCTCTTGGACTTGATATCTTGATAGTAGCATCAGGAGAATTAGGTACAATAAATTCAACTGTTTTAACTGCAGAATATGCTAAACAAAAATCTATAAAAATAAATGGGATTATAATTAATAATTATGATGATAATGATTTTATGCAAAAAGATAATAAAATCCAAATAAAAAATCTAACAGGTATAGAAGTTGTTGCAACAGTAGAAAAAGGACAAAAAGATATAACAGATTTATCAAATTTATTTAAAGAGGTATAAAATGGAAAACTGGATAGAAAAAGATTTAGAATATATATGGCACCCTTGCTCTCAAATGAAAGATTACGAAGAACTTAAACCTATTGTGATAAAAAAAGGGGAAGGTATTTACCTATACGATATAAATGATAAAAAATATGTTGATGTAATAAGCTCATGGTGGTGCAACCTTTTAGGGCATTGTAATCCTAAAATTAATGCAGCAATAAAAAAACAAGTTGATGAATTGGAACATGTTATTTTTGCAAATTTTACTCATACGCAAGCAATAAAATTATGTGAACGATTATCTAAAATACTACCAAAAGGACTTTGCAAATTTAATTTCACTGATAACGGCTCTTCTGCTATTGAAGCTGCAATGAAAGTAAGTTTTCAATATCATCAGCAAACTGGCAACCCACAAAAAACAAAATTCATGGCTCTTACAGAAGCCTACCATGGTGAAACTATTGGAGCTTTATCTGTAGGAGACTGCGATCTTTACTCAAAGCTTTATAAACCTATTTTAATGGATATAGTAAGAGTTCAAGGACCAGACTGTTTTAGATGTCCTTATGGTAAATGCCGAGATAATTGTAATTGTGAATGCTTTGAACACGCTGAAAAGGTATTTAAAGATCATGGTAATGAAACCGCAGCAATGCTTGTGGAACCACTACTACAAGGATCAGCTGGAATGAAAATATATCCACCTCTCTATTTGAAAAAATTAAGAGAATTATGTGATAAATATAATGTACATCTTCTTGCAGATGAAATAGCAACGGGTTTTGGAAGAACAGGAAAATTGTTTGCTTTTGACCATGCCGGAGTTTCTCCAGATATAATGTGTCTTTCAAAGGGACTAACTGGGGGTTACATGCCTATGGCTATGTTTGTTACTACACAAAAAATCTATGATGCATTTTATGATGACTATAATAGCGGGAAAGCATTTATGCATAGTCATACTTATAGCGGAAACCCTCTCGCTTGTTCTGCTGCAAATGCTGTACTAGACATTCTTGAAGACGGCTCTATTTTAAAACAAGCTCAAGAAAATGCGATTTATTTTAATAAAATTATTAAAGAAAAATTTCTTCCACACCCAAATGTTGGTGAAGTAAGAAATATTGGTCTTATCAATGCAATAGAACTTGTAGAAGATAAGCAAAGCAAAAAGCCTTTTGATGGCAAACTAAGAATTGGTTACCAGATATACAAAAAGGCTTTGATGGAGGGAGTCATTCTAAGACCACTTGGCAATATCATTTACTTTAATCCACCTTTAATTATTAAAAAAGAAGATATGGACTTTGTAACAGACGTTGCCCTTAACAGCCTTGAGAAAATTTTGCCGCAAAAATCCTAGGCGTTAATTTAATTAACGTAGATTATACACTTGTTTAAATAAATACTCCAACACTACCAAAAAATTTTTAACGACAAAGGAACTCTCTTAAAAATACTTCGTCTTAAATTTTAAGAGGCTGATTAGCCTTCTGTTGTTAATTCTTCCCAGATGCTTGGTACTACGATTAACGCAGTGTAAACAATAAATCCGAATAGAATTAAGTTAATAGCTTCCATGATACAACTCCTATCTGTTAGCTTTAGCGAACCGAAACGACATATATAATTCGCTACATGTATATTATACCCATGCTTATATAAAAATTAACATTTTTTAACAAAAGTTTATTATAATATTAATGAGGAATTTATGAAAAAGAAAATAGAAAAATTATTTAATAATTTATGCTGTTCTCAATGTAAAAACAGTTTCAATGAAGAGTCAATAACTATAAAAAGAGAAGAGGACGGACTCACTGTAATTGGGCTCGAATGCAAAAAATGCGGAAAAAATTTTGGCATAGCTCTTCTTGGTTTTTCTGATATAGACGTAAAAGATTATGAACCACTTGAAGTTCAAGAAGGCCCTGAGCCTATCAACTATGATGATGTAATTGATGCACACAAATTCATACAAAGCCTTGATGCTGATTGGCAAAAACATTTACCCAAGAATTAATTAAACAATACACCAACTATGGCAGCAGACATATAACAAGTTAAAGTTCCGCAAATCAAAGCTCTAACACCGAGTCTTGCAAGATTTTTTCTTTGGTTTGGAGCAAGTTCGCCTATACCGCCTAATTGAATAGCAATTGATCCAAAATTACCAAAACTGCATAATGCAAAACTTGCAATCAAAAAACTTTTATCTGAAAGATGAACAGGTAAATTGGTCAAATCAAAGTACGCAACCATTTCATTTAATACAAGTTTTGTTCCCATCAAACTACCAACAGTAGTTGCTTCTTTAAGTGGAACACCCATAAAATAGGCAAAAACTGCAAATATTTTACCTAAAATCAATTTTAATGAAAGATGAGTTAAATCAAATGAGGCAAAATTTACATGCAGATATTTAACAATTGCCATACCTAAATTTCCAAGAACCCAATCTATCATTGCAACCAAAGCAACCAGAGCTAATATCATTGCTACAACATTAATCGCTACTTTCATACCCTCAGAAGCTCCGGCTGAAATTGCATCAAAGACATTTATATATGGCTTTTTCCTTTTACTGTAAGTAATTTTAATGTCTTCACTAGTCTCTGGAACACCTGTTTCAGGATAAACAATCTTTGAAATAACTAATGCACCTGGAGCAGCCATGATTGAAGCTGCTAAAAGATACTGCGCAGGAATACCCATTCCAATATATATAGGCATAGTAGCACCCGAAATACATGCCATACTACCTGCCATTGAAGCTAATAATTCAGAACGCGTAAGTTTCGCCAAATAAGGACGAATCATTATCTGAGCAGCTATCTGACCAACAAAAGCACTGGCAACATTGGATAAAGCCTCAGCCCCGCTAACATTCATTAGTTTATTCATAGCTTTACCTATTAAAGGAACAACTCTTTGCATTATTCCATAATAATAAAGGATATTTACAAGAATCATCATAAATATCAAAGAAGCTATAAGTTGTAAGGCAAAAACTTGAGCACCTTCCCCAAACACTGCAGTTATTTTATGTTCAGTCATCAATGGACCAAATACAAAAGAACCACCTTCTTTTGCAAATTCTAGAATTTTTTGGATAAACAAACCTATATTGAAAAAAATAGTCCTTCCTATAGGCACCTTAAATATAAATACAGCAAGCAAAACCTGCAGGAAAAATCCCATACCAACAGTTTTATAATTTATAGCTTTTCTATTGTTAGACATCAAAAAAGCTACCCCAAATATCAAAACAATTCCCAATAATCCAAAAAATCTGTCCATTTTATACCTTTTAAACCTTCTTTTTAATTTTACTTGAAATGATAAAAAAAAACTTTAATTATTAAAAAAAAGTTTACTTAATATTTCTTAATAAATGTCGTAAATAGTGTTGAAAAAAAATATGCTCACGCTTTATTATTAATGCGGGGAAGAAATTTTCTGTTAAACTCGTATAGTGTTAAGTAAGTAGATAATTATATAGATAGGGTGTAGAAATGCGTGTATATTCAGTTATGCCAAGGATTCAAAGCAATAATATTGCAAAAAGTCAACAACCATTTTCAGAAAAGGGAGTAACATCAGTTCCTTCTCAAACGACAAATACATTAAATTCAATGTATAGCATGCACATTACATTTACAGGAAATCCTGAGAGAAATGTTAAGCAAGGGATTTCTGTATCAGTAGAAGATAGTTATATAGGTTTAGGCATGTATAAATGCGGTGGTGCAGGTCAAGTTGCCGACCAGCTTCCAAATGCTCTTAACAAAGCTGGGATGGATATGAGACATACTGTTCCTTACTATTCATACAACAACCCTAAAGGAGGAATTAAAGTTCTTATAGTTCCTGAAGGAGATGAGTACAAAGAAGCATTGAAAAAAAATAGAATGCCGGAAAATCATTTCATCAGCGTGCCTATAAGTGATACTAAAGCATCAATTGCAAAAAGACTGAATGTACCAGAAGAAAGAGTTAAATTTGTTGTACAAGACACCCCTGAACTTCCTAAGAAAGGAGATATTATACCTCCTAACAACTTAAAAATTTCCCCATATAGAGAATTAATTCCAACAGGAGTGAGTGGATCAATTCAAAGAATAGATGAAAATAATTTGGATCAACTAAAGACATTGCCATATAAAGTTTATCAAATGATAATTCCAGGTAAAAGTGATATTGTATACTGCGTACACACACCTGATTTAGCTAAATTTCAAAAAGCTTATACATATTCTCCTGATTTAAAAGACCATCCTCATGTAAATCTTTTTACTAGAGATTTTGGTGATGCTGCAGCAGATATGATGACCAAATTAAATACAGAAAGTCAAGGATTTTTTAAACCTGCAAATATAATTGCTCACTGTAGAACAGGCTTTCCTATCACTGAATCAATAATAAATCGTTCATATAATGATCCTTTGTATAGAGGAATGAAAGTTGTTGACATATACCACAATCCAATGCCAAATTATCAAGGTACAGTTGGAAATATTTTGGACTTTTTAAGATACAAAGCAACACCGGACGACTACAAAAAATTGAGCAGTCTTATGGAGTTTCCTCAACTGATAGATATTGATAGACATAGATATAACCTGTCAGAAGAAGATAAAAAACTTGTAGATAGAGTTATAAAACCATTTTTACAATATTATATTGATGATAATGGAAACTTTAATCAATCTATCTCTCCATTAATTGCAAGAAAAGTTAATCCTTATAATATTTCAGTAAATCACGTTTCTCATACATTTGCAGATGAAGTAATAAAATACGATGACATGGCTAGAGGCTTAACATCACTATTCCAAGAGGCAGAAAAAGAAGGGGATAAAATTCCTGGCAGACCAAATGGTTGTAACATTGACTTTATGAAAATTAATGATCCTAAAGCTACAATGGGTTCAGGTAACGGCTTATCTGCCGATATGAGTTGGTATACACCATATGATCCTCTAAACGACAGTGCAGAAAAAGTTGTAAAAGCCAAAAGAGCTAACACAAAAGCATTCTTGGATATGGTTGGAGAAGCTTCTGAAAAGAGATTAGATAAATTATCAAATTATACAAATGCAAGTACAGAAGATGCACTTAATCAGCTATTCTTTTCAAAAGATTTGATAGAAAAAAAGAGATATGTACTTGGCGGACTTTCTAAATTTGACGAAAAAGATATAGTTTGGTGCGGTTGGGGACGTTCAGATGCACAGAAGAACTATCCGACAACATTAGAAGGTTTTTATAAATTTCTTAAAAATAAGAATGTACCTGACGAAGTAAAAAAACATGCAAAATTAATTCTTGGAAGCGGACCTGAGCCATGGGAAATGGATGATAAGGGAGTAGGTGATTTCCATAGAATTAAAGATATAATGTACAAAATCCAAACACTTGATGAAGGCAAATATAAATTAAATGTTTGTTATGTCAACGGATTTTTCCCTAACAGACTTGTTACTTGTTGTACATATGGGATTTTCACATCTGAAGGAGAACCTCAAGGACTTTCTGTTCCGGAAGCATTACAAAGTGGTACTCCTGTAGGCTCATTGAATACAGGTGGAGCTGGAGAAATGGTTATTACCGCTGCAAAAGATACTGAAAATGCAAACGGATTCCTTACAAAAGATCCTTTTATGATAAATGTTAAAGACCTTAAATGGGATGAAGGTACTGATTTAACTAAACTTACAGCAGAACAGATACATGATAAACGATTAGAAGCAGCTTCTGATGAAGTAGCTGAAATGTTTGCAAAGATGGCTAAAACATATCATGAAACACCTGATGTTTATCAGAAACTGGTACACAATGCTGGTCAATCAAAGTTCGATTGGCATAATAATAATGCCCTGAATAATGGACGTTCAACTTTGCAGTTATATATGGAAGATGCTTTTGAAATTGATAAAGGATGGGAAGGACGAAATAAAAATCCTTTAACTCGTTTGGTCGGAGAATTTAATGGTAAAATCCAAGATATGAAACGAGTCGTTATTGAAAAAGTTTCAGACGTTCAAGAAGCAGCAAAAGATACTGTCGAAACTATTATAGATGGTTCTAAAAAAGTCAGAAACAGATGGCTTAGAATCGTTATTGGCGGAGGTGTAGCATTAGCTGCTATTGGAACAGGCTCTTACTTATATTGGAAAAATAAGAATAAAACACAAAACACAAATACTCAACAACCAACTAATAATACAGCAACAATCGACAACAATGATAAAAAACAAGAAATAAACAAAGTTGCTTAATTTTGGTTGTTAAGAATATCAATTAAATCATAAATTACGATGAATCTATCAATTAGATCATCGTAATTTTTTGCCTTTAACAATGATCTGAACAAAAAGCCAAAACGTAAAGGTCTTTTATGTCTTAATGCTATAACTACAGTATTATTTCGGTATGAAAAATCAAACCCCTTTGCAATATATACTTCACCTAGTCTTTTTATTACAGACCAAAAATCTTTAGTAATAAATTTTATATTTTTAGGATTTTTTGCAAAAGTATACAAATAACGATTTAGTTCCTGAATATGAGGGTTGTATTGCTTATATGGATTAGCTTTTTTTTCATTTTTTGACATCAGAATAACATGATTATCTATTGATTTATCAAACTCAAGTTGAATAATTATCCCTTTAAACAGAGTTGGTCTTACAGCTCCTTTAGGAGGCATCATTAATTTTGTATCAGAAATTATAATATTTGTATTATTGTACAAACCAAAATAAGTAAAATTTTCTTTTTGCGTATCAAAATTATAAAACAGCAAAGAATCAATAATCGTTTCTAGATTCTTATTTTCAGGCCACTCCGTAAAATTAGCAACAGGCTCAAGAAATAAAGGAAGAATTCTTGTTTTCAATTTTTCTTGAAACTCTTTTCCAAAAACAATTGGAATAATAATACTTTTAATAAAAAACACATAAGTTAAAAATAATATAATAGGGAAAAGAATTGGCACAAGTATATTATTAAACATTACAACTACAAACAAATATACAAATCCTAATCCCAAAGCAAAAAATAACAAAGAGAATAATATAACATTTAAAATGACCTTTCTCCTATACCTTTCTAAAGGAAGGATTTGCGGAAGAATTTTTTCTTGAAAATATTTATAATAAATTTCTTTTTTATTTTCCATAAGCTTATTGTACCACATTAATTCATACAATAATAATGAATTTTTACATCAGGTGTAATTAATTTATACTCCACATTTTTTACAGGTAAAATATATACAAATTTATAGCCTGAATTATTCAATTTAATTAATCCTATATTTTGATAAAATTGCAAATCTTTTGAAACTATCACAGGACTATAACTTTTAGCATACATAGATGAAAAAACAATATAGTCTGTTTTACACATATTATTTGGATTAAAATAGGCTAAGTGTTTTATTTCTCCATCAGGTTCCAATTTTTGCGGATTTTGATTCCTAATTTCTGCATACCAACCTATAGAAGGTGGCAAAAATACAGGTACAATTTCTTCATATTTAGAAAAATTTACATATTGATTCCAATATATATTATCTAGAAGTCTTCTAGAAAATTGAGATAAGGCAACAAGAAATAATAAAATAGTTACATATTTATTTTTTAATGTAAATATTATTATAAGAAAAATTGATAATATATATAAATAAATATAACGATCAGGCAAAAGTCCAACAATTATAAAGTTTTCCTTAATTGCACTATAAATTGATGCACACAAAGTAAAAAAGCCCAAAGTAAAAACAGATAGTAAAGGTAAATTATCTCTAACTTTTTTCATAAGTTGGTATATACAAAATAAAGCTATCAAAAAAATCACTACAGATAAAAATTTAAAAGAAGAAAAATGAAAAATAAAACAATTCAAATATTTTAAAATAATATCTGTTGTAAATATACCATCACCTTCAACTCTTGAAGAATTTATTACGCTATAACTTTGGCAAACTAAACCAATTATATAAGCACAATATACAGAAAAATTTGCTTTAAAATCTTTTTTTAAACATAATTTCAATACTATAAAAGGCAAAAGGAATATAGAAAAAGGCCCAGATAAAGACAATAATAAAATTAGTAAAGAATAGCCAAATTTATTAAATTTGCTAAAATCTAATGAAACTAAAATTGCAAATATATAAGCTAATATCCATTGGGAATTTGTAAGATTATCATAGATTTCTACTGGAACAGGAATTAACAATGGGATAAAAGCAATAATATATCCATATTTAAATTTTTCTAAATTAAATACTTTATAAGTTAATAAAACGCTTATAAATTCAAGAATAATAACAAAAACTAAATAAATATACGGAATAATGTACAAAGAAAAACAAGATGCTAATAATGCAATTAATCTTATTGTAGTATGATAATATCCGGAATATGAAATAAATAAAGATCTTATTCCATAAATTTCCGCTTGATTAAAAAATATATTTCCATCCTCTGCCCATAGACTTTTATGTAAAAATACATTAGGCGAATGTAGAAATAATATTAATACTGTAAATACAAAAAATAAAATCCATTTATTTCTTTTCATAAAAATTCTTATCTTTGCCATTCTATCTTAAAATCCTTTTTATATATAAATTTTAGAGCACTATAAAGCTTTATTGAATCAATATTTTTACCTATAGGTTTAAATTTTAACCAATTGTTTAAATCATTCATACTCAAAACTATCTCATCAATATATAAACCATTATTCATTACATCTCTTATCTGTCTTATTCTCAATACATTATCGTTATTGTATCGTACATAAATATAAAATGGGACAATTTTGAATAAAAAGTTAAACAATTTTCCCGTTAACGACAAATCAAGATGAATAACAGCTTTCTTTGCATCTTTAGGGACAAGAATATCTTCGTTTATAGAATATATTTCACTTTTATATGTTCTATAATCAATTTCTTTTTTATTACTACGCTTTTGAAGAAGTATCTTACCTGAATAAAAATCTCTTACTTCGTAATTTGTTCGCATAGCTTCCCAAGTAGCAGGATTATCCAATATTAAATTACGTTTATCTATAGAAAAACTATTATCAACTATAATATAATCTGTTTTTTGAGCTTTATAATTATTGGCACTTATTAAATCTAAATCTTTAGTGTAAACAGAATATAATTGAAAAATAGGGTTATAGTGCAAATTTATATTGTATTTTGGAGCATACGAAAAATCATATGGTAAAATTTCAACCTTTTTATTTCCTATTATTTTTAGCCATTTATTAGGAAGTATGGAACTATCATCTACATATAATTGGGATTCATTATAAAATAATTCATATATAAAAGATAATGTATTGCTTTTATTAACATACATTAAAGGAAATATTAACGCTAATAAAAACATTACAATGATTTTTTTCAAATTTATACTCTCTATAAGAAGATATAATAATAAACTAATACATAAAATATAATCGAAAAATACTAACATATGTCCATCTGCTCTAACAAAACCACTTTTAAATGCAAAAAATATTGAAGGTAAAATTACTAAAAATATTTTTAAATTTATATTTTTAAATTTTATCTCATTACACCAAAGATTTATATATAAAGCTATTATAATTACAGCAAAAAGTAAATAAATTTGATTGAATAAGTCTCTCCAAATTAACATAGCCTCACTATAACCACTTGCGATCATCAGACTAACTCTTAACCAATCATATAATGTATTAATATCTCCAAAATAAAAACAGACACTTGCACCTAATGAAAAAATCCAAAATATCAAAGATATTAGCAGAGATTTTTTATCGAATTTATCAGCAATTAAAGTAAATATCAATGTTGAAATAAACAAAACACCTATATTAAACTTTATGAAAAGCATTAAAAATGCGAGTATATTAAATAACACTAAAATTAAATATTTTTGCCTACCTTTTGTTTTTAAATATGCACATCCGGCAAGCGCAGCCAAAAATTCTAAATTTGGAAAGCCAAAATATATAAAGATTAAAGTAAGAATAAAACAAAATACATCAAATCTTTTATAACTCCTAAAGCCAGTCAATAAATATATAAAAGACAACATAATAAAAAACTTAAAGCACAAAACCTCATAAATAATCGGTTTCATAAATACAGGAAACAACAAATACCCTAAAGGTCCATATGTAAAAAACACATCTTTCCCAAAAATATAATTCTGGTTTAAATGAATTTGATTTATTGCATAGACCCATGAAAAATCTAAACCTCTTACAGCATAAATAAAATTAAGATGCAAACCAAATAATAAAAACAACAATATCAAAACTATATACAATAATCTTTTTGAATACATTACCTGCCTCTTATAAAACTAACTCCAAGATTTTTTGCTCTTTCTATACTCTTTTTCACATCAAAAGGATTAACATAAGCCAAAACAGAATAATCACAATTATAATTAGTCAACAATACTTGATTTAATTGTATTTTTGCCTGCTGTCTCAATAATTTTGTTGTTATATAAGGTGTTGCAGAAAAATAATTATAAAAAGTTAATACCAAAATAATTAAATAAATTAATTCAAGCTTATATAACTTTAATCTATATAACAAAGCAGCAATACAAGGAATCAAATAAATGATAATATATAAATGCCTGCCATCTGCTGATAATTGATTTAAACTTCTTGATGAAGCTATACAAGCCACCAAAAATAAACTTAAGCCAAAAAGTGCAATATATACATTTATACTCTCTTTTTTCCATTCTTTTAATATAAAATAGATCAAAGAAACCAATAATATCAAGCCAGATAAAACAAGAAAATATACAGGCAATGATACATTTAATATTCCTTTGAATATCATATAAAAATATTTATTCCAATACATTATATTATTAGGAAAAATCATATTTCGATCTGTCAAAACAGAAGAATACCCCAGCATAAATAAAATTAATCCACCACCAATAACCAAAGATGCCAAACAAGTATATTTGTTAAATATCCTTTCCTTTATATAATAAGCGATTAACAAAGCAATACCTACAGCAAAAGTTAATGAATACATTGAAAATACTGTAAACATTCCAAATAACAAACAAGATTTAACATTCTGTCTTTGTACAAAACCAAAATATATAGCTAAAAATGCGAATAAAGCCGTAAAATAAAAGCAATTTTGAAAACCTGTCAATTGATTATCTATTACAACGGTTGAAAAACAAGGAATAAAAAATAATGGTAATAAATTATGTTTATCAGGAATTATTCTATATAATACAATCATCCCTGCTAAATGAATAAAAAAGTTAAATATTATCTGATGTCTGATATTCCAACCATCTAAATTATAAAAAATCCAAGTAGACAATTTGGTCCAAAATACTTTATGTTCATTGTGATATCCAAACAACCAGCTTAAATTAAAATTTTTATCTAAATGATTTGGTAATAAAGCTTCCCATTCATCTGCAAATGGAATATTAACTGCATTATTATATATATTTATAAAATTCCACAATACAAAACAGAATAATATCCCAAACGAAAAATAATATAATTTGTTATTTTGAAATATTCTTTTTAACAACGTATCATCTTTTGATAAAAATATAAATATCAAAGAAAGTTGAATAAAACTAACAAAAAAAGCAAATAATAGAAGCTTAAAATACTCGACAATTCTATATTTGGTTAGTGCTTCTGATACTTTATCAAAAGATTCAATCTGACTATTACCTATATATATTTTATCAATATTAGCAGTATTCAAGTTATTTATGTAAAAATTCTTAGCGAAAAACGGTAATAAAAAATCAGCCATTACCTCAGAATTCAAACTAATATTTTGTGCAAAATTATCAGACTTTATATTAAAAGATCCTATAATAGGCTTATCAAGTATTATTGAACAACTTATCCCCGATGAAAAAATTTTTACGGAAAACATAAATAGATTTATAAAAATCAATAATATTGCAACAAGAAAAAACTTTTTACCCATGTCTACTATCCAAATGCCCTAAAATACCACTTCAAATACTTTGGCACCCATTGTACCAACTTAAAATTCGATTTCCCAGCTACGCGATCTTGCCATGTAGTAGGCACCTCTGCTAATTTATAACCACTTTTATAAGCCTTAACAACAAGTTCAAGTCCTAATTCAAAACCTCCATCACTTTCAATTTGAACATTATTTATAAAACTCTTTCTATATAATTTAAAAGAATTTGTAGCATCATGCACAGGCAATCCTGCAAAATAATACAAAGAAAGTCCTGCCACTTTTGACATTAAACCTTTCAATAAAGGGCCTCCAATTTGTCTTCCACCTTTCATATAACGGGATGCACAAACTACATCTGCATCATTTTTTATAGCAGAATCAACCATATCATTTATAACTTCTGGAGGATCTGATAAATCTGCCATTGTAACGACAACAAATTCAGAATTTACCATCTCAATGCCTGTTTTAATTGCATTCAAGACTCCTCTGCCATATTTGTTCTTTACTAAATTTACATTCAAATCTTTTGCAGCATCAATGGTTGAATCCTCATCAAAATCATAAACAAGATTTATGATATAAGGATATTTAACCTCTTTTTCTATCCTTTCAATGGCAGTTTTAATATTTTCACCTTCGTTATAAACGGGAATTATAATTGTCAGCATGTCTTTTCTCCAGTATAATCAATGATTGCGCCCCTCCCCCGAACATGCCTGATAAAGGCATCAATTTTAAATAAAGCCATACAATCCATGGAGCCTGAGGTAATTTTGACTTTGTTGTATAAGGTAAAAATTTTTTTATTAGTTTTTTTACCTTTAATCCGCAAATTTCCGCCGCTTCTATAACAGAAGCATCAGTCAAAGCTATTTTATGATCAATAAAATCCCAATATGCCTCTTTTACATACTTTATATTAGGCTGTAAAATAATAATCTGTCCTTTTTGAGCTAATACATCATTACACACATGCAAAACCCTGACTACATCCTCTTTGGTATCAAGATGTTCCAAAAAATTTGATATAAAAATATTATCAATCTTTTCTTCTTTAAGTTTTTCTTTTAGCTCAAAACAACTGCAATTATGAACGCAAACCTCTTTGTCCGCATGATTAACAACATCAGAATTAAGATCAAAGGCAAACTTTTTTGAAGCATGAATATTATTTATAAACAAACACTCACCAGCAGCTATATCCAAAACTGAAGAAGATGACATTATAAATTTTTGAAAATAATAATTACATAAAACTTTCCAGATTGAATTTCTTTTTTGTAATTCATTTCTAAAACGGTTATTATACAATTCCTTCAATTCCATTTAAATACCACCTATTTTAATTTGTTCTTCAATCCAAGGTACAACTTCATCCAAAATTTCTTCTAATGAAGTCTCTGCACTAAACCCTAAAAGTTTTTTAGCTTTTTCAACTGATGGAACTCTTTTTTGCACATCATATTTGAATGGTTCATCACAAATTGTTCTAAATTCTTTATCCGGATTTAATTTTTTCCATATAATCTCAGCAAGTTCCATAACCGTAGTAGACACAGGTGTAGAAAGATTAAAATCTTCATTTACTGCATTTGGAGATTCAATACATAATCTTATTCCTCTTGCAAGATCCCCTGCATAAGTGTAATGTCTGATTTGATTTCCTTTACCTAGTATATGAAGCGGATCTTGACCTTTCAAAACTTTTTGAACTAAATCAGGAACTACATGGCTCATCGCTAATTTCACATTTCCAGACAAAATTTCTTTATCACACAAAGCTCTTTTTTCACCTGTTCCAACACAATTGAATGGTCTAATTATTGTATAAGGCAATCCATACTGCTCAAAAGCACCTTTACAGTAGTATTCGCAAGCCAATTTTTGGAATCCGTATGTACTCATTGGAGGAGGAATAATTTTTTCATCACCTTCCTTAGATGGGTACTCAGTTGCACATTCATACACCATACTTGAGCTTAAGACATTTATTTTTTTTAATTTACCATTTTGGAAAGCATCGATTGCTGCATCAAATGTAGATGCCATAATTCTTTCGTTTTCTGCAAGCAAATCATATGCCATCTCATGAAAATAAGCAATTCCTCCAATCATTGCAGCACATGCCAAAATTTGATCACAGTCTTTTGCAAGACTTTTCATCAAATCTACATCTTTAGCATCACCTTCTACAAAATGATAATTTGGATGATTATCATAAGATTTTTTTATTTTTCCGTACTTAGAAAAATTATCAATCCCAACAACTTCATGTCCATGATTTAATAACTCTTCTACAACATAACCGCAAATAAAACCAGCAGAACCTGTTACCAATATTTTCATTATATTACCTCTCATCAACTTTCCAAACATTCCAACAATCAACAAACGGCTTATTTATTTTTAAGTCCAAATACTCTTTATGTGGAACGCCTAAAATAACTGCATCTGACATTTCCAAAGCTTCATTCAGATCATATGTATAATCTAAATAAGGATCGGAAGGTATAACCTCAGCTAACTTAAACTCAAGTTCTTTTTTTATTTTAAAAGATAAACTTTCTCTAATATCATCATTATTTGCTTTAAAAGTCATACCAAGAATTGCAACTTTTTTATTTTTTAAACTGCCTAATTTTTTTTCAAGTTGTGCAACCAAAAAATTAGGCAATCCCTCATTAACAAGCATTGCTGCCTGTCCTAAGAAAAATTGATTTCTATAAAAGGCTGAAAGCTGCATTGTATCTTTGAATAAACAAGGGCCGGCCGCCAATCCTGCTTTACAGAAATTTTTAGCCCTTGGATAATCATCCTTTATTGCACCTAGAATTTTATAAAAATCTAATCCTTTATCTTCCACCATCATATAAAATTGGTTAGCAATAGCAAATTCTAAGTATCTCCATGTATTTATCATCAACTTAGATATTTCAGCCTCAAGCGGACTTAAATAAATTATTTTAGGAGCTATAGCCATAAAAAGGTCAGCTGCTTCTTTTGCTGCTTGATCAGAGACACCCGATACAATTTGCGGCAAAGTCTTTATCTCATCAATACCTTTTCCCTGTAATATTCTCTCTGGGCAAAAAGCAAGTTTAGGTTGACAACCAAATGACTTAGTTAACATTTGTTCTATAATCTCCGTCGTGCCAGGGAAAATAGTACTTCTTAAAATAATTAACTGCTCTTTTTTTAATAAATGAGAATATTTTTCTATAACATTCAAAACATCATGAATTTTTGGATTATGATGTTCATCAACAGGAGTTCCAGTAATAAATATAATAACATCTTGTTCAGAAATAATATCTTGATCCGTAGTTGCAATAATTCTTTTATTCAAATGTTTTTGCAGAATATCCAAAGCACCTTCTTCTTGAAAAGGAACTATACCACTATTTATGGTATCAACGGAATTTTTATTTATATCTAAAAGAGTAACCAGAAAATCTCGTTCTGCTAAAACTAACCCCAAAGGAAGCCCAACATGCCCACAACCTCCGACAATACAAACTCTCTTCATCACATACCGCCAATCTGTTTAAAAATTCTTGATATCTTTATATTATCACGAATTATAAAAAATAAACACCTGGAAACTATATTTTTGCAAAAATTATATAGTTTATACTTCACTAATTTAACTTTATTTTTATCCCAGCCAATACTATATATTTTTCTCCTTGTATTTTTTCTCTGGAAAATAACCAGTATTTTATAGGGAATAGTTCTTTTCTAATTTTATAAATCGGATTAACAAAATTAATACTTTTTTCATATTTCTCACGAAAATCTTTCCATCGATCTTTAAATACACTATTATTTTGCTTTATTAACTTAGATCTATTTTTACCAAAAGAAGCATTTCTTTTATGATATACATAAAGATTATCAATTAAAACAACTTTATAACCATTTTTTATTGCTCTGTATGAGAAATCAACTTCTTCATGATAACCTTTGCCGAAAATTTCATCCAAACCTCCCAAATTATCACAGATTTGTTTTCTGATACAAAAGCAAAAGCCTTCTGCTGCAGGCAAAATAGGATAAGTTGGAACATGTCTTTCAACAAGCAGCTTATTCATTTTTTCAACTGAATACCCAACAGGTAAGTTTATATTAAATAACCAAGAATGCGATGCAATTGGAGAAGCTACTCCAATTGAATTATCTGAATCAAAACATTCAATTATCCTCTGACAGAAACCTGATGGAATTTTTGTATCGCTATTTAGCAATACAACAATCTCTCCGCTTGCTAAAGCAATACCTTTATTACATGTTTTAATAAACCCTAAATTCTGACTATTTTCTTCTAGTTTAAATTTCGGATATTTAATTACCAATTTCTTAAGGTAATCCGCTGTCTCTTTATCAGAATAATCATTAATCAGAATAATTTCCCCTATACTAAAATCATAATTATTAATAATGCTTTTAATACAAATTTTCAAATCATCTAACGCATTATAAATAGGAATTACAACAGAAATTTTAAAATTTAATTCATTCATTCTCTTATTTTCATACAATTACAGTACCGCCAAGAACATATTATATACGAAATTGTTATAAATAAAACATCCTACTAAAGTCTAATTTACAAATAGCAATAAAAAATTGCGCTTGGCGCGATTCGAACGCGCGACCTATCCCTTAAAAGGGGAGTGCTCTACCTGCTGAGCTACAAGCGCAAATTAATTTCTGCTATTCATTTCGTCAATGATTTTATACTAGCAAGAACAAATTTTAATGTCAACAGTTTTTCTAAAAAAAAAATTACGATTTTTTAATCGTAATTTTTTTCATTTATTTAAGATGTATATATTTCTTTGCACATTCAAACATTGAATTGACAAGCGCGGCGTTTGAATATATATTCATCCCATTAGATTCCAAAACTTGTTTCATTCTTTTTTCCCACATTGCATATATATCATCTTTACTTAAATCAAGAACTTGTGCAATCATGCTTAATTCTTTGAAATCTATGGGAATAGGAAGAGTCCCTCTCAACATATCTACAATATCTAATCTTTTTTTCCGAGGAAAAGCTTTTAAAAAATTTATAGTAGACATTTTTTTCTCTTTCATTACTGATTTGAAAAATTCTACAGAATCATCTATCAATATTGGTTCTTGTGGAATTTTATATTCTTCAAACTCTTCAGGTTCAATTTCCATGACAGTAGCAATTCTTTCTAATGTTGTACCTCTGGTAGAAAAAGGTATTGCATCATCAATCAAATTGTACACATAAGATAAAGTAACACCTATCATTTCAGCAAAATCTTTTTTATGCAAAAAATTTTTTTCTAAAAATTTTGCAACTTTTTCTGAACTTTTTTCTTGAATTATTGGTTTATTTTTCATAATTTTATCCTCATCCTTTAGCAATATTAAGATAAGAGTTTTCTATCATTTTGTTAAGCGTAAATATGGTAAATCATAACGGTAATATTTATTTAAGTTAAAATAATAAATATAAAAGGGGAAGAAAAATGAAACTAATTGCAGGACTAGGAAATATCGGGGATAAATATTGCTTTACAAGGCATAATGCTGGGTTTATGGTTCTTGATAAATGTGCAGTAGATAACAACTTAACTTTTAAAGAAGAAAAAAAACTCAAATGTTTTATAACAAAATATAATAATAACATACTCATCAAACCGACAACATTTATGAACTTGTCAGGAGAATCCGTAAGAGCTGTTATGGATTATTATAAAATTGATACAAAAGACATATTAATAGTATATGACGATATTGCACTTGACTTAGGCAGAATTAGATTTAGAGCGAACGGCTCTGACGGTGGTCATAACGGGATAAAATCTATTATCAAGCATGTCGGAACATCAACATTTGACAGACTAAAAATAGGCATAGGCCCACAACCCAATATTCCCTCAGAAAACTATGTATTGCAAAACTTTCCAAAAATACAATTAGATGAGTTAAAATCCGTTTTAGTAACAGCAAATGAAGCAGTCGATTTTTACTTAAAAGAAGGTATTCAAAAAGCACAAAACAAATTTAATTAAGTTATTGCCAAGGTTTAATCAAAAACTTAATTGCCTTACCTTCTATATGTTGTTGCATAGCATACTCAACTTTTTCTAAAGGAAGCACATCCGTGATAAGCTTTTCTACCTCAACTTCTCCGGATGCAATATAATCAAGTGCCATTCTAAAATACTTTGGAGTATGATGGAACACACTCATTAATCTTATATCACCATAATGCATCTTAGTAGTATCAAAAGTAACAGTAGAACCTGATTTACAACCACCAAAAAAATGAACAGTCCCACCAGGGCGGACACAAGAGAAAATTCTCTCCCAGATTTCTGGTAACCCAACACACTCAACAGCAACGTCTAGTCCTCTGTGTTCTTCTGTGTACTCTCTGAAAATCTTTTCAGGATTTGGATATTTTGTTAAATCAACAATTTCATCCGCATGAGCAAATTCCTCTGCCGCCTTTAACTTTATAGGATTTCGACCAGCAACAATTACATTAGCTCCTTTTAATTTAGCTAAACGGGCAAACATCAAACCAATTGGGCCAATTCCAATAATTCCAACAGTTTGTCCCGGTTTTATCCCTGTACGTTCAACTCCATGAACTACATTTGCTAAAGGTTCACAAAATGCAGCTTTATCAAAACTCAAGTTATCAGGAAGAATAAGCATGTTTTTCTTAACTATTCTAGCCGGTACAGTTATATATTCAGCATATGCTCCATTTAACAAATCTAAATTTTCGCATAAATTATATTCTTCACGTTTACAAAAAAAACAATGTCCGCAAGGAGCAGAATTTGCAGCTACTACACGATCGCCAACTTTAATATTTTCTACACCTTTACCTATTTTTTCAACTATACCTGAAAACTCATGTCCGAAACCTGATGGAATAGATTTAATTAAAACAGGATGCCCCCTTCTAAAAGTTTTCACATCAGTTCCACATGTCAATGCAGACATTATCTTTACAACAACTTCACCTTCCTCTGGAGGTTTTACCATTACTTCTTCATACTTTATATTTTGAGGTCCGTAATATTGAATAGCTTTCATAGTTTTATATACGCTTTCATTATTTTATTTGACATTGTATCATCAAATGCTTTTTGTATTTCATCAATATAATATTCGGTAGATATACCGCTTACTTTTACTTTTCCCTCTTCTAACAGACCTAAAGAATCCTTTAGATCCAAAGGCGAAGGGGAATAGCTGCCTAAAACAGTCAGTTCTCTATAATAAATTTCATTATTAGGATAAGCTGATAAATCGGAAGGAGTGCTTGAAAATACCAAAATTTTACCCCCGTTACAAACATACTTTAAAGCTGTTCCAATAGCTTTATCGGCTCCAGATGTCATAAATATACCTTCTGCAGTAAAATCCTTAGGCAATTCTCTTACATCATATGCAAGAATTCCTAATTTTTTTAAAAAATCTATTCTTTCTTTTATCAAATCACATCCAACCACTTCATATCCATAAGCTTTCAAGGCCTGTGCAGTTAAAATTCCAATAGATCCTAAGCCTACAACCAAAACCACATCATTTTTTAATAAATCAAGTCTTTTTACAGCTCTCACAATACAACCTAAAGGCTCGTAAAAAGAAGCTTCAATCTCTGTTAAATTCGCAGGTTTCAAATGCGCAACATTTAAAAGATGTTCTTCAGATAAATAAACATATTCAGAAAATCCTCCAGGACGTATGTTCGTTGACTTAAAATGCTTACACATAGAAACGTTACCGTGCTTACAATAAACACATTCCCCGCAAGGAATATGATGAGAGGTTACAATTACATCTCCAATTTTAAACTTTGAATCAGAATTTATATCAATAATTTGTGCAACAATTTCATGCCCCAAAACTGTACCATCTGGAGATATTTTATGCACAAACTTAACAATATCAGATCCGCAAAGCCCACAGCCTAAAACTTTTACAACTGCACCCTTTCTGCCATTTAATTTTTCATCGTCAAAATTTTTTACAATTATTTTATCATCACTAATTACAGCAGCTTTCATAATTCCCTCGCATTAAAATCTTATCACAAACTTGAAAATATAGTAAAAAAAATATATAATATGTATATGACGGTAATAAGAAGATTAAATTGTTTTGATGCTCCTAAAATAAAAAAAATGATCTCCTACCTTGGGAATGAAGATGGAGATAAGTATTCTAAAGCAATAACCGAAGAAGCATTTATAATGCTTCACGCTATTCTACCTTTAAAATATAAATTTCTACCTGAATCGTACATTTTACTTGAAAATAATGAAATTTTAGGACTGATTACAGTCGTCCCTACATCTGGGAATCCATACAAAATGAATATTACAAGACTTATTTTTCAACAAAATATGTATGATGTGGGCAAAAGACTTGTAGAATTTGTAATTGCGAGATTTGGAGCTAAAGGTGCAATATCTTTTACTGTTACAGTTGACCAATCTCACGATGAACTATTGAATCTGTTTATGCAAGGCTGCGGATTCAGACAATGCAGCTACGAAAATTTATGGAAACTTGATAATTTTACTCCACAGACCGATAAAATTGCAAATTTCAGATATTGCCAAAACTCAGATGCAAAACAAGTTGCAAAATTGTATAATAATGAACTAAAAAATTTATACAAACCATCCTTGCAAAGAATTAAAGAAGAATATAAAGAACCTTTTTTTGCAGGGATGACAAGTTTTTATAAAAACAGATACGTGCTTGAGGAACCATCAAATCATAGAATTATCGCATACTTATCTATTACAACAAGCGATAATCTCAACTTTATAATAGATATGTCGTTAAATGACGGATATAATATCCCTTATGACGAAATTATAAATTTTGCACTCAGTGAAATAGCCTGCAGAAAAAAAGTTTTTTATGCTTTTTTAAAACACCGCCAATACACAATAAATGCTGATATATTAGAAAAATATCTCCACGAAAGGAACTTAAACTGCATTCAAACACAATGCGTTCTCGTAAAAGATTTTTATAAACCAGTAAAACAACAAGAAAATTCACTTCAAGTATTCTTATTTGGAGAAAATGAAGTTGTTTCAAATTAATGCCTTTTCATAAATTTATTTTCTTTGTGATAAAATAAATTTAAGATTATTTTATGAAAGGCGGATATGAGTAATTTAAAAATTTATCTAGACAAAGATATCAATAAAGAATTAATTAAAACAAAAAAAATCGCAGTAATAGGCTTTGGTTCACAAGGTTATGGACAATCTATGAATCTTAAAGACAGTGGTTGTGATGTAGTTTTAGGGCTTCGTTTAGGTGGTAATTCCGATACAAAAGCTAAAGATTACGGGTTTAATACAATGTCTATTGAGGATGCGGTAAAGTATGCAGATATTGTACAAATACTTATTCCTGATGAAATTCAAGCAGAAGTTTACGAAAAACAAATAAAACCTTATATGAGAAAAGGTCAATATTTAATGTTTTCTCACGGTTTTAATATTCATTACAAAAAAATAGTTGCGCCAGATGGGGTAAATGTCATAATGGTTGCACCAAAAGGACCTGGACACACAGTCAGAAGCGAATATCAAATAGGCAGAGGAGTTCCTTCTTTAATTGCAGTATACCAAGATCCTACCGGAGATTCTAAAGAAGTAGCTCTATCATATGCATCAGCAATCGGAGCTGGCAGAGCCGGTATAATTGAAACAACATTTAAAGAAGAAACTGAAACTGATTTATTTGGCGAACAAGCTGTAATTTGCGGCGGGGTATCTGCTTTGATAAAAACAGGGTTTGAAGTTCTTGTAGAGGCAGGATATTCTCCTTATATGGCTTATTTTGAAGTTTTGCATGAAATGAAATTGTTAGTTGACCTTATAAACCAAGGCGGGTTGGCTGATATGAGGTATTCTATTTCAAATACAGCGGAATATGGTGATATGACAAGAGGTCCTAAAGTTATCGGAGAAGAATCCCGAAAAGCAATGAAAAACCTACTAAAAGACATACAAAGCGGAGCTTTTGCTGATGAATTCCTTAATGAAATGGAAACAGGATGCAAAAAATTTAATGAATTAAGAAAAGAAAACGCTGACCACTTAATAGAAAAAGTTGGAGCTGAAATTCGTTCTTCATTTGTATGGGGAAATGACAATAAAATTATAGACAGGACAAAAAATTAAATCGAAATACTGTGTGGAGAAAAAATGTATAGTACTGAAGTAGATTATGAAGTTGTTATATTTTCAATAGGCGATACCAAAGCCGGAACAAAAATGGGAAAACTGCAATTAAAAAATCTTCAAGATAATTCTTTATTAAATTGTATTTTATGGGAAGAAACATTAAATAGATTTGACAGTAAAATTTTTAGAACTGGAAATATAGTAAGAATAGTATCTGCCTCTTTTAACGAAAAATTTAACAACTGTCTCGTATCAGCTCTTGCATTAGTAAAAGAAGCCAAAATGGGACTTGATGAAAAAGAGACTGAAAAAGTATATTCAGAAATCATTTCTTATATAGACAAAATTAAAGATGAAAAATTAAATAACTTTGTTGCGAGATATTTTACGGAACATAAAGACAAGATTAAAGTTATGCCGGCAGCAAAGCTTATGCATCATAACTATATTGGCGGACTTATGGTCCATATTCTTGAGTGTCTAAAATACGCAGAAATCAATATGGATATATCAAATTATAAATTTAATCGAGATAACATTTTTGCTGCTTGTATATTGCATGATATAGGGAAAATTTTTGAATACACAATTGATTTAGAAACTGGACTTATAGATTATGATGAAACCTTTAGAAAAGAATGGTTAACTCATTCTCAATATGGTTTTTCAATATGCATGAATAACGGTTTTAAAGAAATAGCAAGAATGATTGCAGCGCACCATGGCAGAAGCGACTGGGGAGCTATTATTGACCTTGATCAAAAAGACTTGGAACCTGAATTATATTTTATACATATTATAGATAATTTATCGGCCAAATTCGGAAAAATAAATGTTCACCTCTTGGAAGAAAAAGGAGTATAAATTTGTCAAAATTAACAGAAAAACACAATTATAAAGGAACACTTGTTTGTGTAGAAGGGATTGACGGTTCAGGTAAATCTACTCAACTTGCACTGTTAAGAGATTGGTTAAAATCCATCGGACAAGATGTTATATTTACAGAATGGAATTCTTCTGAACTGATAAGTCAGACAACCAAATTGGCAAAGAAAAAGAATATGCTCTCTCCAAGAACATTTTCATTATTACATGCAGTGGATTTTGCGGACAGATTAAAACAAGTAATAGATCCGGCGTTAAAAGCGGGATTTATTGTACTTGCAGACAGGTACGCATACACAGCTTTTGCAAGAGATGTAGCAAGAGGCGTTGATCCAAATTGGGTTAGAAATGTCTACAGTTTCGCCATAAAACCTGATTTAGCAGTATATTTTGATATTGATCCAAAACATTCTATGGAAAGAATTTGTGCAAATCGTGCACCTAAATTTTATGAAGCAGGTATGGATTTAAAGTTAAGTAATGATCCTTATGAAAGTTATATGATTTTCCAAAGCAGAGTAATTAAAGAATACAAAAAAATGGTTAAAGAATTTGGCCTTGTAAGACTGGATGCAATGGATTCAATTCACTCTAAACAAGTTTTAATAAGAGATATGTTAAAAGATGTACTAAAAAGCAAAGGAGTAACCTTATAATGGGACAATTTAAAACAAAACACGGATATGAAGGGCTACTTATTGTTATAGAAGGTACAGATGGCTCAGGAAAATCAACACAATTAGAATTATTAAAAAAATCTATTCAGGCAAAATCATATGGAGTTATGGTATCTGAATGGAAAACATCAAGATTAATCGCAAATGTAATTGATGATGCAAAAGAAAGAAATCTTTTAAATGCAACAACATACAGTTTGCTTTATGCCGCAGACTTTGCTGACAGATTAGAAAACCAAATTATCCCTGCACTAAAATCAGGTTTTATAGTACTTTTAGACAGATACTATTACACTGCACTTGCTAGAGATGTTGTTAGAGGGCAGGACATTGAATGGGTTAAAAACTTGTATGATTATGCTCCTGAACCTGATTTAATATTTTATCTGGATATGCCAGTTGATGTACTATTAAAAAGGATTATCGGAACTACTGGATTAAATTACTACGAAAGTGGAAGAGATGTAGGCTTCTCGACTGACTTCTACAAAAGTTTTGAAATATACCAAAATAAATGTCTTGAACAGTATGAAAAGATGAAATCTGAATACAATTTCATAAGTATTGATGGAACAAAAACCGTAGAAAGTATTCATAAAATAATGAATTCTGAAGTTCAAAAAATACTTGATTCAGGTGTTTTATATTAATTTTTCTAATGAATTGTTAAGGAAATAAATAAAAATTTACGTTATGAAACATTTTGCATCACAAAGCATGGTTTATGCTACATTATAGAATGTAAAGAGAATCACATATAGTTTATAGGAGATTAATGAATGTCTGAATATTTGAGCAAAGAAGAGATTAAGCAATGGAGAAGCTCATTAGAAAAGATAACATTAGAAGAATATGCTGCCAGATTAGGGAAGAAAATAGAAGAAGCAAAACCGACAAATGATTTGATTGACATCGTATTGAAGGGGAAACCTGTTGTTTCTAATGAAAGCGATTGGAAGCAAAATCATGCAGAAAGATTAAGCTCAATTGCAGAAAGAGCTTATGAAAGAGAACGTGAAATAGCGCCTAGTCCTTTTTCTATTCATAAAATCCACATAGATGAATCAAACACACAAGAAACCTCTCACAAAGAAAAAGAGACTAAGCCTGCAACAAAAGTTAAAGCTAAAAAGACTGTAAAAAAAGCAGCAAAAGCGAAAGAACCTGTAAAGAATGAATCTCTTAGAGATGAAGTTAGAATTGTATTTAAAAAAGCACTAACAGATAGAGAACAAAAAGTATTCGATCATTTCGCAAAAAACAAAGGTAAAATAGTATATGCAAAAGACCTTGCAGCACTTTTAGATTTGCCAAGAGATTATGTATATAAATATATTAAAAACCTTAGAGCCAAAATTGAAGGCGATAAACTTGAAAATGCTGATAAAGGCGGATTTATTTTGAATCTTTAATTCATAATCTTAATATATAAAAAGAAACGAGGCTTTAAAAAAGCCTCGTTTTTTATTCCCTCAATAATACATTCATACCTGCTATAAAATAATTTTTCACTTCTTCAAAAGATCTAATTCTCGATAACATCTTCAATATATACAAAGGTCTTAAATAAAAACGTTTAATTGCAGACTTATGTAATTCAAAAATTCTTTGACGAGTCAAATAATGGGTATTTACTGCAGGATAATAATATGCGTTCTCAAAAGAAGTTTCCTTATCAAATAAATTATGTTCAATTGCATATTCATAAAATCTTGATCCAGGCAAAGGGGTTGCAGTATAAAAACTTATAAAATCACTATCCAATTCAATTGCAAAACGTATTGTCTCTTCTGCAGTTTCTTCTGTTTCCCAAGGCAAACCGATTACAAAATAATTGTAAATTCTAATTTTTGCTTTTTTGAAAATTCTTACAGTATTTCTAACATCATCAAGCGTAATCTTTTTGCCCATTTTTTCAAGCATATACTGAGATCCGCTTTCCACCCCTATACTGACTAAGCGACATCCAGATTTGTACATCATCTCTGCCATTTCTAAATCAGCTGTATCAGCTCTGGTATTAGCCGACCAAGTTATTTTCAGCCCGCTTTCCATTATCTTCTTACACAAATCCATTGTCCATTCTTTATCAATATTAAAAATATCAGACCAGAACAAAAAATTTGTAATATTATATTTGTCAACACACTCTTTTATTTCTGCAACAATATTTTCAGGACTTCTTCTTCTTACTTTTGCTCCCGAAACAGGTGTAGCAAGGCAAAAAAAGCAATGAAAAGGACAGCCTCTGGATACTTTTATTGTTGCTTGAACTTTATTATTATCTGGACGTCTGTAAATATTATTATCAACCAGATGCCTTGCAGGAAAAGGTATAGAATCAAGGTCCTCAATAAAAGGTCTTTTCCCCGTAAATTTCACTTCTCCATTCTCAAGATAATAAATACCTAAAATATCTTTTTTATCTTTATTTTGTAAAATCTCTTCTAAAGTTTGCTCTGCCTCACCCAAAATACCAATATCTAGTTCAGAATGATTCAGGATAATTTTTTCAGCCAAAGTTAAAAATGCAGCACCTTTTGCAATTGTTATAATATTTTTGCATATTTTTTTTGCTTTTTTAACAGCTTCTAAATCATGTTCTAAAGTCGGAGTTGCAATATTTACAACAAGATAATCAGGTGCAAAACTTTGCAAATCTTCTTCAAAACATCCACCTTGACTATAATCACAAATCTTTGCTTCCAATCCTACTTTTTCAGCAACAGAAGCTAAGTACATCAAGTCAGTCGGAGGTAAAGGCGGAATTACAATAAGCTCCTTTGTTGGCTGCTGGCAACGATCTTCTCTATTTAGCACCGGAGATGGCGGATATATCAAAAAAATCTTTTTTTTCATTAACATTTTTCCTTAACAGTATAAGCAACTAAAGCAGCTATTGCTAAGCATACTGCGCCTACCAAAAAAGTATACTCCCAATGATAATTAATAAAATCAGATCCCATAGCAAATGAACATTTAGAAATTAACCAAGCAACTAATGTACAAACAAATACCTGAGGTCCTGCAATAAATATATTAAAGATGCCCATAACAGAGCCTTCTGCACCTTTTTTTATGAATTGAGAAAGCATAGCAAAAGGTAAAGCACAAATACTTGCCCAGCCTATACCTGCTACACCCATTAGGATAGCAACAGCCTTAGGCTGTTTTGTGAAAAACATGCCTAAATAAGCTAATATCATTGTTATTAAAGATATAATATGTACTTTTTTATTAGTATATTTTGCTGATAGAACTCCAATTGGAATAGCAACAAGAAAACATATTAAATTAAATATTGCAAAACATACTGAAGAAAAATTTGTACCAGCTAATGTTGCTTGATTATATAGTTCTTTTGTAGATTCAGATACAGATGTTAAATCAGGAACACAGTATATTGTATGAACTGCATACTGTGTAAAAAATATCATCATACACATTGTACCTATCCAAGTGAAAAATTGCATAACACAAATTTTTGAAACTTCAGGAGACATTGCAAAAAACTCTTTCAATGATTGCCAAAAAGATTTTTCTTTAACTTTTTGTTCTTCTCCTGCTTCAACACCTACATTATTACGTTTTGCTTCTTTTATAGTTAAGCAAGTCCAGATCATACCCAAAGTAAAAGCTAAAGCAGCCATATAAAATTGAGCATTAATCGACATTTGATAACCAAAAGCCCATTTTAAAAACGGAGCTGTTCCTGCTGCAACTACAGATCCTAATCCAATAGCTAAACTTATATAAGAGTTTGCAATAGAATATTGTTCTTCCGGAACCACATCTGGAACTAAAGCTCGATAAGGTCCTTGAGCAACATTCACACAGGCATCTATAATCCAAATCATAACAGCTGCAATAATAAGAGCAGTTAAAGGCGGAAAATCAAAACCTGTAAAATTATGTAAAAAATCAGCTACAGTTGAAGAATTCGGGAATATCCATAAAGCCAAAGAAGCTAACAAAGCACCACCCAATAAATAAGG
Organism: uncultured bacterium; assembly: GCA_949290355.1. GTDB lineage: Bacteria > Cyanobacteriota > Vampirovibrionia > Gastranaerophilales > Gastranaerophilaceae > Stercorousia. The sequence continues at coordinate 515,121 of CASERN010000011.1, read as the reverse complement.
GCGTCTTCTTCCCATAGGAGAAATTGTTTTATCACTCAATGCGCCAACCAAAGGTTGCACAACCATACCCGTAAACGGTCCGGCAAGCCATATCAAGCCGTATATAAAAGGAGATGCACCCAAACTTTCAGTAACAGGACCTGACAAAATAATTCTCATCTGCCACGCAAATTGTAAGCCGAAAAATCCTAATGCAAAATTCAAAAACTGCATAGTACTAAACTTTTTTAAAATATTGTTCTCTTCCATTAATTTCTCCCAAATAAAATTTAATATACAATCTAGAATACACTTAAAATATCTTAGAGTCAAGCGCATAAACAGAAATCAACACTTATAATAAAATTCCTAAAATCTTGACAAATAACTCAAAATAATAAATAATAAATATGGTTAAGAAATAAAAGGAGTTTGAAAATGAGAAGAACAAAAGCTTTTGAGGTCGCCCCCCCCCCGAAAAGATAGATAGTGAGGGTATTTTAGATTATTGTATTGATTTTTTAGGTAACATATGTCATAATATTGATGATAGGAATCACGGATTTATAAATATGAAAAAAAGAGCTTTTACTTTAGCTGAGGTATTAATCACACTGGGAATTATAGGAGTTGTTGCAGCTCTTACTTTACCGACATTAATTCAAAAACAACAAGAACAGGCGACTGTTGTAAGTGTAAAAAAGTTTTATAGTGCTTTTTCACAAGCCTATCTGCAGGCTATTGAAGAAAACGGAACACTTGATAACTGGGGATTAACTGATTCAGAAAATTATGAAAATGATGATGGAAAATTAGAACATACAGATGAATCTCTTGCAAATTATGACAAATTTTTAACCATCATGTCTAAATATGTCAAATCTGTTAAATATGAAAAAATCGGGAAACAAAATGAAGAAGAAACTACAGGTTTTGTAATGCCTGATGGAACAAGAATAACTGGAGTATGGTTATCACCATCAACTTGTACAACAGAAACATCTTATTGCGGGGATTTTTACATTACTACAAAAGGGAAAAAACGCGAAACTGTCGGGGGGAAAATGAGTAAAAATACTTTTCTTTTAAGCTTTATAGACACAAAATTATACCAACAGGAAACTCTAACAGCGAATTTAGAAATTACTGTCTTAATGGCGAAAATTATTCTCGATGCACCGCTTGGGTAATAATGAATGGCAATATGGATTATTTACATTGCAGCGATCTTGAATTTAATGGCAAGACAAAATGTAAATAACTATTATAATCTAGCTCTTTTAACTACCGCATCTATTAAACCTTTAAATAATGGATGCGGTTTTTCAGGTCTTGACTTAAACTCCGGATGGAATTGACAAGCTACAAACCAGTCTAATTTTGGCAATTCAACGACTTCTGCTAACATTCCATCTGGCGACATGCCTGAAAATACCAGTCCGGCATCTTCAATTTGTTTTAAATACTCATTATTAACTTCATATCTGTGTCTATGACGTTCTGAAATTTTTTCTTGACCATAAGCTTTTTGAGCTTTTGATCCTTTTTTCAAAATACAATCATAAGCACCCAATCGCATTGTACCACCATATCCATGGACATTTTTCTGTTCTAACATTAAATCTATTACCGGATGTTGTGCGTTTTCATCAAATTCTTTAGAATTTGCATCTTTAATACCAACAACATTTCTTGCATATTCAATTACTGCACATTGCATTCCTAAGCACAAACCTAAAAATGGGATATTATTCTCTCTCGCATAACGAATTACATTAAGTTTACCTTCAATACCTCTGACTCCAAAACCTCCAGGCACGACAACAGCTTGAACATCTTTCATCAAATTCTTACAATTAGAATAATCCATACATTCTTCTGAATTAATCCATTTAATATCGACTTTTACATCATCTGCATACCCTGCATGTTTTAAAGACTCTACAACTGATATATAAGCATCAGATAATTTGGTATATTTACCTGCAATTGCAACTTGTACTGTAGCTTTTGGATTTTTAATATTCTCTACAAGTTTTTGCCAACTCCTTAAATCAGTTTTTCGATCTTCAATTCCAAGCATTTTAAGAATAACCCCAGCCATATTCTGATCTTCTAATGCTAATGGCACTTCATAAATACTTTTCATATCACGGCATTCAATAACTGCCTCTTTGGGAACAGAACAGAACAAAGCCAATTTTTCTTTTTCTGTTTTGGGAATCGGTTTAGTTGTTCTGCAAACTAAAATTTCAGGTTGTATACCGTAACTTCTTAATACTTGTACGCTATGTTGAGAAGGTTTTGTTTTTAGCTCTCCAGAAGTAGGCAAATAAGGAAGCAAAGTAGTATGAACAGAAACTGCATTTCCAATTCCTACTTCAGTCTTAAATTGTCTTATAGCTTCAATAAACGGTAAACTCTCAATATCACCAATAGTCCCGCCAATTTCAATCAGCTGAAAATCTGGATTAAACTGTTTTGTTGCCCCCATTATCCTGGATTTAATTTCATTTGTAATATGAGGAATAACCTGTACAGTAGCACCAAGATAATCCCCGCGGCGTTCTTTTTCAATTACTGTTTGATATACACTACCTGAGGTTACATTATTAAATTTTCCTAAAGCTGTATCGGTAAATCTTTCATAATGACCAAGATCAAGATCTGTTTCCGCACCATCATCTGTTACAAAAACCTCACCATGTTGAAAAGGACTCATAGTTCCAGGATCAACATTAATATATGGATCAAATTTTTGATTAATTACAGAAAATCCTCTTGCTCTTAACAATTTTCCCAAAGATGCTGCAATAATACCCTTTCCTAAAGAACTTACAACACCGCCTGTAATGAAAATATATTTAGTCATCTTTACCACCTTAATAAAATACTCATGAACTATTTAAGAATTTAATTTTTAAATAAAATTCCTAACACTACCTTAACCCCAATAATATTATAACTTTATGCTATTAAAATAGCAAAAATTTAATTAATTTTTGGAACCTTAAAAAAGCCGTTTTCTTCTTCCGGAGCATTTGCCATTAAATCCTCTTTACTAATTTCCTGAACGACTTTATCTTCTCTCATTACGTTACAAAAATCTATAACTTGAGTCATTGGTTTTACTTCTGAAGTATCAACTTCATTCATTTGGTCAACGTATTTTAAAACATCTCCCAATTGTTTTGTATATAATTCTTTTTCATCTTCGGTTAATTCTAACCTTGCTAATTTTGCAACATGTTCTACATCTTTTATAGTAATCATATCTCTTCTCCAATTATTTTATAATTTTAGCACAAAAATAATTCATGATTTTAAATTATTACATAAATTTAATGATTTCGAAATTAAAAAAGTTATGATATAATATCATAGGATAATTGGAGATAGCAGTGTTAGAGAGTAAGAACAAAAAAATAGATAATCTGGACGAATTATTAAAAGCATACAAAGAATGTAAAGATGATAAGAAAAAACGTATGCTACATATTAACATTGTTGAAGACGGGATGATTTTAGTAAAAAAAATTGCCGGAAATATCTCTGCACAATCAGGAATATCCAATGAAGATCTTGTTCAAGTTGGTTCCATAGGTCTGATTAAAGCAATTGACTTTTTCTCACCTGAGAAAAATACCAGATTTAAGACATATGCAGCCTACTTCATTAGAGGAGAAATCAAACATTATCTAAGAGACAAAGCATCCATAATAAAAGCACCAAGAGAACTGCAAGAACTTGTATTTAAAATCAGTTCAGCAGTCAAACAACTAAAGGAAAAAGGATTTGAAGATCCATCAGAAGATCAAATAGCTGAAATTGTAGGTATACCTGTTAGCAAAATTCATGAAGTAATGGAAATAGAATTGTGCAAAAGCACTTTATCTTTAGATCAAGCACTATCTTCAACTGATGATGACGACATTACACTAATTGATAAAATCCCATCAGGAGATTATCAAGAGTTTATCAATTCTTATGAAGATAAAATTATGCTTGATGAAGTTATTAAAAAATTACCTAAAGATTTACAGCAAATAATTGAAATGAGTTATTATCAAGATCTTAATCAAAGAGAAATTTCCGAAAAAATAAATATTTCTCAAATGCAAGTCTCAAGAAGACTAAAAAAAGCATTAAATAAAATGTATGAAATTATAAAATCAAAAGATGAAAACTAAAGGAGACATATAATGGGAGCGTTAATTACTATTTTATTATTAGTATTTGTTACAGGTCTATGTATAGGCAGCTTTTTAAATGTTGTTATACTCAGAACTTTATCAGAAGAATCAATAGTATTTCCCGGTTCCAAATGTCCAAAATGTCAAACACCATTAAAATGGTGGCATAATATTCCTCTTATTTCTTTTATATTTTTAAGAGGGAAATGCGCATTCTGCAAAGAACCAATCAGCATTCAATATCCTATCACAGAACTTTTTACAGGTATTGCATTTACTCTGTTTTTCATGAAATTTGGAGTAAGTATAGATACTTTATTTGCTTGGATAATTGCTTCATTAATGATAGTTATTGCAGGTACAGATATTAAAGAAAAAGTCGTATATGACTTACACACATATATATTAATGGGAGTGGGTCTAATTTATGCAATTATAACTACAGCAATTGCATTTACACAAATTCATCAAGCAGGTACTCCATTTGAATTCACAAAATTCATTTTATTAAACAATCCAATTTCAATGTCTTTATTAGGAATATTGGCAGGTGCAATAATTCTTGAGATTTGCGCAAGAGCTGGATATCTTATTGCTGGCACTAGAGCTTTTGGAGAAGGAGACACTTTTATTGCTGCAGGTCTTGGTGCAATATTTGGATGGAGAACATTATTATTTGTTCTAGCTTTAGCTGTGGTAATTCAAGTTATATTATTCTTACCAATATTTATAAAAGGGCTTATCACAAACAAAGAGTGGAAAACTTTAGCATCGTTTCTTGTTTTTGTAATTTTTGCCGCAGCATTTTATTCATTACAACGTATAGGGATTATAAGTGTTGAAAAAGTTGCACTATTCTTAATAGGAGCAATTATTTTAGCTGTATTAGGAATTGTATCCTGTATATTAATATTTAAAGGATTGAGAGAACATCCTGAGAACAGAACTTATATGCCATTTGGGCCAGCAATGGTAGCAGCTGCATTTATAGCTTTATTATTATAATAAAATGATATCTATTTATAATGATAAAATTTTCAAAGATACTTTTAAAATATCTTCAGCATTAGCATTATTTTCTAAAGAGTCAACAGCTTTAGATATAGCATCTTGAATTTCTTTACGCTCATACCCGAGAGAGATCAAAACCATTTGAGCATCTTCTATAGCACTGTTATCAACAGCATTTGAAGAAACGGTAGAAATTTTTATCGGCTCTTTTGCTTGATAATTAACCAATTTGTCTTTTAATTCCAAAATAATTTTTTGTGCGAGTTTAGGTCCTACACCTTTTGCTCTTGTGAGCTCCTTATAATTTCCATCCAGTACAAAACCAATAAGTTCAGAAGATTCAAATTCATCCAACAATGTCAATGCCATTTTTGAACCAACCCCAGAAACAGAGGTTAAAATATTAAATATATCTCTATCTTCTCTATGCGAGAAGCCGCACAAACTCATTTTATCTTCTTTATGGATTAATACAGTATAAATTTTCACATCACCGTTGGAAATTGAATTAAAATCTCTCAAAGTAACTTCAAGAAGATAGCCTATTCCATTTGTTTCGACAGTAACATAGGTACCTTTAGTAGAATTTAGTTTATTCGTTAAAATTCCTTTTATATAATCATACATTAATTTTGCCTCAAATTTCTTCTTATTACGGCGATATCTTGATCCAAATTTTTATTAGTCTTTAAATCATCTCGAATCTTTTCATAAGAATACAACATTGTTGTATGTTTTTTCTTGAAAAATTCCGCAATACTTTCAAAACTTTTTTGCGTTAATTCTCTTGCCATATATACAGCCACATGCCTTGCGGAAGACACCCTTTGATTTCGTGCAGAACTTAAAAAATCTGAAATTGAAACTCCATAATATTCACCAACAGCTCTTGCTACTTTTTCAATAGTAATTTCCTGCTTCATTTCTTCACAGTTCAATACTTTTTTGGCAAATTCTAATGTCAAATCAGTTTTTTCAATATCTGCATAAGCACTAACTTTATTAAAAGCTCCCTCCAATTCTCTAACATTATTTACAAAATTTTTGGCAATATACTCAAAAACATCAAAATCGGCTTTTATATTTGCTTGTTCAGCTAAATTTTTTAATATAGCAACACGGGTTTCAAAATCAGGAGGAGTTATATCAACCATAAGTCCCATCTCAAAACGAGTTCGCAATCTGTCAGGGAGTGTCGGGATATCTTTTGGCAACCTGTCTGACGTAATTACAATTTGTTTATTTTTATTATGAAGACTATCAAAAGTATGGAAAATTTCCTCCATTGTATAAGTTTTACTTTCTAAAAACTGGATATCATCTATTAAAAGAACATCTACGTTTCTATACTTTTGACGAAACTTATCCATTCTGCTATTCCTATCATTCCCCCCGCATTGAATATTTTTTATCAATTCATTCACATATTCTTCAGTTTTTATATATTTTACTTTTAGCTTCGGTTTGTTAAAAATTATATAATGTCCAATTGCTTGCATAAGATGGGTTTTACCAAGCCCTGATGCCCCGTATATAAACAAAGGATTATATTTTTTTGCAGGATTCTGCGCAACAGCAAAAGCTGCAGCATGAGCAAATCTGCTATTTTCTCCGACTACAAAATTCGAAAATTTATATTTTAGGTTAAGATTTGCAGAAGATTGCATTTGAGCTAAATTATCAATATATTTACTTTCTTCTGTTTCCTGAGAAATTCTTTTGGCTTTTTGAAGTTCTTTTTTCTTTTCTTTTTGATATCTATCAGCTAGTTCTGCGTCAAAAGTTATTTGATAACTTACGTCATTTCCTATTGTCTTTTTCAATGCATCAAGAATTTGACTATCATAATTAGCTTTTATAACTTGCGGAGCTAAAGAATGCACCGTAATTAAAGAAAAAACATTACCATCAAAATCCGCAGGTTCCAAAGCATCCATCCACATTTGAAATGCAGGGGCAGGCACATTCTCTTTCAGATTGCTTTTTATATCACTCCAAAGATTTTTTACTTCCAAAATATCCATATATAAATTTTACTATAAAAATACTTACAAATTGAAAAAATTTTTACAATAATACAATTTTAAATACTTATTAAAAACAAAAATCTCTATCACCTGAATGAATTTTTTCCAAATCTTCTGCAACTTTTAATTTTATACATTCAGGAGATTCAAGTATTTTCAACTCTTTTTCGATCAAATCATTTCCAACTTTTTTTGTATCTTCGGATGCATAATCCTCAAGATACTCTTTTAATGTCAAAATTGCATTTGGATGACAAAAGTTATGAATTTGCTTATCTTTACAAATTTCCATAAACCTATCACCTGTACGCCCGTTTCTATAGCAAGCAGTACAAAAACTAGGCAAATACCCAAGTTCCATAAGCCATTTTATTACTTCATCCAAAGGACGTCTATCAGATACGTCAAATTGAGCAGATTCTTCTTTCTCAGGCATTGGATTAAAATATCCGCCAACACTTGTTTTAGATCCGCCTGAAATTTGAGAAATACCAAGTTCTAAAACTCGTTCTCTACATTCAGCAGTTTCTCTTGTAGAAACAATCATGCCAGTATATGGAACAGCTATTCTTATACAAGCAACAATTTTAGCAAAAGTATCATCGTCAATTCCGTTATCAAATACATCTGGATCAATATCATCAGCTCTACGAATTCTTGGGACGCTAATTGTATGAGGTCCAACCCCATACACAGCTTCCAAATGTTCAGCATGCATCAACAATCCAGCAAATTCATAACGATATAATTCAAGCCCAAATAAAACTCCTAATCCTACATCATCAATTCCACCTTGCATTGCTCTGTCCATTGCTTCTGTATGGTATTTATAATTATGTTTTGGGCCGGTAGGATGAAGTCTTTCATAACTTTCTTTATGATAGGTTTCTTGAAACAAAATATAAGTTCCAATACCTGCTTCATGCAATTTTTTATAATTTTCAACTGTCGTTGCTGCAATATTGACATTTACTCGTCTGATTGCTCCATTTTTATGTTTTATTGAATAAATTGTCTTAATAGAATCCAAAATATATTCTAAAGGGTTATTAACAGGGTCTTCACCCGCTTCAATAGCTAGGCGTTTATGTCCCATATCTTGAAGAGCTATTACTTCATTTTTTATTTCTTCTTGGGAAAGTTTTCTACGGGGAATATGTTTATTTTTTGAATGATAAGGGCAATACACACAACCGTTTACACAATAATTTGACAAATAAAGAGGAGCAAACAAAACAATTCTATTACCATAATAATCCTGTTTAATTTTTTTAGCTAATTCAAAAATTTCTTTGTTTTTATTATCATCTTCACAAGCTAAAAGAACGGAAGCTTCTCTATGAGTTAATCCCTTCCCTTGTTTTGCTTTATCTAATATTTCATTTATTAAATTAATATTATTTTTATTTTCATCAGCAAACTTTAAAGTATCTAAAATTTCATCATGAGATATAAATTCATCAGCATTATTTGATTTTGGATTATACATACTTAACTCCCCCTATCAAAAAGTATGATAACCCCATAAAAGACAAAAGTAAATAGTTAAAATATACTCTTACAAGTTTTAAGTATTTTATTTTACAATAAACCCGCCGCCAATTAAATGGTAATCATCAATATCATATAAAACACCCGATTGTCCATTCGTAATTGAATTTACTGGCTCGTAAAATTCAACATCAACAAAATCTCTTAATACTCTTATATGCGCCTTTTTAAAATCCATGTTATAACGAATTTTTATCAAAGCATCAAACTCGGTTTTCTTAATATCATAAGTAAAATTCAAATCAACAAGTTTTAAATTTTTTCGATAATTATCTTCATCTCTTCCAACATACACAATGTTCTTTGAAGAATCAATATCAATTACATATAAAGGATAAGGAGCTGCAATTCCTATTCCTTTCCTTTGACCAATTGTGTACATATAAGATCCATTATGCTCACCCCATTTTTTTCCGGTTAAGACATCAATAAAATCACCTTTTTGGATTCCAAACTTATCATACAAAAATTTCTTGGTATTTAAAGGTTTTTGAATAAAACAAATATCCTGACTTTCCTTCGAATCTTTTACTGGTAAATCATAATCAGCAGCTATTTTTTTTACCTCAGATTTATTATAACTGCTTAATGGAAAAATTGTTTTTGATAATTGTTTTTGTCCCAATCTATAAAGAAAATATAATTGATCTTTATGTTCATCTTTTGCAGGGTATAACTTATATGTTCCATCGGCAAATCTTATTTCTGCATAATGTCCTGTAGCAAAATAATCAGCTTCTAACTGATTTACTGCATAATCAAAAAGAAGTCCCCATTTAATATACTGATTGCACATTATACAAGGATTAGGAGTTTTTCCAATCTTATAAGAATTTACAAAATAATTAATAACTTTATCATTAAATTTCTCAACGGCATCAAAAACATGAAACTCTATTCCTAGCTTATCTGCAACACTTTTTGCATTATTGATAATTATATCAGCAGATAAAGAATCTATCATTTTCCCTGTCAATCCAATTACTTCATAACCTTGCTTCTGGAGCATAAGAGCAGTAACAGAGCTATCAATTCCTCCGCTTAATGCAACGACAACCTTTTTTTTATCAATACTCATAAGTGGATTATACAACAAACTTTCCAAATATACTATAAAAACAATTTATAAAGCACGACAGCAGAAGAAACTGATAAATTTAAAGATTCTACAGAATCTGCCATTTCAATCTTCACCTTTTTAGTTGCGAAATCAATTAATTCTTTTGAAAGTCCATCAGCTTCTGCCCCAAACATAACCAGCATAGGAGTATCAACTTCAAAATTTTTCAAAAATGTATTGGTCCTAGGCAAAGTTGCAACACGTTCATAACTACTAAAAAACTTTTTCAAAATTTCATATTGCTCAATATACAAAACAGGAATCTTCCAAAGATTCCCTACAGATGCTCGCACACATTTAGGATTATAAACATCTGCACATTCTTTCCCATATAGCACAACACCATCTGCACTAAATGCTATAGATGTTCTTAAAATTGTCCCAAGATTCCCCAAATCCTTTATATTTTCTAATAATACAACTTTTTTTGCATTTTTTAAATCCGATAAATTATATATTTTCTTATAAGCAACTGCAACAATATCAGGAGGAGTATCTGTAGTAGATATTTTTTTTAATACTGCTTCATTTGTCAATATAAGTTTATTTCCTAAATATTTAAAACTTCCAGCTTTTTCTTTAAGAACAAAAGCATAATCGAAAACTAAATTTGCATCAAATGCTTCCTTTACACATTTTGCACCCTCAAGCAAAAACTTTCCATCTTTATCTCTATACTTTTTTTGTTGAAATTTTACAGTTTGTTTTACTAAATCATTATTAATACTTGTTATTTCTTGCATTTATAAAACCTCAAATTCTTTTAACCATTCTTTTTCTTGTTCTGATAAAAGATTATAATCTATTAATTTTTTTTCATAATTCATATGAACAAAAGATTTGATTTTACCATTTTGCATATAACAAGAATTTTCTAGCCTTATACCAAAATGATTTTCATTATATAGACCCGGCTCGATTGTAAAACACATATTATCTTTTATTTCAACATTAGCCATATCGTTTTTACTTAAATTAGGAGGATACTCATGAACGCTTATACCTATACCATGACCTAAGCCATGATTAAATACAAAACCATCAATTTCATTTTCCAAATAAACTTTTCTTGCTAATGAATCAATATCATACCCGACAGATAAATCTGAATGATAAGAATTCAAAAACATTTTTAAAACTGTTGTATATACTTGAATCTGTAATTCTGAAGGCTTCCCTTTAACAAAAACTCTTGTTATATCTGTAGCTAATCCTCTTTCATAATAAGCTCCACAATCTATCAATACAAGACTACCCTCTTTCAAAATTTCATCCTTTGAACTTTTAGAATAATGAGCGAGAGCAGAGTTTTTATCTTTCGCAACAATTGACCTGAAACTTAAACTTTTTGCACCAAAACGCTTAAATTCCTTTTCCAGTTGTTGAGCAATATCATATTCTGAGATATTATCATTATTCTCAATATAATCCCTTATAGCCTTAACTGCCAAATCTGTTCTTGCAAAAGCTTCCTTATAATGTTCAATCTCATCATCTGTCTTTACTGATTTCATTATCTTTATCGGGCTGTCATCTAAAATCTCAGCTTTATCTCCGACTAAAGCATAATCATATGCATTAATTGTCGATTTATCAATGTAAATATTACCATTATAACTTTTTACAAAATCATCTATTTCATCTAACAATCTCGCTCTATCTGAAAAAATAACAGCTTTCCCTCTTATTTTACTTGAATAGTTTTTTGAAAAATCTCTAAGATTAAAAAGGTACGAAACCTCTTCTAAATTTGTAATCAAAACAACACCATCATAATTCAAATTCTTTATTTTCTCATTGACAGGCAAACCTTCAACTTGTTCTACACATGAATTATCATATGCAAAATTTTTATCTAAGGGATCATTATCAAAAAATTTAATATTTACGTCTTTATTTAATAAATATTCCACATTTTTTTGAGAAACTTTTTTAGAGAAAATACCTAAAATTTCATCTTGGGGGATTCTTTTTGCTAATTCATCCAAAAAACTTTGTCCCGTTCGTAATTTGACAACATTTACCAAATCATGATTTACTTCCAAATCTGCCTGAATGTGATAACGGCCATCCACAAAGAGATAGACATTATCTAAAGTAACCAAAGCATCTCCGGTTGAACCTGTAAAATCAGTTAAAAAATAACGAGAATTTTCCTCTAAAGGAGTATATTCTTCTAAATATTTATTAGTAGAATTAACAAGAAGATAATTAACTTTATTATCTCCCATAAATTTTCTTATTTGATTTATTGCATCAATCATTAATTTTTCCCTGTTAATTGAATTAGATGCCAACCAAATTGAGTTTTAACCGGATCAGAAATTTCACCAATTTCATTCATAGCAAAAGCAGCATCTTCAAAAGGTTTAACCATCATTCCCTTACCAAAGAAGCCTAAATCTCCCCCATTTTGACCTGATGGGCATAAAGAGAGATCCTTTGCAGCATCTGCAAAAGTTATTTTTCCGTTTTTTATATCGTTTAAAATATTTTTAGCTTCATCTTCTGTTTTTACTAAAATATGGCTTGCTCTTACTTCATTTGTCATAATAGAACTCCTTATATAATTTTTCACATTTAAATACTAACATAAAAAGAAATAAAAAAAACTTGTCGAGCGGGAGGCCTGACAAGTTGTTGCATATCAAACATAGAGTCTGTTTATGAAAAGTCTTTATATTTTTTTGAGATAAGCTTGCTATATTTTAAACCAAACCGCTAAAAGATAAAATCTTGTCGCAACCCCGAAAAAGTGCCTGGATATAACAAGCTTACATATATATAATAACTTTTTTATCAGATATTTTCACCACTCCTAAGAATAAGTTTTAAAGTAAAAAAGTAACAATTTAGGATTAATACTTTAGAATTATTGTTTTACATTTTTTGCTATTGCATTTTTTTTTTTTTATATTATATTAGAGATATGCGGAAGTAACTCAATGGCTAGAGTACCTGCCTTCCAAGCAGGCTGTTGCGAGTTCGAGTCTCGTCTTCCGCTTTTTTGTACTTTAATTATCTCTTTTGTAATTATAACTAAGTGAGAAATAGGCATGATTAGTGAAATTTATGATTTTTCTGACAAAATTGAAAAGCTCCTCATTGCATTACGTATCAAATTTGTCTTTGAAATAATTGTCATTTTTATAATTGGAACAATTGCATTCAAACTTATAGATATTTTTGATGCTCATTTAAAAGCAAAACTATCTCAAGGGAATAATTCGCCTCTAAAAAGATTCGTACCTATCTTAAGTAATATATTTAAGGGAATTGTTGTCTTTTTCTTAGTTGCATCATTTTTGCAAAGTCATGGCTATTCGATGTCATCATTAATTGCCGGCTTTGGTATAACTGGATTGGCAGTAGGTTTTGCAGCTCAACATACCATTGCAAACGTCTTTGGAACATTCGGGATTTTATCTGATCATTCCTATAAATTGGGTGATTATATTTCCGTAAACGGATATGAGGGCAACGTAGAAGATATAAACATGAGATCTACTAAAATCAGAGCTCTTGATAATTCTTTGATAATATTGCCCAACGACGTTGTCTCTGCAACCGTTATAAAAAACGTAACAGACGGGAAAAAAAGACGAATTTTTGAGACCTTTGGAGTTACTTATGATACACCTGACGATAAAATTAAAAAAGCAATATCAATTCTTGAAAATATCCTAAAAAATAACCCAAACATTGGTGATGATTATATTGTATACCTTGAGACACTTTCATCAAGTTCTATTGACATAAAAGTAAATGCATATACCAAAACAAATATATATAAAGATTATCTGAAAATTAAAGAACAAGTAATACTTGAAGTAATAAAACAATTCAGAGCTGAGGGAATTGAATTTGCCTTCCCATCAACTACTATTTATATGGCAAAAGATGAAAATTAAAATTATTGCACTTGGAAAAATTAAAGAAAAATTCCTAAAAGAAGGGATAGACGAATTTTTAAAACGCCTTACACCTTATGCTTCGATAGAAATTATTGAGATTCCTGCAATAGAGATTAAAGATGAGAATCTGACAAATAAAGTATTAGAAGAAGAAGGGCAAAAAATACTTTCACACGTAAAACCCCAATCTTTCCTAATCACTATGGAAATAAAAGGAAAAATGTTTTCATCTGAGGAATTCGCAAAAAAAATAGAAGAATTAACAAATAATGGGACTTCTGAAATTATATTTGTAATTGGCTCATCTTGTGGAATTTCTCCGATAGTATCAGAAAGAGCAAATTTAAAAATGAGTATGTCAAAAATGACCTTTCTTCACCAATTTGCACGCCTTATACTTGTAGAACAAATATATAGAGCATTTAAAATCATTAAAGGGGAGACTTACCACAAATAGACGACACAAAGTTTTTTCTATAATGCTATAATACTTCCAAAAGTAAAGGAGAATCATAATGAGAGAGTTTGAACTTAATCTTACAATGGAAGAACTAGAAAAACGAACAAGCAAAGATTATTTAACAACAAAAAAAATGCTAAAGGCTGATGCGCCAGAATACTTAGAGCTTGAACAAGGGGATAAAGATGCCCTAAAACATCTTGTAAAAGCAGCATACATATTAGAAAAAATAAATATGCAAATTGACTGTCATCATAACCTTGAATTTAAAGAATACCTTAAAAAAGAAATTGCAAAAGGGAATAGACAAGCCGAACTTACAAAAATTCTTTTTGATGCTCAAAAAGGAATGAACGCAATTGATACAATGTCTAACAAAATTAATCTGGCTAAAGGTATAAAAGAATTTCCTGGGAAAGGTGTCTACCCAGAAGACTTGTCAAAAGAAGAATTTCATTCAATTTTAACAAAAATGATTAACGAAGGAAAAATTGAAGAAGTTAAAAAGATACTAACTCAACGTTCAGTTGTAGAAAGATCTGGCGATGAATTAATCGGGATTGACTATATCGATAAATACAAAGAAGATTTTTTAAAAATGGCAGATGAAATAGAAAAAGCATCTGAGAAATCTACAAATCAAGATTTTAACGAATACCTAAAACTCCAAGCAAAAGCACTAAGAGAAGCGGATCCAATGCTTGATGCATATGCTGACAAAAAATGGGCTACATTACAGGATACCCCTCTTGAATTTACTATCACAAGAGAGAATTACGAAGATGAAATGACAGGTACAATTGTTGAAAATAAGGAATTAACCGAGCTTTTGGATAAACATTGCATAAAACCTATTCCAAAAGATTTCTTAGGAGGTCGTGTCGGAATTATAAATAAAAAAGGAACAGATGCTTTAATGGCAATAAAAAAATATCTGCCAATTCTTGCAAAGAATATGCCTTTTGCTGATGAATATGAACAAAACATCAGCCCTGACAGTGATGCAAAACAAACAATGGTAGATGTTGATTTAGTTGCGGTAACAGGTGATGTAGGTGCATACAGGGGCGGAATTACACTTGCTGAGAACTTACCTAACGATGATAAATTATCACTTACAATAGGAGGAGGAAGACGTAATGTATACCATAGACAAATCCGCTTTATAAGTGATATGAATAAACTTCAAGAAAGACTTGATGCAGTACTAGATAAAAGCCAACATAAATATTATTTAGATGAAGCAGACCACTGGTTCACAATCGGACATGAAAACGCTCATTCGCTCGGACCTAAAAAAGCTTGTGAAACATTAGGAAAATACAGAAATATCATAGAAGAAAACAAGGCAGATATGGGCTCTTTAGCCTTTGTCGACCTATTAACAGAACTTGGTATGTACACAGAGGAACAAAGAAAACAAATTATTGTAACTACAATAACAGACAATTTCTTAAAATCAAAACCGACATTAAGCCAAGCCCACAGAGTAAGAACTGTTATGCAAAACAAATATTTTGCAGACCGTGGAGCATACAATATTGTTGATGAAAAAATTCATGTCAATATAGACAAAGTTGTTCCAATAGCAAAAGAAATGCTTGCGGAAATTATAAAAATTCAAATAGATGGAGATTTTGATAAGGCTGAAAAATATGTTCTTGATAACTTTGTCTGGACCGACAATATGGAACTAATTGCACAAAAACTTCAAAAAGTTAGCAAAACTCTAAACGGAAGAACAGAATCTGAATTAGCAGAAAAATTGTTAAACGAATAACCAATCTGTATAAATACAAGCGCCGCATTTGATTATTCAATGCAGCGCTTGTATTTTTTTTAATAATTCATTTCCCATCCATCACTTATTATTAGACCGGCACACATAGTAGCTAACATTTGAGTAGTAGGCAAATCTAGTTGCCCTTTCCCATAATTATCAATATTTTCAGATGTGCATGCCTGTCTCCAACCATCAGGATCTTCAAAAGAACCATAACCGTAAAAATTAAGTTTTGCATCCCCATCTAAAAGCACAGCGAATGTATCTCTACCTGCAACATTTGGTCCTTTATCGCAATTTACATCAATTATAGTAGCCAAATGCAAATATTCTTCAGAACCACCACCTGCTTTCTGAAGGTAGAAGCAAGATCCGTTAGGCAATATCAAGATATCATCCTGTAACTGATTAAGAAGACTATTTTTTAAAGAACTCGCAGGAGATAAGGTATAACCAAAATATGCTGCGTATTTATCCGGATAATAGCCAAAATCAAAAGACGCATTATTATCAGAGCTTTGAATTTTATAAGCTACAGAAGTATCAAAAATAGAATCAACACCTTCATCTGCCATTACTTTTCTATAACTGTTTTGCAACAAGCTCACATCTTTTTTTAACTGTGTTACCCAAACTTTTTTTTGGTAATTAGCTACCAAAGTCGGTATAGTTAATGCTGCGACAACTCCGATAATCCCTAGAGTAATTAATACCTCTGCTAACGTAAACCCCAAGCGTGCCGCTTGACCCGACACGAAATCTTTAAAAAAACCTCGAAACCCTTGCGGTGTAAGCTTTAAACTGCCCCCCCCCCGAAAATACGCAATCCGTCAAATCTTTCCATAAATCAAAGCTCCTTTCTTTATTGTGTATATAGTTATTTTAACATATTTTACAAAGATTTCAAGATATTCATATAAAAAGAGGTTTACTTTAAATATAAAAACATTAAAATATTTGTATGAAAAAATATTTTTTAGCAATATTATTTATAATAGTCTCAATCGGAAACACTGCAATAGGTGAAGATGATTTGTGGGACAATTTTGGGGATCAAAATACCTATGGACAAGAAGCTGTGAGTGATGAAGACTTTCAAAAGGCCATTGAAAGCAAAAAAGGAAAGAAAAAACGCGATAAAAACATTCCAAAAGGAGAACAATTTTCACAAAGTAATGAGACAAACGCTATAATTAATTCTTCAAAAGAATTGCCGATTCTTTTGATTCCCTTAACATTAAAACTTAGTGAAAACAAAATTATACCAATAGGTCATTATCAAGTAGAGGGAGTAAAAGAGGGAAATAACGTATATCTGAAATTGTATCAGGCGCATGATGTTATTGCTAAAATCCCTGCGAACGAAACAAATGATGATTTCAACGAACCCACAATAAATTTTGTAAAATTACTCCCCCATGGAGACAATCACGTCCAAATAATATATGGAGGGATTGATTTTAATGCGTATACAGTAATTGACATTGCTGAATAGTATTGCTAAAATTGTGCAAGGAAAAGGGGAATAAATATGAAAAGAGCAATAGTAATGGTTATTGATTCCATGGGCATTGGTGCAATGCCTGATTGTAGAGATTTTAATGATGTACCGGAATGCAATACCTTAAAACATGTTTGTGAATTTAACAATGGTTTGAATGTTCCTAATATGCAAAAAATGGGGCTTGGAAATCTTCAAAAACTTAAAGGAATTGAAAAAACTAATAATCCAACTGCACAATATGGAATTATGACAGAAAAATCAAAAGGGAAAGACACAACAACAGGACATTGGGAAATGGCAGGTCTTGTATCACCAAAACCTTTTTCTACATTTCCAAACGGTTTTCCGGATAAATTGATTAACAAATTCATAAAAGAAACAAACTGTAAAGGTGTACTTGCTAACCGTCCAGCAAGCGGAACAGCTATTATTACAGAATTACACGAAGAACATATAAAAACTAAATACCCTATTGTATATACAAGTGCTGACAGCGTATTCCAAATAGCTGTAGACACAGATTTAATCCCACTTGAAACACTTTATGAATGGTGCAAAATTGCCCGCAGAATTCTTGATGAAGACAATTGGAATGTATCAAGAGTTATTGCAAGACCATATAAAATTATTGATAATAAACCAACAAGAATTTCTAAAGACAGAAGAGACTATTCAATGGTGCCATCTCACACTATACTAAATGATATTAAAAATGCAGGCGGAAAAGTTATTGGGATTGGTAAAATTGAAGATATCTTTTCTAAATCAGGAATTACTCACGCTATTCATACCGGTTCAAACAAAGAGGGGCTAGAATTAACTTTAAAAGCCGTAAAAAATGAACTTAATCTAGACGTGATTGCATACCCTGATTACAAAGACAATAATAGCAAAACCGGAGAATTAATATTTACAAACCTTGTAGATACTGATATGTTATACGGGCATAGAAATGATGCTAAAGGATATGGCAAAGCAATTGAAGAAATTGATACATACGTTGATAAAATTATTGAAAATATGACTAATGATGATATTTTAATAATTACCGCAGATCACGGATGCGATCCGACAGTTGAAGGGACAGACCATACAAGAGAACAAGTTCCGATATTGGTATATTCAAAAAATATATCCCCTAAAGATCTTGGAATTATTGATGGTTTTGATTTTGTCTCTGAAATTATAAAAAAACAAATTTTAATCCAATAATTGAAATTAAAAATTTTTTGTTTTATAATTTGTACTGTGAATATTATTCACATTGTATTTAATATAAGGAGAAAGTAGAAATGACAGTAAAAGTAAATGATTCTTGTATCGGATGCGGCGCTTGCGAATCAATTTGTGATGCAGTATTTTCAGTAGACGGCGTTGCTCAAGTTGATGAATCTGCAGTAGCTGATAACATGGATTGTGTTAAAGAAGCTGCTGATGCTTGCCCAGTAGGCGCTATCGAAGTTGAATAAATTTTTTAACTTAAATAAAAAAGACCTGATTTTATAATCAGGCCTTTTTTTTATTTCATATACTCACATACAAAAACAAATTTTTTATAATTAGAAGAATTATTTTGATCCTTTATTTGAATAATAGTCCCGTTTTCATCAATATAACCTTCTATTTTACAATCATATTTATCTGATTTTCTACTTGAAATATCTTTTACAACTTCATTTTGAGTACGTTCAATATTATCAATCCGCATAGTTAATGAGCTTTCAATTCTTCTCATTTCTCCTATTAAATCATTTTGCTGCGGAGAGTTTTGAGTATAATTATTTTCTGGAGTCTGTATTTCTCTATTAGAAGGACTCTCACTATTTTGTACTTCATAACTATTAGGACTGTTATAATCAGGAGAATTATTCTGCTGATTTGTTAAACGATTTTGGTCATTTTTATGCTTATTAGCAAGCATTGGCGCACTAATAATCATTAAAACACCCATAATTATAACCAAAACTATTGCATAGCCCAAAACTGAAATTGCAGACCTACTAGACATATTTTCCTCTCTCTTCTATTTTTGACCAATTATAACATAAAAAATAGGCAGGTACAACATATACATCTGCCTATTTTTATAATTTTATAAGCTTTGAACTTATACTTTTAATAATTTAGCTTCTTTTACAACAGCTTCCAAAGCTTCTAATGCATCTGCAGGAAGTTTATCCAAACCTGCTTTTTCAGTTTCTCTTGATTTTACGAATTCAATTCTATCATTCATACGAGCAACAAATTGATCCGCATATTCTTTATTAGAGAATGAAGCATCAAAACCTTCAACATCCATAATTTGGATATCTGAGAAGTTTTCCCATTTATGGAAATTAGCACTGCCTTCTACAATAGCTTCAATAATACCTAATGTATGAGCAGGTTTAACTTTTGTTCCCATAAATTCTCCAGTATTCAAGATATAACAATCAACACCGTCTTCTATTAATTGTTTGAATCTTGTATAATCCATTGCTAAAGGATAAACTCTGAATGGGTTTGCATAAGGTTCTACAACCAATGCATTTGGATCAACTCCTGCTGCCAATCTTTCTGCTGAAGAACGTTTTGTAGCTAAAGTTGCGCCCATTGCAGAACCCAAAGATGCTCCTGACAATTTTAATACTGGAGGAATTGTAGGATCTTTCATCAACCAGAAAATAGCATTAATAGGCTCATTAATTCTATCTACTCTGTTTGGAGACCACAATTTAGATTTAACAGCACGCCCGTTACCATTTCTGATATCTTCTGTAACTGAAACAACTTTTCCATCTGCTAATGCAATAGCTCCAGCATTTTGTTGAGTCAAGATATATTTGTTGTCTTCACATCCGATTGGGTAATCCGCAGTCTTATCGAAATATGCAGGTTCCAATGCAATTGAATATTTATCGTGTACATTAATTATGAATGCATCATCGTGCAATACTGTAATATTGTATTTATTATTATGTTTTGCATGTGTAATAGTTGATTTTCCTGAACCAGAAAGACCAAATACTGCTACTTGGAAAGATTTTCCACCATCCAAGTTATAGCGTTTCATACCACCATGACAAGAAGCATAGCCGTTACGAGCTGCACAACCCCAAGCAAGAGTCAATGTACCTTTTTTATGTTCGCCAAAATATCTCATACCTAATATAGCTGCGCAGTTATGTTCAGGATCAAAGAATGTCAAACCGTATGGAAAATCTGGATGCGACCAATCAGGATCTGAGAATACAAAAATATCTCCTTCAGGCAATTCTCTTGATTCTGCATACATATTTGCATAAGCTTCATTTATATATTGGAAATTCAACATCCAACTGTACATAATATTTTCAAAGCCTTCTGGAATCATTAAATGAGCTTTAATCATAAAGTCTTCATCAAGACCAACTACAGCTTCTGTTTTGTACATTAATTTATCACGAGTACCATAAATAGCTTCTCGAATTATTGGTAATAAATATTTTAAATCACAATTTGGCTCACCAACAATTTTTCTAGCTGCTGCACAACGCCCTACTACAGTACCATCATTAAATAATAATTGATTTGCACCTTGAGGAAGACCAATTTTTTCGGGTTTGAACACAGGCATTCCTGTCAATTCAATTGTTCCAGGGCTGTTTTTAGCTAATTTGTAAGCTTCTGAAACAGTTTTTACTTCTTCTACATTATTGCCAAAAAACGGTGCAGTAATAGTTGCACGTGCGGCAGACATTAATTTTTTCAATTCTTCTGAATTTGTAAAGAATTCTTTTGTTGCCATATTTTTCTCCTTCTCTGGAACACTATTAAATTAATAAGTGTTCTATATACATTAACCTCTGCTCTTATATTATCACGAACGTTTTAGAAATTCAAATTTTTCTGGAATTTATAAAAAATATGACTATATTAGTGGCTTTTATCTAATTGATCTCATGTTGATATGCCCATGCAGAATGATTATGAATACTTTCAAATGCTTCACACTCAACTTCAAATTCATTTATAATAGGATTATCTCTCAGTTTTACGACAGTATCACGCAAAACATCCTCTACAAACTTCGGATTATTCCAAGCTTTTTCCGTTACAAATTTTTCGTCCTCTCTTTTTAAAAGCGGATATACAGGACAAGAAGCACAAGACTCTATTAAATCAATCAAGTCTTCAAGCCAAATTTGATTTTCTTCATCATAAGAGACTTTTACCTTTATAAATGCTCTTTGATTATGGGCTCCGTTATCAGAAATTTCTTTTGAGCAAGGACATAAGGTAGTAACAGGAACTACTACTCCTAATATAAATTTATAAACACCATTATCAATTCTTCCCTCGAAAGAACAATCATAACTCATTGGAGCACTCATTGATGTAACAGGAGATTTTTTATTAACAAAATATGTAAAATTAAATTCTAATTCTCCACTTTCAGCATCAAGATTTTTTATAATTTTTTCGAGACATCCTTTGATATCAACACCCAATAAATTTTTATGCTGCCACTCAGTCAAAACTTCAACAAATCTCGACATATGCGTTCCTTTATAATCCCGAGGCAAAGATACATTCACCCTGGCTTGAGCACATACTACCTGATTTGAATTATTTTTTCTTTGAATTATTAAAGGCAGCTCTAAATGCTTAATCCCAACTTTTTGAATATCTACATTTCTATTATCTTTTAAATTTTGAATATCTTTCATATGATAATTTTATCATAAATAAAAATTTAATATTATTATCAAAAAAAAAGACCTTGAGAATTAGTATTCAAGGCCTATCCGTTTAAATAAGAAGAGAGAGCTTTATAATTATATAAAAGCATCTCGTTCTAAAAAATTGCTAGTTTGAACTTATTATATTAAGTAATATTAAGACAAATTTATTCCGAAGCTTTATCTAAAAGCTTTCTAATTCGCAAATAACGATCTAATTCAACTCTAAATTTTGCCAAATTTTGATAAATACTATTTGATAATAATACTCTATTATCATACTTAGGATCAAGAATATATACTGTAGGGAATCCAGCAATACCCAAGTCATTTGCCAAATTCACATTTTCTTTATCCTCTACATTTACCATAACGAAATTAAACTTGTCTTTATAAAGCTTACTCAATATATTAAACTTTGGCATAAATCTTAAGCAGTAACCGCACCAATCAACATAAAATACCGCAAGCATAGGTTTATCAGAAGTTAAAGCTTCCTCATATTTAATACCTATTTTATATTCCGAAGGATGTTTTGGTGCATTCATCATTGTTACCGCAATACCTACTGCTGATGTACAAGCTAATGCTATTATTATTCCTATCGTTATAAACAACTTTTTCTTCATTTTTTCCTCCATAATCAATAATACTACAAATAATAAAATTAATAAAGCTTAACATAAGGCTTGATATTTTATATATTGTAGTATATACTAAGTATATATATTGGTATATAACATTTACTCGTGGATTTATTTTACTAACTATTTGCTGTAACAGAAGGAGTTTAAAAGAGGTATGAAAAAAAATTCTATTATTAAAATGAAAAAAGTAGACAAACATTCTAACCCCGCAAAAAATGAAGTTTTAGACGGAAGTAATGACAGCGTATTATCAAAATACATCAGAGAAATCTCTGACTACAAATCACTTACTCCTATAGAGGAAAAAGTATATGCTCAAAAAGCAAAAGAAGGTGATTTTGAAGCAAAACAAGTACTGATAAAGGCTAATTTAAAATTAGTTGTATCTATTGCAAAAAAAGCAATACATATGTCTAAAATACCTTTAATTGATCTTATTCAAGAAGGAAATGTAGGCCTTATGATAGCAGCTGAAAAATTTAATTACAAACTAGGGTACAAATTTGCTACATACGCAAGTTGGTGGATAAAACAATCAATGTTTAAAGCTATATCAGAACAATCTAACTGTATGAAAATCCCGGTATATATCCAAGAGACACTGTCAAAATTTTCAAAAATTAAAAGAGAAATGGAACATCAAAATAACAGACAAGTAAACACAGAAGATGTTGCTGAAAAAATGAATATTTCTCCAGATAAAATAGATATATTCCTAAATGCTTACACCAAAGCAATATCACTGGAAAGCAGCGTTGAAAACAGCGATGGCAAAGAACTTACAATTGCAGATATCTTAGAAGATAAAAAAGCATCTGCTACAGAAAAAGTAGAACTTGATAATCTTAGAACAGATTTAATGAATGTCGTATCAACGTTAAAAGAAAGAGAACAAGAAGTAGTCAAAATGCGTTTTGGATTGGATGATACAACCAAACATACATTAGAAGAAATAGGTAATATTTATGGTGTTACCAAAGAATGTATAAGACAGACAGAATTGAGAGCTTTAAAAAAAATGCGATTCTCCGTGTTAGGTCAACAAATTTTGTCTACATATGTTGACTAAGAAGGTAACAAAAAAGAGGGATATCTTTGTTATTAAAAAAGAATTTGTGGTCATCGTTTAATTACGATGACCTTCGTATTTTTATCAATATATTATTTACTCAGGTAGTTACAAAAAAAGAAAATTGTGCTAATATAATATTGTTATAAAAGATTAAAAGGGGATTATAAATGAATAAACTTAAAAGTTTTATTGCCATATTAACAATTGTAACAGGCTTAAGTGTATATGCTGGGACGCAAATTCCTTCATACACAATAGTTAGTGCAAACGGCGTCCAACAATCTCAAGTTCAAACAACAAAAACATATATAAACGTAAATCCATTAGATATAGTAGCAAGACCAAATTTTTACCTTAATAAGAACGTAAAAATAAAAGCAAAATTTGATAAATTTTCTACATTAGGGCTTGATTATAAACCAGCATTAAGGAGTTCCGAAAAATATATATCTTTCCTTATCCAAAGACCTGATATAACAGATCACAATATCCCATTATCAGAATTAAAAATATTCTTAGATAGAAATGAAGCAGAAAAATATATTGATCTTAATTCTGGTGATACTGTAGAATTTACAGGTAAAGTATTTTCAAATGCACTTGGAGATGCTTGGATGGATGTTGATAAATTTACAGTTTTAAGCACAAAACCAAAAACTGAAACAAAATAATTTTAAATAACAAATCGGAGTTAAGAGATGAGCGATAAAAAGAATGAAATATTTTTAACTATACATGGACATTTTTACCAACCACCAAGAGAAAATCCATGGCTTGAAGCTATCGAATTACAAGACAGCGCTCTTCCATACCATGATTGGAATGAAAGAATTAATAAGGAATGTTATAACCCAAATTCAGTATCCAAAATTGTAGATAACAGAAATCGCATTCTTGATGTCGTAAATAACTATGAGCATATGAGTTTTAACTTCGGTCCAACTCTTTTGTCTTGGATGGAGCATTACGCTCCATTGACTTATGACAGAATTATTAAAGCTGATATTGAAAGTATATCCGAACACGATGGGCATGGAAATGCATTAGCCCAAGTTTATAATCATATAATTATGCCGCTTGCCAATGAGCATGATAAAGAGACACAAATTAAATGGGGCATAAGAGATTTTGAATACAGATTTGGCAGAAAACCTGAAGGTATGTGGCTTGCTGAAACAGCAGTAGACGACGATACTTTAAGGCTTTTAGAAGAGAACGGTATTAAGTTTACAATATTATCTCCATATCAGGCAGACAAATTCCGAAAAAAAGGTGATAAAGAATGGACTGATGTTAGCTGGGGGAATATTGACCCTGCAAGGTCATATAGATACAATATAAAATCAGCTACGGGAAAATACATTGATTTATTCTTTTATGATGGAGCTATATCTCGATCAGTAGCTTTTGATGAACTATTAAAAGACGGTAATAAGTTTATCAAACGCTTGAAAGAAGGTGTATCCGATTGTAGAGATTATCCTCAACTTGTAAATATTGCAACTGATGGAGAAAGTTATGGACACCATACTAAGTTTGGAGATATGGCTCTTTCGTACGTCTTAAAAATTAAAGCAAAAGACGAAGGCTTTACTATAACTAATTATGCAGAATATTTAGACAAATACAGAAGTGATTGTGAAGTCGAAATAAAGCAAGCTTCAAGCTGGAGTTGTTTCCATGGTGTAGGCAGATGGAAAGAAGACTGCGGCTGTTCAACTGGAGGACATCCCGGTTGGAATCAAAAATGGAGAAAACCTTTAAGAAACGCTCTTGATTATCTCAGAGATGAACTTATTCAAATTTTCGAAAACGAAGGTAAAAAATATTTTGATAATGTTTGGGATGTAAGAAATAAATATATTGATGTCATACTTGACAGAAACGAAATGAACGTAAAGAAATTCCAACAAGAAAACTTTAAAGAAAGCTTATCAGATGAAGATAAAGTTAAAGCTATGGAATTACTTGAAATTCAAAGGCAGGCACTTTTAATGTACACAAGTTGCGGATGGTTTTTTGCTGAAATTTCAGGAATTGAAACTGTTCAAATAATGAAATATGCTGCAAGAGCCATGCAGTTGGCAACTAAATTTTCTTCTAAAAATTTGGAAGAACATTTCCTTGAAATTCTATCAGAAGCAAAAAGTAATATCCCTGAACATGGCACTGGGAAAGATATATTCCAAAGATTTGTAAAACCGTCAATTGTAACTACAAAACAAATCGCTAGTTTATGGGCATTATCGTCATTATATCAAGATTTTGAAGATGAAGAGGACGTATATTGCTACACAATTAGGAAACAAGCATATAAAAAAGTACAAAAAGGCTCTTCAACATTTGTAGTAGGACACATAGAAATTCAATCAAGAATTACATTGCAAAAATCAAATATGATGTTTGCTCTTATGCAATATTCAGGAGGGGATTTCCATTGTGCAATAAAAGAGTATTCTGATGATTCAGAATTTAACAGAATAAAAACGGAATTAATAAAAACATTCTTGATGAATCCTTTAACGGAAATTATTCGTTCATTAGATGAAATGTTTGGAAAAGAATACTTTACTTTAAAAGATATATTTATTGAAGAAAGAAGAAAAATTCTTCAAATACTTTTAAAAGGAAAACTTGAAAGATTCTCTCAAACATATCAAGCAATGTACGATGAAGGTAAAGGTTCTATTTACCACTTACAAGGATTAGGATTAAAAATCCCTGATGAATTTAAAATTTCTGCAGGATACGCCCTCAGCCACAAATTCAATGATATTGTTACT
This sequence comes from uncultured bacterium, assembly GCA_949290355.1. Classification (GTDB taxonomy): domain Bacteria; phylum Cyanobacteriota; class Vampirovibrionia; order Gastranaerophilales; family Gastranaerophilaceae; genus Stercorousia. The sequence goes on along the minus strand of CASERN010000011.1, from coordinate 488,377 downwards.
CATTCGGGCGGATTTATTGACGATGATTTAATACAACAAGCTGCAGACATTAATTATGAAGCGCAAAAAATAGATATACAGCTTGATAAATCAGCTTCAAATAAAATTTTCGGTAAAAAAGTTCTTCAAAATATAAATAGACTTGTGTATAGTTTTGAAATACAACAAGCTGAAGCTATTTTGGAAATTTTTGAAAATATTGAAAAACTTGAATTACAAGTAGATATTGCGGAAGCTCAAAATATATATTTCACAAAAATATATCACAGAATTGGAGATATAATTGAAGCTGATGAAGGAAAATTAACGCCTGTACATAAAAAATTCATAGAACTTCTTTTAGATATCGGAGAAAAATTAAATATTAATACAGAATTCTATACAAGAAAATTGGATAAATTACTTTTAAAATAAATTACCAATTTTCAGATCCGTATTTTTTAAACAAATCAATATTACGTTGAATTTTTTGTTCAACTATATTGATTTTGTTTAAAATATTAGGATCTTTAGTCTTAGTCTTAAGCAATTTTAGTTCAAGCAAATCTTCTTTTGCTTTCCTAACTTTTTGTTTTTCTTCTTCTCTTTTCCAAAATAACCACCCTTCAAAGCCACAGCCTGGAGGAACTATGGACCAAGGAGTACAAGGGCAATGTATACATAAAGCAGGTCTATTATCATAATTTGAACATAAATTATCATCCCTTAAGTATTTACAATAATAAAATGTAGTTTCCTCTTCTTTATAATTACCATCCTCAGACAACCTTGCGATAATATTATCAACAACTTCAGAATCAACTTTTCTTGCAGCTTCTATAGATTCATATGGTTCAAAAAGAGATAGAAAATCTACAGCTTTTTTATCTCCATTTTTATACATTTCCTTCAATTTTTCATAAGGAGTAGTTGTCGTTACAACTCTACAGCACCGCCCGCATTTATTACAAAGTGATTGAGGTCTTTTAGCTAAATAATTTTCTTCATAACTACCCATAATAGAAACATTATAACTACAATAAAATAAATAAATGAATTCTGTTACATTTCTTAAAAAACGAGCAATAAATAATTAATAATATACTTTTATTATATAAGTAGTAGTAAAGGTAGTTTTATGCAAAGTTCATTAGGACAACAAAATATACAACAACCGCAAGTTGTGCAGACAAAACAATATAATACAACTCCGGCACAACCTCAGGTTCAACAGGCTTATAATATACAACCTCAAACTCAACAAGGACAAAATCTCCAAGTCCCGAATTATTCTGGAGTAAATATTCAAATATTTAATCCAACAGTAGCCCCTCCAACAACAACAGCTCCTGTGTATAATGTAAACGCTCCTAATTATGGAACAACACCTGTAAACGGATGTTACCCGTCAAATTATTATACTCAAAATTTAAGCCAACCAAATGATAAAAATATAAATAATAATACATCTAATTCTAATGAAAAAACAAATACGGAAAATAAAAAGACAGAAAAACGCGAAATTGTTCAATTGACAGATGACTACATTAAAAACTTGGAAAATTATTTAAACAGCCAAGATAAAAATATACGTATGATGGGTGCAAAAGAAGTCATCGCAAGATTACAAGAAGATGAATCAAGAAAGAATGATAAAGCATTAAATGCCTTAATAAACAAAATGCTTCAAGACCCATATACAGGTGTTAAAGTATTAGCTTTGAGTGCTCTTGATTCAGGAATAGTAAGCGGCGACAATTACACCGTTAACGTACTAAAACAAATGCAAAATTCTAAATCAGGCTATGGTCAAGATGCAATGCAAGCCTCAAATATCTTATTGAAGATGTCAGGACCTAAAATTGAAAAAGAATTTGAAGTTAAAGAAAATAAATCAAAAAGCGAAAAAGAACCCAAAGAAAAATCTAAAACAGAAGCAGGTAAATAATGAAAATAAGTGGCGCAATAAATTCAGTTAAAAATAACTTTACAAAATATATTGCAAAAGGCGTAGGTGCAGGTGCACTAGGTCTGGTAGCTTATGATTCACATGTAATAGGCAAATTACAATCTGATGTATACGCAAAATCAGGAGATGCAGACGCTTGTATGAATGCTTATAGCAATACTCAATACCTAACAAGCCCAAGCATGACCACTTCTAAAGTAAAGAATGCTTTATTTAACTGGGAAGTAGAAAGCAACGTAAGACATTTTGTAAATTCTGCAATCGGATATTTTGCTGGCTTTGGCTCAATGCTTGTTGATAATGTTGTTCCATTTGGTTTGGGACTAGGAGCCTTGCTTGGAAAAGGGAAATTCTCAAAAGGATCAGCAATTGGATTAGGTATATATTCTGTTGTAAAAATTATTAAAGATGGATTTGGATTCGGGCATTACAACGATCTTAATCGGAAGTATTAAATCTTTTATATAAATCAGGTCTTCTTATTTTGGTTCGTTCCAGACTCTTTTGTAATCTAAATTCATTAATTTCTTTATGATTCCCGTTTAATAAAACATCAGGGACTTTTAATCCTCGAAAATCTCTTGGCTTTGTATAATGCGGATATTCTAAAAGACCGTTTGCAAAACTATCTTGATCTGCTGATTCTATTTTTCCCAAAGTTCCTTCTATTTTTCGGCTAACAGCATCAATTAAACATAGTGCAGGTAATTCTCCACCAGTTAAAACAAAATCTCCTAAAGAAATTTCTCTGGGTTTTATTATCTCTCTTATACGTTCATCAAATCCCTCATAATGTCCGCATAGCATTATAATTTGGTCAAACTTGACTAAATCATTTACGATTTTATCAGACAAAGGTTCCCCTTGCGGAGATAGCATTATTGTAATTGAATTATCTATTTTTTGTATACTTTCATAAGCATCAACATAGGGCTGAGCCATTAAAACCATACCAGCACCGCCACCATAAGGAGTGTCATCAACTTTTTTATGCTTATCTAACGTAAAATCTCTTGGATTAATTGTATTAACAGAAAAAATATTTTTTTCCAAAGCCCTTTTTAAAATACTATAATTACAATAATCCACAATCATATCAGGGAATAACGTTAATACATCAAATTTCATTAAATCAATCCCTCAATATTATTCACAATAATTTTTTTATCATTAATATTCACTTCCGGAACTATAGCTTTGACAAAAGGTATAAGAACAATTTTTTTAGCATTAGTTTTTACGGATAATAAATCGTTAGCTCCATTATTAGAAACACCAACTACAAAACCAAGTTTTTTACCATTTTCATCAAAAATTTCAAGTCCGACGAGCTCATCAATAAGGAATTCATCATCATCCAAAGATTCTCTAATTACAGATTCCTCTACATATAAAAAAGCACCTTTATATTTTAATAATTCATTTATAGAATTAATACTATCAAATTTTACAAGTGCAAAATTCTTATGCAAGCGAATACTTTCAATCTCTAATGGCAAATAATCATTTCCATCTTTTACAAATACTTGTGTTAAAGAACAAAAAAATTCTTCTTGATTTTTTGTAAAACCAACTTTGGCTTCACCTTTAATTCCATGAAAATTTAAAATTTTACCAACTGAAACATATTTAGCCATAACTAAACTTCCGGAGATTCTTCAACTTTTTTAGGCTTTCTTCCTCGTTTAGCTTTCTTTTCAGGTTCAGCAGAATCTACCTCTTTAGAAGTTTCATCTTTGACAGATTCTTTTTTAGCTGCTTCAGCTTCCTCTTTTTGCTTTTTAAACTCTTCAGGCAAATCCGGTCTATCTTGATTCCAACGCTCAAGACCCATTTGAGAACGAATTAGACCAATACCAACGTGAACTCTCCACTCATCCATTTTCAATTGTGCTGCAATAATTTTATGACAACCAATTGGAGGTAATGGTAATAAAGGTTCATACAAACTCTTTATAGCAAATAATTGATCAGGAGAAATTGCTAATTTCCTTTTTGGGAAAGGCAATTTTGGCAACATCATTTTTTGTCTTACCAAATTTATTCCAAAGAAAACTTTTCTAGGTTCTAAACCAATTTTTGCGCCAATTACTTCATGACAATCAGGGTTTGGTAACGGGAGCATTGCTTTGTACAATAATTCAATTTGTTCTAATTGCTCCTTACTTACTAATAATTGCTTAGGTGCTTTTTTCTGTTGAGGACGTTTGTTATTAAATCCACCCCTATTAAAACCACCTTGTTGAGGGCGTCTGTTATTATACCCGCCTCTGTTAAAACCGCCTTGTTGAGGACGTCTGTTATTTCCAAAACTTTTCTGAGGTCTGCTATAACCACCTTGTCTATTATAATTATTTTGATTATAACTACCCCTGTTATTATAACCGCCCTGACTGCTATAATTTCTTTGTTGAGGTCTGTTATATCTTGGTTGTTCTGGACTACCACCGGCACTATAATATCTTGGAGGCTCTTCCGTACCACCTGCGCTATAGCCATTTAAATGTTCTTCCGAAGACTGAACTTTTTCAGAACTATTTGATGAGTTATCCGAAGATGGAGAAATCATCATTTTTTTATCCGGATATAAACAATCAGGACATATTACTCTTTTGGGGTTTTTCGTTTCAAACTCACGACCACATTTGATACACTTGTTTACATACATAATATAAGCCTCTTAATTAGAAAAAATAATACAATAACGTAATTCCGGGTTAATAAAGAATTTCTCCTCAGTAAAAAAATCGATTTTAAACTCTATATCAATGTTACTATTATAACATGCTTTATAAATATTTGCAATAGGCGAGTTATTTTTCTATTAAAAAAGTTACAGGGCCGTCATTTACAAGCTCTACATCCATCATAGCTCTAAATTTTCCATGCTCAATGCGAATATTGTGGGATTTTAGTACTGAAATAAAAAATTCGTACAAATCAACTGCTTTTTCTGGATTAGCAGCTTTGTCAAAAGATGGGCGTGTACCTTTTTTGCAATCGCCACATAGAGTAAACTGTGATACTACAAGAATTTCTCCTTTTACATCTTTTATAGACAAATTCATTTTTTCATTTTCATCTTCAAAAATTCTCAATTTTAGAATTTTATCTGCTAATTTTTCTGCATTTTCTTTTTCATCGGATTTTTCAACGCCCAAAAATACAAGTATTCCTTTATCTATAGATGAATACAGTTCGTTATTTATTTTAACAGAAGCTCTTTTGACTCTTTGAATTAATGCTTTCATATAAAAAATAATATTACAAAATTACACAGTTGACAATTAAAAAGAAATAGTAAATAATAAAAAAAAGGAGGTTGAAAAATGTTTACACAAGAAGCTTTGAGACTGCCCCCCCCCCGCAAAACACTTACTGTTCTAAGGCGTTTACCTTAGCAGAGGTTTTAATTACTCTTGGGATAATAGGGGTCGTTGCAGCAATCACAATACCATCATTAATGGCAAAATATCAAAAAATGGTTTACGCAAACCAACTGAAAAAGAGCTATAATGTTGTTACCAACGGATTAAAAAAAATGATGAGTGATGATGGAGTTGAAAAATTAAGTGATACACAATATTTCATTAACTGTCAAAATACTGTTGACGACACATATTGTCCTATAAATAGTACTATTTATAAATATTTTAATATTGTCAATGTTAAGGATCCAAAATTTGATAGTCAAGAACAAGCTTTTTACGCATATATGGCTGATGGTTCTGCTGTAGAATTCAATATAATGGCTCGAGTAGATGGTCCATTTAATACCCATTATAAAGCTTGTGATACTCTTGCTGGATGGGTATATATAGATAGTAACGGCGATAAAGGTCCCAACAAAGTAGGTTATGATATATTTGGTTTTGTGCTTTGCGATAGTGGTTATTTGGGCACAGGGAAAAACTTTATTGATATGTTTGCAGCTGCAAATGGAGGTGGGAATTGGAATACTGAAACAGAAGCAGCACTGCGAGATGAAATATATAAAGCATGCCCAAACAATGAAGGAAGCATATTAACTCCAGAATTAAGCTGTTCTTCTAGAGTTATAGATTATGACAACTGGCAAATAAAATATTAATTAACTTTACCACTTAACTGTCCGCAAGCGGCATCAATATCTGCTCCGCGTTCTAAACGGACAGTTACTTTTTTGCCTGATTGTTCCAGTAATGATTTAAAACGCATTATGGAATTGTTAGAAGGTTTTTGATAATCATTTTTTTCTGTTGAATTATAAGGGATTAAATTGATATTACATTTCAAATCATGCAAATATGCAACAAGCTCTTTTGCACTTTGAAGAGTATCATTTAAATCTCTTATAAGCAAATATTCTATAGTAATTCGTCTTCCGGTTTTTTCTATATAATTTTTCAATGCCTTCTTCAACTCCGGCATTGGATATTTATTTTCAATCTGCATCAATTTTTTACGAATATCATGATTTGGAGCGTGCAGAGAAAGTGCCAAAGTAGATTGCATATCAATTTCTGCCAGACGATTTATCCCTGGAATTATTCCTGAAGTGGAAACTGTCAAACGTCTTGCACCTATTTGAAAATTTTCATTAAATATTTCCATTGCTTTTAAAACATTATCAAGATTTAAAAGCGGTTCACCCTGGCCCATGAACACGACATTTGTAACCTTAAGTCCAGTATCTCTTTGAATTGTCAATACCTGTTCTATTATTTCTTTATAAGTAAGATTCCTTATAAAACCGCGTTTCCCTGTCGCACAAAAGGAGCAATTAACGGCACAGCCAACCTGAGAGCTTACACAAGCAGTTAAATTAGCTCGATTATCAAAACGCATCAAAACAGTTTCCACACACTGTCCATCAGGATATTCCAATAAATATTTTAATGTGCCATCACTGCTTTCTTGTTTTATTTTTATTTTTGTATCTGTTACCACTGCAACTTTTTTCAAATCTTCTCTAAAGCTTAATGACAAATCGGTCATTTCATCAATACTTTTTACAGATTTTAAATAGATCCAATTATGAATTTGTCTGGCTCTGAATTTTGAAGCCTTAAGTTGATTGGTAATTTGTTCTATTTCGTTTAATGTTAATCCTGATAAAATTTTCATAAGTCATCCTATTCTATTCATACTTAGGCATATTTTTCTTGTAATATTCTATAATTTCAATCATAGAATGCAACATCAAAGCAACCGGCTCTATTTCATCTTTCCATTTTTTATATCCACAAGAATTTGGCAATATGCTCAAAGGATTATCAGGAAAATCCCTGCAAATTTGAGGCCGATTCTCATAATCCGAGCACTTTTTATCCTTAGTCAACTTTGGGCAGTGATAAAAATATACATTATCTTCTTTGCTTTCCTCTAGCATTTTTATATATTCAGGATAAATTTTTCTCGCTTCCTCTTTGGATTCATAAGGAATAAATATACTCAAAAATTGCTGAGCAAAATTGTCTCCATTTTGAGCTTTTTGCTTCAATTCCTCAGGTGAAAATTCCGAGCAAGCCAAATTACAGCATGTTGCACATCCAACACACTTGAATTGAGAGCGATACGCTAAAATTTCTTTAAGCTTTCTGTATATTTCATGAGAAATATCGTTTTCAAGCATATCAAGAACTTTTTTTTGCCATATTGCACCTGATGAGTCTTTTACAAATACAGAAAAAACATCTTCATCAACATCTGCAGGTCTCAGCTCATCAACCCTTTTACAAATTTCAACAAGAGATGTTTTAAAAATCTCTCGATATTCTTTACGCAAACTTTCCAATGAAAAAAATAATTCACTCATAGTAAAATAATAACATAAGAATACCTCTTAAAAAACATATTTAAAACAATATAAAACTTATAAATAACAAAATGCACACAACTCACTAATGTAAATTGTGTGCATTAAGTTTAAAAGTATTTAATCAGCTGTACTATGAAATATCCCATCTTCCGCAAGTACCGCCCCAACGAGCAATAATATTTCCTTTAATATCTTTTATTTTTTCAACATGCTGAACTTCTTGATCACCCTCAACAATCGTAATAACTTCACAATTATTAGAGCATCCAGTACAATCACAAGTTATTGAATGGAAATGCATTTCTCCAACCTGCCAACCTTTAAATTTTGTACTTGCTTCAGTATATTGATGATTTTCCATAGCAAGCAAAGCTGCTCCGATTGCACCCATAGTCTGATGATTTTCAGGAACCACAACTTTATGTCCTAATGCTTCCTCAAAAGCTTTTACCATACCTGAATTTGTAGCTACACCACCTTGAAAAGAAAAGACCGGTAAAAGCTCTTTCCCTAATGCTAGATTAGATAAATAATTTCTTACCAAAGCTTGACAAAGTCCGTATAACAAATCCTCTACAGGATATCCCAACTGCTGTTTATGGATTAAATCACTTTCTGCAAAAACTCCGCAACGGCCAGCAATTCTTGCAGGATTTGTAGATTTTAAAGCAGTTTCTCCAAATTGTTCAATTGGTACATTCAATCTGTTTGCCTGTTGGTCAAGAAAACTTCCTGTACCTGCAGCACAAACCGTATTCATTGCAAAATCAGTTACAATACCATCTCGCAATATAATAATTTTACTGTCCTGACCGCCAATTTCAAGAATCGTTTGAACACCAGGAACATTTATACTTGCAGCAACAGCATGGGCAGTAATCTCATTTTTTATAATATCTGCACCTACCAAAGCTCCTGCTAAATTTCTACCAGATCCGGTAGTGCCTACACCCATGACATCATAATCTGTTATTCTTTTTGAATAAAGCTCATTTAAACCTTTTTGAACTGCTACGACAGGTTTACCTGCAGTACGTAACATATAACTGTCAACATATTTACCTTTTTCATCAACTAATGCAAGCTTTGTTGTAACAGATCCTACATCAATCCCTAAATATACTGTTAAACTCATAATATCACATCCTTTTATTCGGCGCCGTAATAGTTTTATAACGATAAACGGCCAGTCTCAAAACTATATACTTATATTATCATAAAAAAAATAAAAAACATCTATTGAAAAAATACCAATTTTTTGGGCTGATTAAAACTATTACGAACTTATCACAAATATAAATCGCTCTGAAAAATTTCAGAGCGATTTATGAGTTAATAAAATAATTTACTAAAATTATTTTTCTGACTTAGTAGGTATTCTCATTGCATAGAAAGAACGAACAACGAAAATCAATGCAATTACTAAAAATACCCAACCTGCAATAGGTGCTACATTTCTGAAGTTTTCGGAAATTGCAATTTCCATTGCAAGAAGACCAAATAAAGTAGTAAATTTAATAATTGGATTCATTGCTACAGAAGATGTATCTTTAAAAGGATCACCTACAGTATCACCTACAACTGTAGCTTCGTGTAGAGGAGTTCCTTTTTCTGCTAAATCAACTTCTACAATTTTCTTAGCATTATCCCAGCATCCACCTGCATTAGCCATAAATACAGCTTGGAACAAACCAAATACAGCTATCGCAATTAAGTAACTTACAAAGAATGCAACTGGAGCTGATGTCTTACAGCTTGGAGCTGATAGACAAGCAAATGCAAGCGCAAATGCAAATAGAGCGATAAATATATTTACCATACCTTTTTGAGCATATTGAGTACAAATTTTTACAACTTCTTTCGAATTTGCAACATTTGCACTTTTTGAATTTGCATCATCTAGTTTGATATTATCTTTAATATATTCAGTAGCTCTATATGCACCAGTTGTAACAGCCTGCATAGAAGCTCCTGAAAACCAATAAATTACCGCACCGCCTGATAACAAACCAAGTAATGTATATGGATTTAACATATTTAAAATCATTTCAGGCTCAATACCTAAAGTAGATTTTATTACAAGAATCAATGAGAAAATCATTGTAGTAGCACCTACAACAGCTGTACCAATAAGTACAGGTTTTGAAGTTGCTTTAAATGTATTTCCTGCACCGTCATTTTCTTCTAAGTATTTTTTTGCATTTTCAAAATCAGGTTTGAATGAGTAATTTTTCTCAATTTCATCTGCAACATTTGGAATATCTTCAATCAAAGATAATTCATATACAGATTGAGCATTATCTGTTACAGGCCCGTATGAATCAACAGCAATAGTAACAGGTCCCATTCCTAAGAAACCAAATGCTACTAAACCAAATGCAAACACAGATGGATAAATCATTACACTATCAGGAATATGTAAAGATGCTGTATAAGCCAATCCCATTAATAAAACGATTACCATTCCAATCCAGAAACCTGAGAAGTTACCTGATACAATACCAGAAAGGATTGTTAAAGAAGCTCCGCCTTCTCTTGAAGCAGTAACAACTTCTTCTGTATGTTTAGCTTTTGGAGATGTAAATATTTTTGTAAATTCAGGAATCAATGCTGCACCTAAAGTTCCGCAAGAAATAATTGCGGAAAGAACAAGCCATAAGTTATTTCCTAAATCTGCCAATAACCAATGACTTACTCCAAAGGTCATTGCAATTGATAAAATTGATGTTAACCAAACAAGATTAGTTAAAGGTTTTTCAAAATCAAATTTTTGAGTCTTTGCAGCATATATTTTGTCTGCAACACCGTTAATCCAATATGCAACAACTGATGTTACAATCATCAAGAATCTCATTACAAAAATCCAAGTTAACAATTGAACTTGATTATCAACACCAGCTACTGCTAATAAAATAAATGAAACAAGAGCAACACCAGTTACACCATAAGTTTCAAAACCATCAGCTGTAGGCCCGATTGAATCACCGGCATTATCACCTGTACAATCGGCAATTACTCCAGGGTTTCTTGGGTCGTCTTCTTTAATACCAAATTGTATTTTCATTAAATCTGAACCGATGTCAGCAATTTTTGTAAAAATACCACCTGCTACACGCAGAGCTGAAGCTCCTAAAGATTCACCAATTGCGAACCCTATAAAACAAGCTCCTGCAATTTCGCCTGGTACAAATAACAAAATTAATAACATCATTATTAATTCAACTGATACAAGGCATACTCCTATTGACATACCTGCTTTTAAAGGAATGTTCATTACATTCAAAGGGTTGCCTTTTAAAGATGCAAACGCTGTTCTTGAATTTGCTAATGTATTCATTCTGATACCAAACCAAGCAACACCGTAAGAACCTAAAATACCAATTACTGACCAAGCTAAAATGATTAAAACATTTTTCAATGGCATATGTTGTAAATACCCAAAATAAAAGGCAATACATAAGCCAATCAAAACTTCTAAAACAAACAAGAATTTACCTTGTTGAATTAAATAAGTTTTACAAGTCTCAAAAATAGTGTTTCCCACTTCAGCCATAGAAGTATGAACATCTAATTTTTTAATTCTTAAAAATTCAATAAATCCAAATATCAAACCAATAACAGAAATACAGATTCCTATTAATAAATAATTAAAGAAATCAGGATTTGCCTGTTTGATATTAGGAACAACCAAATCTGCTTCACTTGCTAAAGCAGGTGAAATCCCCATCAACAAAGTTGCAAACATTGCAAACAATGCTTTTGGTGAAGTTAATTTTCTAATCATGTTTTCTCCTTCATGAATATAAGTTGTCTCTACTACTAATAAACTAATAAGAATATTATAAACTAAATTAAAATATTAAACAATACTATAAAAATATCAAATTAAATCATATGTAAAAAACGGGTTTACAAAATCAATAAACCCGCTTTTAAATTATATTGAAAACTAATTAAGCCTCACGTACAAACTTACTTAATGAAACTAAAAATTTCTTCCAAGATGACTGAGGTTTTACATTATCAGATACTACGCAGCCATGGCTTGCTAGAGAAATTCGATCATAAAGAGATTTAGGGTATTTTTTTTGTAATTCAGAAACAAATGTATCTGAAGATTTTTTTAACCCTTCGGATTTTTGAGATCTTAAGAATATATCTTCTGCCAAGCCTGCTTTTTCTGCAATAGTCATACTTTTCCCTATTTTCTTTAATTGTGAATAGTAAGATACTAAAGCTGGACCTTGCAAAGATTTTTTATTCGCTAAATCAAAAAACTCACCAATTCTTCTATCTTTTGAAGGAGTATTATGTTCAATAGCATGCAACATTTTGCTGGCTGCAATATCTAAACTTACATTAAGGGGCATTTTTTATCCTTTCTTTTATTTTAAATTACAAGCATTCAAAAAACTTAAACAAAAAATTTTTTGCTTATTTTATTATGTCTATTAAGATTTATTAATTCAATACAAATATACATCTTCTAACAATTTTATCTCAAATTCACTGCCTGCAGGAATTGAAATTCTACCACCTTTAGACCAAATTGCAAACAATGGAGAACCTACAAAGTTTACTGCATAAACTACAATTCCTGTAATAGTAGGAATTGGTGAAATTATTACACCTATAGGGTTATCCGCCAGTTTTGAAGATGTTCTGCGGGTCTTTTTATAGAAGTTTTCACCTTTATCAATTTGATTTGCAACACCTTTCCAATATTGACGTTTGCCTTTTATATTATTAAAAAATATATTTTTTAAATTAGCTTTTGTAATTTTACCATGAACAGATCTTGTCTGCCCATTTACAGTAATGCTATCTACCATAAGTACAACAAGCCCCCCATTTCCACTCATTTGAGGCTGGTGAGAATCTTCGACAACTGCAGTAAATTTTGTTCCTACTGGAATTGTTATATATCGTTGTGTAACAGGTCTAATCGATGAAAAAGATACTTTCGCACCTTCTCGCAAGTAATCTGATATTACAGAATTTGATTTTACCCTGAATTTTGTTCCTTTTTTAATTCTTATTGCAGTTGATTTATCAAATTTATATTCATTTGGAAGTTTTTTTACACCTAATTGAGGTTTTGCAATAGGAGTTGACGGTAAAGACTTTGGAGCAGTCTGTTGAGTTTGAGTTGTTTGCGGCACTTTGGGAACTGTATTTTGTTGTGTAGGAGCAGTCTTTGGTAATGCAGGTAAAGACTGTTCTAATTTTGACGGGTCATAAGTCCTTCTTATTTCATCGTCAACAGAAGTATCAAGCTCCAATGCAAAAGTAGGTATTGCACTAATTAAAAGCGCAAATAACAAACTTATAAATTTTTGTATAAATGTATATTTCATATTATTTTAACATTTCGTTAATAGCTTTTGCAGCTTTTTTACCTGCACCCATAGCGTTAATAGCATTAGATTCACCTACAGGAGCAACATCACCACCTGCATATACAGTCGGGATATTTGTTGCACGAGTCTCTCCATCAACTGTGATATAACCTTTTTTATCAGTTATAATTTCAATACCGTCAGCTTCTGCTGATCTTTGAATAATTGGGTTTGGGCCTGTCCCTAATGCAACAATTACAGTATCAAGATCCATAATTTCGGTTTTCCCAGTAGATACAGGACGCCTTCTGCCTGATTCATCCGGCTCTCCTAATTCCATAATCTCTAATTCAACAGCTTTTACGTAACCGTTCTCTCCGATAATTTCTTTAGGAGCATACAAAAATTTGAATACAACCCCTTCTTCTTTTGCGTGCCTGATTTCTTCCAAACGAGCAGGAAGTTCTTTTTCTGTTCTTCTGTAAATTATGTAAACTTCTTCAAAACCTACACGAACAGCAGTTCTGGCTGCATCCATTGCAACGTTGCCACCACCAAAAATTGCAGCCTTTTTACCGACTCTTAAAGGTGTCGGACTATCAGGTTGTCCTGCATGCATTAAGTTTACTCTTGTTAAAAATTCATTTGCGGAAAATACACCGTTTAAATTTTCGCCTGGAACGTGAAGCATTTTAGGTAATCCTGCACCTGAACAAATAAATATTGCATCAAAACCGTCATCTTTTAATTGTTTTAGGGTAATAGATTTACCAACAATTACATTTTTATGGAATTTAACACCCATCGCTTTCAAATTTTCAATTTCTCTATCTAGCACAACACGAGGCAATCTGAAAGGAGGAATACCATATCTTAAAACACCGCCTAATTCATGCAATGCTTCAAATACTTCTACTTCATGACCTTCTTTTCTCAAATCACAAGCAGCTGTCATGCCTGCACAACCAGAGCCTACAACTGCAACTTTTTTACCTGAAGGTTTAATTTCAGGCATTTCAGCTTTAGTATTATCACCAACATATCTTTCTAAAGCACCTATTGCAACAGGCTCTCCTTTTATACCTAAAATACAATTACCTTCGCATTGTCTTTCTTGAGGGCATACACGACCGCATACAGAAGGCAACATACTTGTCTGACGAATAATTTCTCCAGCTTTATTTAAATCTCCATCTTTAATTGCCTGAATAAATTCTGGGATTTGAATATTTACAGGACATCCCTGAACACATTTTGGATTTTTACAATGCAAACATCTTGATGCTTCCAACTTCACTTGTTCTTCGGTTAAATTACTCTCTACCGGTTCAAAATTATGACGTCTTTCATTTTTATCTTGTTCTTTAACTCTTTGTCTTTCTATAGCCATTATGTTTTCCCCTCTCTAACTTTTAATTATAATTTTACTTTCAAAAAATCTTTTATGCAAGAATATCAAAAAAAGTTAATAAATGATTGTAATTAAGCCGTCCTTATCCTTAAATATAGTTATGAATATTATTGAAAAAAGCCAAAAATCTCTCGAATTTGATAAAATAGCAGAAAAGCTATCAAATTATGCAAAAACAAAGCAAAGTAAGGAAATTTGTCTAAAGACTTTGCCTTTTGATGATATCGTAAAAATTAAAAATGAACTTAAATGCACTGCAGAAGCAAAATACATAATTGATATGCCGAATGATATTCCGATTGAATTTGTTGCAGACATTCAACAAATTCAAAAAAATATGGGAGCGACATATCTTTCAGAAGAAGAATTAATCGATGTTGCAAAAACTCTTAAAACTTCAAGATTAGTAAAAAAATTCTTATCAGAAAATCTTCCAATGCTTTCTATAATAAGAAATGCCGCACAAAACTTACTTTCAGACAGATTATTGGAAGATAAAATATTTACAACATTTGATGAAAACTTAAATATAAGACAAGATGCAACTCCTGAATTAAAAGGATTATACGCAGCTTTAAGAGATAATGAAAAAAATCTTAAAAATACAGTTAATTCTCTTTTAAATTCTACAGAATTTTCAAAACACTTGCAAGAAAACATCTATACAACACGTGATGACAGAATTGTATTTCAGGTAATGGCATCTTCAAAAAGCAAAGTTCCAGGAATTGTCCACGACGTTTCTGCGACAAACAAAACTTTTTATATTGAACCTGAACAAATTGTTCCGCTAAATAATAAAATCAGAGAAATAAAATCAAATATTCAGTCAGAAATAATAAGAATCCTTGCAGGCTTAACATCTCTTGTGAAAGATGAAATAAAAGAACTTGCACTATCAGAACAAATTCTTGCAACAATAGACTATCATTTTGCAAAAGCTCGTTACGCGGTAAAAATTCACGCAATTGAACCGGAAATAGTTACACATAAGTTCATTGAATTTGAAAATATGAAACACCCTCTGCTTATAGGCAATGTGGAAAATGTTGTAACCAATAACTTTGAAATCGGGAAAGATTACAAATCGGTAATCATAACAGGCTCTAACACGGGCGGGAAAACAGTTACTATAAAAACAATAGGCTTATTCATTTTAATGGCAAAAGCCGGAATGTTTCTTCCTTGTACAGCCGCAAAAATTTACCCGTTTGAAAACGTTTTTGCAGACATAGGAGATGATCAAAGCATTTTACAAAACCTGTCTACATTCTCATCTCATATGACAAATATTATAGAAATATTAAACCAAAGTAATGAAAAATCATTTGTAATCTTAGATGAAATTTGTGCAGGAACTGATCCGATAGAAGGTGCAGTACTCGCTCAAGTAATATTAGAAAAACTTGCTCAAAAACAAGTTTTATCAACAGTTACAACCCACTATGGAGAGCTAAAAGCTCTTGAATATACAAATCCTTTCTTCAAAAATGCTTCTGTCGAATTCAATACAGAAACTTTAAAACCCACATATAAACTACTTATAGGTATACCAGGATTAAGCAATGCAATCTCTATTGCTCAAAATTTGGGGCTTGAAAAAGATATCGTGGACAAAGCTAAAAACATAGTAGTTTCAACTAAAGATCCGTCAATTATTGTTGTAGAAAAATTACAGGAAACCCAAGCAAAACTTGCACAAAATCTTAAAGAAGCAGAGAATTTAAAAGAAACTTCCGAAAACCTAAAATCAGAATATGAAGAATCTCTTGCATCATTGAAAAAAGATAAAAAGAAAACTGTAAAAGTCATCAAAGATAAATTCGACAGAGAATTATTAGAAGTAAAAGCTGAAATAAAAGATATTCTCGACGAATTACGCAGAGAAAAATCTGAAAAGATTGCGCGCCGGTCTTATGCAAGACTTGCACAAACAGAGCAAAAATTCAGAGGCAAATTATCTGAATACGATGAAAAACAACAATATGAAGAAATTGATTGGACAAAAATACAAATTGGAAATAAATTAATTCTTAAAGAATTAAATCAACCAGTTACACTATTATCATTTCCAGACAAAAATAGCTATGTAATAGTCCAAATGGGCAATTTTAAAACTAAAATAAAAACAAACAAACTAGCACCTTATGATGCAACATATGAAAAAAAAGAAAATGTCTATAGACCAAGTTCTTTTGAAAAATTTGAACTTAGAAAAACAAGCATTTCAAATACTCTTGATTTAAGAGGTTATAAAGTTGAAGATGCTCTTGACAGTTTAGAATTTTACCTTGATAAAGCAAGCCTTGCAAACCTTGCCTGTGTAACTATTATCCACGGACACGGCACAGGCGCTTTAAAATCAGCTGTCAGAGATTTCTTATCAACATCACCATACGTTGCAAAATTTCGTCCCGGAGAAGATTCTGAAGGTGGAGATGGTGTAAGTATCGTTGATATAAATTAAAAAATTTAATTTTATCCTTGCAAAAGTCAAAAAAAATGCTAGAATAATTTTTGAAAGAGAGAGGATAAAACTATGATAATGATTGAAGATATTAGAAAAGAGCATGAACTTGTTGATTTGTTCTGTAATCTTGCAGAAGTTCCATCTCCATCTATGCATGAAGAGAAAGTTGCAGAATGGATTAAAAACTACTGCGATAAAAATGGTATTAATTGCAAATTCGATGATTTTAAAAATGTTATAATAAATATTCCAGCAACAGATAATACAAAAGAACCTCTAATGCTATCTGCTCATATGGATGTAATCGGTGATGACAGCCCGGTTAAAACATATTTGGATGAAAACGGATTTATCCATGCAATAGACAGAACCTTAGGCGGAGATGATAAAGCAGGTGTTACAAATGCTCTGTATTTTGCAAAAAATCTTGCAAAATCAGATATGAAACATGGCGGACTAGAAGTTATGTTTACGAGAGATGAAGAAAACGGCTTATCAGGTATACGAAATGCAAATTTAAAAAATTTCAAATCAAAATATGTACTTGTACTTGATAGCGATACTTTAGGTCAATGCGAAGTATCTGGTGCAAGTTACACTTTAGCAAAAATTAAAGTTAAAAGCTTCAAAGGCGGTCATTCAGGAATTGATATCGGAGATAAAACAAGAGCAAATGCAGCAAAATTAATTGCAGACTTAATTTCTTCACTTCCACAAGGTGTATTCTATGAAGAAGAAGGAACCGTTGTTACTTCCTGCAACTTAGGCGGAATTTCTGCCGGAGACATTAATGTTACAAATATTATTAATACTGATGCAGAAGTTAGCTATTCTATCAGAAGTTCAAGCCGTAAAAAAGAAGAAGAATTAAAAAACAAAATGACTTTAACCGTTGATGAATTTAACGTTAAAAATAAAGAAATTGCAAAAGCATCGATAGAATTTGAAGAGCATCTTCCACCATTTGAGAAATCAGATGATGATTATATTCCTATTCTTTTTGAAACAGCTGCCAAAAAAGTTGGAGTAGAACCTGATATAACATCTTTCCATGCAGGCGCTGAAACTCATATTTATGCTAATGAAACAAATGCAAATAACGATAAATTTGTTCCCTACCTGCTTGGTCTAGCAACAGTATGCAATATGCATTCTAAAAATGAATATTTGGATTATAAATCAATGCTAAAAGGACAAGAAATTTTAAATGAATTGTTTAAAGCATACAACTCATAAAAATTTAAATATTTATTATTAATGAAAAATCCCGCAATTAATAAAAGCGGGATTTTTTTATGAAAATGCTTTAAAAGATCTTTCAACGTTTTTATCTATAACACTTTTTACTGACTCATACTCAGTTTGTAATGCACTATGTTCCGTATCTAATTTTTTCAAATCTTGATCATATTTTTTATCTTGGTTTTCTATTTCAGTTAATGCATTTTTATATTTTACCTCTGCCTTTGCAATTGCAGCCTCATCATCCTGAGATGTTATATCACTTGCGTTTGTATAAGTTATAGCTTTCCAATCATAAGTCCCCATATTTGGGTAATCTTTTGAACCGTCTTCACTAAATGTAGCTTGTTCTAGAGTAATTATACCTTGTTCTAATGCAAACTGAAGCCATTCAGAATTATTCATAAGGTTTTCGTCTAACTCTTTATAGTTATTTGCAGAATTAGAAGCCTTTGAAGTCTCACTTGTACCGCCCATTCTATACCAAAGATTTACATACCATTGATATCTTGAATCAGTATCATCAGGAATTTGTTCATCTGGCAAATTATTTAATGAATTTAATACTGATTGCTGCATTTGAGAACATTTATTCTGCCAAGTTTGAACACTTTCTTTAAATGTTTGAATACTCTGCTCATATTTTGCTTTATCTGATAAATATTCAGTATAATCAGAATCCAAATTAGGATTTGCTTGTAGTTCTGAATGAACATTATCAGTCAAAGACATTATATTTGAATACAAATCATTCCATTCATTATATAATTCTTCTTCTGTTTTAACATCTGCACTTTTTTCTAATAAAATAAATTTACCTAAATTCAAATCTGTATCGGCAGAACCTGTATTATAATTACTATACAAATAATTCACTACATCACAATATAAATCTTGTATTTGAGTAATGATTTCTTGTACTGAGCTATATTGATCTGATGATTGTAAAACTCTAGCTAAGTTTTTTGAACTGTTGCTTGAACCAATATTCCTGTTAGATAAGGATACACTATCTTCTGTTACAGCTAAACTTGATAAAATTGAAATAGAACCTGTAGAATTAGTAAAAGTATTACCATCTGCAAATCCATTTGTACCCCATATCAAAGCTGATAAGTTATGTTCAATATGTCCAATACGTTCATCTCCTGTAGAATTTTGAACATCTGAAAAGCATTGAAGATCTTGAAAATCCTCAATTAAATCGCTAAACTCAGGAGCAGTATATACCGGTTCATCTAAAATACTATATTCTGGAGGATTACTCAAAGTATTTAACCATTGGGACGCAGTTCCTCCTAATTTAGATAAATCATTTGTATTTGTAAAATTACTTATATTGTTCTGTAAATCAGATACTGCAGAAGCATAATCACTTGCACTCAAATCACTTGATATCCCAGATATATCTATTTGTGAAATTTGATTATACAAAGTATTATCCTCATCATAAAATTGAGAATAATAGTCGCCATAAATACTTGACATCGCAGATGTCCATTTTGGATTTTCTATTTTTTCTATTCCATAACAATACAAAAAATCAGCCATAGTATCTGATGATTCAAAGTTTTTTATATCAGTACCGCTAACCATAACTTGACCTGCGGAGTTTACCATAGCATACTGATTTTTTAAATCACTATATGTCATTAAAACGTTTGGAGTTAAAGACATAGATGTTTTAGCTCCATTTGCATCATAATAACTGTAATTTAATTGTTGAGTATTTAATGCATCCATGTACTCAGAACTTGCTTCTGATGACTGATCAGCCAATCTCAACTTAGAATTTGTGATTGTCTGAGAACGAAGTTCATTATCGGTCAATCTTGCCGTAATACTTAATAATCTAGCTTGTCCTGCTGCCATTCCCATAGTAGATACATTATTCCTTTCTGAATAGTATTACGGTAAGATACAAATATTTCTTTAATAAATTTTATCTAATTGTAAATAAATTTTACAAAAAAAGAGAAACGATGTATTTCGTTTCTCTTTTTTTCTTCAAAAAATTTGAATTAAATTGCAACCGTAAGAGTTTCCAACTTTAACTCTATTGGTTTTTCTTCTAAGACTTCAACATGCAAATCTTTAGAATCAACAACCTTTGATGTCGGTTTATGAACAGATGCATTTACTGGAGTTACACTCTTTGGTTTTTGAGCAGCATAAACTCCTTTTTTCGCTTTTAAAACTGCTGGATCAGGATTTGCCTTTTGCCTGTTTACATCTGTCATAATCTTACTAACAAAACGTCTTGTTTCACTATAAGGCGGAACTGCATTGTATTTTTTTACATTACCAGGTCCAGCATTATAAGCTGCCAATGCCAATTCTACAGAACCAAACATATTATACATTTTCTTATAATATGTAATACCAGCCTTAATGTTTTCATTTAATGAATAAGGATTGTACCCCATTCTTCTTGCAGTTGAAGGCATTAGTTGGAACACACCTACTGCACCATGAGAGCTTCTTGCTTCATGTCTGAATCCTGATTCTGTGCGAGCAATGCTCAACGCAATTGCAGGATCCACGCCCATTTCAATAGCATGTTTTACTATTGTCGCTTTTACAGAGTTTACGTCAGCTGCCTGACTTTGTGCATGCGAAAACAACATACACATTAGTGTAAAAGTTAACAGTAATAATTTTCTCAAAATGTAATCCTCTATGTTGTAAATTGAAATCCTTAAAAATTCCCTAACGACCCGTTTCTTCAACAAGATCAAAAACTTTTAAGAATGGTTTGTACATTCATTATAGTACAAAAAAAAATAAATTCAAGTCCTAAAGGGAAAAACATTAAAATGAAGATAGCCTCAATGCTTGATTTATCAGGTTTTTAAGTGTTATTGTAACAATTATTAAGCTGAGATTTTTTTTGGGAGAATTTATTACTTTTTTATTTTTTATGGTATGATTATTATAGCTATTATTAATTAAACAGAGAGGAAAATTTATGACAAATAAAAAATTAGCAGATATTGGAGTTTTTGGCGGATCAGGTTTTTACAAATTTTTAGATAATATTGAAGAAGTAAAAATTGAGACTCCATATGGTATGCCTAGCGACAGCTTATTTATCGGAACGATAGGAAAGCACAAAGTTGCATTTATGCCTAGACATGGCAGAAATCATACAATTTTACCTCATTTAATTAATTATAGAGCAAATGTTTGGGCAATGAAATCAGTAGGATGTGAAAGAGTAATATCTCCATGTGCAGCAGGCAGCCTCCAAAAACATGTAAAACCTGGAGATTTTGTAATCTGCGACCAATTTGTTGATTGGACTGACGGAAGAAAAACAACATTTTTTGAAGGACCAATAGTTACACATCCTTCTGCCGCTGAGACTTATTGTCCAGAACTAAGACAATTAGCCATTAAGACAGGTAAAGAGTTAGGAATATCAATTCATGAAACAGGCACTGTTGTTGTTATAAATGGTCCTCGTTTTTCTACAAAAGCAGAATCAAAATTCTTTACTAACCAAGGTTGGGAAGTAATAAATATGACAGCATTTCCTGAAGCATACTTGGTAAAAGAAATGGATATGTGCCCATTAAATATTTCTCTTATTACCGATTACGATGCTGGACTTGTTGGAGATGTTCCTCCTGTATCTCACCACGAAGTAATAGAGGTATTTAATTCAAATGTATCTAATCTTAAAAGCTTACTCTTCAAGATGATTGAAAATATTCCAACAACAAGAGAAAATTGTACTTGCGCAAATACAAAAAAAGCTTCTCAATTATAATTAGTGAGGAATAATGGTTAACAATTTAATTTTTGTAGTAAACAGTTTTTTTCAAATATATTTTTGGTTAATACTCGTAAGATGTCTTTTAAGCTTTGTCCCAAGTATAGATTGGTATAAACAGCCATTTGCGGGACTTAGAGACTGCACAGATTTATATTTAAATCTTTTTAGAAAAATTATACCGCCTTTTGGAGGAATTGATTTTTCTCCAATAATTGCGGTAATTGCCTTACAAATATTAAATTACATTTTAATTTGGATTATTTTCATGTTCAAATAATTCAAGAGCTTTTTGTATTTTATCTTTATGAGGAGTTTTTGGATTTTGAACTAAAGATTTGAGGTTTTCAATAAACAAATTGAGATCTTTACCAGGGCTTCTGTGCATTAATTTTTTATAATATTTCATGGTTACTTTATCTTTAATAAAACCAGGCATTTTTAAGCAACCACCAATATCATACAATTTTTCATTAATTGGAATATTAGTTACATCTGTGTAAAAAATTCTAAATAACTTTTCAATATCTAAAGGCTTTGTTGTTTTGTGAATTTCTGAATCAACAAACTCTGTCATTGAATATCCATTTTTCAAATCTGAAATATAATGTCTTGTAAATTGTGTTTTATCTAACTTATGACCTGCAATATTTTTTAAATATGTCCAAAAATTTGCTTCTGCATATACACCCTGCGACGTTTTCAATACTTCTATAGGGCAAGTGCTATTATGAAATACTTGTATAGCCTTATCATGCATTATTTTTTGTCCGTACTCTTGCAAAGAAAACTTAAATACATTCTTCCACATTCCTCTTCCTTCATATTCAAATTTAGCTTTTACACCTTTGGGAAGAACTCCTTTCAATTTTCCATTGAAAATTTTATTAATATTTTGTTCAAATAATTTTAAATCTTTTTTATCAAGATCTTCAAAATCCTTAGATATTATATTATTTTTTTTAAATTCGTGGAAACACTCTCTAATATATACAGCGGTATCAGCAAATGCATCTTGAAACAATTTAATATTATTTTTTTTATTTTTTCCAAGACAAATTTTTATAATTTCAGCCGGAAAATTCCCAAGTATTTGCTTTTTTGTTTTAGGGACAAATTCATCATAGGTTTTATAATTATAATCTGATTTGAATATCCGTTTCAAATTAGAAGAAAAACATTTTTCATAATTAACTAATTTAATACTACCTAACATACATATAATAAGTAAAATCATAATCATTAATTGTCTTATATAAGCATATGCTTGAAAAAAAAGTTTACTTAAGATATAATCCGAAATATGAGAATAGTAATTTACGGAGCAACAGAAATAGGTTGTCTTTTGGCAACAGAATTCTTCGAAGATCACGATATAACTATTATTGATAAAGAAGAAAACAGAACTGATGAATTTGATAAGCTTGATATAAGCTTTATTCAAGGGAATGCATCCAATATTGATGTTTTGAAAAACGCAGACATTAAAAATTCTGATATTTTTATAGCCTGCACTGCCGTTGATGAAGCTAATATAGTAGCATGCCTTTCCGCAAAAAAATACGGAGGCATCAGAACAATTTGCTTTGTTAGCAGAGAAGAGTATAAAAAGACTTTGAATTTTGAAAAAAATAGCGAAAATTTTTGTGATTTTTTTATAGATTATATAATTTGGCCAGAAGAATTACTTACTCAAGAAATTTTTAGAATAGTTACAGTTGCTCAAGCATTAGATGTCGAAAATTTTGCTGATGGCAGAGCCAGATTACTTGAATACAAGGTAAACTCACACCTGCCAATCGTTGGTCAAAAGGTTAAAGATTGCGGGTTCACTAAAGACACTTTAATGGTTGGTTTAACAAGAGAATCCGAACTTTTTATTCCTAACGGAGAAACAGAAATAAAAGATGGGGATAAACTTATTTTTATGGGGACATCACATTCTCTTGATATTTTAGCAGGAACATTCTTCCATGAAAAGGAAATGGTGAAATCAGTTTCTATAATTGGTGGCGGAAATGTTGGATTAATGCTAGCAAGAACTCTTGAAAAAATGAAAATAAAAATCAAGATAATTGAAAAAGACTACGACAGATGCCAGATTTTAGCGGAAGAATTATCTCATACATTAGTAATAAATGGTGATGGTACAAATTTAAAACTTTTAGATGAAGAAGAAATAGGCAGTGCAGATGTAGTAATTAGTGTTACTAATAATGATGAAAGAAATTTATTATGTTCTCTTCTCGTTAAGCAGCTTGGAGTAAAAAGAGTAATCGCAAGAGTAGCTAAAGTATTGAATATACCGCTTTTTGAAAAAGTCGGCATAGATGTTGCTATATCCCCTAAAAATTCTGCAATTAATGAGGTAAAAAATGATTTGTTTGAAAATGATGTAGATATTTTAGCAACAGTAGAACAAGGTCAAGGTGAAGTTTTGGAAATAAGAGTTTTACCTGAATTTAATAACAAAAAAATCATGGATTTAAAATTTCCAACTAGAGCAATTATAGGAGTAATTCAGCGAAGAAATAATATTATCATCCCTAAAGGTGATACAGAAATTAAAACTGATGACATTCTTATAATATTTACAACTGCAGAAAATGCTCAAGAAATAAAAGGATTTTTTAAGGTAAAGTAATATGCGCTTAAATTATATTGCAAATGCACTCGGATTAACAATGATATACATAGGTTTTGTTGTACTAATACCTGTAATCGTTGCTTTATACTATAAAGATTATAATTCTATACAACCATTTATTACAGCAGCTTTAATATCATGCAGCATTGGTTACCTTTTTAGAAAATTTATTCCGAATGCTACTACGTTAGAAAATTTGAACGATATTAAAAAGGCAGAAGCATTATTTATTGTTGCGTTGTCTTGGATAATATTTGGGATAATATCAGCAATCCCATACTTATTTTACGGGTTATCACCTTTAAACTCCATATTTGAATCAGTATCGGGTATTACAACCACAGGAGCGACTATACTCACACATTATAACTACCCTCAGGCATTTTTCTTTTGGAGATCACTTACACAATGGCTTGGTGGTTTAGGAATAATAGTGTTATTTATTGCAATATTACCACAATTTGCAGTAGCAGGCAGACAAATGTTTTTTGCCGAAGCTCCAGGGCCTACTGAAGATAAATTTACACCAAGAATTAGAAATACAGCATCTGCATTATGGAAAATATACGCAGGATTAACTGTAATACAAATTATATTATTGGTATTTGGCGGAATGTCTTGTTTTGATGCAATTTGCAACTCTTTCTCAACATTAGCTGCGGGAGGCTTTTCTCCAAATCCTGAAAGCATAATGGGCTATCATTCAAATTATATTACTTGGGTAACTTTAATATTTATGTTCTTAGCAGGAGCAAGTTTTAATATACAATACAGAGCAATTATACAGAAAAATCCACTTGTTTTATTGAAAAATGAAGAATTTAAGCTTTATTTTTCTCTTGTTATATTAATGGCATTATTAATAACAATTTCTCTTATTTTTAATACACATACAAGTTTATTTTCAAGCTTTACTCATGCATTATATCAAGTAATAAGTATTACTACATCAACAGGCAGTGCAAGTGCAGATTTTATTACTTGGGATTACACCTCAAAAATATTGTTATTTATTGTAATGTTTATGGGGTCTTGCGCAGGATCAGCCGGAGGCGGTATAAAAATGGTAAGATGGCTTATAGTTTATAAATGCATGAAAAGTGAATTATTAAGAATCCTACATCCTAATGCTATTGTCAATATTAAAGTTGATAACAAAACAGTTGCCCCTGAAGTTGCTAGACAAATAATAGTGTATGTATTTTATTATTTTTTAATTTTTGGGATCACATCAATAATAATTTCAATAATTGAACATAACAGTACTATAGGTCTAAGCTGTAGTATTAGCGGACTTGGCAATATTGGGCCCGGATTCACCAAATCAACAGGTCCAATGGCTAATTTCGACAGTATCAATCCTATATCTAAAATTATAATGATATTTAACATGATGGTAGGTCGTCTTGAATTAATACCGTTCATGGTAATGTTACAAAAGGATTTTTGGACACTTAAAGATAACTAATAAATAAAAAAATAAACTTTTTTAAATACATTTACACTCTATAAATGATTAAAATGAACAAAAATTGTGCTTAAATCGTTATAATAATGTATTGAGGAATTTTAATTGAATATAAAAATAAAGTCCGTAATCCTTACATTTTTTATAATTTGCTCTTCTACAACAGCATTTGCAATTGAACAAATGAGTGTTGAAAAAAATGCTGTTTTAAATATCAAAGACTGTATTACAATTGCACTTCAAAACAGTCCTAAAATAAAAAAGACCAGATATAATTACGGACTTGCAAAAGGAAATTTGGGAATTGCCAAATCCGAATATTTTCCAACTTTAGGAATAGGTACAGGATATAATCTTACAGATTCAAAAAATAACAGAAGGAATACTAATTCAAACATTTACTCTGCAGAAGCAAGTATTAGCCAATTAATATGGAACTTTGGGAAAACCAATGCAAATATAAGAATGTACAACTTTGACAGAGTAGCAGCTTTATACGAATTTGAGGATATGGTACTTGAAACTATCTTTGGTGTAAAAACGAATTATTACGGAGTCCTGGCAGCTAAAGCAACACTAGACGTAAACAGAGCAAATGTACAAATTAATGAAAGAAACTATCAAAGAACAAAAGCATATTTTGAAGAAGGGATTAAATCAAAAATAGATCTTGTAAACGCAGAAGTCTATCTAAGTGATTCTAAAGTTACTCTCGTTGAATCTGAAAAAGCATACAAAAATGCTCTAGTTCAACTTAATAACGCAATGTACATAGCTTTTGCTCCTGAATATGAAATCGAAAATACAGAAACTTTTAATTTTCAAAATAACTTCGCTCCCGTCAATCTGGAAAAAATAGATGAAAAAAAGGATCTGAGCAAACCTCCCAAAGATGTCAACAATGCATTTTTGACATCTCAAGTTGAAAAAATTAATGTGCTTGATAACTACAAATTTCAACCATTTCCATATACTTTTGAAGAATCTGTAAATCTTGCTTATAAAAACAGACCGGATTTAAAAGCATACGATGCAACATTAAAAGCAATGGAAGAATCTTTGAAATACACAAAAAGAGAATACTTACCTGAAATTTCTGCGACTGCTGGATATGGCTACAGAGATCAATATAATACGAATTCTTTTAATGTGGGTGTAAATTTATCCAGTAACGTAAATATTAAAGGGCAAAAACATAAAATTGATAATGCAAAAATCCAAGTACAACTGGCAGAAAATGAAATAGACCAAGCAAAACAAGATATATATTTTGAAGTTCAAAATTTATATATTAATATGGTACAATTAGAAAAGCAAATACCACTGCTTGCCGTAAAAGTGCGCCAAACATTGGAAAATTTTGAATTAGCAGATGGTAGATATGCAGTTGGTCTTGGAGATTACATAGAATTGCAAGACGCAAAAGTAAATTATAATAATGCGCAAGTATCATATGTACAAACAGTTTATAATTACAATGTAGCAAGAGCTAATCTTGAACGAGCAATTGCGCTTCCACAAGAAGTTACAACATCTATAGAGGATAAATAATGTTAGACTTAACTAAAATAAAAAATATTCAAAAAAAATACGTATATTCAACAGTTGCAATAATTTTACTAATAATTATTGGAATCATAAGTTTTGCAGGAAGCAAACAAGTAAAATATAAAACAAAACCCATAGAACGCTGCACCATAACCGAAGTAGTAGAAGCATCAGGAACAATTAATCCGGTGAATACTGTAAGTGTAGGTTCTACGGTATCAGGACTTATAAAAGAAATATACGTAGACTATAATGATGTTGTAAAAAAAGGTCAAATACTCGCTCAAATTGACCCTGCAAACTTTGAAGCAACTGTACAACAAAATCAGGCTCAAATTAATAATGCTAAAGCAAATTTATCAAAACTGCAAGCTATTGCAAATTATGACCAAAAACAGTACATTAGATACAAAAATCTTTATGCTAAAAATTTTGTTGCAAAAAGCGAGTTGGACGAAAAATTAAGTACTTATCAATCAGATATCGCACAAATTAACGCTGCAAAAGCTCAAATAAATCAATATCAAGCTTCATTAAAAACAGCTTTGACAAACTTAGGTTATACGAAAATTATAGCACCTGTAGACGGTACAGTAATTTCAAGAGAAATAGATTTAGGTTCTCCAGTTGCAGCTAGTTTCCAAGCTCCTGAATTATTTACAATTGCTCAAGATTTAACAAAAATGCAAATAGAAGTAAGTGTCTCAGAAGCTGATATAGGAAGAGTAGAAGAAGGGCAAGATGTAACCTACACTCTTGACGGCTACCCTGACAGCACTTTTACAGGTAAAGTAACTCAAGTAAGATTATCCCCTACTACAGAATCTAATGTAGTAACTTATACAGTAATTGTCGACGTAAATAATGAAGATTTGAAATTAAAACCAGGAATGACAGCCAATGTTTCAATAATTACCGATAAAAGTGAAAATGTTCTATGCGTTCCAAATATGGCATTAAAATTTACTCCTGATATCAACGGTCCTAAATATAAAAATCAAGGGATATGGATACTTGAAAAAGGTAAGCCAAAAAGAATTGAAATAGAAACAGGTGCATATAATGATTCTTCTACTGAAATAATATCTGAAAAAATTAAAGAAGGATCTGAGGTCATTCTTTCTATAAAAAGTAAAAAGTCAAAACAAAGTAATAGTAAAAACGCAATACCTAGAAGATTGTAATAAAATGAGTTTAATAGAAGTAAAAAACGCAATAAAAACATACCAAACGGGAGAAGACAGCTTCAATGCATTGAATGACGTCTCATTATCTATAGAACAAGGTGAATTTGTAGCAATTATGGGAGCATCCGGTTCAGGGAAATCGACGTTTATGAATATGCTTGGAACTCTTGATAAACCTAACTCTGGGAGTTATTATCTTGATGGAATTGATATGCTCTCTCTAGATACTGATAATCTTGCAATGGTACGAAATGAAAAAATGGGTTTTGTATTTCAAGGATTTAATCTTATATCAAGAACAACAGCACTTGAAAATGTCGAATTACCTATGATATATAAAGGAATTCCCGAAGAAGAAAGAATAATAAGAGCAAAAAAAGCCCTAAAAATAGTAGGTCTTGAAAAAAGAGAAGACCACATGCCAAACCAAATGTCAGGCGGGCAACAACAAAGGGTTGCAATCGCTCGAGCAATTGTTAATGATCCACCATTGATTCTTGCAGATGAACCGACAGGGAATTTGGATACTAAAACAAGTATTGAGGTTATGGAATTTTTTGTAAATTTAAACAAAGAAATGGGAAAAACAATTGTTTTAGTTACACACGAACCTGACATAGCCCAATATTGCAAACGTGTTGTCAGATTTAAAGACGGAAATATAATTTCTGATGAAATGAATACACACACAACAATACCATACTAAAAGAGGAAAAATGATAGATTTTAAATCAACATTAAAAATGGCGATAGTATCCCTGAAAATAAATAAAATGCGTTCTATGCTTACAAGTCTTGGTATTATAATAGGTGTAAGTGCTGTAATTATAATGCTTGCGGTAGGTACTGGCGCAAGTGAAAAAGTTCAACAAGATATGGAATCCATGGGGAGCAATCTACTTACAATACGATCTGCATCTGCTAAAACAGGTGGAGTTAGAATGGGAATGGGTACAAGACCTACACTTACAATAAAAGATGCAGAAGCAATCAAAAAAAATGCAAGAGGAATTTCTGCGGTCTCTTCAGTAAGTACTGAATCTAAACAACTTACATATGGAAATCAAAACTGGGCGTCTACAGTATATGGAATTAATCCTGAATATTTCTATATCAAAAACTATGAAATTGATATGGGTAGAGGATTTACTCCAGAAGACATTAAGAATTCCGCAAAAGTTGCTGTAATAGGAGCAACCGTTGCCTCTGAACTATTTGGGGATCTTGACCCTAGAGATAGAATTATGAGAGTAGGTGGAATACCTTTCAAAGTAATAGGTACTTTAAAATCAAAAGGCAGCATGGGACCTATGGATCAGGATGATTTAATTTTTATTCCAATCACTACAGCTCAAAAAAAAGTATTTGGAACAACATTTCCAGGAACAGTATCGATGATTGTCGTTAAAGGAGCAGATCCTGACGATGTATCACTTGCTCAACAAGATATTGAAGAATTACTGGTCGCAAGGCACAGAATTGGGAAAAACCAAGAAAACGATTTTGAAATAAGAAACTCTGCAGAATTTCAAGAAAAAATGAAATCTACAGTACAGACTTTTGCAATATTACTTGCATCCATAGCTTCTGTTTCTTTATTGGTTGGAGGTATAGGTATAATGAATATTATGCTTGTATCGGTAACAGAAAGAACTAAAGAAATAGGTATAAGAATGGCAATAGGAGCAAAACCTTCAGATATAAGAATTCAATTTTTAATAGAATCATTCTTACTTTCAATAATAGGCGGACTTATAGGAGTTGCTGTCGGAATTATAGGAGCACAACTCGTCCAAGTATCTGGTGTAATGAGTGTATCAATATCTTTGTTCTCAATTATCTTATCACTTGGATTTTCCGGAGCAATAGGTGTATTATTTGGGTATTACCCTGCATATAAAGCATCATTACTCAACCCAATAGATGCCTTACGCTATGAATAATTTTCTAAAAAGCCTCTAATGCTGCAATTTTCATATCTTTAAAATCAGGAGTATTACCAAACCATATTTCCTGAGCAGCAACAGCTTGGTATATAAGCATATCCAAGCCCGTGATTGTTCGTAAATTTAATTTTTCTGCAGCTTTTATTAATAAAGTCTTTTTAGGATTATAAATAACATCATATACAACTGCATTACAAGATAAAGAACTAAGTGCATTTGGCTCAACAGGCATCAAATCAGCAGATTTTCCTAACATACCTATAGGTGTCGTGTTTACAAGCATTGCATACTCTCCCAAATTTCGAATATTTTCAATCTGATAAACATTAAAGTTAACAGAAGGGAATTTTCTTCTTACGTAATTCATTAAATCTATTGAATTTGGAATATTTCTTGTAAAAAATGCAATTTCTTGAACTCCGCATTCTGTCAATGCAACACAAGCTGCATGGGCAGCCCCGCCTGTACCCAAAATTGCGACTTTTTTCCCTCTTAAATCAATATCTTTAGGAATAGCTCTTCTAAAACCTATTACATCTGTATTATAAGCTTTTAATGACTTGTCAGCATCAATATACACAGTATTCACTGCCCTTGCCAGATCTGCATAATTATCAACTTCATTGACGAATAGTGAAATAGGCAACTTTAATGGTATTGTAACATTAAAGCCTTTATATCCATTATTTTTCAGCCATTTAATTCTATCTACGAGATTGTCCGGAGGAGTCTCTAAAATATCATATGTAGCATTTACCCCCAAACTCTTAAATCCTGCTTCATGAATTATCTTCGATAAAGAATGCCCCAAAGGATAACCAATAAGACCAAATTTATTCTCTCTGTTATCATTAATTTCAGAGTTTGATACAAATTGATTAATAGAATTGCTGTTATAGTTTTGATTTTCCTCAATCTTAGTAGGACCAAAAACATATGAAGGAACTTCTGTTTTCACAGTTTCCGGCTGCATACCGCTATATTGTTGTTGATATTGGACTGTAGAATTTTGAGAAGATAATTGATCCTGAATTGTACGTTGAACATATTTAGGTTCATCCTGCAATGATTGAAATTGAGATGGAGATTGAGTTACTATCTTCTCAGAATTAGGAGTATTTTCTGAGACAGGGGAAACAGATCCTCGAGCCTTCAATTCTTCAACTGAAATACCCAACTTTTTAGCTTTTTTAGCGAGATATCGTTCATATAATTCAGGATTCATTTTTTTAGCCTTTCAAAATTTATCTTATTCATTTGTATTATCAGAATTTTCGTCCAATTCTTTTTTATAATGACATTTCAAGCTTGAACAAGCTATAACATTTCCTTTTTTAAGAATTTTTTTAACAAGAAGCGAACCACATTCAGGGCATTTATCACCTGTTGGTTCATTCCATAAAGTAAAATCACATTCTGGATATTTATCGCAACCATAAAAGATTGTACCTCTTTTAGATTTCCTTTCAACAATAGTACCTTTTCCACATTTAGGACAAGTTACACCGGTTGATTTTCTATAAGGCTTTCTATGTCTGCAATCTGCATTTGTACATTCCATATATTTACCATAAGGTCCAATTTTGAATATCATATCAGAACCGCATTTTTCACATTTTTCTTCACATACCTCAGTTTCATTTGATTGTTCATTTAAACTTTCTTCAGATAAAGCATTCAAAGACATCATAGTTTTGCAATCAGGAAAACCTGAACAACCTAAAAATTGTGAGCCGTTTTTCCCTATTCTCAATACCATTGGTTTTCCACAATTCGGGCATTTAATTTTACTTTCAATTTTTACCCTCTCACCTGTCTGAAGAGCTTTATTAACTTCTTGAATAAAAGGTTCATAAAAATTTTCCAAAACATCATTCCAAACAGCTTTTTTTTCTGCAATTTGATCGAGTTTTGTCTCCATGCCTGCAGTAAATTTATAATCCATAATATCTGCAAATTGAGCTACCAACTGTTTTGAAACAGTACGACCTAAAAGAGTCGGATGAAGGGCTTTATCCTTTTTTTCAACATACTTGCGCGTTTGAATAACTGTAATAATAGTTGCATATGTAGATGGTCGACCAATTCCATATTCTTCCAAAGCTTTAACTAATGAAGCTTCATTATATCTTGGAGGCGGTTGAGTAAAATGTTGTTTAAGATCAACTTTAATACATTTTACTTTATCTCCTTCATTCAAATCAGGGATTTTTGCTTCTGCTTCCTGCTCCTCATCATCTGAATCATTATAGACTTTTAAAAAACCTTCAAATGTTACCTTGCTAGTACCAGCTTTAAGTGTATAATCTCCGGCAGTGATTTCTACAGTTTTGTTTGCAACATCTGCAGGAGTCATTTGAGATGACATAAATTTTTCCCAAATCAATTTATATAATTTATACTGATCATTATCCAAATATTTTTTGATACTTTCAGGAGTTCTTTCAGGATAAGATGGTCTGATAGCCTCGTGAGCATCTTGAACATTTTGTTTACCTTTTACATATATATTTGGCTTTTCTGGATAATATTTTTCGCCATAATTCGCAAGAATAAAATCTTTAGCCATACTTTGGGCATCGTCAGATACTCTTACGCTATCAGTTCTCATATAAGTAATCAAACCAACAGGAGTACCGTCAATTTCAATACCTTCATATAATTTTTGAGCAACCTGCATTGTCTTTTGAACACCAAAACCTAATTTTGAGCTTGCTGCTCGCTGCATTGTTGATGTTATAAAAGGTGCTGTAGGTTTTCTTTTAGAAGTTTTTTTAGTTACTTTTGTAATATCGAATTCTGATGGATAATTTTTCAAAAAATCTACAATCTTTTGAGCTTCTTCATTATTTTTAATATTTTTATCAACTGCTTTTCCTTTAATTTTAGAAAGTTCTGCCTCAAAAGATTTTCCATCTTTGTCCAATATTGTATGAATAGACCAATATTCTTGAGGGACAAAAGCTTCTATTTCTTCTTCTCTTTCACAAATCATTCTTAAGGCAACAGACTGCACTCTGCCTGCAGATAAATTTCTGTTACCAATCTGCTTCCACAAAACTGGACTTAGTTTATAACCTACAAGTTTATCCAAAATTTGTCTTGTTTGTTGAGCTTTTACCATATCCATATCAATTCCTCGAGGATTCTCGACAGAATATTTTACAGCTTTTGGGGTAATTTCATTGAAAACAATTCGTAAAATTTTATCATCCGGCACTTTTAAAATTTGTCTAACGTGCCATGCAATAGCTTCTCCTTCACGGTCAGGATCGGATGCCAAATATATTTTGTCGACCTTCTTGGCCAAATCATTCAATTTTTTTACAACTGCTTGTTTCCCTGGAATTATCTCAAATTTTGGTTCAAAATGATTTTTTATATCAAAGCCCAAATTCTCTGTTGAAGGATCTTTGGTTGGCAAATTTCTTACATGGCCGAAACTTGCTTCTATTTGATAACTGTCTCCTAAAATCTTTTTAATTGTTTTAGATTTAGCAGGAGACTCAACTATTACCAATGACTTTTCTTTATTTTTTTCAGTAGCTTTTGCTGTCATTTTATCTATCCTACCTAAATTATAATTACTCATCAAAAAGAGCAATTAACAGAAGTTACTCTCTTATATCTGTCCCCGTCGACTTGTTTAATTATGCCCTTAAGCTCCATAGTTGTCAAGTACATCAATAAATTATCTATGCTTAAATTAGTAATATTTTGTAATTCATCAGCAGATTTTTCCTCGACTTCTAAAGCATTATATATTTTCTGTTCTTCTTCATTTAAATCAGGAATATCAAATAAAGATTTTTGCTCCATCTTAATTTCCCATCCTAATGCCTCTAATATATCATCAGCACAAGTAACTAAAGTTGCACCATTTTTTAACAATTTATAAATTCCTTGAGTATTCATATTTGTAATTAGTCCTGGAATGCACATTAGTTCTCGTCCCTGCTCTAATGTTAAATTCGCAGTGATTAATGCACCACTTTTTAAAGAAGCTTCTGCCACCAATGTTCCATAAGATAGCCCTGAAACTATTCTGTTCCTTTGAGGAAATCTGAATTTCAATGGCTCAAATGTCGGATAATATTCTGTTAAGACAATTCCTCCTCCATTTTCTATTTTGTTATACAAATCCTTATTTGCAACTGGATATGTATAATCGAAACCACTTGCTATAACCCCAATAGTTTTCAAATTATTTTCTAATGCAGATATATGAGCAGTCGTATCAATACCTGATGCAAGTCCTGAAACTATGCAAATGTCAGTATTTTTTAGCTCTCCAACAATTTGTCTTAAGGCTTCTTTAGCATAAGATGTAGCTTTTCTTGAGCCTACAACTGCTAATGTACGATTAAAATTACAAGATGACAAATCACCTTTATAATAAATCACAGATGGAGGATTTTCAATATTTCTTAGCATTTGAGGATAATTTTCATCATCAAATGTTAAATATTTTATCCCGCGTTTTTCAACTTCATCAAAAGTTTTATCTATATTTACTTTATCTCTAAGACGCAAGAATTTTTCAGCTTTTTTTATACTCAGTCCGTCAATATCAGACAAATTATTGGCATTAAACGCAGCTTCAATATCACCATAATAATTGTACAGTCTTTGTATAAAAGAGCTGTCTATTTCTTCAATTGATGAAAATGCTATCCAGTACTTATTTTTTGTCATTTTGTTTTTTCTTAATTCTATCAATTAATTCTTTTATTTTATTAACTTCTTCTTTTGGAATATCAAGATTCATATAATCTTCAAAATACTCAATTGCATCTTCATAATCTCCTCTTGCAAAAAACAATATTCCAACTTTTTTATATGCAGGAGAAAAAGAATCATTATGCGCAATTGCTTTTAGGAAATTAGAAAGAGCCTTATCAATTTCATCATTAGCTTCATAAGCCTCTCCCAAATAATAGTATATCCATGGATTTTCATCTTTATATTCAAGAACATTTTCAAAATTTTCTATTGCACTTGCATAATTTCCTAACTCAAAATGAACTCTTCCTAAGTCATAATATACATCATAATTATTTGGCTGCTTTTCCAAAATATATTCCAATTCATCAATTGCCAAATCAAGTCTGGCATCTTCCATATAAAACCTTGCAAGATAATGACGTAATACAAGATTTTCTGGAATCTCTTGAATTCCTCTTGAAACAAGCTCAATGCCTTTACCCATATCTTTATCACGATAGTATATATCGGATAAATTTATATATACTTGAGGTAATTTAGGATTTAATTCCAAAGCTTTTAAATAATTTTTTTCAGCCTTTTCATAATCATTTAAATTAGCATAACAAAGAGCAATGTTATTATACAATTCAGCGTTATCCTGACAAGTTTCCAAAACAGAAGCAAAAACATCAATTGCTTTTTGATACTCACCTTTTTTATATAATTCTATAGCTTTTTCAACTTTTTCTTTTTCACTCATTTTTATAATCCTAATCCTATTCCGCCATTATCACTATTTCCATTATCACCAGAACCTATATTTTTTATAACTGTTCTAGTATTTCCGTCAGCATGGAAATTTTTAGGCTTCATTGTCATCATAATCTTATCAGCATATATAGTTCTTACCCCTTGAGTAATACTTGATCTTCCGGTAAAATATGCTTCATTTGGTTTGCCTTCTTTATTCGGATACAAAGTCAATTTTGGGCCAATAGCATAATAATCTTGGTACCAAACTCTTACATTACCGGAAGCACTAAAAATATTTTTATCTTGAACATACTCTTGGCGGTTAGCTTTCAATATAAGCGAAGTGCCATCAT
Organism: uncultured bacterium; assembly: GCA_949290355.1. GTDB lineage: Bacteria > Cyanobacteriota > Vampirovibrionia > Gastranaerophilales > Gastranaerophilaceae > Stercorousia. Next base: position 451,783 of record CASERN010000011.1, on the reverse strand, counting down.
CCATTAAAGCTTTTGATGTTGTATTTCCTACAGCTGTCAAAACTTTTGAACTCGCGTTATACAAGAATCTGTCAGCATAAGATTCATTACTTTGCTGATTAATTTTTGCATTTCCGATAAGCTCAATATCTTTCAAATCACCGTTTTTGTCAGTACGCACTTTTGCTTTATTAGAAAAAGTATCAAGTTCTTTATACTTGATTGTAACAGACCCAGTTGCAGTCATTATACCTGTTTTTGTATCATATTCCTGCTCATCTGCATTTATTACAACAATAGGAGTTTTACCGTCAAATACAATTGATTGGGTATCCCCTTGAGCTTTTACAACTTTTGTTATCAAAGACATTTTTAAAATATTAGCTTTTACCTCTCGCTTTTTATTTTTTTTAACTTCATATGCATAAGGCTTATTATAAAAAGTTGCAGTATCTAATTTTTGATTTTCGTCCATGCTAACATCTGCGGAATCACCGACGACTCGCAAATCATCAACAGAAACTTTCACATCACCTTCAAATTTAAGTTTATTTTCTTGCTCGTTATAACTTTGAGTTTTTGATTCAATTACAAGATCAGATGCTTGAACCATTAATCCAAAAATAACAATAACAGCAATAAAAGCTAATATTATCTTTTTCACTTTATCTCCTTATCACTATAAACTTTAGATACGGTATTACCAACAATTTTAAATGTACTGTAATCAGGACTTATTTCTACTTTTTGGGCTGTTGCTAATAAATCAGTTTTTCTGGTAATTCTAACATTCCCTTGAGCAACAGTTGGAATATCTTTCCCTGACCATACAAGTTTATTTGCTCGCAATGTTGTCAAATCTTTTAAAACAATAAAAGTATCATCATATAATATGATTTGTTCTTTTTTTTCATTATAAGTTCCTCTGGAAGATTCAAAACTCATTGAGACTTCGTTATTGTCATCATAAAAATTACCAATAACATTATTCAATATAGCAACACCATTTTTACTATCATAGTTACCGGTCTCACCATAAATTTCCCAATATTTTTTTTCATCTTTGGTCTCTGTCAAAATTATACCGTCAATCAAAGCTTCTTGCCTATCTTGATCAGTTTGTAATTGACTTCTGTTAAAATTATGCGTGATTACACCTGCAGAAATAAATGCCCAAGCTAAAAGCGATACTATACCCGCAAATACACCAACATATAATTTTTGTTTCTTACTTAAATTTCTCAAATCCATATATAATATATTTTATCACGAAAATATTATCATATATAAATCTTTAACTTATATGAATTTACCAAGGATAATCATCGGGGATTTCCCAATTATTTTTCTGAATCATTGCCCCACAGCCAATCCTATAGTTTGGAGATATATTTTTATTACAGCCGTATTTCGAATGGTTTTTAATTTCATCTAAGGTATAATCTGTCATATACATTTGAACTTTTGCATTACCCTCTGTTGCACTGATTTGCATCAAAAAATCAGTTCTTGAATAATTCCTATCTGCAGAAACGAAATAATCACGATTTCCGACTGTGCTGCCTAATATAAAAACAGAACTCTGTTTATATGTACCATTTGATGTTGCATATACATCAGGTTGAAAATATAAAGTTACTCCATTGCTTAAAATTAAATAATATCCTGGCGCATTTTTTCCTTCTCCAATAATTTTAAAATACGGCTTAAAATATTTAACTACCATTTCTTCCATATGACTGGAAGCCTTATTAAAATAATCCGGATCAGATGAGTCTAGTTCATAATAAGCCCAAGTATTTGGAGCTCCATTTTCAGCAACTGAACTTAACAATGCGTTTGAAACTATACTATATGTCTGCTTTACTTTTGTAGCAAATACTTTCTTTTGATGTTTTACCATCAAAGCAGGTATAGTTAATGCCGCTACAACTCCTATAATTCCTAAAGTAATCAATACCTCTGCTAACGTGAAACCGAATATTTTTTTCATAAACTCTCCGCTATAATTGTGATGATATACATTATCATTATAACAGATTTTTTTGCTTTCGCAACCCCCGAAAATCCTTGTAATAAGCCTTAAATCGCCCCCCCCCGAAATTCTGCAGTACGTTAAATCTTTTCATAAATCTAGCTCCTTTCTCTTATATATGTAATGATTATAAACGATTTCCATACAATTTTCAATAAATAACTTAATATTATAGACAAAATTTTAAAGTTTGTTTTATAATTCTATTGTATATGTAGCCAGATTTGAAAGGGTAAGAGGTTTTTATATGGCGTTAAGATATGATGCCGGTGAAGTTATCACCGCAATGGTAACTCCGTTTAATGAAAAAAAAGAGATTGATTATAACAAAGCAGAAGAACTTGCTAAGTATTTAATTAATCACGGGAGTGATGCTCTTTTAGTAGCAGGAACAACCGGAGAAGGTCCAACATTAAGTCATGAAGAAGAATTTGAATTATTAAGTACAATAAAAAGAGCTGTTGCAAATAAAGCAAAAGTAATTATGAACGCAGGCTCTAATTCAACAGATACAGCTATTATGGCTGCAAAATGGGCTCAGAAAGAAAATGTAGATGCAATTCTTTCTGTTGTGCCTTACTATAACAAACCTTCTCAGCAAGGGATGATCAAACACTTTTCAGCAGTAGCAGAAAGCGTAGATACCCCAATTATTATTTATAATATCCCTGGGAGAACAGGAGTAAATATGATGCCGGAAACGGTAGCGACTCTTGCGGAAAAATATTCTAACATTGTCGGAATAAAACAAAGTTATCCTGATATGGATATGATAACAGAAATGAAATTGTGTTGTCCTGATGATTTTACAATATATTCAGGAGATGACAGTTTGACATTACCTATGATGTCTTTAGGAGCAAGAGGAGTTATTTCTGTAGCTTCTCACATATTTGGCTCTGAAATAAAATCTATGATTCGAAATTACAAATCAGGAGAATTATTGGCAGCCTTAAATATGCATAAAAAATTATATCCAATATTTAAAAAGCTTTTTATGGCACCAAACCCTGTACCTGTAAAAGCTGCCCTTGCACATAAAGGTTTGATTGAAGATTATGTGAGATTACCGCATACAGAATTATCTTCAATTGAAAAGAAAGAATTATTTATGGTAATAGATGAGATCTGCAATGATTAGCCCATTTAGACTATAAATATAAATCATTTCTATAATTATAATAAAGAACATAACAAAGTTATTTTTGAAATATTATAAAGAGGTTACAAAATGAAAAACAAAATTTTAATGTTCTGGTTTATCGTCGCAGTAGTGATTGTTTCCACAATACTAATATGCGTTAAACCAACAAAATTAGGTCTCGACCTTGTTGGAGGTTCAAGATTAATTCTTGAAGCTGAGACTACAGATAGTATTGCAAAAATCACACCGGACGTAATGAGCAGATTACAATTTGCTATTGAACAGAGAGTCAACAAACTTGGTGTTGCAGAAACTGTCGTTCAACAAGTCGGAGAAAAAAGATTATTAATTGAAATTCCAAACGTTACAGATTTAAAAGAAGCAAAAGCTTTTATTGGTGAAACTGCTCAATTGGAATTTAAAAAAGAAGGTAAAGCTGCTGACGGTTCTCCTATATGGGTATCAACCGGTCTTACAGGACAAGACCTTGCTAAATCTACATTAAGTACAGATGCAACAGGTCAATGGGTTGTATCACTTGAATTTAATGCAAATGGTGCAAAGAAATTTGCAGATTTGACAAAAGCTTTAGTTGGTCAGCAAATGGCAATATTCTTTGACGGAGAATTGCAATCAGCTCCTAGAGTTAATGAAGCCATTTATGGCGGTAAGGCCCAAATTTCAGGTGGAGAAAGCGGATTTGCTTACGATGAAGCAGAAAGAATGGTTAATTTATTGAATGCCGGAGCATTACCTGTTCCTGCAAAAATTGTAGAAGAAAATACTGTAGGACCTACATTGGGTGCTGATAGCATTGCAAAATCAAAAAAAGCAGGAATCATTGGATTATCTGCAGTAATGATTTTTATGATTGCATTCTATCATGTTCCTGGTCTGATTGCTGATATAGCTTTGGTAATATATAGTTTAATCCTATTTGCATTATTCAAAACAATACCTGTTACATTGACTCTTGCTGGAATTGCAGGCTTCATATTATCAATAGGTATGGCAGTTGATGCAAACATTCTTATTTTTGAAAGAACAAAAGAAGAATTAAGAGCAGGCAGAAACTTATTTACTGCAATTAATTCAGGATTTGACAGAGCATTTACAAGTATTTTTGATTCAAATATGACAACAATAATTACTTGTACAATCCTTTATCTATTAGGTACAAGTGTCGTTAAAGGTTTTGCTTTAACACTTGCAATAGGTGTAATAGTTTCAATGTTCTCAGCTATTACAGTTACTAAAAACTTCATGCACTTAATATTCGGAACGGGAGAATTAAAACATCCTGGATTGTTCGGTCTAAGAAAAGATGAAATCGGACAAAGTTATGAAGCAACCGAAACTAAACGTGAAAAAGCACGTTTCGGTATTTTGGATTAGTGAACTCTAAATTTAAGAAAGGTTATAAAAATGATAAATACAGATAAAAAACACTTGGTTCATGTCGTAAAATACAGATGGTGTTGGATGCTTTTAACTACTATTCTTTTAGTTCCTGGCATTATAGCAATGATTTACTCATCTGTAACTTACGGAAATCATTCCCCATTAAAAGTAGGAATAGATTATACAGGCGGAACAATTTTACAATATGGACTTGAGCAAAAATTAAACAACAGTGATGTTTCTAAGACAAGAACTGCTTTAGAAAAAGTTGGAATAGAAAATCCATACATACAAATTCTAAACGTTAATAATGATCAGCAAAAAAGTACTAAATCAAATATTAACTCCATTATTTCTATAAGAACTAAATTTATTGATAAAGACTCTGCAGATCAAGACAAGATCAGCACTCAACTTAAATCAGAATATAACAACCCAGAACTAATCTCAGTTAGTTCTGTCGGTCCGACTATGGGTAAAGAATTATTCAAAAATTCTTTAATTGCTGTAACTTTAGCATTCTTGGGGATTGTGGCATATTTATCATTCAGATTTAGATTCGATTATGCTTTAGCAGCAATTCTTGGAGTATTACATGATGTAATTTTTGTATGTGGAGTATTTTCAATACTTGGTCTTTTATATAACGTACAAATTGACGGATTGTTTATTACAGCAATTCTTACCGTTATCGGTTTTTCTGTCCATGACACAATTGTTGTTTTTGACAGAATTAGAGAAAATTTAAGATATTATTCAAAGAAAATGACATTTGGAGAAATAGTTGATGCATCTGTAAATCAGACATTAACAAGAAGTATAAATACATCATTGACAACTTTAATAACTCTATTTGCATTGTATTTCTTTGGTGGAGTTACAACTAGAGACTTCGTTCTTGCAATGATATTAGGTATTACAATAGGTACTTACTCAAGTATATTCTTCTGCAGTATGTTGGTTGATTTCTGGAATGATAAAAAGACTGTAACTGTTCCTGCAAAATAAACAAAATAACATAACTAAAAAAAGAACCCTTTTAAAAAGGGTTCTTTTTTATTGTAACAATATTATATCTTTATTTAACTAAAGCTGCCTTTTTAATACTATCTCTTACCATTTGAGCACCTTTTGCATAATTAGTTTTCGCTATACTATCGATATATAAAGAATCTCTCATATCCAAAAGTTCTTTGCGCCAAGTCTGAATTCTATTCGCAGACTTTCCTGAAGCTATATTACTTACTATTTTATTATATCTATTAATATCTTTTGACTTAATCTCTTGAGATGCTGTTGAAACAAAATCTGAGTCATTTTTAATATCTTTATTTATATAATTATAAGTGCAACAAGCTGCTAGAGAAATTACAGAACCATAAAATATATTCTTAAAAACATTATTAATTTTCATAAAAAACTCCTTTACAAAACTGCTTTTATTGCCTCAATCATGCCTGTTTCATCTGCAATATTTTTCCCTGCAATGTCAAATGCAGTGCCATGTCCTGGGGAAGTTCGAATTATATCAAGCCCTATTGTCATATTGACAGTTTTATCACCTGCAACAGTTTTTATAGGGATTAGACCTTGATCATGGTAATTCGCTATACAACAATCGTAATCCAATGCCTTTATAAATAAAGTATCAGCAGGCAAAGGATTGGTAATATTTACACCTTTTGATTTTAATTCATTTACCGCAGGAATTAAAATATCTATTTCCTCACGACCTAAAATCCCGTCTTCTCCGGCATGAGGATTAAAACCACAAAGTGCAAATTTGGGTTCTTTAATACCTAGTTTTTTTACAAAAAACTCTTTCAAATTAAGGATTTTTTCTACAACAATATCTTTCGTAAGAACTATATCCTTCAAAGCAACATGCCTTGTCAAAAGTAAAACTCTAAAATTTCCTGCAACAAATAACATCTCAGCTAATTGATTATCATGAGCTAAATATTTTTGTAAAATTTCAGTCTGACCATTAAAATTATGTCCTGCAAGATACAAAGCATTTTTTGCAACAGGAGCTGTAACAATAGCCTTAGCTTCTACTTCACAGGCTTTTTTTACAGATAAAAAAGAAAATTCTCCAGCTTCTTTAGTTACTTTCCCGGGCAAAATATCCGAATCATAGGGAATTTCAATAATTTCATAATCTTTATCTATAGTTCCATAATAATCCAAAACTCTTCTATTTGTTATCAAAGAAATTTTATCTTTAGACAAATCCAACTTTTGAAGAGCTTTTATTGTAATTTCTGCACCAATACCATTAGGATCACCTGTAGTTATATATATTTTAGACATCTTGTAATCCGCCATGAGTTTCAAAATACTTCAAAATATCAATTAAAGTATTTGCATTACCTAAATTCCCAGACTTGGTAACAATCCATTGAGCATTATGGTCAAGAGTAAGTGCAATAGCTGGAGCTACCTCATCAATCAACTGCAATTGATAAGCTCCAATTGCACTGCAGCATTTATAAGAAGTTTCACCACCCAAAGTAATTAAAATAGCTTCTTTTCTCGCTAAGACTTTCTTTGTAAGTTCAGCTAAAAAATCAGTAATTACTGTAGCTAAATTTGCCTTTGTAAGTTCTGCATTTAAAGAATCCTCTGAAAAGCCATCAAATTCTTTTATCAAATTAGAAGTATGAACCAGCACTGTATCATCAAAACGTAAATTTGAAACAACTCTATCCACAAGATCATCTTGAACTCCATTTAGAACAGTTTTCAAATCAAGACTTATAGACAGCACATTATCAAATTCATCACTATTTTCAAGTCTTTCTATCTGAGCAGCCGTAATTTGAGTTGCACTTCCAGATACAATCAATTTCGGCAATCTTGGAAAAGTTTTTATAATATGTTCACAATCCAAATCTGCAAACCAAAATTCACTCAATGCTTGAGCAAATGAAGAAGTACCAGCTGGCAATATTTTGTAATCGCATTTTTTTATTGCAAGAGCTACCTGTTCAATATCAACAGTTGATACAGCATCTGCAATAATAAGTTTTTTCCCGCTTTGGACTAACTCGTTAATTTTTTGCAAGATTGGTCCGGCACCTTTCATTATTGTTTTTAATTCTATTAAAGCAATTAAATCCTGATACTCCGGCAATATTTGGGATTTCAATAAAGTCGGCAAATGGGATTCAAAAATAGGAGAATGAGGATCTCTAGCCATTTCGGTACGTTCTATAGGTATACCCCTCAAAAGATGATATCCTCCGACTGTAGTTCTTGTTTCTGCTGGATAAGCAGGCATTACAATTGCAGCATCGTATTCCAAAGCTGCAAGCATACCTAAGACTTCTACAGAAATATTTCCTCTCACAGTAGAATCTATTTTCTTATAATAATAATCCGGATTTAATTTTTCCTTGAGCATCTTTGATGCTTTAAGAATTTTTTCATAGGCCTCTTCAGGTTCAAGATTTCTTGACTCAGTTGATATAGCCCATGTCTGAGTATTTTTTATATTTAAAGGTTCAATTTCATCAGATAATAAAATTTGAGTATTAGCACCTTTTAAATGAAATTGTAATGCTGTATGATTAGCACCGGTCAAGTCATCAGCAATTATTCCGACTGTATTAGAATTTATTATCATATCTGTTCAACATCTCTTTTAGAACCAAGTAACCTTATTGCATTTGCAATAATCAAGAAATTTTCTCTTTCATTGCCTGTAGCTTTATCTGTCCATTTATTTTGACCAATTCTACCGTCAACAGCTACTTGAACACCTTTTTTTACATATTCTCCGGCAAATTCTGCCAATTTATCCCAAACATCAATATTAAACCAATCTGCTACTTCTGATTTTGTTTTAGGATCCCAACGATTTACTGCTATAGAAAAATTAGCTTTTACTTTCCCTGATTCAAAATATTTAATTTCTGCATCTCGGCCTACTCTACCGACTAAAACAGCTGTATTCATTTTTAACCTCTTTTCTTTAATAATGATATTTTATAACAAATAATTCAAATTTTTCATGTCTTAAAATACTATGTAACTTTTTGTAAAATCGCAAAATTAACATTTTAATTCATCAAATAAAGAAGTAAACTTGTAATTCTTATATATTAGTAGTATAAAGTTGATTGTAGTTAGTTAGGGGGATCCACCCCGTTATTGGTCTTTCGAATGTTATCGTTGACCGGAAAGGATAAAAATGGAAAAAAACGAATCAACTTTAAGTGTTTTAAGACACTCAACATCACACATCATGGCTCAAGCTGTTCAAAAGCTTTTCCCGTCTGCAAAGTTAGCTATCGGACCTGCTGTAGAGAACGGCTTTTATTATGACTTTGATTTAACCGATGGTCATGCTTTTACACAAGAAGACTTGACTAAAATCGAAGAAGAAATGAAAAATATCGTAAAACAAAATCTTTCATTTGAAAAATATGTAATTCCTGATGTTGACAAACAAATTGCAGAATTTAAAGCTGAAGGAGAAATCTACAAAGCTGAATTATTGGAAGAACACAGAAACGACAATCCGACTTTGTATTTTACAAAAGACAAAGATGGGAATGTTTTATTTAATGACCTATGTGCAGGTCCTCATCTTCCAAACACTTCATATATAAAAGCTAATGCCTTCAAATTGTTAAAAGTAGCAGGTGCATACTGGAGAGGTGATGCTAAAAATAAAATGCTTCAAAGAATTTATGCAACAGCCTTTTGGACAAAAGAAGATTTAGCAGATTATTTACATTTCATTGAAGAAGCAGAAAAACGTGATCATAGAAAAATCGGAGCTAAACTTGATTTGTTCTCAACAAGAGATGAACTAGGCGGAGGTCTTGTACTATGGCACCCAAACTTAGCTGTTGTAAGAGAAGAAATTGAAAATTATTGGAGAACAGAACATAGAAAACGCGGGTATGTAATTGTAAATACTCCTCATATTGCTAAATCAAAATTGTGGGAAATTTCAGGTCATGCAGATCACTACCGTGAAAATATGTTCTTTATTCAAAAAGATGAAGATTCTGATGAACAATTCATTTTAAAACCAATGAATTGTCCATTCCATATATTAATATATCAAGCAAACAGATATTCATACCGTTCATTACCATTGAGAATGGCAGAACTAGGAACAGTTTACAGAAAAGAAAAATCAGGAGCTCTATCAGGTCTTACTCGTGTGCAAGGCTTTACTCAAGATGATGCACATATTTTCTGTACACCTGAACAATTAGTAGATGAAATCAACGAAATCATTGACTTTGTAGCTGACACAATGGCTATATTCAATATGAAATTTGAAGTTGAATTATCTACACGTCCTGAAAGTTATGTTGGAGATATTGAAAATTGGAACAGAGCTGAAGCCGGATTAAAAGAAGCTATGGATAGACGTGGCATGAAATACGACATTAATGAAGGAGATGGAGCATTTTATGGCCCTAAAATTGACTTCAAAGTTAAAGATGCAATCGGCAGAACTTGGCAATGTGCTACAATTCAGCTAGACTTCAATCTACCTGAAAGATTTGATATCAAATACCAAGACAAAGACGGTTCAATGAAAACTCCTGTAATGTTACACCGTGTAATCTTTGGATCAATGGAACGATTCCACGGCATCTTGATTGAACACTATGCCGGCGCATTCCCAACATGGCTTGCACCTACACAAGTTGCAATCGTTCCTATAAGTAACGAAAAACATATTGATTTTGCTGAAAAAGTATACAGAAAAATGCGTGATAAAGGTATAAGAGTAAATCTTGATGACAGGTCTGAAAGTATGAATTACAAAATCAGAGAAAGCTTGCAAGATAAGAAAATACCTTACGTAGTTGTAATTGGCGATAAGGAAATTGAAGCTAATTCAGTTGCAGTAAGAGCTCGTGGTATTGGACAAGTAGGTACTATGAGTGTAGATGAATTCATTTCAAAAATTGAAGATGAAATTCATTCTCGAAGTTCAGAATCGTTTGCAAAATCTCTTGTTAAAGCTTAAAAAAAAAGACCTCTTTCGAGGTCTTTTTTTTATTTTGTTTCTTCTGGTTTTTTATCAGCTTTTTCAAATTTATCATTTGGATCAGCTTTTGGTGTTTCTTCTTTTTTATCTGCAGATGGAACAAATGTATCCTTTACCGGCTCTTGATTAAGAGCTGGTGCATTTACTTCTGGTTTAACAGCAGGAGCAGCATTCGCTACATTTGCAGGAGCTTCAACATTGCCTAACATACTAATTGCTTTAATCATATTTTTTCCTCCAATTTCATATTGATTATAAAACTAAGATTATCATTTAATTGCTAAATATTTTTAAAATATTTACAAATATTAAGAGCAGATTTTTCAATCTGCTCTTTTTTTCTTTTTAAACTAAACTTACTCAACAATTCCTATTGATTTATGTTTTTCATATATACTTTCAGCCATAATATCAAGTTTTTTGAAATCTTCTTCTGTTGGTTTACCTTTTACTTGTAATGGATCAATCAAATCAAGTTTTAAAGGTGCTAAAATTTGAGCTAACAAATCAAATAATTTGCCACCCCAACCATATGATCCGACAAGTGATGCAAATTTTGCCTTTGGTCTCAATACTGCTGCAAGATAAGCAACATTAACTGCCATTGGATGTGGCCCTGCAAGAACCATTGATGTACCCATCACAATTGTTGCAGCATCAACTAATGACATTGCAAGATCCCCTAAATCATCATCCACAATATCAAATTTGAATGTTTTAATACCTTTAGCCTCTAATTTATCACTTAAGTAATCAATCATTTCTTTTGTGCTTTCATACATTGAAACATAAGGCATTGCTACAAGATTTTTTGGAGTGTCATCAGTCCAATCAGTATATAAATCCAAAATAAAATCAGGTCTTGTATATACAGGGCCATGACTTGGCAAAATCATATCAACATTCATATCTTTTATCATTTTTGTATATTTTTTGCACATCATTCTGAATGGCATCATTATTTCTGCATAATATCTTTTTGCACTGTGTTCTAATTCTTTACTTTCTTGAGCAAAAACGTCAGAGAAAGTATAATGAGCTCCCAAAAAGTCGCAAGTACATATAATATTGTCTTCTTTTATATAAGTAAACATAGTATCAGGCCAATGAACTCCAGGAGCAAAAATAAATTTCAATGTCTTATCTCCTAAAGAAACTTCCTCACCATCTGAAATAATTTGAATTTTATTTTCAGGTACATGCAACATTGATTTTATATTTTCAGCTACTTTTGGATTTGTTAATACTACTGCATTTGGGTATTTTTCCAACAATGCAGGTATTGAACCTGAATGATCTTGTTCTCCATGGTTTGCGACAATATAATCGACTTTTCCTACCTGATTTTCAGAAAGACGTTTTAAATACTCTTTTGTTTTTGGCGGATACATAGTATCTATTATTGCAGTTTTTTCAGATCCTTTGACCAAATAAGAATTATAACTTGTTCCATGTTCTAAAGGGATTAATTCATCAAAAATTCTTCTATCGCAATCATTTAATCCACAATAATAAATATTGTTTTTAATTTCTTGAAATTTCATTTAATATTTCTCCTTTACTATTTATTTGGCTTTTTATAAAAAAATACTTCTTCTTTCAAACATAATGGGCAAAAAGCCGGTTCCTCCTCTTGTATTAAAATAGCTCCGCAGGTACTGCAAGCCCAATTATAAGTCCCATCTTTATTGGGTTCTACATTATTTTCAAGTTTCAAGATCAATTTTCGTAATCTGTCATAATGAATCTTCTCAATATTTTCGATATTTATGAACAATTCTGAGATATGCTCAAAACCTTCCTCTTTGGCTTTTTTTGAAAAAGCCTCATATATTCCTTCAATTTCATCTTTTTCTTCTTTTAAGGCATTTTCCACACAATTTAATAATGTAGGGAATTTCCCATTATTTAATTTTAACCACTTATACCACAATTTTGAATGTTCTTTTTCATGTTCGGCAAATCTTGCTAATAAACGACTTACATCCTTATAACCTTGCTTTTCTGCTATCAAAGCATAGATATCATACTCCATACGCCTTTTTGATGTAATTTCAAAAGCTTTTTGTAAATTTTTTTCCGTTTGAGTTCCAGTATAAGTCAAATCAATATCCTCTTATTTATACACAACAACATTTTAACATAAATAAAAAGACCTTGCCAAATTAACAAAGCCTTTTCATATCTTATTAAAAATTTGAGAAAAAGCTATTGTTTTTCAAACAAATCTTTTCCTACACCACAAAGAGGGCATACATAATCATCTGCTAAATCTTCAAATTTTACACCATCGTTTTCTTCCGGGTCATATACATAACCACATACTGTGCATACATACTTTTCCATTTTTTTCTCCTTTACTTACTATTATATTCTCACTTTAAAATATTAGTTACTTTCTTTTATTTCCTTTAGACAATCAGCACATAATCCATTAAAAACTATATCATATTTTTTAACTAGAAAACCGGTGCCTTCCTCTGTCTTTTTTACGATATTCGGACATACATCGGCACTAATATCAAATACTTTTTTACACCTTTCACATATAAAATGATAATGCTCATGAGTATTATGATCATAATGTGAAGAAGTCTCTAAACCATCTATTTTTTTAATTATTCCATTATCTGCTAACTGATTCAAATTTCGATACAATGTTGCAAGGCTAATATTAGGCTCTTTTTCCTTTAAAACCGCATATAAATATTCTGCAGTAGGATGTACTACATTAGACTTTAATGTTTCAAGTATAACTTCTCTTTGTCTTGAATAATTCATTGTTCTCCATAAAAGTAATAATAATTCTCATTTTAATTTATTTTGTCTTTTTTGTCAATAGATAATTTATAATTTGAAAAATAAAGCAATTTTTTATTTATTTCTGTTTTAATAATATTATGGATAGTGTAGCTAATACAAATCAGTACATTTCAAATAAAACTTTAAATGTTGGAGTAATAACCCCTCCTAACAAATTATATACACCTATACTTTACTCAAACAAACAAGCAACTGAAGATTTTAATAAAATTAATCATGATATATACGTATCTATGAAAAAAAGTGAAAGTATTAACAAAAAGAAAACTCCGACATCTGTATTTGTTACATTAGGAACAATTACTGCAACAATATTGAGTTTTCCTTTAATAAAAAAATTTAGAAAAAGATAAACTGCTTTCCTATTTAAAAATTTATAGTATTATGTTTAATATAATTTTAATATGTTTAAAAAAGAAGGGGAAAAAATGAAAAAAATAGTATTCTTACTGGTTGCAATATTATTTGCAAATATTGTAAATGCAGCAGATTTTAACGTATATAAACTTGATAACGGGCAAACAGTAGTTATTCAAGAAGTAAAAACAAACCCAATAGTTACTATTGATACATGGGTAAAAACAGGATCAATAAATGAAGATAATCAAAATAATGGTGTTTCTCACTTTTTAGAACATTTATTTTTCAAAGGATCAACCAACCATGCTCCTGGCGAATTCGACAAGATTCTAGAAACTAAAGGAGCCATAACTAACGCAGCAACAAGTAAAGATTTTACGCATTATTACATCACAATACCCTCAAAAGACTTTGATTTAGCATTGGAAATGCATTCTGACATGCTTTTACATCCATTGATCCCAAGAAAAGAACTTGAAAAAGAAAGAAAAGTTGTAATTGAAGAAATAATGAAAGATGCAAATTCTCCAAATACACTTGTATATGACAATCTTATCAATCTTCTTTATACATCACACCCATATAAAAGAAAAGTTATTGGTAAAGCTGATATTATAAGTACGATACAAAGAGAGCAAATCTTAGATTATTATAACAAATATTATAATCCATCTAATATGGTAACAGTCATAATTGGGGATATAGATGCTGCATCTGCAATAGAAAAAGTAAAATATGATTTTAATACAGAATATAAAAAACCTATAAAAAACATTTATCCAAAAGAAAAAATTCTTACGTCTCAAGCTAAAAAAGTTGCATATGCTGATACTCAATCAGGTTATATGCTCATCGGATTTAGAGGTGTAAAAATAGATGGGAAAGATTCTTATGCTCTTGACGTACTATCTACAATACTCGGAGAAGGAAGATCTTCTGTTTTTTATAGGGAAATTAAAGAACAAAAACAACTCGTATATTCTATAGGGGCTGCTAATACAGGATTTAAAGATGACGGAATATTTTACATATCTGCAACATTTAATCCTGAAAAATGTAATAAACTCCAAGATGAAATATTTGCAGAAATAAAAAATATTCAAAAAAATGGAGTAACACAAGAACAGTTAAACCTTGCAAAAAATGTAATTGAAAGAAATACATATTATGAAAGAGAATCCATCTCAAACATTGCAGGAGAAATAGGATATACATTGGTTACTACAGATGATACAAAATATTATGAAACATACATTGATAATATTAAAAAAGTTACAGCTGATGATGTAAAACAAGTTGCAAATAAGTATCTTGGGAAAGAAAAAAGTGCAGTGTCAATAGTTTTACCAGAATCTTCTAAAGAGGTTAAAATCTCAAATAACACACAAAATGTACAACCTGCAAAATTAATCGACCAAAATAAAAACACAAAAAAATATCAACTGGCAAATGGTGCAACTTTACTCATTACACCAAATAAAACAAATGATATAATTGCGATAAGTATATTTTCAAAGGGAGGAGAATTTACTGAAAACATCCCTGGAACAGCGGATTTAACAGCATCCGTTTTAACAAAGGGAACAAAAAAATATTCTTCAACTGAATTTGCTCAAGTTCTTGAAGATAGCGGAATTAAAATAGTCCCATCAGCAAAAACTGACAGTTTTGCAATTACAGTACTTACAACAAAAAATGAATATACAAAAACTCTTGAACTTTTGAATGAAGTTATTAACAATGCAACTTTAGATGATTATGAAATTGAAAAAACAAGAACAGACAAATTGAATGCTATCAAAAAAAGTAAAGATATACCTTTAAATATAGCAATTGACAATTACAAAACTTATATTTTTGAAAACAGTCCATATTCTATTTCAAATAAAGTACTTGAAAAAAACTTACCCAAAATAAGCCAAGAAGATATCAAACAATATTATGAAAACGCTCTATACCCAAAAAACACAGTAATTTCAATTAATGGAAATGTTGATATAGAAAACACAATAAATGAATTTACAAAAATTTTTAACAATAAAAAAGGACAAATATTTGACTACTCTAAATATTCAATACCAACTCTTCAACAAGGAAAGAAAATCACTACAAATATAAAAGATTTAAAAACAGACTGGATAATAATGGGATGGCAAGCATCTGGAGTATTGAATAAAAAAGAATATGCGACATTAGAAGTAATAGATTCTCTTCTGGGATCAGGAATGAGCTCAAGATTATTTAAAAATCTAAGAGATAAAGACGGACTTGCTTATCAACTAGGCTCCCAGTACTCTCCAAATGTTCTAAAAGGAGCTTTTATAGTCTACATTGGAACAAACCCTGAAAACCTTGACTACGCAGAAAAAAGATTAAAAGAAGAAGTTTTCAGATTAAAAACAGAATTTGTAGGTACAAAAGAATTGCAAGAAGCTAAAGACAAACTTTTAGGCCACTATATAATAGGTCAAGAAACAAATCTTGATAAAGCTACCACAATAGGTTGGTTTGAAGCATCAGGCAGAGGTTACAAATTTGATGATGAGTATATAAAACTAATAAATTCTGTAACCGAATCCGACATTATAGAAGTTGCAAACAAATATTTCAACAATAATTACGTTCTATCAATCGTAAAGCCTCAATAAATTATTGAGGCTTTACTTATATTATGAAAAAACTATAACTTACGAATACAATTTAGCTAATCTGCCAGCTGTTTCTTCTTTAGTTTCATATTTTTTCTCTTTTCTACCCATTTCTTTGATTATTTCCATTGCATATTTCAATTTCTTTTCTACAGCATTTTCAGCATGAATTTCCGGAACTTTTTCTGCATCAAAATATTCTACTCTGAATAATAAGTCATTATTAACCTTGTTTCTTACAGAATAATAAGCAGAACTACCATCTACTACTGGTTTGACCTCATCCATAACCTTATAAATATCTGAAGTTTCATGATCTTTTACAAACACATCCTTCCCATCATAAATAACTTCACTTTTAAATTTTTCAACCGGTTTTACAAATTTTTTAACAAAACTTTCTTCAGCAATGGATGGATCACTATAACTATGGAATTTTTCAGCAAGTTTTTTTGCTCCATCACCTTTTAATTTAAAAGCCATACCAAAATTTTGTCCGCTTTGAACATTTTCTACTCTCATATAAACTCCTTTCTCTTAACACAAAATATTTTAAAAATACAGAAAAATTTTTTTGCTATAAAACACCAAAAGCTTTACAATTTTTAACAAAAAGGTATTTATTACCAATTAGTCCTTGTCAAAACCTGTTTTGCATGTCTGTCATACATTTTATCTTTATACCAAGCACCTTTAAAAGATTTATCATCATTATACATATATTGCATATCATGGGAAATAAAATAAATAGCACTGACTAAAGTTCCATTAGCACGATATTGCTTGGACATATAAGGAAAATTCGGATAATTTTCCGAGAATTTATCAATATACCTGAGTTTCCCCATAGCGTCATAATAATATACTGTTTTTGGATCATTTTTGTATTGAACTGCATAACTTATAAGCAAATTGTCTTTATAATAGAAACCGCAAAGGTTTTCAGAATCTGTTTCTTTTACTCCATTTTTTACAAGAATATAATGTCTTTTATAATCATTATCTTTTAAAAAATCTTTATACTCAGATTTAAACTCTTTTTTATTATATTTATACACTGTATTTTCATCAAAAAGCTCTTTTTGATATTTATCAATCACAGCATCTCTTTCGACTTGAGAAATATCCAGCCAATCGAAAATTAAATTTCCAGTTAACACAATTTGAGAAGGGACTTCTTTAATATTTTTTAAAGTGTCTAAATCCGCAGCCAGTGAAACTTTCCCTAGCAAAAATACACATAACAAAATTATAATTTTTTTCATATACACTCCTTTATTTCTACCATCATATTATGAAAAGCTTTTATGTACAGACTTGACAATCAAATCAAGATATAATCAAGCTTTCCATCCTTTAAAATCAACCATTTAACACAATATTACAAAAAATTAACATATTTTTTTAAATTAAGCGATATTTTCTTGACGATAAAAATTGATGTATTATGATTAAGTAACATGATAAATTTAAGTTAGGTGTACTGTGCCTAAATTGAATTTAAACATAAAAGTTCATTAAGCTGAAATTCAGTAAAATGAAAGGTTTACAGCCTCAAGTTAGATTTTTTAATTGTAATAAAAATTTCCAAAGAAATAAATACAATTTTTTATATAGTACGTACACATAGACGAGGTGAATTAATGTCTAACACAAAATATGCAGAAAGAGTAACACCAATGGGTATCCCACATACTCGTTTGGATGATTTACCAGACCTTATTGAAGTGCAGAAAAAATCGTTTGAATGGTTTTTAAAAGAAGGCTTAAAAGAAGAATTACTTTCTTTTTCTCCTATTAAAGACTATACAGGCAGATTAGAATTACACTTCTTACCTAACTATACTTTTGATAATGCAAAGTATACAATTGAAGAAGCAAGAATCCATGACGCAACATATGCAAAACAATTGCGTGTAATGGTAAGATTAGTAAACCGTGATAGCGGTGAAATTAAAGAACAAGAAGTATACATAGGCGACATCCCGACAATGACAGACAAAGGTACTTTCATTGTAAACGGAGCAGAACGTGTAATTGTATCACAAATCGTTCGTTCTCCTGGTGTATATTTTAAAAGAGAAGTTTCACCAGCAGGAAAACGTTTATATAATGCAACAATGATTCCTAACAGAGGAGCATGGTTGAAAATTGAAACAGACGCAAATGATATAATTTACGTAAAAATAGACAAAAATAGAAAAATATTAGCAACAACTTTATTAAAAGCTATGGGTATTACAGTTTCTGAAATGGAAACTTTATTCACTCACTTTGAATTTTTAAAGAAAACATTGGATAAAGATACAGCAGAAACAACTGATGATGCTTTAATTGAAGTATACAAAAAGCTAAGACCAGGAGATCCTGCATCAGCAGCAGGCGGACGTTCAATATTAGAAGCAAGATTCTTCGACGAAAAGAAATATGATATCGGACGTGTAGGTCGTTATAAATTAAATAAAAAATTAAACTTGAATATTCCTAAAAATCAAAGAACATTAACTGTTCAAGATATCGTTGCCTCAATCGAATATTTGATTAATTTAACATATGATGAAGGTACAGTTGATGATATCGACCACTTAGGAAACAGAAGAATCAGATCAGTTGGAGAATTATTGCAAAACCAATTCAGAGTAGGTCTATCAAGAATTGAAAGAATTGTAAAAGAAAGAATGACTCTTCAAGATTCTGAAACATTAACTCCGTTGAACTTATTGAACACTAAACCATTAGTTGCTTCATTGAAAGAATTCTTCGGATCATCACAATTATCTCAATTCATGGACCAAATTAACCCATTGGCTGAATTAACTCACAAAAGACGTATTTCAGCATTAGGACCTGGCGGTTTGATGAGAGAAAGAGCAGGTTTTGCTGTTCGTGATATTCACCCATCACACTACGGACGTATTTGTCCTATTGAAACACCAGAAGGACCTAACGCAGGTTTGATCGGTTCATTGGCTACTCACGCAAAAGTAAATGATTACGGATTTGTAGAAGCACCTTTCTTCGTTGTAAAAGACGGAAAGGTAACTGACGAAGTAGTTTATATGACCGCAGACGAAGACGAAGAATATCGTTGCGCTCCTGCTGACGTTCAACTAAATCCAGATGGAACATTCAAAGATGAATATGTACCGGTTCGTTACAGATCAGAATTTACAATGGATCAATCAAGCAAAGTTGACTTTGTAGGTGTATCACCAATCCAAATCATTTCAGTTGCTACATCATTGATTCCTTTCATTGAACACGATGACGCTAACCGTGCATTGATGGGATCAAACATGCAACGTCAATCAGTACCTCTTTTAATTACACAAAGACCGGTTGTTGGAACAGGTATGGAAAAAAGAGCTGCTAGAGACTCTGGAATGGTAATAGTTTCTGACTGCGACGGAGTAGTTGAAAGAGTAGTAGGTGAAGAAATTATCATCCGCGATATTCACAATAAACCTCACGTTCACACATTAATGAAATATGTAAGAAGTAACCAAGACACTTGTATCAACCAAAAACCTCTTGTTCACGAGGGCGATAAGGTCAAAGAAGGTGATGTAATTGCCGATGGTGCTTCAACAAATTGCGGAGAACTTTCATTAGGTAAAAACGTAATTGTAGCGTATATGCCTTGGGAAGGTTATAACTACGAAGATGCTATTTTGCTATCAGAAAGATGTGTTCACGATGATATCTTCACATCAGTTCACATTGAAAAATTAGAAATAGATGCTCGTCAAACAAAACTTGGACCGGAAGAGATTACACGAGAAATTCCAAACGTTTCAGAAGATGCTTTGAGACATTTGGATGAACGTGGTATCGTAAGAATCGGTGCAAGAGTTTATGCAGACGATATATTGGTAGGAAAAGTTACACCAAAAGGTGAATCAGAACATCCACCAGAAGAAAAACTTCTACGTGCAATCTTTGCTGAAAAAGCAAGAGATGTAAAAGATAACTCCCTAAGAGTTCCTCACGGAGAAGGCGGTAGAGTACTCGATGTTAAAGTATTCGACAGAGAAAAAGGAGATGAATTACCTCCTGGAGCAAATACCGTTATCAGAGTTTACATCGCACAAAAACGTAAAGTATCAGTAGGTGATAAACTTTCAGGACGTCATGGTAACAAAGGTATCGTATCAAGAATATTACCAAAAGAAGATATGCCATTCTTACCTGACGGAACACCGGTTGATATCGTATTAAATCCACTAGGTGTACCTTCTCGTATGAACGTTGGTCAGACTTATGAATTATTATTAGGTTTGGCTGCATACTTAACAGGTAACTATTATGAAACACCATCTTTTGATGAAAGATATGGTGATAACCAATCAGAAAAAGCAACTAAGGCTGAATTACTAAAAGGTATTAAAGAATCAGGTTGTGATTGGGTAAATGAAGACGGTAAAGTAAGACTTATCGATGGAAGAACAGGTGAACCATTTGATGAACCAGTTGCTGTAGGTCTTTCTTACATTCTTAAACTTGTCCACTTGGTAGACGACAAAATTCACGCTCGTTCTACTGGTCCATATTCACTTGTTACTCAACAGCCACTCGGTGGTAAAGCTCAATTCGGCGGTCAAAGATTCGGTGAAATGGAAGTTTGGGCATTAGAAGCATACGGAGCAGCATATACTCTACAAGAAATGTTAACAATCAAATCAGATGATGTTAACGGAAGAAACAGAGCCTATGAAGCAATCGTAAAAGGTGATAACATTCCAAGACCGGGTATTCCTGAATCATTCAAAGTACTTGTAAGAGAATTACAAAGTATCGGTTTGGATATTACGGTAGCGAAAAAAGACGGACAAGAAGTTGACTTGATGACAGATATGGATGATTTGAGAAAATCTGCACCAAGAAGAGTTCTATCAGATATGGACTCAGAGTTATTAAACATCAACTTCTTTGAAACACCGACTACATTCGGAGACTTATAGGAAGCTCAGAAGGCAAGAGGGCAAGATGTCAAGCCAATAATTGAAAATAATCTGCCCTCCTGACTTCCTGGCATCCGAACTTCTTAAAAACTAACAATACAAAAGGAGATATAAATGTCAACAAGCATAGATTATTTTGACTATATACGAATTAGTATTGCTTCACCGGAAAGAATACTTAAATGGTCATACGGCGAAGTTACTAAACCGGAAACAATTAACTACCGTACATTAAAACCTGAAAGAGACGGTCTGTTCTGCGAAAGAATATTTGGGCCATCAAAAGACTGGGAATGCTATTGCGGTAAATATAAAAGAGTAAGACATAAAGGTATCATTTGTGAACGTTGCGGCGTTGAAGTTACAGATAGTAAAGTTAGACGTCAAAGAATGGGACACATCAAATTAGCAGCTCCTGTTTCTCACATTTGGTTCTTAAAAGGTATACCTTCATATTTAGGTCTACTTTTAGATATGACTTTAAAAGATTTGGAACAAGTTATCTACTTCAATAACTATGTAGTTCTTGATCCAGGTGAAAGCGAATTCAAAAAATTACAATTATTATCAGAAGAAGAATATGAAGATTATATGGCTGAACATGAAGATTCTGAATTAAAAGTAGGAATCGGTGCAGAAGCTATAAAAGAACTTCTATCTGAAATTAATACAAAAGAACTGGCAGAAGAAATCAGATCTGAATTAGCAGGTTCTGTAAATTCAGTACAAAAGAAAAGTAAATTAATCAAAAGATTAAGATTATTAGATTCATTGATTTCATCTGAAACAGATCCGACTTGGATGATTATGGATGTACTTCCTGTAACTCCTCCGGATTTAAGACCAATGGTACAATTAGACGGTGGACGTTTTGCAACATCTGATTTAAACGACTTATATAGACGTGTAATCAACAGAAACAACCGTTTACAAAGACTATTGGAAATGGGTGCTCCTGAAATTATTGTAAGAAACGAAAAACGTATGTTACAAGAAGCAGTAGATGCATTGATTGATAACGGAAGACGCGGAAGAACAGTTGTAGGACCAAATAACAGAGCATTAAAATCATTATCTAATATTATTGAAGGTAAACAAGGTCGTTTCCGTCAAAACTTGTTAGGTAAACGTGTTGACTACTCTGGTCGTTCAGTAATCGTTGTAGGACCTCAATTGAAATTAAATCAATGCGGTCTTCCAAAAGAAATGGCAATTGAACTATTTAAACCATTTGTTGTTAATAAATTAATCGAAAGAGGTTACGTACAAAACATAAAATCAGCTAAAAAGAAAATTGAACGTTCTGAGGCTGTTGTATGGGACATATTAGAAGAGGTTATTGACGGACACCCAGTATTACTAAACCGTGCTCCGACTCTTCACAGACTTGGTATTCAGGCATTTGAACCCAAATTGGTAGAAGGTCGTGCAATCCAATTACATCCGTTAGTATGTACAGCATTCAACGCTGACTTCGACGGAGACCAGATGGCAGTACACGTACCATTATCAATAGAAGCTCAAACAGAAGCTAGAATGTTAATGTTAGCAACAAACAACATCTTAGCTCCTGCAACAGGTAAACCAATTATCACTCCTACACAGGATATGGTATTAGGTATGTATTATCTGACAATTCTGAAAAATCCAGAAATGGAACCTAAAGGATATTTCTATAACTTCCAAGATGCAATTTCAGCTCTTGAAGTCGGCGTAATAGAATTACACGATAAAATTGTTGTAAGAGATGAACATGGTGAAAGAATCGAAACAACAGCTGGAAGAATCATCTTCAACGAAGCAGTAAGAAATGCTTTAGCTTAAGATATTTAAACAGATATGCAGATTAATTAATATAAGGGAATAAAAAATAATGGAAACAACATACACACATGGTAAAAAAACTGTAGATTTCATTAATAAGCAAATGGATAAAAAAGGTTTAAATAATTTGCTATCACAAATGTATCTAGAGTTTGGCGGTGCAAAAACTGCAGAGTTGGCTAACAGCCTTAAAAATCTCGGCTATAAGTATGCTACAAAATCAGGAACAACAATTTCAATTGCAGATTTACAAGTTCCTGCTATAAAAAAAGAGCTGCTTAAAGAAGCTGAAACAGAAATTGAAAAATCTACAAACCGATACCTCAAAGGTGAAATTACTGAAGTAGAAAGATATACAAAAGTTATTGACACTTGGTCTGAAACTACTGCGAAATTAACCTCACAGGTTGTAGAAAATTTTGATAAATTAAATCCGGTATATATGATGGCATTCTCAGGAGCCAGAGGTAACCTATCACAGGTATCTCAATTGGTAGGTATGAGAGGTCTGATGGCTGACGCACAAGGTCAAATCATCGACTTGCCTATTAAATCAAACTTTAAAGAAGGGCTATCCGTTACAGAATACATCATTTCATCATATGGTGCAAGAAAAGGGCTTGTAGATACAGCGTTAAAAACAGCTGACTCAGGATATTTGACAAGACGTTTGGTAGACGTAGCACAAGATGTTATTATCCGTGCAGATGACTGCCATACAACAAAATCAATAAACATGAAGCCAATCACCGATGGTGATAATGTAATTGTACCTTTAATTGACAGATTATTAGGAAGAACAATTGCAGAAGATATCAAAGATACAGATGGAACAGTTCTTGTAAAAGCAGGAACAACAATGAATAGATCTGATATTCAAAAAGTTAAACATTTAAATCTTCAAGAATTAAAAGTTCGTTCAGGTTTAACTTGCGGTCTTGAATATGGTATCTGCCAAAAATGTTACGGTTGGGCAATGACTACTCAAAAATTAGTAGATATAGGCGAAGCAATCGGTATTATAGCAGCTCAATCAATTGGTGAACCTGGTACTCAGCTTACAATGAGAACATTCCACACAGGTGGTGCTGTAGGCGTAAAAGATGCAATTAAAGAAGTAATTGCAAAACAAGATGGTGAAGTTATTTCTAACGTTAAAACAAGAGAATTAAGAACTCGTCATGGTGATGTAGTTAATATTTCAAACTACGAAACTGATATTGAGATTAAAGGTGCTAAAAGAACCGAAAAATATCATATTCCAGCAGGTTCTACAGTGTTCTTTACAAACGGAATGAAAGTAGAAAAAGGCTTCAAACTTGCTCAGTTTGAACCTGCAGCTCAAGGCGGTTCTCGTTTAACAGAAAAAGCGACAAAAGATATTACATCTGATTTATCAGGTGAAGTATTATATGAAGACTTCGTTGCAGATGAAAAGAAAGACAGACAAGGTAACATTTCAAGAACAACAAATAAACAAGGTATTATCTGGGTTCTAGGCGGAGATGTATATAACCTTCCTGGCGGTTCTAAAGTCTTAGTAAAAGACGGGCAGAGCATCAAAGAAGGAGAAAAATTAGCCGAAACATTAACAATCTGTGAACATGGCGGAGAAGTTCGCTTTGGTGAAGATTTGACAATTGAAGATGTTAAATTTGAAGGCAAAAATATCAAGAAAATTGTTCAAGGTAAAGAATTAACAATTGTAATTGCATCATTAATGCCAGAAAATGCAACATTTGAGCAAACTAAAAAAGAACAATTATGGACAGTCAATAAAACAGGTGAAAAATATATCGTTAAAGCTCCTGTAGATACTACAGTTGAAAACGGTATGATTATAGCTGAACTTATTGATGATGAATGTGCAGTAACATCTTCTGGAGAAATCAGATATGTAGACGTTGAAGTTGATGAAAATCAGATAATAACAAAACCTGGATCTGTAGTATTTATTCCGGAAGAAATTCACCAAATTAATAAAGATTCTTCTTTAAAAATGGTAGAAAACGGAACACACGTTACTGCCGGCACAGAGGTAGTTAAAGATGTATATTGCCACATTGATGGTATCGTTGAATTTAAAGAATACAATGACGTCATCCATGAAATAACAATTCGTCCTGGAGAAATTCACCAACTATCAAGCGTTTCTGAATTAAAAGTTGACGAAGGAGAAGTTGTAAAAAAAGGAACTGTAATTGCAGATGGAATCAAAGCTAAAGAAACTTCAATCATTACAATTATGGATTCTTCAATGGATGATCTTGATATTGATGATTTAGATGAAGAAATTGATACAAGTCTTTCATTAGATGAAGACAGCATCTCTAATCAGCCAATACAAATACTAGTTAGACCAGTTCAAGTACTAAATGTAGAACAGAAAAACGTATCGATTAAGTTCAACACATCAGACAATTTAATAGATATAGTTCCTGTTACTCAATTACAGTACAAAGATGGAGCTAGAGTTAGAAACCTTGACGGTTCTACAATTACAAGAACAAGTTTAGTTCTTCAAATGCAAGGTTATTTATCACACCTAAAAGGTATGGTAGAACTTGATGAAAAAGACAATTTAAGAATTGTTGTATTGGAAAACTTGATTGTTCGCCGTGAATTTGAAGGCAATGCAAAAACAATGTCTTCTCTTCAAACAGAACTTTTAGTAAAAGACGGTCAAGTAATTGAACCGAAAACTCCAGTTGCTAAGACTCAAGTATTAGCAATTAACAATGGTGTAGCTTCTATTAAACAAGAAAAAGAAGATACAAGAAGATTATTGCTAACAAGTGAGAATTACGAAACAACAATAGCAGTAAAAGGTAAAGCTAATGTTAAAAAAGGCGATTTTGTAAGATTAGACTCAATTATTGCTGACAGTGGAGAAAAATCTACTGTATCAGGAATGGTAACAGCAATAAATAAGGGGGAAATCAGAATCAGAAACGGTCGTCCATACTTAATCAGCCCAGGTACAATGTTACAGGTTGAAGCTGGAGCACTTGTATTAAGAGGTGATAACATTGCGACATTGGTATTTGAAAGACAAAAAACAGGTGATATCGTTCAAGGTCTTCCAAGAGTAGAAGAACTTCTTGAAGGTCGTAAACCTAAAGATTGCGCTATTCTTGCTGAAGAAGACGGTATCGCAGAAATAGAAACAGATGATGATCTTCCAAGACTATATTTAGTAACAGATAATGGTAGAACTGAAATCAAATACGCTATTGATGCTAATATCGTTGTTCAAAACAAACAAAAAATCAAAAAAGGTCAGCCTTTGACAAGCGGTCCTTTGAATCCGCACGATGTCATAAGACTTTGCGGTCCGGAAGCTGCTCAACAATACCTTGTAGATGAAGTACAAAGAGTATATCGTTCTCAAGGTGTAGAAATTGCCGATAAACACGTTGAAATCATCGTAAGACAAATGACTAAAAAAGTTAAAGTTGTTGATGCCGGTGATACAACATTGTTACCTGGTGAACTTGTTGAAATGCAAATATTTGAAAAAGAAAATAAAGAAGTTGAAGAAAAAGGCGGAACTCCTGCAACTTGTGAATACATGTTGTTAGGTATCACAAAAGCTTCATTGAATACTGAAAGCTTCATTTCTGCAGCATCATTCCAAGAAACTACAAGAATCTTGACAGAAGCAGCTGTAGAAGGTAAAAAAGACATGTTGAGAGGTTTGAAAGAAAACGTTATCATCGGTCGTTTAATTCCTGCCGGAACTGGCTTCCATCATCTTTCTAATGCAAATGAAGAAAAAGAACGTGAAGAAAGAAAACGTGCAGTTGCTCAAAGAAATCAAGCAAGAAAACCTTCTGCAATTCTAGAAGAAATTGAGGGAATGTTTGGAGCTCCTGATTTTCAATTAGGCAATGACAACGAAGAATAATTCACAATATTCTAAACACTAAAAAAAAGACCTCTTTTATAAGAGGTCTTTTTTTTACCAAGGATAATCTTCTTTTATTTCCCAGCCATCAATTTGCAGTAATGCACCACAACCATAGCGGAATCTTTTACTAACACTATTATTACAACCATATTCAGCATTTTTTATGCCATTTCTTGTATTATCACCTTTATTAAAAAACCGAACTTTTGCAACATCATCATTTATTATTACACGCATAAAAACATCATGACGAGAATAATCTCTTGTTGGATCTGAATAACGCATTGTATTACCATTAAAACTTGCAATAATATATATACTGTTTATGGTATATATATCATCAACAGTAGCACCATCTGTATAAAAAGTTAATGTTGTTCCATTACTTAGTACTATATAATATGTACCAGATGAATCTTTACCTTGTTTTATTGATTTAAAATAAGGCGCAAAATATGCTTTTGCGATTCTTTCAATATTTTCCGGAGAATTCAAAACTGCAGATGGATCAGATACATCAACTGAATCTCCAAAATTCCACGAACTAGGAGCACCATTTTCAGCAACTGAACTTAACAATGCGTTTGAAACTATACTATATGTCTGCTTTACTTTTGTAGCAAATACTTTCTTTTGATGTTTTACCATCAATGCAGGTATAGTTAATGCCGCTACAACTCCTATGATTCCTAAAGTAATTAACACCTCTGCTAACGTGAAACCCAAGCGTGCCGCTTGACCCGACACTAAATGTTTAAAACTCCTAAAAATCCTTGTAATAAGCCTTAAATCCCCCCCCCGAAATTCTGCAGTACGTTAAATCTTTTCATAAATCTAGCTCCTTTCTCTTATATATGTAATGATTATAAACGATTTTTTTAACATTTTCAAGTTATGATTAAAATAATAAAAATCTTTTCTAAGCACAACAAATGAATTTTCAAAAGATTAACAGAGAAATGCCGTATATTTTTTTGAAAGGATTAAGAAATTTATGGCTAGAATTATTGAAGGAGAAAGAAGAATAATTAAAATGTCTGTAGATGATATTTTAAATATTGTAAGAGAATATCAAACAATTTGCAAGAAATCATGTTGTTATGAACACACAAGAGAACTTTTATCAAAAGCAGATATTTACATTCCAGAAGACATTTAAAAACATAAGTTATGTTATAGGAATTCATTATAACTTATTTATATAATTCGATGTACTTTCTTGTACCGACAAGAAAGTACTACAAAGAAACTCTCGACCCACATTTCGCTCATTAATTAATTGTATCGCTCAACCTAAAACGAGTGAACTCGCTATTTTTTATTATCTAAAATTTATTTTAGAATATAAATTTTTAACGCTCAAACATCACTCGTTTTGTTGTTGTTTCGCTAACATTAATTATTCGCTACATTTATGGTCGAAGTATTTAGTTTAGTTAATGCGACAATAACGTAACGAGCAATAATTACAGACGAAAGGAATTTTAAAGGCGTGTATTGTCCAAGTGTAACGAATTTACACGCCTTAAGACTTGAGTCCAGTAAATTATTAGCGAGTGAATGTGTGTCGCTGGTTTTGGGGCACTTTTGCCATCAAAAGTGCCATGTATGGAAGACCAGCCGGAGGCTTAAGAGATAACATTAATTAGCAAAAATTTTTTATGTTATTTATATAACTATATAGTAATGTTCCTATAACATAACTTATGTAATTATTAGAAATTACCCAACTGAGGTTTTGAAAAAATCCTTTTTAGTTTATGCTAATATTAAACAGAAAGGAGCCTTCTTATGAGAAAAAATATTATTGTAATCTCATTAATCTTTGCAATCCCTCTATTAGCATACATGGCACTGACTCAATCAAATTCTACTACAGCTAAAACTACAGAAGCAGGAAGACCTCAAGTTATAAAATTTACTTCTGAAATGTGTCTTGATTGTCAGACTATGAATAAAATATTCAAAGAAATTTTTCCAAAATATCAAAATAAAATTACTTTAACAGAAATTCAAGTTCAAAATAAAAATTCATTCAATGAATCACAAATAAAAAAATATAATGTAACACTTGTTCCTACAATTATATTATTAAATTCTCAAGGCAAACAAGTAAAAAGAATAGAAGGAGCTATTCCTAAAGAACAAATGGACAACTATTTAAAAGGACTTGAATAATGGAAAATTATATCAGCTTATTTACTCAAAACGGCAGTATACCTTTGCTTTTTGCTCTATCATTCTTAGGGGGATTAATTGCCTCAATATCACCTTGTTCACTTGCAATGTTACCAATTATAATTGGCTACATAGGCGGATATTCTGATGCAAAACCAATCAAAACATTTATACAAATGCTGTTTTTTGTATTCGGCACAGCTATAGTATTCTCTGCAATAGGAATAATATGTGCTATCACAGGCAAAGTATTTATCTCTTTTGCAGGCGGGTATTTTGGAATATTTCTTGCAGGATTGATTATGGTTATGGGGCTAAAACTCATAGGCATTCTTGACTTTGAATTACCTGTAATTATTAAAGAAATGCCAAAAAATGATGGGACAAATACATTTATCTATCCAATAATTTTAGGAGGAATATTTGCACTTGCAGGCACTCCTTGTTCAACTCCAATTTTAGCAGGAATTATGGCATTTGCATCATTGTCAGCCAGTATAATCCAAGCCATTATAATGTTGTTTCTATTCGCATTAGGACAGGGTTTGATACTTATACTTGCCGGTTTTCTTACTTCTCATTTAAAAAATTGGAAAGGTTTTTATAAATTTTCAGATTGGCTTTTAAAAATAAGCGGAGGGCTGCTTGTAATAGCTTCAATATATATTTTTTATAAGATTTTTGCTCCACTTATTGTAAAATAGATATAAATGCGTTAAAATACATTATATCTACAGACATAATGGAGAGAATATATGAAAACATACGAAGGTCAACTTGTTGCAGGTAATGAAAATTTTTGTATAATTATATCTAGATTTAACGATTTCATTGGCTCTAAACTTTTATCAGGGGCTATTGATGAATTAAAACGCCACGGAGTTAAAGAAGAAAATATCGACATAGTAAAAGTTCCCGGTGCATTTGAGATTCCTCTTGCAGCAATGAAATTTGCAAAGACCAATAAATATAATGCAATTATCACACTTGGAGCTGTTATAAAAGGGGCTACGGCTCACTTTGAATATGTAAGTGCAGAACTTTCAAAAGGAATAGCACAAGTAAGTTTACAAACTGAAGTCCCTGTAATTTTTGGAGTTCTTACAACTGATAATATCGAACAAGCTATTGAAAGAGCTGGTACTAAAGCTGGAAATAAAGGGGCTGATGCTGCTAAAGCAGCTATTGAAATGGCAAATTTGCTTAAATTAGTATAGTGTTTATTATAAGAAAATCGGTATTACCGATTAGAAAGTTGGTGCAACATGAGCGAAGTAATTACAGAATACAGAAATGAGAATACCAAAAATATTGATATTCTTCCAACTATTGAAATAGTTCGAAAAATGAATGAAGAGGACAAACTTGTTGCTCTTGCGGTTGAAGAAGAAATCGAAAATATTGCATCAGCTGTAGATTTAATTGCAAAACAATTTTTAAAAGGGGGCAGATTATTCTATTTTGGAGCAGGAACATCAGGCAGATTAGGGATATTAGATGCATCAGAATGTCCTCCAACATTCAGTGTTTCTCCTGATATGGTACAAGGTATAATAGCAGGTGGGGATAGTGCATTCCGAACAGCAGTTGAAGGTGCTGAAGACAATTTTGACCTTGGTTATGAAGATGCAAAAGTTTTAAAAGAAAATGACGTCGCTGTAGTTATTTCTGCCAGTGGAAATCCTAAATATTTATTAGGAGTCCTTAAAAGAGCTGAAGATGTTAATTGTAAAACAATTGGAATAACTTGCAATTCAAAAGGTCGAATTGCAGAAGAAGCAGGACTTGTGATTTGTGTTGAGGTAGGACCTGAAGTTATAGCAGGATCTTCAAGGCTAAAAGCTGGTACAGCTTCTAAGATGGTACTTAACATGCTTACAACAGGTGCAATGATTAAAATTGGAAAAACTTATGAAAACTTCATGATTGATCTTAAGGCAACAAATGAAAAACTAAAAGACAGAGCAATCAGGATTGTTGCACAAATTGCAAATGTTCCACATAGCGAAGCTCTTGCTACACTTTTAAAATGTGATTGGGAAATTAAAACAGCTATTATATCAATCATGATGAAAATAGATGTAGAACAAGCAAGATTAGAATTAAAAAAACACGGCGGTGTATTAAGAAAATTACTAAACATATATCAGTCAGTGTAAAAGGAGAGATAATGAAATTAACAGTACTTGGAGCAGGATGTTGGGGGTTAACTTTAGCGTGGCTTTTGACAAATAATTTTGAAAATATAACTGTCTGGGGTAGAGAACAAGATTTGTCTGATGATTTAAAACTAAACAAACATTGTTCAAAACCTCTTGAAGTACAGCTCGATAAAAAAGTAGAAATTACATCTGATCTAAAAAAAGCAATTTCCGAAGCTGATATAATCCTCTCTGTTGTCGCAACATCAGGGACAAGAGATGTTTGCGAGAAATTAAAACAAGCAGGTATTAAATCAGAACAAATTCTTGTAAACGCATCTAAAGGTATTGAATTACCATCTTTAATGAGAATGTCTGAAGTAATAAAAGATGTACTACCAGATCAAAAACTTGCAATTCTTTCAGGACCTACTCTTGCAAAAGAAGTACTAAAAGGATTACCAACAGCAGCTTCTGTTGCTTGTGAGGATATTAAGGTTGCAGAATTTGTCCAAAAAGCTTTAAATGTACCTTCCAAATTTCGTTTATACACAAATACAGATGTTATAGGAGTAGAACTTGGAGGTTCTTTAAAAAACGTTATTGCAATTGCATCAGGATTTGCCCACACAATGGGATTAGGTGATAATTGCGCAGGTTCTCTATTGACTAGAGGAATGGCTGAAATAGTTAGAGTTAGCATAAATCTTGGAGCTAACCCTTCTACGCTTTATGGACTATCAGGAATGGGAGACTTAATAGCAACTTGTTCAAGTCCAATGTCAAGGAATTACACGGTAGGTTCTATGCTTGCAAAAGGGAAAAAAATTAATGACATCTTAGCAGAACTTGGCTCAGTTGCTGAAGGAGTAAAAACATCAAAAGCAATTTGTGAACTTGCTAAAAAATTAAACATTGAAGTGCCTGTATCAAGTGCTATTTATGAAGCTGTTTATACAGATATTACTCCACAAGCATTATTAGAAAAATTAATGAACAGAAAACTAAAAGAAGAAGAAAGATATATATAATGAAATATGCTGTAAAATACCTTAAAAATACTTTTTACCCGCTCAAAGTTCCGGAAACAATAAAACTTGAAGACGGTCAAATGGTTCTGGTCAGAACAGAAAAAGGAGAAGAAGCTCTAAAAGCTTTTATTGTAAATTCCCAAATAGAAAAACTATGGAAAAAATCAAAAGAAGAACCTCAACCTTTTCAGGTAATTAGGACTTTATCTCAAAGGGATTTACAGACATTAGAAGAAATAAAAAAAGAAGAAATTGAATCATTTTTTAAATGCCAAGCATTAGTTCAGCAACATAAATTGAATATGAATCTTGTGCAATGCAGAATAACTTTTGATAAAAGAAAAATAACATTTTATTATACTGCTCCTGAAAGAGTAGATTTCAGAGCATTGTTAAAAGATTTAACCCAAGTATTTACAAGAGTAAGAATTGATCTTAGACATATAGGAGTAAGAGATGAGACTTCTATTCTTGAAGGATGTGGGGTTTGCGGTCGTCCATTCTGTTGTTCAAGTTTTTTGAGAAAATTTGCAACAATCAATGTAAAACTTGCTAAAGATCAAGGAATGCCTATAGCTCCAGGTAAAATTTCTGGAACATGCGGAAGACTTCTATGTTGTCTAACTTACGAATATTCCAACTACATTGATGCAGCTAAAGGAATGCCGCCTATTGGATCTTCTGTAATGACTCCTGATGGACTGGGTAAAGTCTGTTATCTACAGTTTTTAAGCGGTAAAGTTGCTGTAAAAATGGAAGATGGTAAAACAAAAGAATTCGCTAAAGGTGATATTGAAATGGTTGATGCAGACGTTAATGTAGAAATCGATGTTCCTATAATAAATTCATACGCTGATGAAGATAACGATAATATCGATATTAAACAACTTGAAGATGATAAAAACAGCTCAACCGGAAACGTATAAAAAAGAAAAGCTATTCGTCCTTTTTCTTTAAGAATCTTTCATACCAAGGTTTTTTAATATAAGCATAGTATATATCACCATTGATCATTCGAATTTCATACTTGCTCAAACCTTCATATCTATTATCAGGTTTTGCCTCCTTGACTTCAGAGACAGATTCATCATTTGTTATATCTCTCAAATCATCAAGAGATATAACTTCTTTATCAAATAATTTTCTCAAACGACTATTGTTCATATATAAATTATAACATATATTAAGATGTAATTCAACATTACAATAATTAATAAATATAATAAAAAAGATGATAATAAAGGAATATCATCTTTTTTATGGTGTCGAAGAAGGGACTCGAACCCTCAAGGCTTGCACCACATGAACCTGAATCATGCGCGTCTACCAATTCCGCCACTTCGACATTACAATTATTTATTTAATTTTTACGGTACAAGATGTATCTATTGTGGCGGATGCGCTCTCGCGCCCTCTCGAAAAATGATTGCTTATCATTTTTCTCGGCAGAGTGCCACTTCGACATTACAATTATTTATTTAATTTTTACGGTACAAGATGTATATATTGTGGCGGATGCGCTCTCGCGCCCTCTCGAAAAATGATTGCTTATCATTTTTCTCGGCAGAGTGCCACTTCGACATTACAATTATTTATTTAATTTTTTTGAAAAATTCATTAGAAATCAACTGAGAATATTTACTTTTTTCATTAGCTGAAATCAAAAGACGAGATTCTCCATCTTTAGTTTCTGCCACTGAAACAATCCCGCCGACATCACCTATAGGCAATTTTTTTACTCGTGCTTCAAATTTTACATAAGGCACTTCTTTCCCATAAGAACTCATTGTTCCATGCTTTGTAACTTTTAATTGTTCTATTGATACAGACTGATATTTTATCTTTCCTATAGCTTTTCTTAATTTTTCTTCAACATTATCTGATTTTATATCGTCTTGCGTCAATATTGTCTTATCTCCTGAATCAACAACAAACATCTTTTGACCAGAAGCCTTATGCTCTGCAACCACAGCATTATATCCCATTATTCCGGCAGCTCGTTCAATCTCAAATTCCTCATTAATTTTAGAGAAATCCCCAACTTTCTGAGCTCTTTCTAACATGACATCTTTTGGAGGATTAAAATAATTATTTACTAAACTCATTACAAATTCTTTTCCGCCAAGTGAAACAAAACCTATAACCGCCAATGTAATAATTACTGCTCTTACTATATTTTTCAAACAACCCATGTTGAAATCCTTATAATATTATATTATTATTATAACTATGAAAAAGGCAGAAATCAATCTAATCAATACGGCTGATATTAAGGTAGAAGATTTAACTCCTGCTATGCAGGAATATTTAAAAATTAAACATCAAAACCCTGATAAAATATTGTTATACAGACTCGGAGATTTTTATGAAACATTCTTTGAAGATGCTGTTACAATGTCAAAAGAACTGGAATTAACTCTTACAGGGCGTGAACAAGGAAAATTCGGGAGGATTCCTCTTGCTGGGATTCCGGCAAAAGCCGTTAATCCTTATATTGAAAAGCTTGTTCAAAAAAATTACAAAGTTATAATTTGTGATCAACTGGAAGATCCTAAATTTGCTAAAGGAATTGTAAAAAGAGGTGTTACCCGAATTATTACCTCTGGAACTTTAACTGAAAGCGATTTTTTACAACAAAATTCTAATAATTACATATGTGCACTGTTTAAAGAAGAAAAAACCGGAATCTGGGGATTTTCATATGCTGATATATCTACTGGAGAATTTAAAGTTACACAAGCAAATTTTGCTTTGATTCTTTCTGAATTAACAAGAATAGCTCCTGCAGAAGTTGTAGCTCCAGCAGTTAAACAAAAAATCATGCCTTTTCAAATTGTACCTGATGAAAAAATAGACTTACCAGAAGAAATTACCAAATTTTATAATTGTTCTAAAATCCCTGCTTCGGTATTTGATGCTAATTTTGCCGAAAACAATCTCAAAGCTGTTTTCCAAGCAAATAGTCTTGAGTCTTTCGGATATGACAGATATAAAATAGGTTTCAGGGCTGCAGGTGCATTACTGGCATATATTTGGGAAACTTTGAAAGATAATGTTCCGAAATTTGAAAGAATTGAACCTTATGAGCTATCTGAATACATGATTTTAGATGGCAGTACAAGAAAAAATCTTGAATTAACAGAAACTTTAAGAGAAAAAAATAAATATGGCTCTTTATTGTGGGCTATTGACAAAACAAAAACCAATATGGGTGCAAGACTCCTCAAAAATTGGCTTTGTCAACCGCTTAAATCGATTGATGATATAGTAAAAAGACAAAATTCAATATCAGAATTAGTGGAAAAAAGAGATGATAGAATTAATATATCAAATATTTTAGAAAAAATATACGATATTCAAAGAACTGCAACCAGAATGTCTAATAGTTCTGCAAATCCAAAAGACTTCCTTAGTTTAAAAGTTTCTCTGACTATGTTACCTGATCTATTAGATGCTACATCTAAACTTGAATTTAATCCACTTTTAGATATAGAAAAATACAGA
Organism: uncultured bacterium; assembly: GCA_949290355.1. Lineage (GTDB taxonomy): Bacteria > Cyanobacteriota > Vampirovibrionia > Gastranaerophilales > Gastranaerophilaceae > Stercorousia. The sequence continues at coordinate 415,822 of CASERN010000011.1, read as the reverse complement.
AACGAAATTATTGAATACACTGATTTAATTGATAAAACAATTGCAGATGATGCTCCTGCACTTATTAAAGAAGGTGGAATTTTAAAAGATGGAGTATCCGGGGAATTAGATTACTTTAGAGAACTTTTGACTGGTGGAGAAAATTGGCTGAAAGAATTTGAAGAAAAAGAGAAAGAAAGAACTGGTATAAAATCTCTCAAAATAGGATTTAATAAAGTTTTTGGTTATTTCATAGAAATATCTAATTCATATCTTAACCAAATTCCTGAAGGTTATATTAGAAAACAAACATTAACAAACGGCGAAAGATTTATCACAGAAGAGTTAAAAAAACATGAAGACGATGTTCTTTCTGCAAAATTCAAATCGACTGAACTGGAATATAAATTATTCTGCGATTTTAGAGAATATTCAAAAGAATTTGTATCTAAAATTCGTGAAATTGCTGATTGTATTGCCAGATGTGATGTTTATACAGGACTTGCAGAAACTGCAGCTGAAAATAATTATTGTAAACCAATTATAGATGATTCTGATGATTTCATTGTAAAAAACGGACGTCATCCTGTTTTGGAAAAAATTCTACCTCTAGGAGAATACGTTCCAAATGATTTAGAACTAAAATGCAATAGCATTGATGCTACTCAGTTTATGATTTTAACCGGTCCAAATATGGCAGGTAAATCAACTTATATGAGACAAAATGCATTAATTGCAATTCTTGCACAAATTGGCTCATGGGTGCCTGCTGATTATGCAAAAATAGGAGTAATTGACAAAATATTCACAAGAGTCGGAGCCTCTGATGATCTAACATTAGGGCAATCAACATTTATGGTAGAAATGATTGAAACTGCTTGCATTTTGAATTCTGCTACAAACAGAAGTTTTATACTTCTTGATGAAATAGGCAGAGGTACAAGTACATATGATGGAGTTGCTATTGCCTGGTCCGTTGCAGAATATATAGCTACTAAAATAAAAGCAAGATGTATTTTTGCAACCCACTACCATGAATTAAATGTTATGACAAAGACGTATCCTCAAATTAAAAACTTTAGAATAACAATTAGTGAAGAAAATGGGGAAATTGAATTTTTAAGGAAAATAGTTCAAGGTGGTGCTAGCAAAAGTTACGGTATTCAAGTTGCCAAAATGGCAGGACTGCCGCAAGCTGTAATAAAACGTTCTCAAGATCTTATGAATAGAATGCAAAAAGATTATTCTAACAACCTTGCGACTAAGAAAAAAAATGTAAATACACCTAATGTTGAAGTTCCTCAACTAAATCTGTTTAATTAATATTTGTAAAAATTTATTTATATATTAACAAATTTTACTCCTTTTTGTTTTAAATACAAACAGGAGGTACAAATATGGAAATAAATAGTGTAGGTAATTCTGCAATTCAAACACAAAATATTAATGTTAAACCTCAAAATACCTCTGAGGAAAATATAAATTCTTCCTCTGAAAAAATTATAGAGCCAAATATTAATGAAAAAGATACCTTTGAAAAAGGTATAAATAATAATACAACATCTAATAAACCACAAAATACAAAAGAAAAAATTATTAACTTTTGCAAAACATTTGTAAAAACAGGAGAATATTTTAAAGCAATAGGAGCAACTGTAATATATGGAGGGATTTTAGGAGGAGCAATAATGTTTTCCAACCTGCTTTTCAAAGGACTTCCTAAAATTCTCAAACAAAAACTCCTAATAAGTGATCTAATTAACAAACCTCTTAAATATATAAGCACTTCTGCAAAAGTTTCAGCAGGAATAGTTGTTTCTGCAATAGGCGGATATGAATTTGCAAAAACATATCTTAAAACACAAAAACAAAATACAGATATAAAAAGTAATTAAACTAAATTTTTATAATGTTCGTTATAAAAATCACCAAATCTGTCATTTAAAATAGCCTCTCGGCATTTTTGCGAGAAATCAACCAAAAATTTAATATTATGAATTGAAAGTAAAGTTGCAGCAGTCGCCTCACCACATCTCCAAAGATGTCTTATATAAGCTCTTGAATGATTTTTGCAAGCATAACAATTACAACCTTCAACCAAAGGTTTGTCATCATCATAATATTGTTTTGTTTTAATATTTGATTTTCCATTCCAAGTAAAAAATGATCCATGACGAGCATTTCTTGTTGGTAAAACACAATCAAACATATCAACACCTCGTTTGATACCATCTAATAAATCTTCAGGAGTACCAACTCCCATTAGGTAACGAGGTTTGTTATTCGGTAACAACGGCGCAGTAAATTCAACAAAATGATTCATAATATCTTTTGTTTCACCGACACTCAATCCTCCTATTGCATAACCTACAGCATCATAAGATGAAATAACCGCAGCACTTTCACGTCTTAAATCATCATAAAAAGCTCCCTGAACAATAGGGAAAAGAGCTTGTCTTGGATTAGTTTTAGCCTTAAAACATCTTTCTAACCAACGATGAGTACGCTCCATAGCTTTTTTAGCCATATCATAATCACAAGGGAAAGGAGCACACTGGTCAAATGCCATAATTATATCAGCCCCAATATCCTGTTGAATTTCCATTGATACTTCAGGATTAATAAAATGTTTTTTACCATCTTTAGGATCTCTAAATTCAACACCATCTTCTGTAATCTTATTAAGATGGCTTAATGAAAAGACCTGAAATCCACCTGAATCTGTCAAAACAGGTTTATGCCAATTCATCCATTCATGAATCCCTCCAAATTGTTTTATCAATTTAGATCCTGCACGTAAATAAAGATGATAAGAATTAGAAAGCATAATCTGTGCTCCCGTATCCATAATCTGATCAGAAGTAAGAGCTTTTACAGCAGAATTAGTCCCAACCGGCATGAATATTGGAGTTTTAATCATTCCATGCGGAGTTGTCAAAACACCTGCTCTGGCGCCTGTTTGCTTACAAACATGAATCAAATCATAATTAAAATTATCGAGAGCACAATCACGCATTACTCATCTACATCCTCTGTAACTAATTCCAACATATTTTTATAATTTGAACAAAGTTCTTCCGGAGTAAAGTATATATCAATTTCTCTTTTAGCACTTTCAATACTATCAGAACCATGTACAGTGTTATATTCTTTCAATTGCGCATAATCTGCCCTAATTGATCCCACATCGGCTTCACAAGGATCAGTTACACCTAATAAATGACGAACCCCTTGAACAGCTTTATAACCTTGGAATACCATTGCAACAATAGGACCACTTGTAATATATTTTACTAAATTTGGATAAAAAGGTTTTCCAATATGTTCAGCATAATGCTTTGCAGCAATTTCTTCTGTTACTTGAAGCATTTTCATACCAATCAATTTATAACCTTTTTTTTCAAAACGGCTAATTATTTCACCTACAAGCCCTCTTTTAACGCCGTCAGGTTTTATAGCCACAAATGTTCTTTCTTCTGTATGCATTATTTCCTCCATTCATAACAATGATAACATAAATATATGCTATTTAACAGTTTCCATTTTTTTTATGCTTTTTAACAACATAACTGACATCATCACACACAAAATAACTGCCGCAGTCATTAAACCAAACCAAAAACCACGTAAATTCAAATGATATTTAAAAGCCAATGTACATCCCAAAGGTATTGATATCAGCCAATAAGCTACAAAATTTGAAAGCAAAACAATTCCTGTACGTTTTATTCCCTTAAAAATTCCAGACATAGCCACCTGCAATCCGTCAAAAATCTGAAAAACAGCCATTATATATAAAATAGGAATTGATATACCAATCAATAAATTATCTTGAGTAAACAATCTTACAAGGAAATCAGGTAATGTCGCAAATATAAAAGCACTACACATCATAAAACCAACAGACATTACAATCCCAACAAAAGAATATTTTTTTAAATCTTTTATGTTATTAGCTCCATTTGCGAAACCGACCTTTACTGCAATTGCGTTTGATATTGCCAGAGGAACCATAAATGAAATTGTAGTTAAAGTACAAACCAAATTTTGAGCTGCTGCATATACTCCTGATACCCTGCCCATAATTATTGCAATACTATTAAAAGCTACAAATTCTACCATAATAGCGCAAGAAATAGGTATTCCAATTTTTATCAAAGATTTATAATATTCAAAGTCTTTATAATCATTAAAATTCATTACTCTAAAACAATAAATTAAAAGAGCAATTCCCATAAAATATCTTACTATAAAACTTGCAACAGCTAAGCCCAAAACTCCTAAAGATGGTATAGGCCCCAACCCAAATACTAACACAACATTCAAAGCAATATTTAAAAATACTGAAAAAACTGTAACCAAATTAGGGAACAACACAATTTCAAAAGCTTGAAGAAATTCTTTCAATGCAGCATGCAAATAGCCGCCAAACGTTGCAAATGCAGTAACAAATACATACTCCTTTATCATTGGGACAAGACGTGGCTCAAATTTCAAATAATCAATCAATGGTATAACTGCAAGAACTGCAAACATTACAATAAATGCTAAAAGCATAGAAAACCTGATAGTTGGGAAAAAATATTTTTTCGCAGATTTTTTTTCACCTCTGAAATTTGATAACAAAGGTGATACACTTGCAATCAAACCAATGCCAAAAGTCTGAATACAATTAGTTATTGCAGTTGCTATACTTATTGCCGCCAAAGTATCAGTAGAATGATGACCAGCAACTAAAACATCACCAGCTCCAATAAGTATAAAACCAAGATTTCCCATAATAATTGGGAAAGCTATATTCAAAAGCTCTTTTGCATAATACTTAAATTGGGTACTCATACGAGCATGATTATATCACAAAATAAATTATGCGTTATAATCAAGTTTATTTCCCACGTTTTTATCTTTAACAGCCTGAGCTTGCATTTTTATACTTTGAGCCTGCGCTGCAACTCTATAATCTTGATCGGATGGATCAGATGGAGCCATAGCTGATTTGATTACAGTATTGGCATCATTAATTGTTTTTTGTGGATTATTAGGGTCCAAAGATGGCATTTTTATATCTACATGACCGCCTACAGGAATTCCATCAGAATTTCGCTCAATAACAATAGAACCTGCCAAGCTGCCTCCAGCAGACTTGTGAGCCATTTCATGAGCATAAATTTCATTATAATTCTTATTTATCAAAGCTTGTCTTTGTTGTTCTTTTTGCTTTTCAATAGGATTAGTAAAATTGTAAAATAGATTTATTCCTGCCATACAAAAACCTCACACACAAATAGCTACTATAATTGTAACATATTAACGCTAAACTTTCAATCTATTTATTAAATATTATTTCAAATACAAAAAAGCCGAAGATAAAACTTCGGCTTTTTTGTTATTTTGTGTCTTTTCCTGTTCGTTTATAAAAGTCCTCAATAAATCCAGTATTAAAGTTACCGCTCATAAACACAGGATCTTCAATTATAGCTTGATGGAACGGAATTGTAGTTTCAACGCCAGTAATCACATATTCTTTCAATGCTCTATACATTCTGCGTCTTGCTTCATTTCTCGTTCTACCCCAGCATATTAATTTTCCAATCATTGAATCATAGTATGGAGGAATTTTATAATCTTGATATGCGTGAGAATCAACTCTTACACCAAAACCACCGGGAGTAACATATCCGGTAATTGTTCCAGGATTTGGCATAAAGTCTTTTTCAGGATTTTCAGCATTTATACGACATTCAATTGCATGACCGCGTAACATAATTTCATCTTGAGTGAAATCAAGTTTTTCGCCGGATGCTATCATAATCTGTTCTCTTACCAAGTCAACATTAGAAATCATTTCAGTAACACAATGTTCAACCTGTATTCTGGTATTCATTTCCATAAAATACCATTTACCGTCATGGTCAAGTAAGAATTCACAAGTTCCTGCGCTTTCGTAATTTATAGCCTTTGCAGCTCTTACTGCAGCTGCACCCATTTCTTTTCTTGTTTCTTCATCTATCGCAGGAGAAGGAGCTTCTTCCAACAACTTTTGATGACGTCTTTGAATAGAACAATCTCTTTCACCTAAGTGAACAACATTTCCATATTGATCTGCTAGAATTTGAACTTCTATATGACGAGGATTTTCCAGATACTTTTCTGCATAAACATCAGGATTTCCAAAGAAACTTTGAGCTTCAGATTGACAAAGATTCATATTAGTTTCTACATCATCATCGCTTCTGCAAATTCTCATACCCTTGCCGCCACCGCCTGCTGTAGCTTTCAATATAATAGGGTAACCTACCTTATGAGCAAATTCTTTAACTTCTTCTGGAGTTTTCAAAATTCCAGTACCAGGAGTAACAGGTACGTTGTTTTCTATCATTGTTTTACGCGCTGTAGCTTTATCACCCATCTTTCTCATAGCTTCTGCAGTAGGTCCGATAAATTTTATACCATGTTTTGCACAAATTTCTGCGAAATCAGCTCTTTCGGACATAAAACCGTATCCTGGGTGAATTGCATCTGCACCTGATACAATCGCTGCAGAAATAATTGCAGGAATACTCAAATAACTCTTGGAACTTTGAGCAGGTCCTATACAATATGCTTCTGTTGCAAGTCTTACATGAAGAGAATTTGCATCAGCTTGAGAATAAATAGCTACTGTTGGAATACCAATTTCTCTACAAGCTCTTATAATTCTGACTGCAATTTCCCCGCGGTTTGCAATTAATACTTTTCTAAACATATCCTACTTCCTTGTAAAAAAGGTTGGACAAATTTTTATTTGCCCAACCAATAAATATCTTTATTCTATATACATTAAAACCTGACCAAATTCGACAGGCTGTCCATCTTGGACACAAATTTCTGTAATTTTTCCAGAAAATTCTGATTCTATTTCATTCATTAGTTTCATTGCTTCTACAATACAAACTACATCGCCTTCTTTTATTGTTTGTCCGACTTTAACAAATGAATCTGCATCAGGAGAAGGCGCAGAATAAAAAGTACCAACCATTGGAGAAGTCAAAGGTTTGCCTTTTTTGGCTTCTTTTTGTTCAGCAGGAGCTGAAGGCTGTACAGTCTGAGGTTGTGGAGTTTGAGGAGCAGGAGCTGATACAATAGAAGGAGCTGCTGCAACACCTACAACTTCATTTCTTAAAGTAATAGCCTGTTCACCATCTTCTAAAGATATTTCTGTTAAAGAGTTATCAGCTAATACTTTTGCTAATTTTTCTATATAGTCTATATCAAATTTCATCATTTTGCCTTTCTTAAACATTTCTCAGAGTTATGCTCTATCTAAATACTCATTAGTTCTTGTATCAACTCTGATTTTGTCTCCATTAGAAATAAAGAACGGAACGTTAACAACTGCACCAGTTTCTAAAGTAGCAGGTTTTGTACCGCCCTGAGCAGTATTTCCCTTTTCAGATGGAGGAGTGTCTGTAACTTCCAAAATAACGTGAGCAGGAAGATCAACCCCAATAATTCTTGAATCATGCATTAACACTTGTACAATCATATTTTCTTTCAAGTATTTAATGCCTTCACCAATTTGATCTTCTGTTAACTGAAGCTGTTCATAAGTTTCGTTATCCATCATAACGTACTCTTTGCCTTCTTTATATAAATATTGCATTTCACGTCTGTCAAGCATTGCTTTTGCAACTTTTTCACCGGCTCTGAATGTTTTTTCAACAACCTGACCTGTTTCAACATTTTTAAGTTTTGATCTTACAAAAGCTGCACCTTTACCCGGTTTTACGTGTAAAAATTCAACAACAGACCACAAACCGTTGTCTAATTGAAGCGTTAAGCCTGTTTTTAAATCATTTACTGAAATCATATTTTTCCCCTTTTTTAAATAATATAATCATTCTATGTAAGTTGATGATACCATAAACATCAAAAACTTCAAATAATTGTTACAATCCAGACTAAAATTATTAACATACTAACAAAAATTTTTATTTCAGAGTATTATATAAATACCAGACATAAAATACAAATGAGGAGTATAAAATTATGAAAATTTCTGCTATTAACAAATGTTGTCCAAAACCACAATTTACATCAAAAAAGAATGATTATGAAAACCCAATTAATAGAGGTACAGAAAAAGGTCTTGCAATCTGGGGCTCAATTGGAGGAAGTGCTATAGTGGGTGCAACAGCTGCAGGTATTGGAAGTTGCTTTATTAAATCAGGAATTAAAAACAGAGGGATAAAATTAGGCGGAATTGGAGCTGCTGCAGGGTTGCTTACTTTAGCTCTAACACTGCCGGCAAAGATTTACGACACAAAAGTAAAAGCATTTACAAGAGAAAAAGAAATGGATGTATTCTCACGTGATAGAGAATTAAAATCAAATATAATAGAAGAAGTAGATAAAGAAGTCAAAGACGAAGATGTTTCTCTGGATCAAAAAATTAACCATTACACATCTGTTCAAATGGCAAATAAAGGTAATGGTATGCTTATCAAAGGAGTATAAATGAGAATAAGCGCAATCAATAACAGCTACTCATTTACACAAAATAAACAGTCATCCAACAAAGATAATAACCCAATATCTAAAACCGGAGAAAAAGCAAAGCTTGTAAAAGCTACTTTTATTGCAGGATTAGGACTTGGAGGCAGTTGTCTTGCAGAGCTTGCGGATGGAGATACTATAGCAGAAATATTTGGGAATAATGCAGAAAGAATTGTAAACAAACAAAAAAGACAAGTATCCACAAACAAAAAGCTTATGCTTACTTTTGGTGTCTTTGTTGGACTTATTGCTGCTTTTATCGGAGGAGTTGCTTTACTTTACACAATTTTTAAAGCTCCTAATATCAATTATAACGGTAATATAAATGCATTTAAAAAACGTAAAGATATGGATATTTACATAAAAGGGAACAAAATTGAAAAAGAGCTTTATGATCAAATGAATGAAAAAGCGAAAAACGCATCCCAAGAAGAAAAAGTAAAGCTAAAAGAACAATATGTACAAATGCAAACAGCTAAAAATAAAATTCCTGATTTTGTTCAAACAATTAGATAAGTTTTTTGTGATAGAATAATTACACAATGGTTGTAGGACAAATTTATAAAATTCATTCAGACTTTTATTACGTTGATGATGGCGTAAACTCTTTTGAATGCAAAATTAGAGAAGTCTTGAAAAAACAAAAAGAAAAAATTCTTGTAGGTGATTTTGTAGAATTTGAAAATGGTGTAATTACAAATATCATAAACAGAAAGAATTTCATAAAACGTCCAAGCGTTGCAAATATTGACCAAATTATAATTGTATCAGCATTAAAACAACCTGATTTAGATCTTCATCAATTAAACAGATACATAGCACTTGCTAATTATTATAATATTCCTACAATACTTTGCTTTAATAAAGAAGACTTAAAATGGGACAAACAATTAAGAGATAAAATAAAAAAGATATATGCCCCGTTAGGATACAAAATAGTGTACACATCTGCAACCGAAAATAACGGGATAAAAAATTTTGAAAAACTACTTGAAGGCAAAACTAGTGTATTATGCGGAAATTCAGGTGTAGGGAAATCAAGTCTTATTAATGCAATTAACCCAGACCTACGCCTAAGGACAAAACAAGTTAGCGAAAAAACTCTCAGAGGGACCCATACTACAAGGCATTGCGAAATTATAAAACTTAATGACACTTCAAGAATTGTAGATACTCCAGGATTCAGCAACGTAAAATTTGATTTTATTTTACCGGCGAATGTAGATCTTTTATTTGATGACATAGCAAAATACAGAAATGAATGTAAGTACTCTGACTGCTTACACATCAACGAAGATGAATGTAATGTCCTAAATAATATAGATAAAATAGATTCTACAAGATATGAAAGTTATCTTGCCTTAATTGATGAAGCCAAAGAATATAAAGAACGAATAAAATATGAAGGCAAAAAAGAAGAAAATTCTAAAAAATTTATACACAACAAACATATCGCTAAAATTAGCGAAAAGAAAAGGCAAAGCGCTAGAAATACACTAAAACAAAACATTTATAAGGAACTTAGCAATGAAGATGAATGATTACATAGAATTAGTAAATAATTCAATTGAAAAATTTATGCCAATTAACTATCCACATAAAATTTTTAAAGCAATGAAATATACAGTAACTCTTCCAGGGAAAAGACTTAGACCCGTTATGTGTCTGGAGAGCTGCAAAATATTTGGAGGAAACTATGAAGATGCACTCCCTACAGCCTGCGCAATTGAAATGCTACACGCTCAAACTTTAATTCATGACGATCTTCCTTGTATGGACAATGATATGTATAGAAGAGGACAACTCACAAATCATATGGTATTTGGAGAAGCACATGCTGTCCTTGCAGGAGATGCCCTTTTAACATTTGCTCCTCAAATTATTTTAAAAAATTCTAAAAATTTGGATTCAAATAAATTAATAAAAATAATGGAAGAATATTTTCAAGCAGCAGGTGCTTATGGAGTAATTGCAGGACAAGTAGTTGATATTGAAAGTGAAAAAATTTCACAGTCTTTTGATAAAGATGACGAGCAACTTCCTGAGATTTTATCATATATTCATACGCATAAAACTGCAGATTTATTCAAACTTGCCTTAAGAACAGGGGCAATAATCGCAAATGCTTCTGAAAAACAACTGGAAATAATAACAGAATTTGGACAAACTCTTGGTATAGCCTTTCAAATTGCTGATGATATTTTAGATGAAACATCAACATTTGAAGAGATGGGCAAAACAATGGGCAAAGACAAAGCCGAAGGCAAACTGACGTATACAAGCCTTTATGGACTCGAAAAGTCTAAAAAAGATTTGAATAAATTAATATCAAAATGCTTTAATATCTTAGAAGAAAATCATCTTCAATCAGACATTTTTAACGAAATATTAAATAGAATTAATATAAAATAATTCATTATTTGGCTATAACCATATTTATGTTATTATAGTAAAGCAATATTAATAGAGAGTAGGATAAATGATTACAGGCATCTTAAATACCGGATATGAAGCACTATCTGCAGGAATATTTGCAGCTTTTTTAGCTCAAGTCATTAAGTTTTTTATTTTTACAATTAAAACAAAAAAAATAAACTTTAAAATTTTTACAACAACAGGTGGCATGCCAAGCTCCCATTCAGCAGGAGTAATGGGGCTTTCTACTGCAGTAGGTATTATAGAGGGCTTTGATTCCATAATGTTTGCAATTGCCCTAGGATATGCATTAATTACAATGTACGATGCTGCAGGAGTAAGAAGAGCAGCTGGGAAAACTGCAGCATGTTTAAATAGAATGATGGAAGATTTTTACAAACATGATGTGCAAGCTATAGGAGGAAAACTTAAAGAACTCCTAGGACACACTCCACTGGAAGTTATAATGGGAGCAATTTTTGGAATAGTATTTGCATATTATTACCATTTTTATATTTTAAGTCAAAAAATTGCTTGCCTTTTTGTATTATTCATGTAATAATGAAATTGTAGTAAGGGCTTATAGATTAAATCTATATCCAACAATTTGTACCCTTAGGGAAGAAAGAGATACTCAAAAATAATGAGTGTTAAGCAACAGGAATTTAACTACAAATTTATAAAAGATAATGCAAGTCCCGGAAGCTGGCGAAGAGGTTATGAATATCACCTCAAAGATATGGTTTTCGATTCTTATCCTGAAAAGAACTTTTATATGGCAAAAGTTAAAGGAAATTTTCAGGATCATTATAATACTGACTTGATTTTTAAAAAGAATAAAGTAGAAGCAAGATGTAACTGTCCATTAAAAGAAGAATGGTGTAAACATGCTGTCGCTGTAGCATTAAAAGCAATAGATGAACATGCATATGAAGATTGGTTAGAAACTAAATTTGGAATTGAATTTGACTTCCCTGATGAAAATACTGCTTTAACAGAAGAGCCTCAGGGTAATTATATATTTCACTTTAATTCCAAAAGGAAAGCAAATTTTTTCTCAGTTTTAGTACGTTCAAGAGAAACAGGGAAAGTTGTAAGACAAATTGAACCAATTTTAAGAGCATTAATAGAAGCTCAAAAACAGAATCCTGATTTTGAATTAAACAATTCTCAAAAAGTTGAAGTCGCAATTTTTCAACAATTGCTAACCGTTTCAAGACAAGATAAAAAAGCTGGCTGGTATGATATACCTATTACAAAATTTGGGCCAATGTTTACTCTCTTGTCAAAAGCTGATGAAGTTTTGGATGAAAAAACAAAAGACAGACTGAAATTCACAGATCAGGAATGGAAACTTGTATTAAACGTAAATACTGGAGCTCAAGGGACAATCCTTCTTTCTTTAGAATGGAAAAGACCAGATAAAGATGATGTATATCCGTTAGAAGAAGTAAGATATTTTTCAAGACATTTAAAATGGGGCAGATACAAGAATATTATATTCCCGACCAATATTGCAATGAATTCACTACCTCAAAATATTTTAAAGTCATCTTTCACAGATTTAAAAGATGCCGATGGCGGGAAATTTATCTATGAAGAACTCCCAAAATTACAAGAAATTATGGATGTTGAAATTGCTGATAACATCAGCCAGTTAATGCTTACAGAACGTCCGCCTTTAAACATTGTAACTATGGGAATAGATTATGACCAGTCATTAAAAGCTTCTTTAGAATTTGAATATGACGGAGTAGTTGTACCTTATTCAAAAACTACAGCAGAAAAATCTCCTTATATTACAATTAAAAAACCGGGAGAAGATTTAGTTTATTGGATAAAACGCAATCTAAAACATGAACAAGAAGCTTATCAAATGCTTTTGGCTTGCAAGTTCGTACCAATGCAAACTAATAATTTAGCATTAGAAAAAGAAAATGCTATTGACTTTTATAATTATTACATAAAACAAGCAGGTGAAGGGTGGAAGTTTGTAGAAAAAGATGATATGAACTTTTTCAAACTTATGGATGATCCTTTTAAACTTTGTGCTAAAATTGATTTTTCAAAAGAAGCAGAAGATAGCTTTGAAATTTTCCTATATGGACAAGTAGGAGAAGAAATAATCAATTTTGATGAAGTATACGAAACAATACAAAGCGGTGAAAAATATAGCCGTATCAGAAGTTTAGGTTTTGTGGAATTTCCTGCACAAGATATTTATTCAATAATGCGAGCATTTAATTCTTTTGATGTCTACAGAAACAATGAAAATAAGTTTGTTGTAAAAACCTACAGAGCAGGTTTGATTAATGAGCTTAAGAATCTTAATGTTGAACTTGTATTAAGTGAAGAATTTGAAACATTCTGGAAACAAATGTCTAATTTTTCAACATCAGAAAATTTAAAACTTCCGGAAGGGATTAATGCTGAATTTAGAGAATATCAAACTAAAGGGTTTGGCTGGCTGTGGTTTATGTATAAATACGGCCTTAATGGTATTCTTGCAGATGATATGGGGCTTGGGAAAACTTTACAAGCTCTTGCCGTTGTACAAAAGGCAAAAGAGGAAGACGGCCCTATGCCCGTATTGGTCGTATGCCCTACAACAGTTGTTTTTAACTGGGAAGCTGAAATTCAAAAATTTGCACCATCGTTAACTACATTAAAACTTGCCGGCGTAGAAAGGAAGCAGTTCTTTAAAGAAATTCCAAATTACGATGTTGTTATCACAAGTTATGCTCTTGTAAGACGCGATATTAACAAACTTAAAGAATACAATTTCAGATATGTAATTCTTGATGAATCCCAAAATATTAAAAACTCAATGTCGCAGACTGCCCAGGCTGTAAAAAAATTGCAAGCGCCTCATAAATTAGCCCTATCAGGCACACCAATTGAAAATAAACTTGAAGAGCTATGGTCTGTATTTGACTTTTTAATGCCTGGATTCTTATTCAATTTGGCTGAATTCAACGCAAGATATGTAAATCCTATTATGGAACGTCAAGATAAAACCGTTGAAAAACGTTTGAAACTGCAAATTTATCCGTTCATTCTGCGCCGTATGAAACGAGATGTAGCAAAAGATTTGCCTGATAAAGTTGAAAACATTGCATACTGCGAACTTACAGATGATCAAAGAGATTTTTATTTACAAGTTCTTGATAGCACAAAAGAAGAATTATTCAAATCTATTGAACAAAACGGACTTGAAAAAAGCAGGTTATCAATCTTCTCTGCATTGTTAAGACTTCGTCAAATATGTTGCCATCCAAGACTTTATGATAAACAAAATGTCAAGAATATCATGAAATCTGGTAAATTTGAAAAATTAAAAGCAATGCTTGAAGAAATTATTGATGAAGGACATAGGATACTTTTATTCAGTCAATTTGTTGATATGCTTGATATAATAAAAGCTTGGCTTGAAAAAGAAGGAATACCTTATGAATATTTAACAGGTAAGACAAAAGACAGACAGGGAGCTGTTGAAAGATTTAATTCAACCCCGTCTATTCCAATATTCTTAATAAGTTTGAAAGCCGGCGGTACAGGTTTAAATTTAACCGGTGCAGATTATGTAATTCACTATGATCCTTGGTGGAATCCTGCAGTTGAAGACCAAGCAACAGACAGAGCTTATCGTATTGGACAAACTAAAAAAGTATTTGTATACAGACTTATTACAAAAAATACTGTTGAAGAAAAAATTCAAAAACTTAAAACAGTTAAACGTAATCTTGTTGACAGCGTAATTTCTGTTGACAGAAACATTGTAAAATCTCTTACAATGGATGATATCAGAGAAATTTTCACAGTTGATTAAAAAAAGTTGTGTTTTTTATAAAAAAAGGACTTATCAAATGATAAGTCCTTTTTTTACACTTAAAAGCCGAAAATCAATTATTTTTTGTTAACAGCTTCTTTGAATTTTTTACCTGCTGAGAATGCTGGAACAGTTGTTGCAGGGATTTTTAATTCTTTACCAGTTTGTGGGTTACGGCCAATTCTTGCAGCTCTTTTTCTAGATTCAAAAGTACCGAAACCAACTAAAGTAACTTTTTTACCTTTAGCAACTGTTTTTTGAATAGTTTCAACAAAAGCGCCTAAAACTTCAGCAGCTTCTTTTTGAGTTACGTTAGATTTTTTTGCGATTTCTTGTACTAATTCTTCTTTGTTCATAATAAAACTCCTTCTCTTATTGTACAAGACTTATTATAGCCTAATCTTTTTTAAAATCAAGCATTTTAAAGATTTTTAACACTTTTTTATAGAAAAAACATATAAATAGATGAAAAATGTTACAAATAGAGGATTTTAAAGAAAAATGTATTACAAAAAGTAATGAAAATTGGGATTTTTACACATTTAAAATAAGTTTTTGCTATAATATTATAGGAATAAAGGACTGGAGTATATAAGGTATTTTGAAATGAAAGAAAGAATTTTATTATTCACTTTGGTATTCGGTTTAGGGGTTTTTATATACATATTTCAAAGCTACTTCAATACAGTATGGGGATTAGCCTTACTATGTACATTCATGTTTATATATGCAATGTTTATGAATCTTTCATACAAATTACAAAAAAGAAAACTCCAAAAATATCCACAAATAATTAATGAAAATTTTAAACCTTTTGTATCTATCATGATTCCTGCTCATAATGAAGAAGCAGTTATCTCAAATACAGTAAATAATATATTAAATCTTGATTACAAAAATTTTGAAATTATAGTAATTGATGACAGAAGCACAGATAACACAGCTTCAGTAATAAAAGATCTTGAAAAAAAGTACGATAAAGTTACAGCTCTTATAAGAGAAAAAAATGCTTTCCCTGGGAAATCAGCAGTACTGAATGACGCATTTAAAATAGCAAAAGGAGATGCAATATTAGTTTTTGATGCTGATGCAACAGTTGACCCTGACTTTTTATCAAAATTAATACCTTATTTAGAACCTAAAGATGTAGGAGCAGTCCAAGCAAGAAAAGTTATAAGAAATAAAAACGTAAACTTACTAACCCGCTGCCAAAATAATGAATATACAATGGATGCGCATTTTCAAATAGGGAGAGATTCAATAAAAGGGGCAGTTGAGCTACGCGGGAATGGAGAATTAATTAAAAGAGAAGCAATTGAAGATATAGGCGGTTGGAATAATTACACATTAGTTGATGATTTAGATATGTCTACAAGACTCCATATTAAAGGATGGGATGTGCGTTTTTGTATGGAAGCAATTGTATATGAAGAAGGCATAATATATTTAAGACCTCTATACAGACAAAGAAGAAGATGGTTAGAAGGTACTATTAGAAGATATCTGGAATATTTTGGGGATGTTTTATTTTCAAAAGATATGTCATTAAGAGCTAGTCTTGATATGACGGCATATATAACGCAGTTTATTATGCCTGGTTGGTTTTTAATGGAAATATTAATTAGAGGTTTTAAAGTTCTTGCGAAACAAGCCCCTCCTCATATGTTATATTCATCAATATTTATTGGTTGTATAATAGGGTTTGGTTTTTTCTTTGCTGCAAGATATGCATTAAGGAGGTATGATTACATGCCAAGACTTGATGCTACTTTTGAAGCATTGGAGACATCAATTTATCTATTCATTATTTGGTTCCCGCTTGTACTGTACATATGCTTTAAAATTCTATTTATGAAAAAAGATATGAACTGGGGGAAAACAGCTCATGGACTAGTAAAAGAAGAAGAAGATAGTATAAAAGCATTCATAAAAAAAGAGTTAAATAAAACAAAGGCTTATACAAAAGAATATACAGATAAATTAAAACAAATGCTGGCTGAAAAATAAAATAAAGGAGAAAATAAAAAAATGACAACAGAAACTTTGATTAATGTAAAAAATAAAATCAGGTCAATAGACGATTTTCCAAAACCGGGAATAATATTTCGCGATATCACAACAGCACTTAAAGATGCTGAAACATTAAAAGTTATCGTTGATTATTTATGTGAACAATTTAAAGATGTAAAAATAGATTATATTGCAGGAATTGAAAGTAGAGGTTTTATTCTTGGAATGCCAATGGCTTACAAAATGGGAATAGGTTTTGTTCCTATAAGAAAGCCTAATAAACTTCCTGCTGCGACTTACTCTCAAGAATATGAACTTGAATATGGTACAGACAAAATTGAAGTACACCAAGATGCATTCCCTCAAGGAGCTAATGTTTTAGTTGTTGACGACTTATTGGCAACAGGAGGAACTGCTGAAGCTGCTTGTAAACTTGTTAAAAAAACGGGAGCAAATTTAATTGGAACTGCTTTTTTAATAGAATTAAAAGATTTAAAAGGTAGAGATAAATTAAAAGATTCTCCTAAAATTGTCTCAATGCTTCAATACTAATTATTTAGAAAAAGCTTCAATAAAAATTGAAGCTTTTTTTATAATCTAATCTTCTATCTTGAATAAATATCGGCTTTTGTTATCGCAACATCTTGAGGCTCATAACTCTGTAAATATTTTATAGCATCTTCTGGATTATTAGCAACATAATAAAGATTTTTTGATTTTTCAGAAGCAAATTTTTGATTAATTATTTCGTCAAAAAAAGCTATTAATTTGTCATAAAAACCATTTGTATTCAAAATAATAATAGGTTTACAATTATATCCTAACTGTTTTTGAACTATCATTTCAGTCAACTCCTCCAAAGTACCAAACCCTCCGGGCAAAGCGACAACAGCATCTGAAAGCTCATCCATTTTTGCTTTTCTGCTTCTCATACAAGGTGTTACATAAAGTTCTACACACTTATCTGTACAAACTCCCATATTATGAAGTCTTTCAGGCATTACTCCAATTAGTTGTCCTCCATTTGCTTTTACTTCTTCTGCACACGCCCACATAAGCCCCAAAGAACTACCGCCATAGACCATTTCATATCCATATTGACCTAAAAGTCTTCCTAACTCAGAGGCTATTGCGTAGTATTTTTTCTCCAAATAATTACATGAAGATGCAAAAACACAAACTCGCTTAATATCAGTCTTCAAAGCCACCACCTATTTTATAAAAATAAGAACAACTTACACCTGTTCCTGATTCAGAACAATCTTTTTTCAACTCAGACATTTCCATATTGTACCCAAAAGGTTCAATTCTGCCACCATCATATATATTTACACCATAGATATCCTTGCCCCATCTATTAGGAGGAAGTATACCATTCATATCAAACATCATCAAAAACCACAGCGAGGAATCTTTTTCAGATTTTATATCCTTTATGCCAACAATAGTATTATTCTCAGCATAATAAAAATCATCAAAGTAATATCTATTATTTTTCTTAATTCTTGCACCATTTATAAAACGAGGTTTATAATGTTTGGAAGGATAATTCTCTGTATTTATTCTAAGATACGGCTTTACTAAAGCTAATAATATCGATTCTCTTTGATCTGCATTTTTAGCTTTATTCATACTTTTTATTATATCATCTGTAATGTGAGCATTAATAACATTAAACATGTATTCAACACGATTAAATTTCTCATTCCACTTTGAAATAAAATTAGCTTGTCTGTTATTTTCAATAGAAACAGGCATAATTAAAAGGAAAACACCTATCATCACAAACAATGCAACTGAATATTCTAATTTCCAATAACCTTTTTTTGCCATAAAGTCCTCTTAAGCCAAATCAATACGTTTTTTTTCTTGAACTAATTTTTCATAAACCCATTCTGGTACAAAATTTTTACCTAATACGATTTGTCCATTCATAATATTTGGAGCATGAAAATCAGATCCTCCTGTAACAATTAGTCCTAATTCCTCAGCCATTGACGAAAAATATTCAACACAAGCAGGAGAATGCTTCCTATGATAAGCTTCAATACCTCTTAGTCCATATTGCATCAATTCTTTAATAAGACTTTCTGCAATATCTAAATCATGAGGATGCGCAATTACAGGAATTCCACCAGCATCGTAAATTATTTCAACAGCATCTTGAGGAGAGACTGTTTTCCTTTGTATATACACAGGAGAATCATCATGAATATATTTTGAATACGCTTCAATTACACTTGTAGTTCCTCCTGCATTTGTAATAGCTTTTGCAATATGAGGACGGCCAATACTACCACCTTCTGCAACTTGTTTTTTTATATCTTCAAACTTTATTCGTATTCCTTCTTTTTTAGCCAAAAGACTTATAATTTCTTTTGTCTGTTTTATACGAGCTTGCTGTTGAAACTTTAAAAGATTTTGGAAATCGTTATTATTGACATCCATAAAATATCCAAGAATATGAACTTCATAATTTTTATATAATGTGTTTACTTCAATTCCTTGAATAATTTCTAATTTATCTTCTTTATTTTCTTTTTTTAAATAGTCTTTTGCCACTTGATACGACAGAATATTATCGTGATCAGTCAAAGCAATTACTTGGAGCCCAACATCAATAGCAGTGTCTACAATCTTTTCGGGAGAAAAGACACCATCCGAATAAAGGGTGTGAATGTGCAAATCACTTTTCATTTTCCTCTTCCTTTTTACTCTTATCTACATAACAAAAAACTCTTTTTATAGCTACAGTATGCCCGCTTGTTGAATCAATATCAACTTCAACAGCATTAACTTGGACGACATCACCGTCAGCTACATCATATCGTTCAGGAATGACAGTTGTAAAACGGTTAAGAGAAGTGCTATAATCCATACCTATCACACTTTTAAATGTACCGCAAAAACCCGCATCAGTAATATATCCCATATTATTGAGGATTTGTTCATCTGCTGTCTGAACATGAGTATGTGTTCCCCAAAAAGCACTAACACCCAATTCTGAACAAAATCTGCCAAAACATATTTTCTCAGCAGTAGCTTCTGCATGGAAATCAAGGAGTATAATTGGAGTAATCTCTTTTAATCTTAGAATTTCATCTTTAACAAAAGACCATGGAGATTCTACAGGAGCCATAAATACTCGGCCTAAAACATTAATAACTCCTATTTTGATTCCATTTGTTGTTTCAAAAACACGACTTCCAACCCCAGGAGTATTTTTAGGGTAATTAAATGGTCTAATCAATTTATCAGCTTTATCGATGTAGTTAAAAATTTCTTTTTTGTCCCAAATATGGTTACCTGAAGTCATACAATCAAGACCGTATTCTGACAGTTCATTATAGTTTTTTTCAGTAAGTCCAAAACCATGAGATGCATTTTCAACATTTGCAACAATAAAATTATAATCTTGCCTATTTTTTTCCAAAAAATCCTTTACGGCAAATCTACCAGGTCTACCAACTAAATCTCCGAAAAACAATACTTTTAATATCTTATCATCACTCTTTATCATAATTATATATCCGAATGTTCTAAAAGCAGGAAGTCATGTTGTGTATAAAAAGCAGCTTGACCTCCTGTCTTCCGAACATCTTGTCTTCTGCATTATTTAGCAATTTCAGTTGTTCTGAATTCTCTTACAACTGTTACTCTAATTTGTCCCGGATAATCAAGCTCATCCTCAATTCTTTTTGCTACATCTCTTGCAAGTTTTTGAGAAGCTAAATCATCAAATTTTTCAGATTCAACAATTATTCTCACTTCACGACCTGCCTGAACTGCAAATGATTGTTTTATCCCTTCATAGCTATTAACTATTTCTTCAATTTTTTGCAGACGTTTGATATATATTTCCAAAGTATCACGTCTTGCACCTGGTCTGCCTGCAGAAATTGCATCAGCAACTTTTACAAGCACTGCCTCAATTGTATTGGCAACAACATCGTCATGGTGAGCTTCTATAGCATGGATAACCTCCGGTCTTTCACCGAAACGAGAAGCCAACTCAACGCCTAATTGAATATGTGTACCTTCTTGAGTTTGATCCACAGCTTTACCGATATCATGTAAAAGCCCTGCTCGTTTTGCGATTTTTTCATTTGCTCCGATTTCAGCTGCCAACATGCCTGCAATATGACCAACTTCCAATGAGTGTTTTAAAACATTTTGACCATAACTTGTTCTGTAATATAAACGGCCTAAAGTCTTTATGAGTTCTTTGTTAAGCCCCATAACACCCATTTCTAAGGCAGCATTTTCACCTTCATTCCATATTTTTTTATCAATTTCTTCCTGAGCCTTTTCCACCATTTCTTCAATTCTTACAGGGTGAATACGTCCATCTACAATTAATTTTTCTAATGCAAGTTTTGCTATTTCTCGTCTTACAGGATCAAAACTTGATAATACAACTGCTTCAGGAGTATCATCAATAATTAAATCAACACCTGTTAATGTTTCTAAAGCTCTAATATTACGTCCCTCACGGCCAATAATACGTCCTTTCATTTCGTCATTTGGCAAAGCAACAACTGAAACTGTTGTTTCCACTACCTGTTCAATCATGCATCTTTGCATTGTTGTAGAAAGAATCTCTTTTGCTTTTTCTAAAGAAACTTCTTTAATTTTAGCTTCATTTTCTCGAATTAACTGCATTTGTTCTTGAGCTAAATCATGCTTTAGTTGATCAAGAAGCATATTTTTAGCATCTTCAGCAGACATCCCTGAAATTCTTTCTAATTCTGTTGTTTGCTTTTGAACAATTTCTGCCAAATAGTCTTCTTTTTCTAATAATTCATCTAATTTTCTTTGAGCTTGAAGATCTTTTTCAGTAAATTCCTGAATTTTATCTTCCAGCATATCTTCACGTTTTGCTAACTTTTGTTCTTGTCTTGCAAGTTCCTGTCTTCTTTCTCTTTCTTCTTCGTTTAGTTTTTCTCTGTCATCTTGCAACTCTTCAATTGCTTTAATTTTTGCCTCTTTTAAAAGGAGCTTCTCTTTCTCTTCTAAAGCCTTTTTATCCTTTTCAACGGACAAAAGCAAAGTTTTCGTTCTACTCTGCTGGACAAACAGCACGGCGACTAATGCTATTACCGCAATAATCGCAATAATCAATAAAAAGTCCATAAAGTTTTATACCTTATCCTTTTCTATTTTTTAATAATACACGCAATGCTCGATACATATATCCTATCGAGCTTAAAACTATTCAAATATTTAAATAACTTTTATTGCATATATTTCCAAAAAATATTTACCTACTACATCTGTCAACATGATATCATGATAAACAGTTTTTGTATAGTAGAAATTTAAAATTTGATACATATTAATTACCGATTTACAAAAAAAACTAAAAGTGCTATACTCTCAACTGAAAAAGGAGAGAGAATATGGAAATTAAAGTTGCACAAAACGTTAAAAACACTCCTGTAGAAGTTTTAGTAATTAATAAATTTGAAGGCGAAAATACTTCAGAAGAACTTGCTAACACTTATGCAGTTAATAAAGACCATTTTGAAGGTAAATTTGGTCAAACATATCTTTTACATACATTAGGAAAAATTCCTGCAGACAAAATCTTAATTATCGGCTTTGGTAAAAAAGAAGAATTTGACCACAACAGAATGCGCGAAGCTGTTGCAAAATCTATTAAAAAATTACAACAAATAAAAGCTAAAAAAGCAGCTTTTGATTTTGATGTAACACTTGATTATGGTAAATCTGCGGCAATTGGAGCAATGATTGCTGATTATGCATATGACAAATTCAAATCAGAAAAAGCTCATCACTTAGATGAAATTACATTTGCAAGATTTTCTGAATCCGAAGTGAAAGAAGGTATAGTATTTGGAGAAGCTATGAAGTTCACTAGAGATCTTGCTAATACTCCTGCACAAATCGCAACACCTGCCAAGCTTGCGGAAATTGCACAAAATCTCGAAGGCATCGAGACAAAAGTATTTGATAAAGAAGAAATTGAAAGAATGGGAATGGGAGCATACCTAGCAGTTGGTCAAGGCAGCGTTAGACCTCCTAAATTCATCCATATGAAATATACTGGGAAAAATATAAAAAAGAGAATTGCTATTATAGGTAAAGGTATTTGCTTTGATTCTGGCGGATTAGATATTAAACCTGCATCATCAATGCTTACAATGAAAGATGATATGTCCGGAGCTGCATGCATATTAGGAGTTATGAGAGCATTGGCGGAATTAAAACCTGATATGGAAGTACATGGTATCATTGCAGCTTGTGAAAATATGCCATCTGGATCATCATACAAACCTGGAGATATCCTTACAGCAAAAAATGGAAAAACAATTGAAGTAGATAATACAGATGCTGAAGGGCGTTTAACTCTTGCAGATGCTCTATGCTATGCCTGTGAATTAAATGTTGACGAAGTAATAGACATAGCTACACTTACAGGAGCTTGTGTAGTAGCATTGGGAACAATTGCCTCTGGAATTATGGGTAACGATGAAGATATGATTCAAAGAGTAATTAATATTGCTAAAGAATCAGGTGAAACATTCTGGCAACTACCAATGTTCAAAGAATATTTTGAAAGTTTAAAATCCGATATTGCAGATATGAAAAATACAGGCTCTCGTAATGGCGGAGCATCTGCTGCGGGACTATTTTTACAAGAATTTGTAAAAGACACTAAATGGTGTCATATAGATATCGCAGGTACTGCATATATTGAAAAACCTCAAAAAGAATTTATTTCAGGGGCTACAGGCGCAGGAGTCAGAACTCTGTTAAACTACATAAATGAGTAATGAAATATATTTATTTCACTTAAAAAGCGAGAATTATTTTTCTCGCTTTTTTATTTAGTAAAATAATTTTCTAAACTATCAGCTATAGCTTTTGCGTACTGCTTTTGAAACTCTGGATTAATCAAATTTGCATTATCCTCAGGATTTATAAGATAAGACACTTCAATCAGCAAACTCAGTGCATTTGTATTTCTTACAACTGCAAGACTTCCCTGTCGCACTTTATCATTGGGAACTCCAATTTCAGATACTAAAGTATCCATAATCAAGTCAGCAAGAGGCTTAGCCTGAGGATAATAGTAATAAATACTAGTTCCTCTGTTTTTATTCGGATCAGAGCCATCAGGTAAAGCGTTTCCATGGATACTCAAAAATACAACTGCATCACCATAATTTGCAATCTCAACTCTATCTTTTAAACTTACATAATTATCTGCATTTCTTGTCATTATTACTCGGGCTCCACGTTTTTTCAATTCATGTTCCAAGTATTTTGCTATTGATAAATTTATGTCCTTTTCTTTATTTCCAAGACAAGCTATAGCGCCGAATTCATCCCCTCCATGACCAGCATCCACTGCAATTCTTATGTTATGCAATGGTCTGATAGAATTAGTCATTATAGGCTTTCTAATCTTTAAAACAAAATTATTACCTTGATATTGACCGCTATAACCTAATAATTTTCGATTACTCAAAGCATCTTTCACCGGAAATTCCATAGTATATGAATTATCCTGTTGATCTTTTATATAATAAAATTTTATTTTAAAAGGCTCTCCCTCTGTCATCTCAAAAGGGACTTTTTTATCTAAATGAAAAATAAAAGTATAATATTTTTCACCATCGACGTACTCATAACCGTTTAATGTTGCAAGATTATTTTTATAATCATTGTCAAAAGACTTTACATCAGCCTTTGAAATCCAAGCATATTTATCTTTAGATAATACAACTCTATAAAAACCGCCTTTTTCTCCATCAACTTCCAATTCGACATCTCTTTGCAAATGAGCAATTCTATTTATACCACCATCAACAGGAGTTGATCTTAATGGAGCTCCTTCGACTGTTACATAAAAATATTTATTCTCAGCAAAAGGTTTAAATACTTGAGAAATAGAGTTTGATGTTTTTATTTTAGGTCTGGTAATTACAAAAATCTGTCTTTCTTCATCAGACTGTATAATAAATGTATTTGAGCCAATATTCAAATCTACAACATAAGCAAAGGCACCTGTAGGATGTAAAGGAACATCCTGTCCATTAATTTTTAACGGTTTATCAGAAGAGCCGATAAAAAAAGTAGAATTAGCATTTATTATCACATCATTTCTTTTAGGATACACAATATTAAACGCAAAACATTGACTACCTATTAATAACAACCCCATCAATATAATTAATTTTTTCATGACAAGATTATACAACAAAATCGTTAAAATTAATTAATATTTAATTCTTTTAAATGCAGTTATGCTAAAATATAAAAATAAAGAGGGATAAATTTTGAGAGAAAGATTACGAAAAAGAGAGCCGGAAACTGAATTAGAAAAAAGAAGTAAGACATTTGATCAGATATTAGGTTTTTTACATATATTTTTTGCAGGTTTTATGACACTGCTTATAATATACCTGTTTTTTATTATGGTTGTTGACGTAGGCAAATACAGAGCAAGAGCAAGAAGTCAACGTGTTGGCAGAATTTTTTCAATGCGTGGAGACATATTTGACAGAAATGGAATAAAACTTGCCACAGATAAAGTTTATTCAGACGTATATGCACACCCTGCGGATTATGATCATTCTCCGGAAGAGCTAGCTAAAATATTAGCTCCTATATTAAAAATGCCTAAAGATACTCTTTTGCAAAAATTAAAAAAACCAGGTCCTGTAATTACATTAAAAAAAGATATTGACAGAAGTACTGCAAAGCAAATTGCAAAATTACATTTAAGAGAAATCAGCTTAGGGAAAAAGAATACTCGAGAATATCCTCAAGGAACCCTTGCTGCACATGTATTAGGCTATTACAATTTCGATGCTGATATTGCAAACGGGATTGAATATACTGCAAAAGATAAACTTGAACATGTTATAAATACAGTTAAGTACCAAAAAACAAGAGACGGTAAAATTATTTATGACTTTTCAACTGATCCGGTCGCAACAACAACAAATCCTAAAGGTGAAAATGTAACATTAACCATTGATGCAGCTATACAACACGTTTGTGAAAAAGAAATTGAAAAAATGGTTAATGAAAAAAAAGCTGAAAGAGGGACTGTAATTGTAATGAACCCTAAAAACGGTGAAATTCTTGCTTATGCAGTATATCCGACATTTGACCCTAACAATTACAGAAAAGCAACACCCCAGCAATTAAAAAACTGGACACTTACGGATGTATTCCCTCCAGGCTCAACATTTAAGACAATTACTGTAGCAAGTGCAATGGATTTAGGTAAAATAAATGAGCACTCCACAGTGCTTGATACAGGTAAAACAACTATCGGCAAATGGGAAATAAAAAATTATGACTATGATGTTCACCCATATCCGGGAAATATAACTTTGGAATATTTATTTGAACATTCAAGTAATATAGGAGCAATAAATGTCGCAAGAACAATGACTCCATCTGAATTTTACGGAGTTCTAAAGAAATTTGGTTTTGGTTCAAAAACAGGAATAGACTTGCCTGGAGAATCTTCAGGGTTATTACCATACTGGAGTTATTGGGATCAAGGAATTTTAGCAACAATGTCCTATGGATATGGTACATCTGTTACTGCAATTCAAATGATTTCAGCGGTTCAAGCATTGGCTAATAATGGAGTAAGAATTACTCCACATGTAATAAAATATTCTCAAGAAGAATATGATAATAAAATAAAATATACTCAAGTTATAAAACCTGAAACAGCGCAAGCAATTACAAGACTTCTTGCAGCAAGTGTAAATAACGGTCGTTCGGTAATAAAAATGGATAAATATAATGTTGCCGCAAAAACAGGGACTTCAAGAAAGCCAAAAGAAGGTGGTACTGGTTATACACCATATACATATACATCTACAATTGGCTATTTACCGGCATCAGACCCCCAAATTCTTGTATACGTAATGGTAGATAGTGCTAAAGTTGGGGCAATTTGGGGCAATACCGTTGCTGGCCCAGTATTCCACGAAGTTACAACTCAAGTCGCAAGAATTATGAATTTAAAACCAGACAAAGTCAAACCAGCAAAGAAAAATTAAGGAGATAATAATGAAACTAGACGAACTAATAGAATATTTAGATTACAAAGACCTTATTAATTTTAAAAATATCGATATTACAGGTATTTCATATAATTCTAATACAACCAAAAAGGGAGATATTTTCGTTTGTTTAGTTGGAGAACATACTGACGGACATGAATTTGCAAAAAATGCAATAGAAAACGGTGCAGCAGCTCTTTTAGTTGAAAGAAAAGTTGAAGGAACCAAAATACCTCAAGTCGTAGTATCTTCAACAAGACATAAAATTGCAGATATAGCAGACCGCTTTTATTCAAGTCCGTCTAAAGGAATTAACTTAGTAGGAATCACCGGCACCAACGGGAAAACAACAGTTACACATTTGATACAAAAAATCTTTGAACAAAATGGGCAAAAATGTGCGCTAATAGGGACTTTAGGGTATAAATTATCTTCAAACGGAGAATATAGAGATGCAAAACATACAACTCCCCAAGCTCCTGAATTACAAGCGACATTAAGAATGATTAAAGATGTAGAAAAAATTGATAATGTTGTAATGGAAGTCAGCTCCCACGCTTTGGACCAAAACAGAGTAGGAGGTTGCAGATTTAATGGCGCTGTGCTTACAAACCTTACTCAGGACCATTTGGATTATCATATTACAATGGACAACTATTTTGAAGCTAAAGCATTACTTTTCAGAAGATTAAAAGAGGGAAATTTTGCAGTAATAAATGCTGATGATAATTATGCAGAAAGATTTATAAACGTTGTACCAGAAGGTGTTAAAGTGCTGACATATGGTGTAAAAAAAGAAGCCGATGTAGTTGCAAAAGACATACATTTTTCTCTAAACGGCGCAGAATTTTTACTTGTAGAAAATTCAAATGAACATAAGGTAAATCTACATATGAATGGAATGTTCAGCGTATACAATGTATTGGCAGCTGTAACGTCGGCTCTTGCAATGGGAATTGATATTCAAATTGCATTGCAAGCGCTGCAAAACGTTAAAGGAGTAGCTGGAAGATTTGAAGTTGTAGTAAAAAAACCTTTAGTAATTGTAGATTATGCACACACTCCTGACGGATTGGAAAATGTATTAAAATCAGCTAGAGAAATTACTCCTAAAGACGGAAAACTAATTTGTCTATTCGGGTGCGGAGGAGATAGAGATGCAACTAAACGTCCCAAAATGGGTGCAATTGCAGAAAGATTAGCTGATAAAATAGTTATCACAAGCGACAATCCAAGATCTGAAGATCCTCAAACTATTATCACAGACATAATAGCAGGTTTGAAATCCGTTAATACCGAAAGCGTAATTGTTGAACCTGACAGAGGGGCGGCTATAGCAATATTAAAAAACATTGCAAACAATAACGATGTCGTAGTAATCGCCGGTAAAGGACATGAAAACTACCAGATACTTAAAGATAAAACAATTCACTTTGATGACAGAGAAGAAGCACGTAAAGTCTTTGAAGTCAGCGTAATATAATTAAATAAAACCCAAAGGGAAGGGGCAAATGAAAACTAAATTATTAATTGAACAACATATACATGGATGCTTTGGAATCAATTTTAACACTGCAAGTGTTGATGAGATAATACTTTTGACAAAAAAGATTTTTGAATATGGCATTGGCGGGATATTTCCAACAATAGTTACAGATTCTATTGAAAACACCAAAAGAGCAATCGAAAATATAAAAGAAGCAAGTATGAAACAAAAATCCGGAATGGCAAAAATTCTCGGAATTCATCTTGAAGGTATATTTTTAAATCCCGTAAAAAGAGGAATCCACAATCGTCATCATTTTTTACCTTTAACAGAAGATAATTTCAGACTTATTGAAGACGATTTTATTAAAATAGTTACGCTTGCCCCTGAATTAGACGAAACTTTAATAAATTATTTAACATATAAAGATATAAAAATCCAAGCAGGACACTGTATAGGTGGGAATTTAGCCCACTGCAGCGGAGTAACTCATTTGTTTAATGCAATGTCCGGTATAACCCATAGAGGGAACTCAACAGCACTTTCTGCACTTATCAATGATAACATCTACACAGAAATTATTGCTGATGGAATACACATTTCTGATGAAGCTTTAAAACTAGCATTTAAAGCAAAACCAAAAGAAAAAATCATTTTAATAAGCGACTGTTTGCCAATCACAAAAAGCGACTTAAAAGAAATGACTTTTTCTGATGAAAAGGTTTATTATGACGGAATTAAAGCAACATCAAAAGAAGGTACACTTGCAGGAAGTACAGCACTATTGCCAGATATCATAAAAAGACTCGCAAATATCAATCTTTTTGATCCTCAATTTATCAATAATCCTTATAATTACCATAATATTGATATACAAGGCTATATAGAATGGGATGATGAATGGAATATAAAAAATATCTACCAAGGATAATCATCTGTCATTTGCCAGCCGCTATAGTATAAAAGAGCTCCGCAATATAATCTTCTGCTTCTTTGGATATTTTTATTACAACCATAAGATGAATGATTAATTATATCGCTAATCGTATTATTATTTTGCGTACCATAAAAGTCTATTTTAGCATTTTTATAATTAGATCTTAACTGTAATATAAAATCTTTTCTCGAATAGTCTCTTGATGAATCACTCCATATAGTTGTATTACCATTTATGCTGCCTATTATAAATATGGACATCTGAACAAATATTCCATTTGAATCCAAATATCCTTCAGGTTGGAAAGTTAAAGTAACTCCATTACTTAATTTTAGATAATATCCTCTTGCAACTTTAGTAGGACCTTCATCTGTAACTTTTAAATAAGGTTTAAAATACTTGGTTGCAATCATTTTAGAATATTCAGAAAATTTTTCAAAATAATCAGGATCAGAAGAATCAAATTTTGTATATTCCCAAGTTGAAGGATCACCATTTTCTGCGACAGATGCAACCAAAGCATTTGAAACGATACTGTATGTTGATTTAACACGATTTAAATATACTTCTTTTTGATGTTTCTCAACCAATGACGGAATCGTAAGAGCTGCAACAACACCTATAATACCTAATGTAATCAATACCTCTGCTAAAGTAAATCCAAAATGTTTTTTCATAAACTCTCCGTTATAAAAGTGATTACCCACATTACCTCTATAACAGATGTTTTCTCTTTTACAACCCCTTAAATCTTGGAAAGAGCCTAGAGCTGCCCCCCCCCCGAATTTACATCTCTTAACAATTTTCTCATAATTTGCTCCTCTTAATTCTCTACTTTCTGATATTAACATATTTTTTTATTCATTTCAATATATTGATGTATAATAAAAGTATGAAAAGTGATAATATAAAAACAGGGATAGCTAGAGCTCCACACAGGGGGCTTTTAATGGCAACAGGAGTAAGTAAAAAGAATATGAAAGCTCCTTTTATAGGTATTGCAAGTTCTTTTTCAGATTTAGTTCCTGGACATATAGGAATGCGAGATTTGGAAAGGCAAATTGAAAAAGGAATCCATACAGGCGGTGGACAAGCATTTATTTTTGGAGTTCCAGCAATATGTGATGGTATTGCAATGGGACATTCCGGAATGCGATATTCACTTCCTTCTAGAGATTTAATTGCAGATTGCGTAGAAAGTGTTGCGGCTGCTCATCAATTAGATGGAATTGTATTGCTTTCTAATTGCGATAAAATTACTCCAGGTATGCTTATTGGAGCATTAAGATTAAATATTCCAGCAATCATTGTTACTGCAGGTCCGATGCTTGATGGAGAATGCAGAGACAAACACAAATTGACTATGGTAAGTGGCTCATTTGAAGCAGTTGGGAGATTTAGAAAAGGCGAAATAACAGAAGAAGAATTATTTAACCTTGAAGAAGAATCATGTCCATCAGCAGGTGCTTGTCAAGGAATGTACACTGCAAATACTATGGCTTGCCTTACTGAGGTAATGGGAATGAGCTTACCTTATTGTGCATCTGCTTCTGCTGTTTCTTCAAAGAAACGTAGAATCGCTTTTGAAAGTGGTATTCAAATCGTAGAATTAGTAAAAAATGATATTAAACCATCCGATATTATCACTAAAGAAAGTCTCCGAAATGCCATAACTGCTGATCTCGCATTAGGAGGATCTACAAATACATTCTTACATATATTAGCAATTGCAAATGCAGGGAACATAGATGTTACTTTAAATGATTTTGAAGAACTTAGTCAAAAAATACATCAAATAGTTAAAATTAACCCTTCATCCACCTTAACTATGAGTGATTTTCACAACGCAGGAGGTGTTCCTGCCGTAATGAAATCCTTGAAAGATTTTTTAATTAATCATCCTACCGTAGCAGGACTTGGAACTAGCGATATCATAAATAATGCTTGGAAAGATGATAAAATTATTCCTGATTACAACAAATCCGAATATACACAAGCAGGACTTGCAATACTATATGGGAATTTAGCAAAAGATGGATGCGTAATAAAAACATCAGGTGTAGCTCCGGAATGTTATCAATTTGAAGGAGTAGCAAAAACATTTGACTGCGAAGAAGATGCAATGAAAGCTCTAGAACAGAATGAAATCAAAGAAGGAGACGTAATTGTAATTCGATATGAAGGTCCAAAAGGTGGTCCAGGGATGAGAGAAATGCTCGCTCCAACATCATTACTTGTAGGTAAAGGATTAGGTAAAAAATGCGCCTTAATTACTGACGGAAGGTTTTCAGGTGCAACTCGGGGTATATGCGTCGGGCACATCTGTCCTGAAGCCGCAACAGGCGGAACAATCGCATTAATAAAAAACGGAGACAAAATAAAAATTGATATTCCCAATCGTTCGATAGAATTACTCGTTGACAATATGGAACTTGAAAAACGTAAAGAAAATCTAAAACCTTTTGAGCCAAAAGTTAAATCAGGTTATTTATACAAATATGCAAAAAATGTTCAAGATGCCTCCCACGGAGCTATTGTTTAATGAAAAATCTTCTCGATTTTAAAAAAGATATTAATAAATGTTCCAAATGTGGATTATGTCAATCTGTATGCCCTCTATACAAGGAAACAGGTAACGATTGCGCTGTGTCCAGAGGGAAATTTGTTATGCTTGACGGAGTTTTAAAAGGTGATTTAAAACTCAATTCTACAATTAATAAATATCTGGATTTATGTTTAAAATGCGGAAAATGTACAGAATTTTGCCCAAGCGGAATTGATGTATGTAAAATATTTGAAACCGCTAAATATGAATATGCAGAAAAAAATATTCTTTCAAAAATAATATTCTTTCTTCAATCTAAATTTATATTTGGTACTTTTATCAATTTTTTCAAACTAATTACAAAACCTTTTAGAAAAAAATACCCTAAAAAAATACAACCGACATTAAAAGTTATTTATTTTAAAGGTTGTATTAATAATCTCTGTCCCAAAACTGATATATTTTTAAAAAAATTGTTTGCTAATTCAAATGTACAAATAATTGAAAAAGATTTTGATTGCTGCGGAATGCCTTTTTTATCAAGCGGAAATTTAAAAAGGTTTGAAGAAGTAAAAAAACATAACTTAAAACTAATTGATTGTGAATTTGACTATATCCTTACTGATTGCGCAAGCTGTGAAAGTACACTGAAAAAATATATTAATGCTAAATTTATCAATCTTGGAGAACTTATTGCAAAAGAAAATATTAAATTTGATTTTCCAAAGCCTATAAAAGTTACATTCCATAAACCTTGTCATTTAGAGAATGATAACTTTTTTGAACAAATAATAAAAAATTGTACAAATGTTGAATATGTGAAAATGAATGATTATGACTCTTGCTGCGGTTTTGGCGGAGAATTCGCTATTAAAAACAGAAAATTATCTTTATTAATTTCTGCTAAAAAAGCCCAAAATATTATTAATACAAACGCTGATTATGTTATCACAACTTGTCCAGGATGCATTTTGGGAATTTTACAAGGACTAAAACAATATAATTCAAAAATTCATGTAAAAGGACTTACAGATTTTCTTTCAAAAGCAGAAAACATACACAAAAATTAAATTTTCAGAACTTCTCGTGTATGCTTTCTTAAATTATATTAAATTAATAATACCAATTATTTTCCCAACTCATTAGCTTTTTGTGTTGTTTTTGAAATTACATCATAAAATAGCTTACCACTATTTTGATCTTTCATTTCACTAATACCTACAAACGTACAACCACCTTTGGTCGCAACATTATCAATTAAAGTCTGTACAGGAATTTCTCCCCTGTTCATAATCATTTTTGCAGAACCAATAGCAGTTTGTGTGGCTAATTCGAGAGATTTGCTATAATCAAGACCTAATTTTTCTCCTGCACGAGCCATATCTTCAATAACCTGATAGAAAAATGCAGGTCCTGAACCTGATATAGCTGTAACAATATCTATTTGGTCTTCTGTTACTTCTATTGCTTTACCAATATTTGAAAGCAATTCCATAACAAATTCAACATCTTCATCATTTGCATATGAGCCTTTACATACACCACTCATACCCTCTAATACTAATGCAGGAGTATTGGGCATAACTCTCACAACTCTTCGCATTCCTATTATCTTTTCTATTTTTTTTGTTGAAACTCCTGCTGCTATTGAAACAACTAACTTTTCAGGAGTTAATTCATCTTTTATTTCATCTAGAACATCTGCAACATAATTTGGTTTTGTTGCTATAAAAATAACATCACTGTCCATAGTCAAAAATCTGTTATCAGTAATAACATCTATTCCCAAACGACTTTGTGCAAGTTCTGCAATAGCACAATTAACTTCTGAGCCTTTTAAATTTTCTTTTGACACAAATTTTGAAGATATAGTGCCTTTAATTATGGCACTTGCCATTTTGCCACAACCTATAAATCCTATTTTACATTTTTTGTTCATATTATTTAACCTGCCCCCTCTTTCTGGTTGACTAATAATTTTTTTTAATTTAACATAAAAATTATACGACAAATATAAATTAAAAGGAATATTAAAATGAGACGTACACTAGAAGGAACAAAAGTAAAAAGACAAAGAGTAAGCGGCTTCAGAGCAAGAATGTCTACACCAGGTGGACAAGAAGTTATCAAC
Source organism: uncultured bacterium (assembly GCA_949290355.1). Lineage (GTDB taxonomy): Bacteria > Cyanobacteriota > Vampirovibrionia > Gastranaerophilales > Gastranaerophilaceae > Stercorousia. The sequence goes on along the minus strand of CASERN010000011.1, from coordinate 381,897 downwards.
AGACGCCGTGCTAAAGGACGTCATAAGTTAGCTATTACAGCTAAAAAACGTGCTTAGGTATATATCTTTTATTAAGCAAAGAAAAATTTCAACACACAGCAGGCTAAATATCATTAGCATGCTGTGTTATTGTACAAAAATATGCTAAAAAAACAATTCAGACTAAAAAATAAAAAAGCGTTTGCTGCTACATACAGAATTAAAAATTCTTTCCACAAAAGTGGAATAACTTTGTTTGCAGGGATAAAAAAAGAAAAAGAATCTTTTACAAAAGTAGGATTTGTTGTTAGTAAAAAAACACATAAACGAGCTGTTAGAAGAAACAGATTAAAAAGATTAATGAGAGAAGCATATAGACTGTTATTAAAAGCAGAAAAAACTGAAAATGCTCAAAATTACTTATCTCTTATATTCATAGGCGGAGAAAAAGCTCTTGACAAAAACTTCCAAGAAATCCAAGATATTATTGCTAATCTTATCGGAAGGTTAAAATAATGTTTGAGGGGATGTACGCTGAAAAAATATTGACTCATGAATATATAAGACCATATCCGCAACAACCACAAGAAACTTCAGGGTATTATATAGGCAGTGATGCAATATATAGATATTCCTTAAAGGATTCAGAATATCCGACTATAATAATCCCTGACCCGCTATTCGACAATAATGGAGGTATTATTCGCCCCGGATACTATGAAATTGCATTGTCGGATTCTAGAGAATTTTTAATCCTAATGGAATCAAAAAAGCCTATAGCTATTATCCCCGTTATAAAAATAGAAGAAGATGCATCTGAAAAAAACAGATTAAATAATCCTACTGTCAAAAAAGAACTAAAAAAAGAAGCTAAGGCAAGAGAAAAAACAAATAAAGATAGAGCAAAAGTAGGAATGAAACCGGATGAACCAGAAATTTTTATGGAAGCAGAGATAGAATATCATCCAAAAGGGGAATATTATTTAATAAAATACCAAAAAGGTGAAATTAAAGCCTGGGGTGCATTCAAAGGATAGAAAATTTACATTTCTTAAAATTTATTAAAGTTTATCAATTTTCTATCCGTAAAATACTTTATTATAGTATGTGCAATTTTTAATTATTATGAATTATTATTAAGAAAAGGAGTATAATTATGAAATAGAGAATAGTTTTACTACGGTTAGAATTAATATTTCTTTACAATGAGTCAAATAAATGTTTTTTCTGACTTATAATCTAATATCTACTTAGATTCTAATTTGATACAATAAATAAAGGAGTATTTTTATGAACAAAAAGCAATTACTCATTGCAGCTGTTGCGGCAGTTTTGTCCGTTACAAGTGTTAATGCTTCAAATATTTCCGGAATTACGAATGGCGGCAGTGGCTCGTTTGACATAAAACCGGAACATATTAATGGTGATGTTGGATACAGGCAATATGGAGAGTTCGATTTATCAAAAGGAGATATTGCAAATCTACTGTATAGTAATGGAATTCGAGATATTGAAACATTCATCAACCTTGTTGATGGACAAGTAAAAATTAATGGGATTTTAAATACTATGCGTGATGGTAATTTCTATAATGGTCATGCAGTATTTATTTCTCCTAATGGAATGATCGTTGGAGCTAGCGGTGTACTGAATGTAGGTACATTATCTGTTGCGACTCCTACATTAAATAAATATAATGCATTAAAAAGTGATTATGCAGTAAGAGATTATACAAATATCAATCAAATTTCCAAATTAAAACAAGATAGCAATGCAAATATAGATGTCCAAGGTAAAATATTTGCACGAAATGGTGTTGACCTTAGAGGTTCAAATATTAATGTTGCAGGAGATATTTTTAATGGTGTAAAGGCTACAAATGCAATAACATCAGAAACTCAAGCAAATGCTTTGTTTAATACACTTGTTAACACAGAAGGTCTTGTTCAAGCAAATGCTTTTGAATCAAACGGAAGCAATGTAATTATTAAATCAGGAGCCAAAACAGATGGAACAAAACTTGCAGATGCTGGAATTAATGTATCTGGAAGAGTCGTTAACTATGGCGGAGGAGAGACTGCCCTTACAAACCACGGTGGTAACGGCTTAACAGTTAACGGCAAAGTTGAAGCCAACAACAAATTAAATTTATATAACACATATGGAGATTTAAGCGTTGATGGAGATATATCAAACGCAAATGCAAGTTTATCTTTGTCAAATAAAGGAACTAACTTAAATATAGGCTCAAATGCAAAACTCAAAACTGATAATGCATTAGAAGTCGTAAATAATGGAAGTGGATATTTAGCATTAGCTGGTTCAGCAGTTTCTAAAGGAAAAACAGATATTATAAACGAAGGCAGCGGCGGTATGAATATTACCGGTCAGGTTGGAGGTTCTTCAACTCCTTCTGTTAGAATAGTAAACAGAGGCGGGAAAATGGTAATTGCAAATACAAGCGATAAAGTTTCAGCTTCTGGCACCGTTCGTTTAGAAAATTCAGGAACAGGAATGGAAATTTCCGGTGTAAAATCTGATAAACTGGTTTCTATTGAGAATAAAAACGGAGATCTTTCAATTAACGGAAAAGTATCCGTTGATGACGGAGATATTAACATTCTAAATAGTGGTAATAAACTTAATATTGCATCTAATGGCAATATTAAAGGAAATGGCAATGTATCTGTTAGAAACCAAGGCGCTGGCGGTATGACAATAGATGGAGCTATCAATAATAATGGTATTAGTTCAAAAGAAACAGCCATCAACAACGACAATGGAGCAATGCTTGTAAATGGCAAAATTACAACTACAGGTAATACTGCTCTTAAAAACCAAGGTGCAGGAATGACTATTACTAAAAATGCCGTAGTTACTAATGAAGGTAATATGAAAATTAAAAACTACGGAAATGATGGGCTGACTATTGTCGGGAATGTTGATAATACAGGTGATTTAACTGTATATAATGACAATGGAGAATTAGCACTTAAAAATGATTCTGAAAATAAAGTCGGTGGAACAATTCGAAACAGAGATGGTAATTTAGCTATTTGGTCTAGAGAAAATTCTACCGGAATTTCTACACAAACAAAAACAAATATTGTGAATGAAGGTGCAGGATATAATATTGCAATCAGACACGACGGCAAAACTGCATCAGGCAACAAAGGTATGGATTTGCAAGGAACAATTGCAAGTGAAGGCCAAGTTGCTGTAAACAACTACAGTGGTGATATGTATGTATCAGGAGATATATCATCAGAGGGCAATATGGGTATCATTAACAGATCTACAGGCGGATCAATGATGCTTGCAAGCGATGGTAAAATCACTAATGATACTGCAAATATAAACATCAAAAACTACGGTACAGGAGATATGACTGTTAATAGCGAAATTACTCACGGCGGAAGAGTTAATGTACTTGCAAATTCAGGTAAATTAAATCTTGGCGGTAAAGTACATAACAACAGTAATGGAGCTCTTGATGATAATAACGGCTTCTATGCTGCCGCAAGAGAAAATGGAACCGGAGTAAATGTTACTAGCGGTTTCGAAGCCGACGGACAAGGTCAAAATTTAATTAAAAATATTACCGGAGATGAAGGATTAAGATATGAAGGTAATATGAATACATCAGATTCTCAAACAGAATTGTACAACAAGAAAGGTGATATGACAGTTGGCGGTAACATTAATACTACAAATGGAAATGCAGTAATTCTGAATAAAGGAGATAAACTTACTGTAAACGGAACTGTTTCAAGTGATAAAGATGTAAAAGTTGTAAATAAAGGATCTGAAGAAGCCGACGTCTCTGAGGCAACAGTAAAAACTCCAAACCAAAAATGGTTCTGGGAAAAACTAAAAGAACTGTTCTAAATAATAAAATAATAAAAGAAAAGAGTATCTTAAGTTTTAAGATACTCTTTTTTTATTAGAAATTAAAATTATTTTATTTTATAATCTATTGAATGTTTTTCAAATAATGCATTATAAAAGTCTTTATTTTTTATAACAGAATCTTTTTGCAAAATCATATCCATTGGATAACTTAGCGGGTGATTTTTTTGCGGATCGTGCTCTTTTAATGCTCTATTAATATACCGTTCTACTAAATTGTTAACTTGTTTAGTAATTTCTCTTTGCTTTTCACTGTTTTGTTTATAATCTTTTATTATTTTAATAAAGTGAAAAGCTTCAAATCTTAAGTCCTTAAAACTATATGACTTATCTTTAGAAATATCACTCAAAAAATCATCTCGAACTTTAAAATCTTTAAAGTTTGGAATAAATTTATATTTGGCATGAAAATAAATTGCATTATTTTTCGAAACAATTTTAATTGACTTACTTTTATTTTCCAACATTTCTATAACCGAAGCTAATCTAAGAATTTCTCCAAATCTAAAGTTTTTTCTTCTATACTCAGGTTCTGTTACAATATTAAAACCAATCATATCAAGATTTTCGTTATCAATTTTTAGTATTTCATTTGCAAATTGTTTTCCCAAGCCATTAACAATTTCATTTTTAATATACCCGTTAGTTCCATCTATTTTATCAGATTTAACAAATAAATCTCCAAGTATATTATTTTTCACTTTAAAAGCATTAATTATTTTTCTTGGAATTAAGCCAGATTTATATTCGGGTAATTCAAAAAAACTAATCCCTTTTATATTATTTAAAGAACTATCAATAATACGATTCAATATGTCAGCCATATACAAATAAAAAACAACAAATAAAAATTTTTGCTATATAAATTTTTCTCAAGGGGTTGAAAAAAAATTTTTAGCATTTAATAATGAATTGTAAGCGATGATATCGCGGGATGGAGCAGTCTGGTAGCTCGTCGGGCTCATAACCCGAAGGTCGTTGGTTCAAATCCAGCTCCCGCAACCAATTGATATAAGTGGCTTTTAGAGATTTTCTAAAAGTCACTTTTTTAGTTTTTGCAACACATTTCACTACACATTGGAATAAAAAAGTTGAAAACTCTCTCACTAATCGAATAAGGAATGTAAAAAAATTTTATAGCATAAATTTTGTAGTATATAATTATTCCAATATATTTTACCACCCCATACAGCCCGTTTGAGTGTGTTATACGCTTTCTTAGTCGTGGACACAAATTTTCGGTTAAGAGATTTTTCTCGGCGTCAAAACCACCGAGGTTGATTACAAAGAATGAGAGTATTCTCTGGTTAATGATGAAATATTTTAAGGTAGCTAGGTATAAAACTCCCCTCACAGAATAAACTAATAATCTAATGCTATAACAATTTTATAAACAGTTTTTAACAAATTAGGGTTATTTTTTAATCTTTTAATGATATCATCTAATGAATTTTCATTCGTCATATCAGCATATTTAAAATCAAACAATACACTGGGAGGAATATCAAGAGCAATACATATTTCTTCCAATGTTTCAGCCGAAACAAAATTATTACCTAACTCAATTTGGCTTAAACTTTTAGCAGACATATTTATTTTTTCAGCCAACATTTCTTGAGTTAATGAACGACTAATTCTGATTTCACGGATACGATTACCTAAATTTTTCTTAATGCTCATATTATTATCTTAATATATTTAGAATAGGAGTGACACACATTGACAATAGAAAAAATCTATTGTAAATTGAATTATAGAATTTATAGTAGGAGTTTAAAGTGAGTATTAAATCAGAAATTGAAGAATTTGTGTCGTCAATGAATTTCAAAGATGAAATATCTACAAATGAATTTAAAACACAGCTAAGTAAAAAATATGGCAGACCAAAAAGTTGCTATATTCCTTCCGATTATTGTCATAATCGTACAAATTATGGAATTAATTATGATACTCAACCACACTATTTTCTTTATATCAAAAGGGGATTATACCAATATGTTGGTAAAGATTATTCTTATACTGGAGAGATAGAACACAAACCCAAAAATTACAAAGGATTGTAATCATTCCTCTTTGTGTTACAAATATTGCAAAGGTACAAATATTATGAAAAAATTTTATATTAGTTTATTTATATGTTTAAGTACAGCATTAATTGTTAAAGCTAATGATATCCCTAATGCCGGTTTAGGAATTGTATTACAAAAGATAAATAATCAAATATTAGTCAAAAAAGTTATACAGAACAGCGATATGGATATAAATGGTCTATGGGGAGGAGATGTAATTACAGAAATAGACGGGGTTTCTACCGAGAATTTATCTTTAGAAGAAGTAAAATCAAAACTCAAAGGGGCAAAAGGTACTAAAGTTACCATAAAATTTTTACGAGAAGAAGAATACGAGAATTTTTGGGGTAAAAAGAAAACACAGTTTGTGCCATATCAAATAACCCTAACAAGGAATTACGAGATTGACAGTGATTTACCTGTAAGAGTATTTAAGAATGGCAACCAGTACAATATAAAAATGAACTATCAAAATCAAAAATTAAACTGTAAAACAGTTTATCGAAAAATCAAAAATCAATATAACAGGGAACTGAGATGTTCAGATTGGAATGGTCAACACCTAGAAAATACATTAAATTTACCTACAGAATTCTGGATAAACCTTGATAATTTGATATTTACTAAATATAACGAATATGCTTTATGGCACGATAGTCCAGCTTCAATTGTTAAAAATAAAAATGAATTAATAATAGCGAAAACAAGCACAGAAATTGGGAAGAAAGCTTGCTTAGAAAAAGGCGGTAAATACACTTATGATGTAGTGACTGGTTGTACAAACTGTAGTTATACTCTAGATTGGACCAAAGATATGACTAAAAAGGAAAAAGAGGACTATTTCAGAGCTAAAGATTTTGAAGAAGAATATAAAAATTATCTAAGACATAAATGGCAATATCCATAAAGTAAACTTATAAAGATATAAATTTATTATAATACCCTATATATAAAACAATACATGAACAGTATTTTAAATAAATCCTCCCGATGAATATATTGAAATATATGATATCAAAAATTTTGAAATGTACTCAATCCCTAAAAATTCATGTAGAAATCTTGCTGTTTTGGTCGGGAAACCCAAAATTTTTGTAAAAATAATTGTAAAAATAAACATCAATCCCTTATCAGATAAAGTTTTTAGCTAATTTTGCAACACATTTTGTGTCATTTGTAAAATTTTATTAAGCTTTATATTACATCCAACATATTATGCCTACTCAATAATTAGATTATTTTCACAAGTTACCTTCGGGTATTGCACCCCTTGACGAATCATTTTAAAATTGTTAAGATGTGACTACGAATTGTAGATTGAAAACTGAATATTAGATTTTGGGTATTTCCCTTACTTAAATACCACCCAGCCGTAGACTTCATGCTAGGTAATAAAACAGAAGTCACTCTTATAGAGAGGTTTTTAAGTATAAATAGAATTTTCGCCCACTAATATTTAGTTTAAATATAAAAATAATTAAAACTTCTCTATCGGAACTTAGTTGTTACTACTCGGGCGATATAAAAGAGAGGAGAGTTTTTTATGCAAAATAGAATGCCACCAAATCGTTTAAGAATGCTTGAAACAATGGAAGACATTAGACAAAACTGCAAAGGCAGAATATATGCCAATATGTTTACTGTTAAAGAATTTGCAGAAACTTTTAAAATTGGTATAAATACCGTTTACAAGCTATGTAAGACTAAAGATTTTCCAGTAATTCAAATCGGCGGGAAGAAATATATACTTGCCAATGACTTTAATGAATGGGTTATGAAAAATGTAGGAAAGGTAATTGAGCTATGCTAAACGGAAATTATTATCATAGAACACACAAAAACTTTAAACCGGACTCAAGAGGAAAGGTTGACCATGAAGACAACCCAGCTAATTTATTCAGTATTCAAAATACAGATAGAGAAATCAAATGGGTATATTCAGCAGAAGTGTCAGATAAAAGTCATATTGGCTATCATCAAGTTATTTACGCACTTGCCAATCATTTACTTATTTATTCCGTTGTAAAAATAAAGGAATGGCTAGATAAAGATAAAACTTTTAACAGCTTATTAAAAGAAGATAATCTCGGAAGAAAATATATAATTTACAGCGATTACAAAAAATGGGCTATCGCTAATAGCAAAAAATTAAGATTAACTACCAGACAAATAAAGGAGATTAAAGAATGGATATTAAATTTATAAATATAGAACACTCAATTAAATTTAAGACAATGAAAGAGGCAGAAAAAGAAGCAAATCGTTTAAAAATGGTTATGGATAGATTTGCCAAAAGAGTAAACCTGCCTTTTGCCTGCATATTTTGTGTAAGCAATTTAAGTTTAAGATTTGGCGAATATGTAATGTTTCATAATGGCAGAAAAGGACGCCCTATCAGAAAACCTGTTTCTAAACTTAAACTTTTTGAACCGCCAGAAACAGTAATGCCACACTTGCACATCATAATTGTTTATACAGGTCAAGAAAAAAGAATATCGAACAAAATTGTTGAAAGCATAACTAAAAAATATGGTGCAGAAGCATCACGAGCTTATGATATAACTACTCAAAACCCAATATATTTCTTACAATATGCGGTTAGGCAATCTGCAACATTCAGATTTGTAGACGATTATACCAATACAATTGATTTTGATTTAAAGAAAATGCGTAAAGTTTTAACCAAGCAAAAAGAAGGTCTTTATTTTCACAATAATAACAGACATGATAGTCGCTTTAGGCTACCTGCGGATTAAATTTAAAGCAAATGTAAAAATACATGTGTAATTATTAATGGATAGAGTAAAAGCATATGAGTAAGAATAGATTACCCGATATTGTTATTAGTTGATAATAAAAATAATAAAATTTGTATTTGAAATCTGCTCATAGAAAATCCCTCTATAGCTCAATAATAACGGCACTTAATAAGTAAATTTCAACTAATTTACCTAAAAATCATATTAGTTTCATTGGCGATATAAACTAATTTGCACAATTCAGCATAAGTGGTTAATAAGCTAATGATGAAATGTTCAACCGCCGAGAGGTATTATTCCATATAAAATTACAAACTCTCAAAATTTATTCAGAAAATGCGTGTATAAAAATCATCAACTTTACAGAAATTGATTAAGAAATGTCTTTAAATAGGTTATGGTCTAAAACAACATTTTGAAACCGTTTGAAATATATTTGTTTAGGGTTGATTTTTTAATTTACCAATAAATATTTGCGGAAGTCTTTACAATCAAACATCAATATCCAATAATGCAAAAATCACAATAAAAGGAGATAAAACGATGACTACGAAAGGATTTAACTTTGCTTACATAAGAGTAAGTACAGAAGAACAAAATTATGAAAGTCAAATGGAAGCAATGAAAGATTTAGAATTTGCCAAAGTTTTTACAGAAAAACGAAGTGCTAAAGATACAAATCGCCCCGAACTTCAAAATATGCTGGATTATGTTAGAGAGGGCGATACTGTTTATGTCAAAGATTTTTCAAGGCTCGCTAGAAGTACCAAAGACTTACTCAATATCATAGATATTCTAGAAAATAAAAAAGTAAAACTTATAAGCATAAAAGAAAAATTAGATACAAGCATGCCTGCAGGTAAGCTAATGGTTACAATGCTTGGTGCAATTTATGAATTTGAACGAGCAAATCTTTTAGAACGCCAAAAGGATGGAATAGCCGTTGCGAAAAAAGAAGGTAAATACAAAGGTCGAAAGAAAATTAAAAAACCTGATAACTGGCAAGAGATTTATAACGATTGGTCTTGGCGCAAAATTACTGCAAAAAAGGCGTGTGAATTATTAAAACTAAAAACTAATACGTTCTACAATTTTGTAAAAGAGGAAAGAAAGGGAATTGCGTAATGGCAAAAAGAAGAAGTAATGGTGAAGGTAGCGTATTTAAAGAATCGCGAAGCGGAAAATGGATTGCGAAATTTCAAATAGGTTATGATGTTAAAGGTAACAGAGTATTTAAATCTTGCAGGGCAAAAACCGAAAAAGAAGCAAGACTACTCTTAAAAGATTTAATGGAAAAACATCATGCAGGGATTGATATAAGTTCAAAGAGTATTAAGGTTGGAGAGTATTTTGAAAAATGGTTTTATGGAACTGCAATCTATGGATTAAGAGAATCAACAAGTCAAAGTTATGAGATGATTATTCGTAGACATATAATACCACATCTAGGGAATATTCCATTAGCAAATTTAACAGGAGATGATATTCAAACTTTTTATAATTATCTCTACCGCTATGGAAAATTAACAGGGAAAGGAGGTTTATCAAAAAAAACTGTTGAAAATATACATCTAGTTATGAGTAGTTGCCTTAATTTTGCACTAAAAAGAGGAGAAATTATTAGAAATCCATTATCAACAGTAAAATTAATACGCGAAGGTAAAAAAGAAATAGAGGTCTTTACTAGAGAAGAACAAGAACGAATTATGGAAGAATGTTCTAAACATTATTATGGTATGGCTATTAAATTTGACTTTTTCACTGGACTTAGAGCTGGAGAATTACTTGGTTTGACTTGGGATTGTGTAAATTTTGATAGAAATACCGTAAGAATAAATAAACAGGTGCAAAGGAATAAAAATTTTAGTAAAAATACTGACACAAAAACAATTTTAGGTTTTGTATATAATACTAAAACTAAAACTTCTAATCGTGTTGTTAGTATTTTGCCAGCAATAATGAATGAGTTAGCTCAATATAAAATACAACAGGAGATTACCAAAAAGAAATTAGGACAGGACTATTACAGTAAACTCAACCTTGTATTTCCACGTCAGGACGGATATTTTACAGATACAGGAACTTTTTTAGATGCTTTTAGTAGAATTCAAAGGAAATTAGGTATTCCACACAGGAATGTTCATGCAATGCGACATACATTTGCAACAAGAGCTTTAGAAAGTGGAATTCTACCAATGGTAGTATCAAGACTACTCGGACACGCAAGTATTCAAATCACTATGGACATTTACGGGCATGTAATTCCCGACTTTGCAGAACAGGAGTTGGAGAAAATGGAGGATGTCTATTTGAAAAACTAATAAATATACCTTTGTATTATTTCATATCTTTCGTGGTCTAGTTCTGAAATTTTTTCATTAAAAATAATTTCGTTTTCATCAATTTTTACAATATAGTCTTTGAGCCACTCAATGTCTTCAAAATTAAAACCATATTTTAACAGCAAAATTTCTTTGTTATCATTCGTACCATAACGTATGTAATTTGATAAAGCAAAGGCTTTTTCATTTTTAGTATGTTCATAATAAATTTTAAAAGCAGCCGCAATTGGATTACACAATGACAATGATATAACTTTATCCATATAATCATATGTATCGTAAACTAATAAATCATAATCAAAATCATTTAATCTCGCTTTATACCCAAATAGTGGGAAATATCCTACCAATTTGTTTGGTATAGGCTGAGCCTGTGGGGTTTTTATTAACTCTAAAGCATCCAATTTTGTCTTAAATTGTTCTATTGTAATTTCGTTGTTGTCTAATTGCTTTTTTAATACATTTCTTTCCTTATATCTAGTAACATATAAAAATCTATTTGCTACTATTTGTTTAAAAGAACGCCCTTGAATACGCCACAATAATATAGGTATACTTGCGCTTAAGATACGTTCTTCATTTGTTTCTAAATGATTTCGTCTTAAATGTTGACAAAATATAGCTTTAAAAGAATCTTTTAATTTTTGACGCTCTATCTTATTGATATCATAATATTCTTCTGCTGTTATTGCTTCATTATTATCCTTAATTAAGTTTGTCAGAACATATTCTATATGAGGAATTATGTCTTGTTTCTCTAAACGTTCCTTTTGAGTTTTAGTAATTTGAAGTTCATCATCAAAAGTATTATTCATAACAGCTTCTACAATATCTTGCAAATCTTCTTCGACATTATTTATATTAGTTGTTTCCAATAATGATTTTTCTGATATAAAAACATTTTGACGAATACGTTTAAAAAAACTACGTCTACTACTATCATTTATTATTACAAATCCATAATTAAATTCATTTAAAGAATTACTTCTACCAGCTCTTCCAACTAAATTTTTTAGAGCTAATATATCTTTATCACTATTGCCAAAATGATAATAATCTATCCAAACGGCATCAAAGGGCATATTTATTCCTTGTAAAAGTGTTGAAGTTGAAAAACAAATTTTGGCATAGCCTTTATTAACAAATTCTTCAATAAGAAGTCTTCCCTTTAAGGGGATTGAACCATGATGAATGACAATTCCTCGCGCCATCATTTCAATTAATTTTGAGAGTTTTTCTTTATTGTTTGAACCAATATATTCTTTTAAAGAATCAATTAATTTAATTGCTTCCTCATTCTCTAATTTAGGACACATATCAACATATTTCTTGTATTTATTTAGATATTGATGAGAATATATTCCGCTTTTTGAGGTATATATTAATATAGCACCATTATTATTTAAAATATGTGAAATAGGATCAAAAGTAGTTGCTCTATGTAATACTGTCCGTCGCATGCCTAGTGGTGGAGCATAAAAAAAAGTGTTCAATTTTGCGATATAACTCATATAAATCTTGCCTACAGAATATTGATTATAGACTTTTGATTGTAAACTATTTCTTGCTAATTTATTACGATATAATTGGGCTTCTGGATTATTAATAAACGGATGTGCAAATACTTTTTTGGCATTTGGAAATAGCTTTTCAGCCCTTTGAACAAAAGTATCAAACTTCATTCCTCTAACAGGCTCTTCTGAGATTTGTGCTTCATCAAATAAAAACATCTCAATATCAAAAGAATTATTATATGCAAATAATTCTTTTCCTCGTTCAGGAGTAACAATAAAAATACGTCTTTTTGTATGCAATTTATTCACATTTTCAATAAATTGTAATACTAAAATTTCATTGTTATCTTTTACTATATTTAATACTTTATGAGTATATTCAGCAATTAATGCCCTAGAGGGAACAACAATCACTATATCTCCTTGGCAAGATTTTATTAGCTGCATAAATAAAAAAGACTTTCCAGAGCTAGTTGGAGCTGAGAATGAGAAAATTTTGTTATTTTTAATTTTAGACACCATATTATATTGAACTGGAGTATAAGACTGATTTGTTTTATTTTTTATTATTTCCGAAAATATAGAATATATTTTTTCTTTAAATGAAGTAATATTAGAAGGTTTATAAAACAATCCCATTTCTAATAATAGCAAATTTTCCTTTTCCTTAAAAGTCTCTGGATAAAAGTGCTTTATATAAGCAAGCATTTCTAAATTTATAGCATTAGTTGGACCATTTTTATGTATATCATCTATAATTTCCAATAAATAATTTCTTGCTTCATTTTCATTTTTAATTATTTTTCTTATTGGCATACTTCTACCCCAATTATATACAGTTCTGGATATTTCATTAAATTCTGTAATTCTTCACATTCTAGAGCCTTTCTCAAGATATCTTCATTATCCTTTGCATTTAATGAAAAAGATGCCACAAATGCTTTATTACTATTTTTCTTATGCCGAGAAGAAACTTTTGAGAATATTCGTTTTAAATCTGCATACTCTTGTATATCTTTTTGAATTTCTAAAAAATGATTTATTTGACCTATCGCTACTGAATATGGATTGTTTTTTGCGTTGTACTTTGCTTCTCCATATACTAAAAAATCATTTGGACTGAAGGAATGAAAATCAAAGCCAGGATTTCCACTTTTTTGTTCTTTCCATAACTCTGCTAACGGAATTCTTTCATGATTTAGACGATCTACAAGTGTCATCTGTGAAACATTAGATATTAAATATTCTCCAAAATCAGAAGATACATCATTCTCTACTTTATTTAAAATGTCTTCCACTATATATTTAATTGTTTGTTCTGCTCTTGTAAGATATGAATCAATATCATCTTCATCTAACAAATTATTAATCCAACAAGTATCTTGTATAACACTAGATATTTCTTTTGCAATTTTATTAATATCTGTAACTTGAACATATATGCTATAAACAGTACAGTCTGTTTTTATAATATCACAATCAGCTTTTTCTAATTTCTTTAAGGACTTTATCTTATACATTACATTTATTCTAGCATAATTAAGAAAATTAAAAGCCATCATTAAAAAACTTTTTACATAACTTACAACACATTCCACTACGCATGAGTTTAACAAATTATAATCAACTTAGTTAAGCAAAGTAAATTCTCATAAAAATTAGTGCCAAATCGTGGTAAATCGTGAAAAACCGTTACGGGTTGGGCAACCCGAAGGACTCCTCATAACCCGAAGGTCGTTGGTTCAAATCCAGCTCCCGCAACCATTTAAAAGACAATAATAGCAAGGGGTTTAACTTTTGCTATTATTTTTTTGTTTTACATATTTTTAACTTTTCCCCACTATTGCTATAGTTTCACGTTAAGATTAATACATTTGAACAGACATTGCAGGAATTTGATTTTTTTGAACTAATAGGGGTGTGTTTCAAATATATCTTGATTTTTTTAGTCGGAAATCGCTAAAAATGAAATTCCTGAACTGGCAAAAAAGTCCGATTACTGTCCGTCAATGTCTAAAACAGGGCAGTGTCTCAAAACCTTAAATGGCGGGAATTTAGACACAGTTCAGGATTTTTGGGACAGGACATTGTTGAAAATTTGTTGAAATTTAAGAAGAGCTTTTTATATAAAAATTAAACAAAATTTAATGAAATTTAATAAAATTTAAATTATATAAGTTGGAAGTTTTATCAAATAAAGTCGGAATCCTATAAAATTTTTAAATAAATCATACAAAAAAACATATTGACATTAGTTAGACATCTAACTATAATATTATTATGTTAAAAGCTCTTTCATTAACATCAAAAATTTCAGAAGCAGGAAATGCATTCATAATATCCAAATTAAAAGAATACAACTATGGGAATTTAGCACCTTCGCATGGTGATATTCTCGTTGTCCTGTATAAGTATAAAAAAATAACAATGAAAAATATAGCTGAAAAAATAGGTAGAACAAAAGCTACAGTTACAGTGTTGATAGACAAACTTGAAAAAAATGGGCTTGTAAAAAGAGAAAAAGCTTCAGATGATAATAGAATCACTTATATTAGTCTATCCGAAAAGGGCCTTGAATTTAAACCGATATTTGAAATTATCTCAAATGACTTAAATACAATGCTGTATAAAAATTTTACTGAAGATGAAGCAAAACAATTAGATTATTTGTTAGAAAAAATGTTAAAAAACGTATAAAAATTTTTATAGTAATAGTTAGACATCAAACAAAAAAGGAGGACTTATGACAAATTACACAAAAACAGAACTTGGAAAACTGGAAAACCTAGAAACCAGCTATCAAAATGGAAAAGCATTTTTGCATGATGCATTAAATTTAACTTCATGTGAAATTTCGCTAAACACAATGAAGAAAAATACAAAACTGCCGTTCAGTCATAAACACAAACAAAATGAAGAAATCTATATTTTTGTAAAAGGCGAAGGAAGAATGGTTCTTGATGACACAACCATAAACTTTAAAGAAGGTAGTTGCATTAAAGTTTTACCGCAAGTTAAAAGAACAATGGAAACAGATACAGATACTATATATATCTGTATTCAAGCAAAAACAGGCTCGTTAGAGCAATTTGCAATGGATGATGCTGAACTTTGTTAATTACTTCTAAATAAAACTATTTAATAGAATATTTTTATTATAAAAAAAATAGAATATACTCGGAAGATTTATTGTATTCTAAACTTTCGAGTTATTTTTATAGAAAGTTTAAATATTATTTTATATCTATTCTCATTTATTAATTTTTCCTCTTTTCTGGTGTATGAAAATATAAAAACTGTAAAAAAAATTTTGTTATTTTGTTAATTTAAAAACTTATAACATTAATTTAACTTTTTAACTTTACCTATCCCAAAATTCCCGAACTGGTTGTCAAATATTCCTGAACTGGTTGTTCTTGTACAACCAATAGAGCTGTATTTTAAAATTATATTAAGGGAATTTTACAAAAATAGCATAATTAATATCCACTATTTTTATAATTCACCTTTAAAGAAATTTTTCACACCTGCTATTAATTTTTTAAACTTATTTTTATTTGTATCAGGAGTTATTGTATCAGCTTTTTGAGGAGATATAGAATCTTTAGGCAATAAGCTATTCATTATTTCATTGTATTCTTCTTTATAATTCCTGCTTTGATTTTTTTCTTTTAATACTTTTACTTGTGCTAACAATCTATATTCTAAGTCCTCAAATTTTAGTTCTTTTATTTTTTTAGTCAACTCGCTAAATGCAGTTTTCGAAGAAACATTATCTTTTCTGTAAGGATATTCTGTATAAACGATATCAGGATATGTTTCTTTACCATCAGGATTAATATACTTTGTTTTTAAGGACATTGTTGCAAAAGCTCTTGTATCTGCCAAAAAATCGTTTGAAGATCGATCAAATGCATAAAAACCTGCATCTACATCGTATTTTTCACAAAACTTTTTAATTGCATCCGATTCTCTAAAAGCTTTCATCACATCTATCACTTTTTCTGGATAGGTTTCTATGTTAAATTTACCTCCTGTTTTTATTGACTTTAGGCTCCCAAAATTTGGTTGATTATAAACAGAATTATTATTAATAGTTTTAATAAAAAACTGCCTTTCAATTTTAATTGCATTGTAATAGAAAACTGAAAAAAAATAATTTTGCTATCTTTGTAAATTTGGCAAATAAGAATGATAGATATAAAAATAAAATTTCTTAATTAGTAAAATCAAAATATTTACCAAATAGAATTAATTGCTTTCTTTTAAAATTTACACTTATTATTAATTTCTTAAACACTGATAAATATAGAGGAAAATATCTGAATTTTAATATTTTATTTTTCCATAACAACTGAATAATTCTTAATCTCAAATTCAATCTGGATTTAATATTTATATTTTTATTTATATAACTAGTTGGATGTATTCGCCAATTTGTTAATTTTTTATCAACATAATAAAAATCTTCTCTCATCGCAATTTGAATCCATAAATAATAATCAAACAAGGATCTTACCGGAGAATCAAAGTCAGCATTTTCAATTATGTCTTTTCTTACCATTACAACAGAAAAAGTCGGAATAATATTTTTCTTAATTAAGTCATCTAAAAAATTATCAGGATTTTTTCTTTTTGACAAAACTTTTTTTTGTAATTTAAAATATTTTTCATAACTTTTTATTTTTTCAGAATCCCCAAAACAATTTACATCATTGAAAAATAATTTTATGTTCGGATATTTATTGATTAATTTTACCTTTGTATCTAGATATTCAGAGTTGATAGAATCATCTGATTCTAAAAAAACAATCCATTCACTGCTTGCTTTAGAAATTCCTAGTTTAATACTTTCAATAATTCCTCTATTCTCATTATTTGGATGTTGAAAAAGTTTTATTCTATCATCTTTATTACAATATTCTCTAATCAAATTAACAGAATTATCTTTTGAGCCATCATCAACAATTACAATCTCCCAATTATCATAAGATTGAGAAATAACACTATCTATTGTCTCAGATATGTAATTTTCATAATTATAACTGGTTATTATTATACTTATTTTGATATTATCATTCATAATCAAAATTCTCACTTTTGAACATAATCATCACAATTAACCTAATAATTATAATACAAATATAAAATATTATTTAAATACAAAAAGTTTAAAGCCATAAATATATTTGACAAACATAGTTTTTATTTTACTAGCAAAAAAAATTTTTATAGGTTTTATATACTTATCAAAAAGATATAATAAAGGAATAAAAGTAATTACAAATATGGGAAATGTGAATTTTAATTTATTAAAGCAGGCTGCAGCAGATGCTTGCAGATATGCAAGATTCAACGACTCTAGAATAAATAATGCAATGATAGATTTTTATAAAGAAGGTAAAAATTCTCCATCAATTGCCTATGCTATTTTACATGACCAAGCCCAAAAAATCACTACACAGTTTAATATTGAGGCAATGAGAGAAGGGGATAATTTTATAAAAATATCTAAACAAACTAGTAATACTCTAAAAAATATGAGAGAACATAATTTTACTGAAGATGTTCTACCATATGTAAAAGAATTTGTATACAAATATGTAAAACTCTATCCTAAAACTGCAGAATTAAGACAATATCTTATTGCTCATAACAGAATAAATATGGATACAGTTACCCCAAAGGCAGGATGGTTTAAAAAGCTTTTTGCTGCCAAATATCTTAAAAACAAACAATAAGGAGCATAAATGATTTCATATATCGGGAATAACAATCCCTCTTTTGAGGCCGCAAGACTTAATATCGTTGCAATGTCTGATAACCATGGTAACGTTCATACACTTCCGCTTTTAGCAGAAACCATAAAAGACAATTGTAAGGATATCTTTATTAAAGCAGAAGAAAAAAGTACAAAAAATATCTTAGCTGTAGTTGGAGATTGGTTTATAAATCCATCGAAAAAAGGGTTTATGACTCAACCTAATTTAACAAACGGAGATATACAACATAGATTTTTAAATAAAATTATAAGCTACGTTAAAGACTTAAGCGGAAATAGCGAGAACTTTGATGCAGTATTTGCTATGGGCAATCACGATTTAGATGGCGGCGATAAATTCATGTACAAAGTTATGAGAAATACAAAAATGAAAACCCTTATAACCAATGTAGATGAAGAAAAATCTGCTGGAATTAGAGAATTAAAGAATAACAAAAATGTAGTAAAATCATTTGTATATAACATTCCAGATGATAAAGACCCTGAATTAGAACATAAAATCCTATTTTTAGGAGTTACAATCCCAAGTATGAAATTCTACAATCCTGGTTTATTAAAGAAAATGGAATTTTTTGATGATTGTAATTTGAAAGATTCTGACTTAACTCCTGAAAAATTAAGCAAAACAATCCTAGCTGTAAAAAAAGAAGTTGATAAATTCAAAAAAGAAAATCCTAAAGGAGCTGTAGTACTGCTATCTCATACAGGAAATTCAATTTCTAAAATGATTGTAGACAAAGTTCCACAAGTAAATGTTGTATTAAACGGACACGACCATAAAAATTCAACAATGCTCACTGGAAAAACAAATATTAATTCTTTAGGAAAAGATAATGAAATATTTAAATCCCTTAACCTTTATTTTGGAGATGACGGGAACTTAAAAAATATCAACATGAATACTTTTTTCAGTAAAACAACAGTTAAAGACAATCTTGATAAAAATCCGATACAAAAATTATTAAACCAAAGTTTTGTAGAAGATATGCAGCCAATGATTACATTACATGATATTTCAGGGATGCCTATTGAATTGGATTATGGAGATATTATCAGATATCAAAACAGTTATTTAGCTAATTTTTTGACAAGTGCAGTGAATAAAAGTGTAAGAAAAATTTGTGATGACCCTGATATTATACTCGGATTACAATCCTCTATTATAAGAGGCGGTTTAAAAAATAAATCTAATAATCTTGATATAATGAAAATTTTTGACGGCGTAAGTGAAGATTTGTCAGATGTTCATATAGGCAAAGTAAAAGGAAACGAACTTGTCGGACTTATAGTTGAAAATGTTAAAGGAAACCTTAAAGCACCTCAAAGAAATACAATAATACAATGGTCAGATATCCAAATAAACAGAACATTGATAGGAGAAATTCTATCAGGGAAATCTAATAAAAAACTAGATTCTGCAATAAAAGTACGAAATGAAAAAACAAATGAATTTGAACCAATAAATCTTAATAAAGATTACAAAATTGCAATTGGGAAAAAATATCTTGTAAAAAATGATATAGAATGGGCTCCAAAAATTAGAGATAGATTTGTTTCTTTAAATAAAACATACGACCAATTATTAAGAAGTTATTTGTCTTCTGAAGATGTGAATTACCAGCTCAAAATTACAGAAAAAGTAAAAGAACAAAGAATTTTGTAAAAAAAAGTGAGATATTATCTCACTTTTCAAGGAAGGTTTGTTCATATAAGAGTTTATTATTTTGTATAGCCAATCGGATTTCTGTTTTGAACACCTTTATTCCCAGAGCCAAAATTTTCAATTGCTTTTAAAAAGTCATCCTCAACTATCATAAGAGCATCCATATCTGCTTTTCCAAATGTACCATTTTCCATTTTTTCATAAATACCCAATCTTTCAAAAGCATTTTCATTTGCACTATTTACAACAAAAGCAATATCTGCACCGGTTGCTTTTTTATCAAGCAGAGCTTGAGAAATTTTTTGCACATCTAAATTTGGATCAACTTTTTTATTTCTAGTATGAATATTCAATATACTAGATACAGCATCTATATTGTCAGGAGCTTTTACTTCAAGATGTTTCCCAAATCTTCCTGAACGAGTAATTGCATCATCAAGCATATTTAACTTATTTGTTGCCGTAATTACAAATACATCATCGCCATCTTTTTCAATATCACTCATTAATGTAAGTAATTGATTTACAACTTTATCCCCAAATGCATCAATTCCACCTCTTTTTTTAGCTACAGCATCAAACTCATCAATGAATATAATGCTTGGTTGATATTCCTTTGCAAAATGAAATAATTTTCGCCAATTAGCTTCAGATTCTCCTACCCATTTTGATTCCATTTCAAGTCCGTTTAATTTAATAAATTGAGCACTAGTTTCATTCGCCAAAGCTTGAGCTATCAATGTTTTACCTGTCCCTGGAGGTCCATACATAATAAAACCATGGTTGACAACTGTATTTTCAAAAGCTTCTGGATACTTCACCGGATATAAAATACCTTTTTTTAAATTATTAATTACAGCATCTTGTCCGCCAATATCCGCAAAAGAAATCTGCTTTCCTTTTTTATCAATATCTTTTGATAAAGCTTTTATAGACTTTGCATTTTGATTTTTTATTCCTTGTTTTACAAAATCAGACATATCATAACAACTTGAGAACAAACATCTTTGAAAACTTAAATTTGCATCTGATTTATATTTTATAGGAATTTGAGTATCTTTTATAGATAAAACAGTACCATTTTCTATATAAGTGCCATCTTTTGGTTTTAATGGTAAACTTTTTTCTCCATTTACTATTTGCATTTCAAAGTTATTTAGATTCACTACTTCTAAATCGTTATTTAGGCCTCGAACAAAAGCAACAGCACCATCTAAATTATCATCAGGAATAAAAAAGAATCTTTTTAATACATTATTAAAAAGATCAACTGATTCTTTTAAAGCCTTTTGTGCAGCTTTTAAGTTTTTAGCAGAAAATACAACATCTCCAGGAAGTGCAATTTCTAATAATGATGCCAATTTTTCATCTAACGGGATTTTTTTTACTAATAATTCAACAGGAGAAATTAAACCGCCAAATGAAATATTTTTCTGCGGATAAGCAGCAAAATTAGCATTAATTATATTTGATGCTGCATTTTGACTTTTCTTTTTTTGATTAACTTGACTAGTGTAATTCGTACAATAATTTTTTTGTATAGGTAAAATTCTCATAAACACACCCCCTTGTTTTTTCGAAGTTACACTATATTTTTAATTTCGTCAATAGTCCGATTTAAGTTCAAAAAATCAATCTTTTGGGCAATTTACTACATTTGTAGTAGTTTTTTATATTCTTTTTTTATTTTGTTTACTTATTTTTATAAATTTTGTTTATAATATTTATTTTTAGAAAATAATTCAATACATTTTTACAATTTTTCGGATTTATTGTACTTTTTACAATTCTTTACATTAATATTCTAGTTTTTCTTATTTTATTTTATATATATTTTAGGAAATAAGTGCTCATTATTTAAAGCCTATGCAAATTATACTAACATCTGTTGCTTTATTAATAAGAATTTTTAGTAACTCTTTAAGTAATGTTTTTCAAAAAAAACTTACAATCAAAGGAGAGGATGCAATCTGCGCAAATTTTATAAACTATTTTATATTAGCAACATTTTCTATTCCTCTACTAATCTTTATTAAAGAAGAACATTACGATATTTTGTTCTGGCAAACTGCGTTGCTTGGAGGAATATTTGGAGCGATTTGCAATTGTTTTATGATTTTGGCACTCAAAAAAGGAGAATTGTCAGTTTTAGCTCCAATAAATGCATATAAAGCAGTTATAGGACTAATATTTGGAGTAATAATTCTAAAAGAATTTCCAAACATATATGGAATAATAGGAATGTGCCTTATCATTTTCGGATCATATTTTATTTTTGATACTGCAAATCCAAAAATTTTATTCCGAAAAGATATCAGATACAGACTTTTTGCTCTTATATTTTCTGCAATAGAAGCTGTTTTTATAAAAAAAGTAATAATTCTTTCATCAATAACTACATCTTTTATTGTTTCCAGCTTATTTGGCTGTTTATTTTCATTTACTATAATGAAAATATTTTCAGAAAAAGGTTTAAAAAAAATAAAAAAAGAAAATATACCAACATATATACTCACTTCAATATGTTTTGGAGCAATGACATTTTCTACTGCATATGTTTTCAAATATATGAATGTAGGTTATGCTCTTTCTCTTTTCCAAATTTCGATTATAATTAATGTAATTTTCGGATACAAACTATTTAAAGAAAAGAATCTAATGAAAAAACTTATCGGATCCTTAATAATTCTTATAGGTTCAGCAACAATTATTATTTACGGACATTAAAACTATTAAATAAAAAAAGAACAATCATGATTACATCTATAAAAGGACAAAAAATAGAATATGATATAAAACCTTAC
This sequence comes from uncultured bacterium, assembly GCA_949290355.1. Taxonomy (GTDB): domain Bacteria; phylum Cyanobacteriota; class Vampirovibrionia; order Gastranaerophilales; family Gastranaerophilaceae; genus Stercorousia. The sequence goes on along the minus strand of CASERN010000011.1, from coordinate 359,076 downwards.
AGATATCACAGATTAGAAAACCAAGATAAATCTGTAAAGATTAAAACCGCAACAGGCGCCATCGCAGGAACTTTAATTCCTATGATGTATTTTGCAAAAAAACAAAATGTTAACCCTTTTAAAATAAAATATAAACTAAAAGAAATGATTACAGTAAGTGCCGGAAGTATTATAGGCGGTCTCATAGGTGGAGTTATTGCAGATAAAAAAGAATATAGAAAACAAAAAGTTAATGAAAGCGTCTTTCAATTTTTAAACGCATCCATACCACCTTTACTAACATTTGGCCTGTATAAAATAAGTAAAAATCTTACGTACAGGATTGCTGGCACTGCAATTGGATTAATTGGAGGTATGCACATTGCCGCCAAACTGGCAAACAAAATTAATGATCCTCTTGATAAAGTTCCAGATAGAAAACTGAATATTAAAGATTCAATAGCAAATATTGATGATGCTTTAGGAGTTCTTGTTTTAGCAAAAGTTCCTTTAATTGAGAAATTGCATTTAGACAAACTTTTACCAGCGATATACAGCTGGTGCGGATATCGTGGAGGTATTAGTAATTAATCCTAATTATCAGAATCACTTTCAATTTTTATTTCGCCATTATCTTCCACAAATTTTTTCTTATTAAAAAATTTGGTTATAACAGGCTCACGATTTGGAACAGTTTTTTTCTGATATCGCTCTTTTTCAGTTTGCACATCATTATAATCATTTATTTCCTCTATACGAAATCTCTGCTGATTAATCATTTGCATATCATGCACCTGAATAATTGAAGCATCAGGAGGCAAAACCGCAAATACAGGAGTTACAAATGAAAATAATATTAATAACAAAATATATTTTTTCATAATTACTCTCTTTATTTTATTCTGAAAACTACATTTGCAACAGCAGTAACTTTCTTATCAACAGAAGTTGTATCATTGATTCCCATATCTGAAACATTATTTGAATCAACAGGCGTAATTTGAAAAACTCCCATTTGTACAGATTGAATTCTACCAGGCTTATTATGTGTTGCTTTTAACATAGCTGTTGCTCTTTCTTTTGCATCAGTTGAAGCTTCTTGCAAAAGCTTTATTTTTAAATCAGCCAAACCTGAATAAAAATATTCTGGTCGCATCACATTCATATCTATACCTTTGTCAATCAAGTTTTGGATATCAACTGAAATATCTTTTATCTTTTGGACATCATTTGACTTTATTATAACTTGCTGACTTAAATTATAATATGCGATTTCATTAGTCATATTACCATTTGGTGAATATTTAAAAGTATAATATCCATTAGATGCTTTTACATCAATATCATCTATACCTTTAGCCTTTAAATAACTTAATACAACAGGCAATTGAGCTTTGACAGTATTATAAGCCAATTGTTTGTTAGTTTTTCTTGCTGTAATTTCTATTTCCAAACGGGCGGAATCTGATTTTACAATTTGATAAGCAGAACCTGTTACGGAAATTTTGTCATTTGATAAAGCTGTTACCCCAACTCTAACCGCAAAAATAAGGCCGAATGCCAATATTAATGCTAAAAACACCAACTGTAATTTTTCTAATTTTTCAAACATATAAACACTCCTAAAATAAATATTCTCTATTATAAACTACTTGTAAAAAAAAATCAATTGCATATATATAAATAATATGTTACAATTATTCCCAACAAAAATGGGGGAATATATGAATAAATACGCAGAAAAAGTTTTAGAAGAAGTAAAAATTAAAAACCAAAATGAAAAAGAATTCATTCAAGCAGTTGAAGAAGTATTAAATACCTTAGCTCCAGTAATTGATAAACATTCAGAATATGAAAAAATTGCTCTATTGGAAAGAATGGTTGAACCTGAGAGATTAATCTCCTTTAGAGTTCCATATGTGAATGATGAAGGGCAAGTAATTGTACATAGAGGATATAGAGTCCAATTCAGCAGCCTTATTGGTCCATACAAAGGCGGGTTAAGATTTCATCCTAGTGTAAATCAAAGTATTATAAAATTTTTAGGGTTTGAACAAATTTTTAAAAACGCATTAACCGGTCTTCCAATAGGAGGAGGTAAAGGTGGCAGTGATTTTGACCCTAAGGGGAAATCTGATAATGAAATTATGAGATTTTGCCAAAGTTTTATGACTGAGTTACAAAGACATATAGGGCAAGATATTGATGTTCCTGCTGGTGATATAGGTGTAGGAGAAAGAGAAATAGGTTATCTTTTCGGTCAATATAAAAGAATTAAAGATACATACGAAGGCGGAGTTCTAACTGGTAAAGGGCTTTCTTATGGCGGCTCTCTTGCTAGAAAAGAAGCTACTGGATTCGGTCTTATTTATTTTATGCGGGAGATGTTAAAAGCGAATAATAATCAATCATTACAAGGCAAAAGAGTAACGATTTCAGGAGCAGGCAATGTTGCTATTTATGCTTGCCAAAAAGCAATTGAATCAGGAGCTAAAGTTATTGCAATGAGTGATTCTAAAGGTTGCATACATGATGAAAACGGAATTGATATTGAGCTTATAAAACAAATCAAAGAAGTTGAAAGGGGTAGATTATTCGAATATTTAAAAACTCACCCTGAAGCTAAATATTATGAAAGAGAAAATGAAGATTCCCCAATCTGGGAAATAAAAACAGACATTGCATTACCTTGTGCCACTCAAAATGAAGTAACACTTAATTCTGCAAAAAAACTTGTAGAAAATGGAGTTCTAGCAATAGGTGAAGGAGCTAATATGCCTTGCGAAAAAGATGCTACAGAATATTTCCTTAAAAACAATGTCCTTGTAGCTCCTGCAAAAGCTGCAAACGCTGGAGGTGTAGCAACTTCAGCAATTGAAATGAGTCAAAACAGTATGAGATATTATTTCAGTTTTGATGAAGTTGACAAAAAGCTTGACAATATTATGGTAAACATATTCAATGAATGCAAATTAGCAGCTGAAAAATATAATTTAGGAAACAACTATGTTGCCGGAGCAAATATTGCAGCATTTTCTAAATTAGCAAAAGCTATGAAAGCACAAGGAATTGTGTAAAAATATTCTTGTTTTTTAATTAAATAAACTTTCGATCCTCTCCTGAGAACAGGCTTGAGGATCTTTTTTGGCAAATTTATAACTATTGTATTTACAATATTCATTCACAATTAACTTGTAAGCTTCAATTTCATTATTATTCATCTTTATTGCAAATTCAGACATCAATACAGGATATTGATTTTTATAGGCCGTGTTATTGTTACTTGAAATAACAAATACAGAATTTAGCAACCTTTGCCTATCTGATTCGTAAAATATGCATTTACTTCTTATATAACCCGCAAATTGATGATCATATCTAAAATTATCTGCGACTGCAGAACAAATTTCATGCTGTCTTTTATGACTGTCAATCATTTGATTGTATGCATCTTTTTTAACTTTAGTATCCTGAAGAGCAAACACAGCAGTTGTTGATATAAATAATGTAATTATTAATAAAATTATTTTCTTCATATTTTAATAATAGTATAAATTAACATTTCATGGCTGAAAGTTTACATTCATTAATACACGGTAATTCAATAATATATGTATTATAATTTGATTCTTTGCTTTCAACATGAATATTACCATGATGTGCATCAATAATTTGTTTTGCTAGGTACAAACTTAGTCCGCTGCCAACCTTATCAAATTTTTCTGCTGAAGTCGTATATTTCTTAAATAATATCTCTAACGCATCAGAAGATAAGTAAGGACTTTCAAAGCCTATTGATAAATATATATTTTTGCAATCGTTTACTTTTTTTATTTCAACAACTATTTCCGTATTTTCATAAGCACTTGATACACAATGACTAATTAAATTTTCAAATGCTTTTTTCATTTCTTTTTTGTCTGCATATAACGTAAAGAATTTTTCTTTTGCAATAACTTTTGCATGTATATTTTTGTTATCCATCAATTTAAAAGACTTATCAAAACATTCATCAATCAACTTTAGGACTTGAATTTTTTCATAACTTAAAGAAATATCCTTATTCTCATATTTATAAGTTGATAATATCGTAGACAACATTTCATACATAAAACGACAAGAATCCAGAGTTGCTTTTATAATTTCGTGTTGCTCCTTATTAACTGGCCCCATAGTTTCAGCTTCTAAAAGCTCTAACGCTCTTATCTGTGCCAGAGTAGGGATTTTTAAATCATGGCTTAATGTTGAAATATAAGTTTCTCTTTGTTTTTGAGCAGCTTTTTCAATTTCAATATCTCTTCCAAAAATAACAAAGCCCGATACATTATCATGTTTATCAAAAATAGGAACTTTCCTGATTTTATACCAATTTTGTGTCCCATTTTTCAACTTAATTAACTTATCAGTTACAAAAGGTTTTTTGTTCTGCACTATAAACTCATTTTCTTCTCTTATCAATTCCATAGTATCCTCCTCAAAAATATCCCCTGTTAATTTCTTAAAATTTAATCCTTTTACTACACCGAAAAAATTTAAAGCTTCAATATTACCTGTCATAAATTTGTAATCTTTATCAATGACATAAGCTATCAAGGGTAAATTATTTATAATTGTAGATAAATGATTTGCGCCGTATTCAATTTGCTGTTTAAGTTTATCTTCTCTTTCAGCACTTTCCTCTATAAGACGTGTCTTAAAAATTAAAAAAGAAAAATATGTATTAATAAAACAGCCGGTAAAAATTATCAAAAATAATTTTAATGAACTTTGAAAATGCAATACACAACAAAAGCATAATGCAATAAAAAACGATAGAAATACACAATATATTAAATCTTTAATTGTTCTTTTGACGAACATACATTCCTCTTTTTTCCAATTACTTTATACATACTAAGCTAATGAATAAAAAAATACATTACCCGATTGTGGAATATATAGCGGATGTAAATTTTAAATTATTTACAACCGCATTTGCATTTCCCGACAGGACTGCCAAAAAGCAATCTTAAACCGCCAAAAGGCTTTTGCATTGTGCAATTTAAACCTCTAGTCATCTGATTTATATTACACAGAATTTTATTCATTTCTTCAATAGTACACCCAATTTGAGGCATAGCTTTATTAACTTCAGCAGTCATATTTTTAACATTATTTGTTATAGCTTCGGCATTTTGAGCAGTAGATTCAATAGTCTGTTTTGATAAAGCACCATCAAAATTCCCAGACATATCACTTACATTTTCAGATACCTTAACAATATTTGCAGCGCTTTTACTCATATCTGCAGACACTTTAACGACATTAGGACTAACATCAACCGCCATAGTATTCAATGTTGCAAATAATTCTCCTAAAGTTTGAATTGTGATATTAAGATTTTTGATAGTTTCAGCAGCATCACTTTTCATTGCATCTAAAGATTCAGAATCCATATTAGCTAAATAAGATTCAAATTCAACTGTAGTTTTTCCGGAAATTCTATCCCCGTTCTTTATATAATAAATAGATGGAGAATCCGGATATATAATATCAATATAATCAAACTTTCTATTCCAAACATTCCGTTCTTTTTTCAAATTCGCAGAAATATTTATCGGCAATTTCAAATCATGAAGATGCAGTTCCATCGTAACAATAGTGGATGTATATGTCTTATTTGGTCTTACTTTTACCACTCGACCAATCTTAAATCCGTTATAATAAATTGGGGCTCTATCATGAAAAGGACGTAAATTGTTAAATTCTGCAGTTACATAGGTATTTGATCTATAATTATAATAAGCAACACCTATTGTCAAAAGAACTAAAAGTAATATTATATTTTTATAAAAATTGTTCATATTAGAAATTCTATTTTAGGTTAAATTAAAATACATTACCAAACAGATTAATTTTATAGTACAATATTTATATGAATGATAAAGATTATTCAAAAAAAGCCCAAGAGCTTTTTAGGCAGGGATATAATTGTGCTCAATCGGTATTTTGTGCATTTGCTGAAGACTTAGGTATGGACTTTGAGTCAGCACTCAAATTATCATCATCTTTCGGAGGCGGCATGGGTCGTTTAAGAGAAGTATGCGGAGCTGTAAGTTCAATGTTCATGATAGCAGGAATAAAATATGGTTATACCTCCCCTAATAATGATGAAATAAAAGCTGAGCACTATACTAGAATACAATATCTTGCAAACTTGTTTGAGCAAAAACATAAATCCATAATTTGCAGAGAACTTTTAGGTCTAGACCACAAAAAGGATTCACCTATCCCAGAAAAAAGAACTGCACAATATTACAAATCTCGTCCATGCGAAGAATTTGTAAAGGATGCAGCTGAAATAATAAGTAATTACATATCTCAATCAAAATGTTCATAGTTATTTTTTAACAGAATTAGAGAAAAATAACATTACCTAATATGTTAATTGCATTATATTCAAATAATGATAAAATAATAAATCAGTCAGAGAGGCGTATTAAAAGATGAGAGAAAAAAGAAGAAGAATAATAGCAGCTATACTCACACTCTTATTCATATTTAACAGCAGCACTACTGCATTTGCTGTGGATATTCTTCCATCAAAAACTGCTAATAATGTCAAAGCAGAATCAAATGAAGCAATTATCCCAATTAAATTAGAAAAAGAAATAAAAACATCTGTTGCAAAAGTATATGGAGCAGAAAATACAGAACAAATTTATGCTAATATACTTAAAATAGCTAAATCCGCAAAAGAAAGTCGTCCTTCAAATCTTATTGAAGAAGACAAAAACAGACCCTCTGATTGGTACAAAGATGAAGTTATTTATATGTTTTATGCAAATCACTTTGGAGTAAAAAATCCCGATAAAAATAATACATTCAAAGATGATATCCAAATGCTTGATTATTTAAAAAATCTTGGGGTTACAACTATTTATATTTTACCATTTGTTGATTCTCCAATGGAAGATGCAGGTTTTGACATAAAAAATCCGAGAGGTATAAGACAAGACTTAGGAGGAATGTTTGAATTCCAAAAATTCTTATCTGCAGCAAGATCTAAAGGACTTAAAATAAAAGCTGATTTAGTTCTAAACCACTTTTCAGATCAACATGAATGGTTTCAGCAAGCTCTAAAAGGCGATACTTCAAAACTGGATTATTTTGTAGTAAGAGAACAAATGCCTGAATATACACGTTATAAAGACCCAAAATTAGGCTGGGTAGCTGAATATAAAGAACCTAACGGAAAAACATCAAAACGTAGAATAATTTTTCCTGAAATAACCGAAAATAATTATCGCAAAGTTACAATAAATAAAAAAGATTACTATTTTTACCACACATTTTACCCTTTTCAATTGGATATAAATTGGAAAAATCCTGAAGTACTTTATTATAACCTTGAAACGATAGCTTTTTGGGCTAATCAAGGAATTGACATTTTCAGAATGGATGCAATTCCATATCTTATAAAAGAAGACGGAACAAATGCTGAAAACTTAGAAGAAACTCACAGAATTATAAAAATATTAAGCGCATTTATACAAGCTGTTGCACCAAGATCAGTAATCCAAGCAGAAGCCTGTCAAATGCCAAATAAAATACTCCCATATTTTGGAACTGAAAGAAAAATTAAAGAAAATATTAATGGGCAAGAAAAAGAATTGACTAGAACTGATGAGGTTCAGATTGCATATCATTTCCCTTACATGCCTGCTATTTGGGCATCCTTAGTAACAGCTGACAACAGTTACTTTTGGAAAGCATACAAGCAGACCCCGCAAATTCCTGAATCTGCTTCTTGGGCGATTTTTCTAAGAGTTCATGATGAACTTACTCTTGAAATGGTAAACGAAAAAACAAGAGAACTACTATTTGAAGATCTTGCTCCTAAAGGTGCTGCATTTAGGAAAGGATTTGGAATAAGTGGAAGAATGGCAAATTTCCTTGATAACAATCCTGATAGAATAGGTATGGCTTTTTCAATACTTATGTCGCTGCCTGGAATTCCAATTATTTACTATGGAGATGAAATAGGAATCCAAAACAATTTTGCAAATGCAAATAAAAGTGCAAAAATGCGTGAAGCCAAACAAAAAAAAGATAAAGATGTTAAAAACAAAGTCAAAATGCTTAGCTATTTTGACAGCAGAGATATAAACAGAGGCCCAATTACTCAAAAGACTTTTGAAGATGCAGTAAATCACAAAGGTACATATAACAATCGAGTATACGAAAGAGTAAAACAATTAATAAAAGTACGAAAACAATATCCTGTAATTACAAGAGGTTCTTTTATAGAACTTAAGACAAAATCACCTGAAGTATTTGCTTACGTAAGAGCTACAAACAATGATAGAGTTGTTATTATAAATAATTTGTCCGATAAAAAAATTAAAGCAACTGTAATATTCACTGATGACAATTTCGGTAAAAAAGAAAAAGACATCTACCTGAAAAATCTCCTAACAGATAAAATGGTTCGAGCAAGAGTTGAAAATAAAGAATTAACAGTAAGATTGAACGCATACGATGCTATGTGGCTAAAAATGTAAACGTGCCGTTTAATCCGCCATATATCTATTAATCAAATTTCAACAACTCTATAAGAGATATACCTAAACCATCGGCAAATTTTTGTAAGACAACAAGACTTGGAGTTCTTTCCATTCTCTCAATTCTACCGACATAAGTTCTATCAACTCCACACATTAGAGCTAATTCTTCTTGAGAAAGGCCTCTTTCTTTGCGGATTGAGACCAATTTCTTTGCAAACTTTTCTTTTACATCACTTGACATATTAAATAATGTATGCAATTATGGGACTATAGTCGACCGCCTATTGGCACGTGTAAAAGAAGGATTTATGGAAACTTGTTTGGAAATTTTAAAAGAATAAGTTAATAACCTGAAAGCAAACTACTTTGACTTTATGGGCTCATTTACAAATATGTTTGAATTTAGCAATTATACAATGATTAAAGCAAATGACATTGGAAATAAATATATTAAAGAATATAAAGAAATAAATTCAAAACTTAAAAATTTACATAAACAAATACTAGAACTTGGAGATGAAATTATCAAACTTTGAAATTATTTTTTTAACATGACCTTATGTAATTTCTTTAATCCTACACCCACATAGGTTGAAATAAACATAGTTACGACAAAATATAAGTAAGTTGTCTGCACAGGATTATATATCCAATAAATATCGTGATTGGCACGTTCTGAAATCGGGATACCATGCAGCCACATAAAAATTGCAGTAATTATGTACATAACAAGCAAATGATTTGCCATTATATGATAAGTAACATTTCCCATATCTTGAACAAATTTTATATCCTTAACATAAGGATAAAGAATTTTTACAGTAAACAAAGATGCCCAAATCCCTGTCAAAGCTGTCAAAATCGGGACAAATAACTGGTCATCAAATCGCGACCAAACAAGTACATAACTTAAACCAATACCATGTTCAGGGTCATAATCTCTGTTAAACATCCAAAGTATAGACTGCAATACAAATACAGCTCCAAACCACTTTGGGGTAAAAATATTATAATTATCTTTTATATAATGAGTATAAAAATATCCCAAATATACAAAAAACATTGAAAACATCGTTCTAATTACAATTAACATTAAAGGAGTTACCGCAAATAACTTGTCAAAAGGTATCGCAAGGACCCCTAAAATCGCAAAAAATCCCAAGTGTATAAATTTATTTTTTGTTACTGCATTTAAAGCTCTGAATAAAAATAAAAAAGTAATCATTGTCATAAACAACTGAGTTACAAACCATAAAGGACAAGACAGATCAAATTGATGTCCGTTTAAAAACGGAGTAATAAAAAAGTTCTTGAAACTCAAAGGCATTCCCCAAAATTTTCCTGTAAGTTTTGCAATAAGAATGGTTACCTCCATATAAAATAAGTTGTACCAAAAATAAGGCACCAAAAGACTTTTAATCCTTCTTTGAACAAATGTTGCAACATCCGTCAAATATTTATCTTTAAACAGACAACCTGATATAAAGAAAAATAAAGCCAACTGAAAAGAATAGGGTGGAAAAATTCCTAATAAAGAAAATTCCAAATGCCCTGATACAACAAGTAAAATGGCAAGAGCTTTTAATATGTTAATTTCATCTGAAAACATTTTATCCATACAACAAATGATAACATAAAGTAAAAATGTGGTATATAATAAGAAGATTATAAGGAGATATTAATATGACAATTTTAGTTTTAGGCGGTGCAGGTTATATCGGATCACATACTGTATATGAACTAATCGATAATGGAGAAGATGTTGTAATAATAGATAATCTTCAAACAGGACACAAAGAAGCTATCCATCCTAAAGCAAGATTTTATAAAGGCGACATAAGAGATAGAGAATTTTTAGATGATGTATTTAAAAAAGAAAAAATTGATGCAGTAATCCATTTTGCAGCCTGCTCACTTGTTGGCGAAAGTATGGAAAAGCCTCTAAAATATTACGATAACAATTTATGCGGGACAAAAATTCTTTTAGATTCAATGGTTGCAAACGGCATTGATAAAATAGTATTTTCTTCAACCGCTGCAACATATGGTGAACCTGAAAAAATCCCTATTTTAGAAACAGACAGAACAGAACCTACAAACACATATGGCGAAACAAAATTGTCAATGGAGAAAATGTTTAAATGGGTTGGCAAAGCTCATGGACTTCGCTATGTATCACTGAGATATTTTAATGCTTGCGGTGCTCATATTTCAGGACAAATAGGAGAAGACCATAACCCGGAATCTCATCTTATCCCATTAATTTTACAAGTCCCAAACGGCAAACGTGAATACATTTCAATATTTGGCGATGACTATGATACAAAAGACGGAACTTGCGTAAGAGATTATATTCATGTAACAGATTTGGCCCAAGCTCATATCCTTGCAGTTAAATATTTACAAGCAGGCAATGAAAGTAATATATTTAATTTAGGGAACGGTATAGGCTTTACAGTAAAAGAAGTAATAGATACAGCAAGAAAAGTAACATCACATCCTATCCCTGCAAAAATCACACCACGCAGAGCAGGTGATCCGGCACAACTCATTGCATCAAGTGAAAAAGCAAAAGAAATTCTAGGATGGAAGCCTGAACATAATTCTTTGGAAGAAATAATTTCAACTGCTTGGAATTGGCATAAAAATCATCCAAACGGATTTAACTAAAATTTAATCGCAAAAAAATTATTGTTTGAATTTTAATTTGAATATGAAAATTCAAAATTACCAAAATCAAACAGCTTTTCAAGCAAAATTTTTATACAGTGATTCCCTGCAACAACTTGTACAATATTCTGTCGAACATGGGAAATTCGACAAACTTAATGCTGCAAGAAAAAATATTGACTCTGCATACCTTAAAACACGCTTAAAAGTTGATATTTTTGAAGAAAACGGCAAACCAAGAATTATTTTTACAAGATTTGTACCTAAAAAAAATGTTCTGATTGCAAAATACCAAGATGATCTTGAACAAGTAAAAGTTGTAACTATTAAATCGGACAAAAAATGTAATCCTCTAAAATTTGCATTTGAAAAAATCATAAAACTAAGCAATAATGCACCACATAACAATATGTATAAAAATGTAGTTATTACAAAATAAAATTATCCAAATTCAATAAATAAATTAGATGTTTCATATTTTTCCCGCGAACATTTTTTACAAATTCACCGGTAACAACTGCTCCGCATTTTTCTGCAACTTTTCTTGATGTAAAATTTTCAGGACGAATTTCAAATATTACATTATCCAATTTTAGCTTATTAAGAGCATATTCAATCATAGCTTTTGCACCCTCAAGTGCATAACCATTATGCCAAAACTTTTCTTTTAGAATATACCCTACTTCATAATATTCTCTACCATCTATAACATCAGGCATCAATGCAATTTGCCCTACAACTTTTCCACTTTGCTTATCCACAGCTAAAAAATAGCCTAATCCATATTTTTTATAATATTCCCTATTCTTTTTTATCCACTGCAAAACATCAATATCATCAAAGACATATTCCCATGCATACATAACATTAGGATTTTTAAGCATTTCAGCAATATCAGAAAAATCCGCTTCTGACATTTTTCTAAATATCAACCTTTTAGACTCTGCAAAACATTTTTCCACAAAACAATTATACTGAATTTTAAGATTTTTTCAAATTTACTTTCAACAAAAATCCTAAAGGAATCATGAAAAATGATACAAGCGCAAACAATGCAAAGACATCAGAATAAGCAAATATTTTAGCTTGCACAATCAATTGTTTGTAATACATAGCCCCAGCTTTATGCATTGCAGCATATTCAGGCAAGCTGCTCATAAATTTATGAGTCATCAAAGATAATCTATGATAATATACAGGGTTTGTCAAAGCTAAATTACCTACAAGATAAGTTTGATGCACTTGTGATAACCCAGTTAGCTTCATCAAGAGTTGCACCGAAATAACCTGCAATATGAGGGATAGCAACGTTTGTTTCAGATGTTGCTAACATTGCAAAAGCTGTAGGGAAAAGGATTGTAACAGCAACAAGCCAAACAGGAATTTTTTTATTTTGTTCAATTGTCAAAGCCTGCGTACTCATTTAATAATTTCCTTATTTAAAACAAAAAATCCAAAATTATGTAAAATTGAACCTTTTAACTTTCCAAATAATAGTCTATTTTTTAAAGAATTTTAGAAGTCTTTTAAATATATTATGAGATTTTGGAGTTTCTTTGAAGTTAATAACATTATTTTTTGCAAGTATTCCATATAATTTTCCAATAGATTTTTCAGCTGATTTGAACAATTTTTTAGACACTATATTTTTAGGAGTATCTTTTTTAGTTATATAACAATCTGTTGCAAAATAATAAAGTCCATCAATCTTTTTTGTAGATGTTGTTAAATACATATCATGATTTGGCAAATATTTACTATCCGAGCATTTAGAGGATTTAATATCAACTTTTGCTGCATCCGCAAGAGCTTTCAACTCATTTTCATTATCAAGTTGACCACTTAGCAAATCATTTGCCTCCCAACCTCTAAAAGCTAAAGATAAATTATTTGATGCTACTTTCATAAATACCCCATTTCAAAAATTAAAAAATCAGAGGGGATGGGATTCGAACCCACGGTGGAATTGCTCCCACACAACCTTTCCAAGATTGCACCTTAAACCGCTCGGACACCCCTCTTTAGGTTTATAAAATTAAGTAAGTTTATATTATCACAAACATTTCTTTTATGCTAAGATATTTTTATGCAAAAAATTGTAAACAAAGTAAAAAAAGGGCTAAAAGGGATTGTAAATATTCCTTCTGATAAATCAATTTCCCATAGAGCAATTATGTTTACCTCACTTGCAAAGGGTAAATCGGTAATTAAAAATTTTTCAAACGGGCAAGACCCACATTCATCTCTTAATGTTTGTAAAGCGTTAGGGATTAATGCAGAATTTATAAATAATGAATTAATTGTAAAATCAAAAAGCATATTATCAGCCCCGCGACTTCCACTTGATTGCGGGAACTCAGGCACAACAATGCGACTTATGTCAGGTATTCTTGCAGGACAGAATTTTAATTCTATATTAATCGGAGATGAAAGTCTTTCAAAACGCCCGATGAAAAGAGTTATCGAACCATTATCACTTATGGGAGCTAAAATAGAATCAAATGAATTCAAAGCTCCGTTAAAGATTTTTGGGCAAGAATTAAAACCTATTAACTATGTTTCAAAACTTGCTTCTGCTCAGGTGAAATCCTGTATATTATTAGCAGGTATGAATATCGACGGCCAAACATCATTTACAGAACCTTATGTATCAAGAAATCATACAGAAATAATGCTTAAATACATGGGAGCAAACATATCTGTTAACAATACAACAGTTACAATAGAAAAATCAGAGCTTGAACCAAAAACTATTGAAATCTGCGGAGACATATCATCTGCAGCATATTTCATAGTTGCAGGTTTAATTGTTCCAAATTCCAAAATTATATTAAAAAATGTAGGGCTAAACCCAACAAGAACAGGTATTCTTGAAGTTGTAGAAAAAATGGGTGGAAAAATAGAAATTCTTGATAAAAGAAATATTTCAGGCGAAGATGTCGGAGATATCCAAATTTCTTATTCAAATCTCAATGCCTGTACTATTGAAGGAGAAATAATTCCAAGGCTAATAGATGAACTTCCTGTAATAGCAGTTCTTGCAACTCAAGCAAAAGGCACTACAATAATAAAAGATGCTCAAGATTTAAGAAATAAAGAATCTGACAGAATTAAAGCAGTCGTAACAGAGCTCAAAAAAATCGGAGCTGATATTGAAGAAACTCATGACGGATTTATTATCAATGGCAAAACAAAACTCAAAGGTGATGCAGAAGTCGAAACATATCATGATCATAGACTTGCAATGAGCTTATATGTAGCAGGATTAATTTGCGAAAAACCTATCGCGATTAACAGCTTTGAATGGGTGGACATATCTTTCCCGGAATTTGATAAATTGTTTAATTCTTTATCTTTGTAACGAAATATTAAGTCTTAATTTTTTAATTTAGCAATTTCCCCTGACAAAAATTGTTTATATATACAAGATTAAATTAATTGTTATTAAAGGTTAAGGTTAAGGGTAAAGGTTATGTCAGGGGAAATTTCAAATTCATATGGTAATGATTTTTTAGCACAACAATATTTTCCACAACAAATTGGACAAAAATATTATTCAAATAACTCAGAACAAGAAATAAATGATATTCCAAAACCGGGATACAGATTAAATGCCGGATTAACTTTAGGCACTTTAGCTGGAACTAGCGTTGGAACAAGCATATTCTTTTTGGGCACAAATCCTATCAAAAATGGAAAAGTAAGTGATGATTTTATCAGAAGTTTTGATAAAGAAAATTTAAAATTTATAAAAGAAGTAACAAGTAATAAAACAAAGCTTACACAACTACCTGAAAAAGCAATCGATTCAAAATATTCATTAGACTATAATTTTAATCTATTAAAAAGATTAGATTGGATTAAAACAAAAATTGAAGCATTACCAAAAGATACAAAATTAAAAGACTTAGAAAAATTATTTGTTGAAAACTCAAAAGCATTCGGCCTTAAAGGTTCAAAAGAAGAAATCACAGTAATGGCAAAGAAATTAGCTTCAAGATATGGGTCAAAAGAAAATATACTTAATGTTTTCCAAGAACGAATTAACACAAAAAAAGAACAAATTAAAAATATCAAATCTGAAAACATTCAAAAAATAGAAAAAAATTGGGATAGCACAGCTAAAAGATTCAAAAAAGATACTCCTGAAGTATTAAAAAAGGCATACAAATCATTCAAATGGAATAAAGCACTAAAAGGCGGTGGTATTGCCGCAGCTGCAGGTTTAGCTATCGGTTGGTTATTCTGGCAATAATTAAGTATTTTATATTTATCAATCAAATAATTTCATAGCTTTATCCAATGACACTTTTTGCGGTTTATTAGGCATATAATCTTCCAGATTCGTTCTTAACATATAAAAATGAATTTTTCTCATTAAATTAAGAAAAGTATCATAATCTTTACCTGTCAAAAAATACAAAACCGACTTCCCTTTTTTCTTTTTTTTACTACTCAATATAAGAATATCCTTATCAGTTTTCGTATGGACATCTTTTAATTTCGCAAGTTGTGTATTTGGGACTTTTACCTTGTAAAACTTTTCAAAGTGTATATTATTTCTATTTGTAGTGTTATTCTGTATTTTCATAAATTCTCCATTTTTTGAGTAAAAAATCTAAAGAAACATTTTTGCCATATTATAGAACTATTTAGGATTATAATATCATAAATTATAATCAAGATTAATAAAAACTCTTATAATATTTTTTGCCAAACATATTTACCTTTATCTAAACATTTAAAACCATTTTTCAAATAAAAATTTTTTACACTACCTTTCGCTACAGTTAATTCTATTCTGTCATACATAGATTTCAAAACATCTAAAATTTTAGTTCCTATTTTTTTATATGAAGATTGGTTCCCAATGTAATATGAAATCTCAGGATCAACTTGTATATAATTTAGTTCAATAGATTTTGGATCTTTAATTTTTATATCAGCCATCCCAAGTATTTTTTTGCTATCCAAAAATTTTAGATTTTCGAGCAGTTCTGTTACTGCTAAAACTTTATGATATTTTTCATCTAAATCCTTACTGAAAAGACTATTTGCAGTATATACAATATTTGAAGCATATTTTTCATAAACCCAGCTTCTCGCTGCATCAGAAAGTGCTGAAATATCACTTGAATTATAAGGATCTATTTCAACCACAGCTACATTTTTGGGAATATAGGATTTATTTTTAGGGCTTAATTTTTGTACTTGTGTTGATTTTACAAGTCTTGCCCCAAAACTTATTGAATTTGGCATTATATTGTTATTAAATACACTAAAAATTTTTTTTGATAGATAATCATTCAAAATAATTAAAAATAAATTTTATTTCACAACTAACAAATTATTTAACTATCGAAATCCAAACACAAAGCCTCAAATACCGAATAATATTTTTATTCACTCTAATAAAATATCTGTTAAATTACAATAAACACAAATATTGCACCAAATAAAAAGACCCTTATTTATAAGGGTCTTTTTATTTGGGACCGGAGGGATTCGAACCCACGACCAAGGGATTATGAGTCCCCTGCGCTACCGCTGCGCCACAGTCCCAAATATATTCAATTTTCAGACTATGTTAAATTTATCATTAAAAACATAAAAAATCAAGCCCTAACTTTAAATGATTTGTCAGTTATTAATTCATTTGCACCAACTATCTGAGAAACTAAATTCATTTTTATCACACAATTTGATGCTATTACGCAATTACTTATATGTACACCATCTTCTATAACAACATTATCCCATATAATAGAATTCTCTATAATTGCATTTTTACCAATTTTAGAATTTTCACCTATAACTGATTTCCCAATAAATTTTGCAGTATCAGAAATACTACATGATAGATCCGCAATATATCCCCCAAAATCTGAAGTTACTATAGGAGCATGCTCCACATTACATTTATTAGAAAAAACATCTGTATTAGACTCTATATATTTTTCAATTGTTCCGATATCACTCCAATATTCTTCAACTACAAATGTATTTATCATTCTTTTCTCAACCAATTTTGGAAAAACATTTTTTGCAAAATCATAAAAAGTATTCTCTGGAATATAATCAAAAATTTTATAATCAAAAATATAAATTCCTGTATTTATATAATTACTTCTTGCCTCTTCAATTTTTGGTTTTTCCTGAAATTCAGTAACATATCCTTCTGAATCAGTAACAACTACTCCAAAATGAGGGACATCTTCCATTGCAATCTTTTTTATTCCTATTGTTGCAATAGCATCTGTATTTTTATGATAATTTATAGCCTTTTGTAAATCGACATCAGACAAACCATCTGCAGACAGAACAAGAAAACAGGTATCTTTATCAAAAAAATATTGACATTTTTTCACTCCACCGGCAGTACCAGACAATGCGTCTTCTTTTATAAAATTAAAATTTATTCCTATATCATTATTTTTATATCTATCAATAATTTTATCAGCTAAGTAATATGTATTACATATAACATCAGTTACGCCGATAGAGACAAGTTTTTCAAACAATATGTCCATAATAGGTTTATTAGCAATTGGCACAAGTGGTTTGGGAACTGACAAAGTCAAAGGTTCCAATCTTGATCCTACCCCTGCAGACATAATCATTGCTTTTATACTCTTACTCATAATGATGCTATTATACTCTAATAAAGAATTTATTGCAAATTTAAAATCATGCAGTATAATAATTCATGTAATACTTTGGGCTTATAGCTCAGTTGGTAGAGCAGTTGACTCTTAATCAATTGGTCGAGGGTTCGAGCCCCTCTGAGCCCACCATTTTAAATAAATTTTAAAGACAAGGTTTTAACCTTGTCTTTTAGTTAAAAAACAAGTACTTGACACATGTTGTATAATTAAATTATGGGCATCAAAAAAAGAGTCTGCCAAGTATTATTAATTTTAATTGTTTTACTGACAGGAATTTCAAATACATTTGCAATAGAAGAAGTTGATGACGATGAATTATTTAACCCTATTGAAATTACAGACGGGGTTTCATTGTCTGTTTTAGACTGCGTTGCAACAGCTTTTAAAAACAGTCCTAAAATAAGAAGACAAAAATACAACTTAGATATTGCAAAAAGTAATCTTGGGATTGCTAAAGCTCAATATTTTCCGGTAATTAATGCTGGAGCAGGTTTTTATAATGAAAACAACTCAGACAACATATACTATAATTCTCATTATAGAGAACTTCCGACAGTTGGGGTTACTGTCAATAAATTAATTTGGAATTTTGGGAAAACAACTGCTTACATTAAAATGGAAGAATTCTATAAAATAGGTGCAGAATACGAATTTATGGATAGTTTATGTTCTACTCTTTTTGATGTTAAAGCAAAATACTATAACCTCTTAAAAGCTAAAGCATACTTGCAAATAGCTCAAGATAATGTAAAAATAAATGAAAATTTCGTTAAAATTGCTAAAAAAAAGCCAGATTTAACTACCGCAGAATTGAATCTTAGTGAAGCAAAAGTTAAATTAATCGAAGCTACAAATAATTATAATAATGCAAAAGTTGATCTCAATAATTCCATGTACCTTGAAAACCAACCAAACTATAAAATAAAAAGTACAAAAACATTTTCGTACAATAACGACTTTTCATACAACAATAATGAAGTTAATATAGAAGAATTTATCCCTCAAAAATTTTCATTTCCACTAGAAAATGCAGTACAAATAGCATATGACAACAGCCCTGATTTGAATGTTCTAATTTCTACAAAAAAAGCAATGGAACAATCTCTTTTATACATAAAAAGAGCATATTTCCCCGACTTGACAGCAAATGCAGGATATGGATTCAATAATTCTACGCAAACCACAAACAACAGCTTTCAGGTCGGAGTAAATTTGAATTCCACTGTTAATCTTATGGAATTAAGACACAGTATAAAGGGAGCTGATGCTCAAGTAAATATTGCAAATAACGAAATATTATTATTCAAAAAAGACCTATATTTTGAGGTAAAACGAGCCTTCAATAATGTGGAAAAATGTGAAAAACAAATCCCGACATCAAAAATTGAAGCCACACAAGCTCTTAATAATTTAAAAATTGTGGAAAGCAAATATAAAACAAATGAATTGGATTATGTAGCGCTACAAAATGCGCGGAAAGACTATATTATGGCTGTAAGTGAATATATCGACAGCCTATATTACTACAATATGGCATTGATTCAAGTTGAAATGGCTATGCATTACCACATAGTAGATATTCACCATAAATCTGAACATGCTATGCAATATCACTTCGCAGAACTTGTTGACCACTTAAACAAAGTTCTTGGTTGTGATGAAAATGAAACTCATAAAAACAAAAAAGGAAAGGGTAAACAAGACTTATAAAAACTTGTTTGTATTATTATAAAAATATGTTGATAAATTTTTTAAACAAATTAAATTCTTTAAATGAAAATATATTTTCAGGTTTTGATAATTTTATAAGCAATTTTAACATGCCTGATTGGCTTGCAGATGCTATCATTGACAGTTTTCATATATTACCGTTACTTTTTTTAGTATTTTTCATAATTGAATTAATTGAATATTTTTATGCTGAAAAAATCAATGATTTTTTGAAAAAATCTGAAAAAACTGCGGTCCTAATTGGGAGTCTGGCATCTATTATACCTCAATGCGGTTTTTCTGTGATTGCAAGCACACTATATATAAGAAAATTTATTACAAAAGGTACATTAATAGCTATATACCTTGCAACTTCTGATGAAGCTATCCCTATTTTACTTGCAGAACCTACAAAAACATATTATATTCTGCCTATAATTGGAGTAAAACTAATAATCGGCATATGTGCAGGATATTTAATTGACTATATTCTTAAAGATAACAAATATATTCCTATTGTAGAGGAAAAAGAGAATATTGAAAATGAACATGAAGGATGCTGCAAGCACAGTGTTTCAAATAGAAGAAAAAGAGAATTGATATACCATCCTGTAAAACATACCTTTAACATTTTTATATTCATTTTGTTTATAACTATAATTCTAAATTTCTTAATATTCGTTTATTCACAGCATTCAATATTACATATTATTCTGGGTAAAGTAAAATTCTTAGAGCCTGTAATGACTGCATTTGTAGGATTGATACCTAACTGCGCAGTTTCTATAGCAATTACAATGCTTTTAATAAAAGGATCAATAAGTTTCGGAGCTGCAATCTCAGGATTGTTATCAAATGCAGGACTTGGAATACTTATATTATTCAGACACAATGAGAATATTAAAGATTCTTTAAAAATTGTAGCAATACTTATTACTATAAGCATTGCTACTGGAATGTTTATTCAATTATTTCAAAAGCTGCCTGTTTAATTCAGCGTATAATTCTCCACGATCATCATCAGGTTTAAAATATTGTTGGTATTTAGAACTCTGTTCATCGCTTACATATTTCATTAAATCCTTAAGAAAATCGAACTTTTCTTCAAGATCCCAATTACAATAATCACTTTGTAAATCTACTCTACTATCATATCTAGGTCCAAAATGGAATAAATTTTCTTTATATAAATTAGAAAATGCAGTCATTTGAGTAACATTTGACATTTGAGCAAAAGGAGAAGCTTTAATTCTTTCCCTTATAGCTTTTAATCCGGGATTATAATCAGAAAATGGGAAAACGACTTTACCATCTCTTACTGATTCTATAAAATAGGCAAAATTCTTAGCATCCTCTTTTGAAATTTGACTTTCATCATTGAATTTAGCTAGTTTTACATTAAATTCTCCGGCCAAAATAGGATTGGTTTCATAATCCCTTTTAGCACGATAATATACAATTTGTTTATTCAAATCAGATTTTTTTGTCAAATCATCAAGAATATCTAAATTTTTATACAACTGATTTTCCGTAAATACTTCAGGGAATTTATATTTGTGATTGTAACTTAAAATCCTCTGGTCTGTATCTTCCCATAATTCAGCTTTCATTTGTACTAAATTTTCTGCCTCTGTTTTAGCGTCAATACCTTTTGGACTTTTTATAACAACAAATGCTCTATCCAAAGGTCCTCCTGGTAATTCATTTCTCAATCCAAGAGGGCATACCGGATCATATCCTGCTGCAACAATATTCTCGATCCTATTATTATAAGATTGAACAATTCGAACAAATTCATTTTTTATTTTATTGTTAATAGGAGTTAATCGAGGAAAACCTGTAATTCTTTCATACAAATCTATAAAAGGTTGTTTCAGATTTTGAGGAATTCTATCTACAAACGAGTAATTAAAAGCTCTAACCACTTTATTATAAGGAAATTTATCATCATCTAAGCACTCGTAATGTCTTGATCTACTTAAGTAATTATACTCAACACCCATTATAGATGTATTGTACAACTCCTTATACATAGGCATTCTGCATGCATGCGCATTAAAACTAACATTTCTGTTTGGACTATTAAAACTAACTCCTGCTACTTTCATTTGGTTACCTCGATATAATTAGTAAATATTCTATTTGTACCACCAATATTTATTAACGACCTTAATATATTGTCTGTTTCATTAACCCTGTTTGTATCAAATTTATCAGAATTTGCTATATATTTTTGAGAAAGTTGAATTAAACTATTAGTTTTTTCTTCAGATATTTTTAAAATATCTTTGAGGAATAACAATGATTGAGATTTTGTATATGGATTTGTTATTGCACAAACTACATCATTGTCATCTTTTAATAATTCAATTATATCCTCAAAAGAGCTTTCTGAATTTGAAACAATTTTATTATTTACCAAATGCGGTTCATATTTCTTCCTGACATCTGAAATAACTAATGTTTCATCTATATCTTTATCTAAAACATTTTTATTTTTCAAGTACCTAATATTCTTATTTTTATATTCATCAGAAATCATTATCTTTTCATAATAACTTGAAAAATCCTCCTTAAGCCTTTTTGCTTGGGTAAATAAAGCTAATTTAGCATTAGCATAACTATCAAACAATGAATATAAGTCCGTAGATAAAAAAGTTCGATTTTCGTTATAATAACGGAGGAATTCAGTTTTGTTAAGTTTTATAAATGAAAATTTTTGATTAACATCATTCAACATTTTTTCAAGAGCCAAACTCCTTTTTCCCTGAAGTTTTTCAAAATATTTATCAAGCTTATACGGATTAATCCCATAAGCTGTAATGCTTGAATTAATACATTTTCCATCTTCAATTGATGGATGTACAAAACTTAATTCTACAGCAGGAATAAACCTTGTATGCTTAAATTTATTTGGATTTTTAGATACAATCATTAAAGCTTCTTTTATTGAAGAGACAGAATCTTTATTTACAATAGAAAATAGAAAATTGTTACCAGTCCTTTTATACAAATTTTTTGAATATTGTGATATTTGTTCCAAAAAATTTTTTATACTTATACTATTTGAAACATCTGTTTTTAAAAACAAATCTGCGTTAAATCCAAAATTTTTAATATTCTGTACATCATGTAAATAGTTTTTTGGTGAAAACTTAGAAACAGTTCGTAAAAACTCACTTTTAGAAATCAAACAAGAAAGTGAATATGGATTTATATTAATTGAATTACATTTAGACATCTCATGAGCTATAGATTTGACATAGTTGGACAAATTTTTTTTTGCAGGTAATAACTTACTAATGCATACAGCTCCAAAAGCTGCTCCAACAAGCACATGGAAAGGAGTAAACAAATCCTCTTGTCTTTTAATATTATTATTATTTTGTCCCGAAAAAGTATATATATTATTATTTGAAATAACTGATATTTTCATAACGCTCCCTTTATGATTCAGAAAAATTACATACTTAATTACTTATATTTAAAAATATAAGATTTAATAATTCCCCGATATATTAATTAGCATTATGAAATTATTTATATAATTAATTTTTTACGCTACATCTTTCAAGCCATCTTGCAAAACGGACTATAGGCTTTTCAATATCAGCGGTAATTGAATCTACCAAAATTGTTTTACACCCTAAATTTTTCCCGCACAAAACATCTGTCAAAGGCCTATCTCCAACAAAACAAGTTGTCTCAGGAGATAATGAATATTCTTTCATAAAACGTTTTGCAACTTTTACATCAGGTTTGTGTGCCTTAAAAACAATAGGAAAATCGGAACAAGCAGTAACTTTTGCAATATAATCAGGATTGTTATTGTTAGAAACAACGCCGATAAAAAAATCTCGTTTAACTTTATTTAACCATTCTAAAGTTTTTTCAGTATAACATCCTGTCTTTGAGCCCATCAAAGTACTATCAAGGTCAAACAAAAGTGCATTTATACCTTGTTCTTTTAAACCTTCAAGATCAATTTCGTATATATTCTTTAAATTATAATCTGGCCTAAGAAACATGTTTTTTTACTCCAATAGTACGAACTAAAGCATATTTATAATTAATCGGGTTCTGAGAAAATTTTACAAATACATCATCATTTGTATTCCCTAACTCCAGATTTTCTCCATCTTCATTTATAATTCCATCTACAGTTGCTGTAAACTGCTCATCAGGAGTAATAATTTCTACTTCGTCATTCAATAACATTTTATTTTTTATTTTTACTAAGAAAAAATCATCTTTTCTATCCCCTTTGAATTCACAAAGGAAATCTGCTCCTGCTAAACCTTTAGATATATCATAGCTGTAACTCTCTCCGTTATTATCTCCAAGAGCGAAACCTGTAGTATATCCACGATTTCCAACTTTCTGCAGTTCTATAAAATATTTTTCTAAATCTGCGGATGGATCTTTTAAAACTTCATCAATAGCCTGACGATATGCTTTTGCAACAGCTGAAACATAATACAAACTTTTTGTTCGTCCTTCAACTTTTAAAGAATCAATACCTGCATCTATCAACTGAGGTAATTGTTTTACCAAACACAAATCCTTAGGGCTTAAAATATGAGAGCCTCTGTCATCTTGATTTATCTCAAGATACTGACCAGGACGAGTTTCTTCTACAAGTTTATAGCTCCATCTGCAAGGTTGAGAGCAATTACCATGGTTCGCTTTACGTTCACCTTTTGAAAAATAATCACTCAAAAGACATCTGCCAGAAAAAGATACACATTGAGCGCCATGAATAAAACTTTCCAATTCAATATCAGGAACCTGTTTTCTAATTTCAGCAATATCAGCAATAGGAAGCTCCCTTGCAAGAATTACTCTTGAAGCACCCAAATCTCTCCAGAACTTAACACTTTCATAATTTAATGTATTTGTCTGAGTGCTGACATGAATAGGTACATCAGGAATATTTTTCCTTATCAAATTAAATATTCCATAATCACTTATAATAAAAGCATCAGGTCTAGCATCCTTAAACTTGTCAATACAAGCCTCTAACTGTCTTATATCATTATTAAAAGCAAATATATTTATAGTTACATAAGCTTTTGCTCCAAGAGAATGAGCTAAATCAACAGCCTGTTTCAAATTATCCATAGTAATAAGCTGTCCCTTTCTCATAGCTCTAAGACTAAAATCTACTACACCAAGATATACGGCATCTGCCCCATATCTTACTGCATATTCCAATTTTTCTAAATTGCCCGCAGGCATCAAAAGTTCTACATCTCGCATAACTGTATATTATCCTAAAGATTAGAAATAATCAACCGATTAGGTGATGACCTAAAATGATTAATGAATAAGATATAAATATAAAAGATTTTATATGTTTATGGAGATAAAAGATTATGCAAACAATTGAAAATGCAGCTACAACATTAAAAGAAATTTGGGATTATCAACATCCGGTAATGCATACTTGGTTTGTTTTAAGTTCGCTATCCCTATGTATTATGTTCGCCTTATTATATTTTGTAATATAATATAGCTATGAAAAAACTTAGGATATTTTTAGGTTATTTAACACTTATATTAATTGCAATAAGTATGCTTTATCCGTTTTTTGCAATGGTAAATTTATCCTTTGTAGACAATAATGAGATTTTTTCTCATGCCGGCA
This sequence comes from uncultured bacterium, assembly GCA_949290355.1. Lineage (GTDB taxonomy): Bacteria > Cyanobacteriota > Vampirovibrionia > Gastranaerophilales > Gastranaerophilaceae > Stercorousia. The sequence goes on along the minus strand of CASERN010000011.1, from coordinate 333,859 downwards.
GAGTTTTTCATCCTAATCTAACTTTAGACAATTATAAAAACGTTTTCAAAGAAATACCTCTAAGCACATATTTTTTTAACAGCTTAATTGTAGCATCAGTAAGTACATTCGGTCAGGTAATTTTTTCAGCATTAGCGGGATATGCATTTGCTAGAATGAATTTTAAATATAAAAACATTCTATTCCTTATAATTTTAATTACCATGCTGATTCCTCCTCAGGTAAACATAATACCTTTGTTCTTTTTGATGCGTCAAATGCATCTTATTGACACATACCAAGCATTAATACTACCTTCATTATTTGGAGGATTCGGAATATTTTTAATGCGCCAATATTTTAAAGGTCTGCCAAAAGATCTAGAAGAATCGGCAAAGATTGACGGTTGTAATTTATTTCAAACTTTCTTTAAAATTGCTTTACCCCTTGCAATGCCAATTGTTGCAACACTTGCGATATTCACTTTTGTTACAACTTGGAACAGTTTCATGTGGCCATTAATTGTAACAAATAGCGAAAGTATGCGGACATTGCCAGTAGGTCTTGCAATATACAAAGGAAGTTTTAGAGAAATAACTCAGTGGGGTGAACTTTTAGCATGTTCTGTAATATGTACAATCCCGGTAATCGGAGTATTTTTATTAGGCAAAAAATACTTTATATCAGACATTCTTCAAGGCGGAGTAAAAGAATAATTTATAACTTATATCTCAATACTGAATTTGCACCCTGAGAAGATACAAATAATAATCCGTCTCTAATATGAATACCATAAGGTTTTTGAATATTAGAAACCAAAACAGATATGGTACCTGTCGGAGTTATTTTAATCACATTATTTGCATTGTAATTTGAAACAAAAATATTACCGCTTGCATCACTTACCATCGCAATTGGGCCATTAATTTTTTCATTTTTAACAAAAACAATACGATTACCTTCCGGAGTAATTTTATAAATCATGTTATCTGCAAAACAAGCGACATACAAATTCCCGTTGTTATCAGTCGTAATACCTGTCGGACTCATAATATTATTATACATACCATTTGTTGGATCTATTTTGGGAACAGAAGACGTTTGTGCTTGTTTTTCTTGCATTTTGATTGTCTGCATATCTGTATTAAGCGAATTTGCAAGAGCTTGCGCATCTGAGTATACATTACTTTCAGGAGGAATCAATGATAAATACGTTTTTGCTTTATCATTTTGTCCAAGCCTGCTGCTCAAATTTGCTGCTTTGTATACAGACTCATAGTCATCAGGTCTTCTAACAATTATTTGTTTAAAAACAGCTAAAGCTGCTTCATCCTGCTTCAAATATTCAAGAATAGAACCTAAATTATAATAAGCATCAATATAATTCGGGTCTATTTCTATAGCATGCCTAAAAGAAGCCATAGCTCTATCATATTGTCCGACCTTATAAAAATCTATGCCTTGATTGTACTCAAGTTTTGCAAGTGTAGGAGGTTCATAAGCCAACACGGGTAATGCCGAGAGCATTAAACCCGTATTAGCTAATAAACATAAAGTTATTAATAGTTTTTTCATTAATACCACCGTTAAATTTTTACGATATACAAATGATTTAAGAATTAATAATTTCTTCTAATTTTTCAATTACTTTGTGATTTTTTTCAGCAAATTCATGACCTCTTGCAATAATAGCCAATTTTAAAATATTTGCAAGGGAAATTGCATGCAATTCTTTATAATTGTCAGGCAATCTTAAACTCCAATTTTCATCACCTGATGTACCCGGTCTGTTATATACATCATATACATTAAAGTAATCAGTAAAGAAAATTTGTATATTTTCTGCCTGAGAAGCAAATAATTCAACAAGTTTTGTTTGAGCAAGAAATTCTGCATCATTAGTCAGTCTGACAATAATATCATCTTTATTTTCAGCCTCGCTGAACAAATCATCCACAAGGTTCTTAGCATGAAGATACCCGCCATGAGTATGAATATTTTGATCTGCCCACATTTTAATAGGTTCATTATCATGAGTACCTACCATAGCCCAGCATTTTTTGCATATATTGCAGCATCTGTATGGATCCTCAGGCTTATCAGCTTCAACAAATTGAGTTAATTTCATCCCTTGAAGCCCATATTCTTTCATTACAGCAGCTACAGGATTTGTCAAAGTTCCTAAATCCTCGCAAACAATTGCATCTTTGTCCAATCCTTCTTCTTTTGCAGCAGCAATAACAATTTTTTCAATCAATCTGCCATAAGCTTTAATTTGTTTTTTATCAAGAGTTTTTACTCTTTTTTCTTTATCAGCAGTAAGTTCCATATCCAAATCTTCTAATTTTGCAATTGCATACTTAGAAAGATCTTTATGTTCAGGAGATGAATATAATCTACCTGCGCCTTCTTCAATTTTCGGTTTCTTACCTGCTTTGTAAACCCAAGGGTCAATCAAACCTACAATATGGTCAATTCTCACACCACCTGGGTTTTCTTTAAACATTTTTTTATACAAATTTTTCAACAACAAACCGCCTTCATCCAAAGACCCGTCAGCTTTGTACATTCTATCAGGATCCATAACAGGGAATCCCCATGCTTGACCATCTTTAGAGAAGTAATCAGGAGGACAGCCTAACATCCAACCTTTCAAGAATAAAGATTGATAAGCCCAAGTATCACGATCAGAAAAAGCTACCTGTCTATCAGCAATCATCTTGATATTATGCTTTTCTGCGAATTTTCTTGTCTCTTCATTTTGTTTGCTTATTATAAATTGAATAAATTTATATAATTCAATTTCATCTTCATATTTCTTTTCTAATTCATTAATTCTTTCCCCAAACTGCATTTTTTGCTCTATTGATTGAGGGTTAAATAAATTTTTATCAGTTTCGGATTTCCACAAAGGCCAGTAATCATTACCATGTTCCAAAGATAAAGCTTCATATAAAGCATCTTTATCTAACCAAAAAGCGTTTTCACTTTTAAAATGTTTAAATTCTTTTTCTAATTTTTTTACAGGATTAGCCTTAAAATTATTCCAAGCCTCCTGCAAAGCTTCATTTTGTCTTTTGTATATATAAGAATAAGCAGTCTTATTTACGTTTTTATTAGGATTTTCGTTTACAATTTCTTCATAAGTCTTTTCAGAAAGAATTTTTCCCCATTCTTTAGTAGTCAATTCTTTCAAGTTAATAAACAAAGGATTTCCAGAAAAAATTGTACCTGTATAAGGAGAAGAATCACAAGATTTAGTTTTGCCCGCAGGTCCAAGCTGAATTGCATCAAACAAACCAGAAGCATATTCTATAAATTCTTTTCCGCCATCTGTATTAATACTTCCGAAACCTGTATTTTGATTAGCTGCAGAAGGAAAACTTCCGTTATGCATAATAAAAGCTAAATTTTTCTTTCCTAAAACTTTCAACGCTTTGCGTATAGTTTTTTTAGCTTTCTCATCTAAAACATTAGATTTCATTTCTAAAGTACAAGTCATATTTACCCCTTCTTCTTATAATATCAACAAAACAGATGATATCATGAGGTATATTTTTTTTCAACCGATAGTTGAGAACGCAGCATTTAACAACTTGTATATAATTTGTTTACTATTTTTATCCTGATTTTCAATAATATTAATAATTTCTTTATCAATATCCACAGGCATATCAACAGAAGAAAATTTGAAAAATTCAACCAATTCTACCCCTAAAACCGCAGACATTTTATCAAGTACATGCAGTGATGGGAAAAAACGTCCTGATTCTATCCCTGATAAAGAAGATGTTTCTATGTCGATCAATTCAGACAATTTTTCCTGTGTATACCCTTTATATTTACGAATTTCTTTTATTCTTTTACCTAGCAGTTTTTTATTATCCATAATGTATAATTCTACCCTGATACTCCAAGAAAAATAAGTGATAGTATCACGGTTTTTAATTTAAATTACGTAATAAACACGTCTTACCCCTTGACAATCACTTTAAAATAATTTAAAATAAGTGTATAACTATTAGTTTAGCTGTAACTGTGATTTATTCAATAACTAAAAGAACAATAACATAGAGTAGATCAAATAAGAGAGTAAATCTAAAAAAAGAAAGGTGAAAAGATTATGAAAAAAATGAATGCGTTCACATTGGCGGAAGTGTTGATTACTTTAGGTATCATCGGGGTAGTTGCCGCAATGACTATGCCTACTTTGATTAATTCTACACAAGGTGCACAGTACAAATCAGCTTTCAAAAAAGCTTTGTCTGCTATTTCACAAGCTGTTACTTTAAATGTAGCTTTGGATGAAGTTGACTTCGGAGACATTGATACTACTAATACTATGACAAAAATCTTGTCTCAACGTATGAATGTTGTTAGAACTGAAACTGGAGCTGTTGATGATTATACTATCGGAGGCGACACTGGTGAAGAAGATAATACAGGTATAAATGGTGTTAAAAACGGAGCTGATAACACTACATTATTTATGAATGATGGTATTATGTTCCAATTCCCAACTAACGTTGGTCAAGATACAAAATGTACTAAAGATACTTCTATAAGCGGTGTTACTGCTTGGGCTATTGGCACTCAAAAAGCTTGTTCTGGTTTCATTGATGTAAACGGGACTAAAGGTCCTAACAAAGTTGTTGTTTGTGATAATTCTGATACAGGTACAGGTGCTAATTGTAAAGTTACAAACCCAACAGATATTTATCCTGTTATGTTCTTTGACTCTACTGTATTACCATCTACTGATGCTGCTAGAGCTGTATTGTACGGGAAATAAAAATTATTACACAACCCTTTTTAATATAAAAGGGTTTGTTCAAAAAAAGTTCGAATCTTTTTGTCGGCGGAGTTTCACCCCGCCGTTTTTTTATTTTCTAATTCTTTAGAATTAGTTAAATTTAATTAAGAATTTTTGTAAAACACTTGACTTTTCTTAACAAATACTATAAAATAGGATTACAAAAAGATTTTTCGAAAGTTTTTATGCGTATCCACAATTTGAGAGATTCGAGATATATTAAGGATGGAGAGATAAAAGCGTAGAGCATTTTGAGAAATCAGAAAGTTTTACAAAAAAGAAAGGTGAAAAGATTATGACAAAAAGATTCGGCTTTACACTTGCAGAAGTGTTAATCACTTTGGGTATCATTGGTGTTGTAGCAGCTATGACAATGCCTACATTGATTAATTCTACACAAGGTGCACAGTACAAATCAGCTTTCAAAAAAGCATTATCTGCTATTTCACAAGCTGTTACTTTAAACGTTGCTTTGGATGAAGTTGACTTCGGAGACATTGATACTACTAATACTATGACAAAAATCTTGTCTCAACGTATGAATGTTGTTAGAACTGAAACAGCTGCTGTTGCTGATTATACTATTGGTAATACCGCAAACAGTGTTACAAACGGTGCTAACACTACATTATTTATGAACGATGGTATCATGTTCCAATTCCCAACTACCGTTGGTCAAACTACAAAATGTACTAAAGATACATCTGTAAGCGGTGTTGGAGCTTGGAATATCACAACTCAAAAAGCTTGTTCTGGTTTCATTGATGTAAACGGTACTAAAGGTCCTAACAAAGTTGTTGTTTGTGATGGTACAAATTCTGGTACAGGTGCTAATTGTAAAGTTACAAACCCAACAGATATTTATCCTGTTATGTTCTTTGACTCTACTGTATTACCATCTACTGATGCTGCAAGAGCTGTATTATACGGTAAATAATCTATATTACAATAATAAAAAAAAAAAGGATCTGCAAATTGCAGGTTCTTTTTTTTTGCTTAAATTTTATTTACTAAAAAATTTATTCAATAATAATGGAACAAATTTTGCATTTAATGCACTGAAATCAAAAACAAATTCGTTCACACCAGCTTTGTATAACTCCTCTGTTCTATCAAACTGTTCAAGTATTTTATCTTCAAACATATGCATTCTGCAAAAACCATCACAAGTAAAAGGAAATAATTTATCCAATGAAGGATCATGCAATGCGTAACCTCCTTTATGGCAAGGAGCTTTGCATGACAACCTTGAAATAATTGCGCTGTCATTATTCAATGGACAAAGCCCAAGACTTGGAACTCTTATATTCCCTGCTATGGTATATTTTTTATTCGGAATATCATTTTTAATCTTTTTTATTGTCTTGATTGTATTTTCAATATCAGAAAAAGATGTAAAATCTATCGTATCAATAGGTGCCAGATTATTTAGGCATTTTATTGATAAACTGTTTAACAAGTTTATTCCCTGTCCAATTTCTATAGGAATATGATTGATTTCAGAATCATTAATAGCTGTCCAAAAATAACCTATATTATTTATAATTAAACTATCAGGATCAGGATTTGACAACAAAATTTGCTTTACATACTCATATACTCTGTCAAAATCTCTCTCTATCAAAATTCTAGGGGTAGATAATTGAAATTTTATTCCATACTTTGTACAAAACTTTTTTACTTTTATAATTATGTCATTAAAACTACTGGTTGCAAGATCGCGAGTTGCAAGAATTTCTCCATATTCTATTGAATAAATCGGGTTTACACCTGTTTTTTTTATATACTTTTCAAGCTCATGCAATTGCGCAAGCTCTGAAAGACGTAAATTTATACGATATTTATCTTTTTTAGAATAATCTGTGTCCTTTTTTATTCTAGATTTTGCTATTTGCCACTCAAAATTTTTAATATTTCTGCTGAATTTAAAATCCTGCCCTTCGGCACTCACAACAACACCTAAAAAATGATTTGTACTATATGCACTTTTTCTCACATGTTTAAAAGGTAATTTTTGATGTTTGAAAAGCTTAGGTTTATCAAGAATTTTTTGAATAAGTTCTATAGCTTCAAGAATCTCTTCGGAAGAATTAAATTTTCCCTTTATGACAACACTGTCTATTGCTTTTAACTTTTTTATATCTTCTGCACAATATGGCAGATTATCACTATCTATTGCCAAAGGCAATTTTGTATACTGCTTAATTTTTGCGATATTTTTCATATAAATTTCTTCTGTAATAATAATTTCATCAACCTTATGGAAATTATTAATAAAATCAATTCCTGCTAAATTGTGAATATCAAAATATGAATCCACTATTACTTTAAAAGGCAAATTGAAAATTTTTATAGCCTCCAAAATCGCAAAACTATTTATAAAAATTCCATCAATACCTGCTGTTTTCAAGAATTTTAACATCTTTTTTATTTCAGGCAAATTCTCTTCAGTTATATCATGTTTAAAATTTATATATATAGCACAATTATTTCTACGTGCAGAATTAACAAAATCATTTACATAATCAAAATTGTTATTCAAAAATTTTTTATAATAAACATAATAGTCTCTGCAAGATGTCTCTTTAGCAAATAAATCAATATCTTCAGGCTTTTTTACAGGCGATACTATTTTTATATTTCCCATAAATCGATTATACCATAATTTATACAATCAGAAACATTTTTGAATTAATCGTAAAGTATGTAAACAAATATTAATTGTTTTTGTAAAAATAGGCAATTTTTTGGGAAAGAAATACTTAGTATATATATAAGGAATATATAGGAAAAAATTAACACACTTTCTCATCAAAAAACACATCAATAGGATTACAATTTCATTTAGGGAGGATATCTATGGCAATAGGTGCTGAAGATTATATTGACCAGCTCTTGGTTAAAAAATATGCAGAAGAAAAAGTTGACAATCATGATAACATGGAATCAATGGTTGACCCTGAAAAAATGATGGGAGCAATGAATGATTATGCAAGCATGTATCGTAATATGATGAATTTAAAGCAACGATTAAATATCGCTTGTTATGCTGTAAATGCAAGAAATGCCAGATATAACAAGACTTCCCAATATCAATAAAGCAAGTTTTTAGTTCTCTCATTTTTCGGTTATAATAATCTGAGAAAGTGAGAACAAAATGGTGGGAAAAATAATCCTGGCTTCTTCTTCTCCCAGAAGAGCCGCTATAATGGAAAAATCTAATATTAAATTTGAAATCTTACCGTCTCCGTATATTGAAGATCATACGACGACGGTTTTTTCTTATGATTTTATAGAAAATCTTGCTTATAACAAAGTGAAAGCCGTAATACCTCTTGTTAAAGAACCATCTGTTATTGTCGGAGCTGACACTGTAGTGGTTTTGGATAATGAAATTCTTGGGAAACCAGACGGGTACAAAGGTGCTTTTCAAATGCTGAAAAAACTTTCTGGAAGAACTCACATTGTTGTTACAAGTATTGTTGTCATGGATTCAGAAACAAAAAATTTCAAAAAACAATCTACTACAAGTCAGGTAACATTTAAAAATTTAACAGATGAACAAATCAAGTTTTATATTGATAATTACAAACCATTTGATAAAGCAGGCTCATATGGAATACAAGAAATGCCCGAAGGATATATTGAATCCTATACGGGCGATCTTGAAAATATTATTGGAATGAGCTCGAAAGTTCTTATAGATTTGCTCCACAGCATTTCTTAAATTTTTTCCCGCTACCGCAAGGACAAGGGTCATTTCGTCCTATTTTACTCAAATCAATACCTTCCAATTCAGGCTTTTCAATATCTTCTTCAATTATTCCTAGAGTTTTTGAAAAAGCTTTCGATTTATAAAGTACAGTTGTGGATGAAAAGATTTTATTTTCTAAATATCTAGATTTATAATTCTCTAAAAGCTCATCCAATGTGTAATTTGTCCCAAGAATTTTATTTATTACATCCATAAAGTTTTCATGACGTTCAGCAACTCTTTTTATAATATTAGCTGAAAATTTATCATTATTTAAGAAAAAGTCAACACAGCCTTTTGCATTTTCAATACCATCCGGATTTTCAATAATTTTGTTAAATGTTTCAAAAAATGGAACAGCATAAAGCCCTAACTCTTTATCAAAGATTATACCTACATCATAAGTCTCTTTATGAGAAGAAAATCCTCCCAATGAATTTTCTAAGAAATTATCATATGAATTATTAAATTCTGATACATCAAAAAATTTGTAAACATCCGGTTTTTGAATTCTTTCTGAAATATCAACTTTTTCACCGCCTTCTGCAAAATCATTAAAAGCACCAATTAAATCATCTGCAAATTTGTTTGTTGTTACAACTTCGTCAGTTCCGAAAAATTCCACAAATTTTTTATAGATTTCTTTAACATTTTTTTCTATTTCTTTTTGTTTTTCAGGATTATCCATATATACAAGTTCAGGGTTTTGTATAATTTTAGCAACTGAATATCTTAAAGCATCATCCCTTCGGGTTGCAGGTAATACCCCAGAAATTTCCAACAAGTAATATGCATCTTCAAATTTAAAAATACGAGCAACTACATATTGACCAGAGCCCATACCTCTGAATGTAGTCATTTTAACAAGAGATACTACATTATAAATTTTTTCATTTATTATGTTATTTAATTCAAATCCATTTTGCAAAACTCTTTTTATCTCAAATATAGAAGAAATTGATTTCATCAGAGATTTTACAATTTTTTTGGTAGAAGATGAGACTTTTTTGTCTGACTCCAAAAATAATGTTAAAATACTTTTTCTGTCCAAATTACGCTCAAAAATATAATTAAAACAAGCAGATTGAAAATTCATACCGCTCTGAGCAACAGTTTTTAAATATTCTTCAAAATCAGGTTTTATATTTTCGTCATTTTGTACAAATTCCGCTAACTCTTTGATTACATCGTTAATTTGTTTTAAGTCTTCTAAAATAAGCATATTTTCTCCCTCTTCATTATAAAAAAGGATACCTTAAAATTATAAAAAACTCAATACTATAACAGGTTAATATTACTACGGTTTTCTTATAAGAGTTGTATCAAGGCTAAATCCGCATTGCTTACACATATTTTCTGCAATATTTTTATCAAATACAGCACCTTTTACATCTCCTAAAAGCCCTCTTACAACACCTCTATTATAATATACTAATTCAGGAGCAAAAAATACAGATTCACCTGATTTATACTTATTTATCATATCAGAATACAAAACAAGTGCCTGATTATAATCTTTTTTATTTTTTACTTTATAAGTAACCAATTCATAATTCAAAAGATATCTCATAGGCTTGCTGTCTTCTAAAGAAATAGCCTTTTCAAATTCTTTTAATACATCATTATATGGCAAATAATAAGTCTTACAGCCCAAAATTTCATACTTATAAACATCCGACATACCATACTTATTAGCTTTTTCAAAATCAACAGCAGCTTGTTCATATTTTTTCATCTTGAATTCAGCATAAGCTTTCTGAGCATATACTTCAGATGAAATAGGAACAAATTTCAAATAAATATTTGATAATGCATAAGCACTTTTAATATTATTATGCCTATTTAAATTAGTGATATAAAAAGGTGTCGCAATATACAACACAAAAATAGCAATCAAAGCAATAAGTACATATACACTTTTTTTAGGAGAGTTTTTATAATAAAGGTATTCTTCATTATTAAAATTTTCCAGTGTAGGTCTAAAAGATACTTTATCAAAAGTTCCTAAATATTTTACCAAGCATTTTTCATAAAAGTAATTGACCGCAATATAAGTAATATACAAACCCAAAAGAGGAATAATTGATAAAATTAACACTGATAAAAAATAAGGCGTTTCCATAAAATTCAAATAATATGGAAATATAACACAATATACATACAAAACAATTTCCAATGCCATTATAGCATTCAGAATTGCAGTGTATTTTCTATACTTTTTTGATATCGAATTTTTATTATCATCAGATAATTTATTACTATATTTATACCCGCAGTTTCTCAAAATACCAGCTAATATTGTAGAATTGTTTTCTTCATAGCAAGTGCAATACTGAGAATTCAAAAATATATTTTTTCTAAAATTTTTCATATCCATATCATATATTCTAACATTTTTTTCAATAATATGCAATTTTATTTACAAAAAATCTTTAGGTAATATAATAATGAATGACAAAATGGAACGTGGCACTCTGCCTTACAAACGATTAATCATCACTTGCAAGATAGAATATGTCAGTTTTTATTAAAAAAAATTTAATATCGGGACGTGGCGCAGCTTGGTAGCGTGCTACCTTGGGGTGGTAGAGGTCGCAGGTTCAAATCCTGTCGTTCCGATTTTATAAAAATCCAAAAATTACAAAATAAATTTCGGGATGTAGCGCAATCTGGTAGCGCACCGTGTTCGGGTCGCGGGGGCCGCAAGTTCAAATCTTGTCATCCCGATTTTTTATTTAGGGGATTATTTACTCTCCCTCAATTCTACGATTTTTATTTAAAATGTTTGAATTTTTAAACAAAAAGTTGTATAATCGACAGGTAACGATATTGAAAAGAGGTTTTTATGAAATTACACGTTCAAATCCTTATTGCCTTAGGTCTTGGGATTAAGAGAAACTGGCATATTTTTTCGGGGATTATTTTAGGTATATTACTTGGTATATATTTACATGGACACGAGTTTACACTTGTATCTACAATACTAACCTTTATAGGGCAAGTATTTATCAGATTAATTCAAATGGTTGTAATCCCGCTTGTTGTTTCTGCGATCATAATAGGGATTACAAGTATCGGAGATAACAAACAGCTTGGAAAATTTGGTACCAAAATGGTACTGTATTATGGAATAATCACGACAGTTGCAGTTGCAATAGGAGCAGTTCTTGCATTAATCTTTAAACCGGGAATAGGAGCAGCTCATTACATCACACAAAATGCCGCAAGTGAGGTTCAAGCCTCTGTAGCAACAGCTATGGCACAACAACAAGGAAATATTTTAAATATATTTTTAGGCTTCATACCGAGCAACCCAGTTCAATCATTTGCTGCAGGAGATATGGTTCCGATAATTGTATTTGTATTAATATTTGCAGTAGCACTTGCTAAAGTCGGGGATGTAAACCGACCAATTGTTTCATTTTTTGAATCAGTATTTGCTGCAACAATGAAAGTTACAGATTGGATCATGTTCTTTGCTGCACCTGGTGTATTTGCTCTGACTGCAAGTGCAGTTTCAAGCTTCGGCATTGATATATTTACAAGTATTTCAAAATATTTACTTGTTCTATTCATCGGCTTTATGCTCCAACTTTGCGTGGTATATCCTTTATTTTTGAAATTCTTCTCAAAAGTAAACATCATAATGCTATATTCAGCTGTTGCAGAAGCAATGATGGTAGCATTTGGAACAGCAAGTTCATCAGCTACATTACCTTTAACGATTGCTTGTTGCGAAAAACGAGGAATTTCACATAAAATTGCAAGTTTTGTATTACCACTTGGAGCAACATTAAATATGGACGGGACAGCATTATTGCAGACCGTTGCGGTAATATTCCTAGCTCAAGCATACGGTGTTGCACTCACTCCATTTTTAATTATTGAAATTGCAGTATTAGCAATTATCGCATCTTCTACTTGCGCAGGAATCCCTGGAGCCGGACTGATAACAATTGCTCTGATTCTTAACGGAATGGGACTAAGTCCAGAACAGCTAGTTGCAGGATTTGCATTCTTGTTTACTATTGAAAGAATCACTGATATGATGAGAACACTTGTAAATGTAACTTCTGACGCTGTAGTTGTAGCAGCTATCGCTGATAATGAAAATGAAATCAATTATGATTTATTAAACAACCCTGCAGCATATGAAGATATAGCATAAGGATAAAATAATGAAGAAAAAAATATTTATTACAATTTTACTACTTAATATCCTAGCTGTTTCTTGCTCAGCAATAAGTAGAAATGCTCCGGTTGATGAACAAATTGAATACATAAAAAAATTATCCATCAACCTACATACAACAAGGATGAAAAGGACTTGGCGTAATATATGTAAAAAAGACAGTAAAACTTGTACAGAAAAGAAAGAATGGTTTGACGAAATATTGTATAATACAGAAGTCCGAAAACATGATGTACAGACAATACTGCTAAATCAACCAATATATCATTAAAATAAAGACCTCATAATTAATGAGGTCTTTTTTAATATAAACTTTTAACGGAAATATAAAGAATATATAGCTTTTTTATGTTAAAATTTTGCTATGAAAAATCAAACAGATAAAATAGCTTCAATCCATTTAGGGAAAAAAGTTTCAGGCAGTGAAATATATGATCCGAATTTAATAGTCGCAATCCCAAGAGCGGAAAACCGAAAACAATACAAAATTGAAAATAATAACCTGCCTTTCAAAGGTTTTGATATTTGGCACGCATATGAATTTTCTTCAATGACAAAAAACGGAATTCCAGTTACAAGATTAATGAAAATGAAATATAACTGTAATAGTGAATTTCTTGTTGAATCAAAATCTTTAAAATTATATTTGAATTCTTTTAATATGACTAGATTTGGGAACTCTACAGAGGAATGTCTTGAAATTTGTAAAAATATTATCGAAAAAGATTTGAGCAATAAACTAAAAACAGAAGTCTGCATCAATTTTTTTAACAACGATATTAAACGAGTTCAAATATTTAACAATTTTATAAACATAATGGATTTTGTTGATGAGAAGACTTTATCAATAGACAAATTTAAGGAAGCTCCAGAAGAATTAAAATTTGAAAAATACAGCGAAACTCACACTCATCACTTGTTATTTGATTCCTTACGTTCAAATTGTAGAGTAACTCATCAGCCTGATTTTGGAGATTTATTTATATATTATAAATCTAAAACACACATCATTGAAAACAGTTTAGTAAAATATCTAACATCTTTCCGTTCTGAATATCACTTCCATGAAGAATGCTGCGAAATGATTTACAAAAGATTATATGACAAACTAGAAAAAGATGATGAACTATTTGTATGCGCATTATATACTCGCAGAGGCGGAATTGATATATCTCCAATCAGAACAAATTGTAATACAATTACTGATGCAATTGAACTAATTGACTTAAAGAATTTTGCAAGAGGAAGCATAAAACAATAATGAACAATCGAAAATTCGGAAATGCCGGAGAAGATCTTGCATGCCGGTATCTAGAGAGAAACGGATATACTATTATAGAAAGAAACAAGCATTTTTCAAAATTATGCGAAATTGATATTATTGCAAAATACAAAAAAACAACTGTTTTCGTCGAAGTAAAAACAAGAAAAACTGACAATTTTGGAACTCCTTTTGAAGCAATTACAAAAACAAAATATGAAAACATAAAAAAAGGAGTACAATTATATATTTCTGAGAATAAAATCAAGGATTTCAGAATTGATGTAATAGGAATTACAATAAATCCGGAAATAAAAATAGAACACTTAAAAAATATCTCTATATAACTTTTCCGGCTTCTATTTTATATATTTTTACATCTTTCAAGAATTCATCCTCAAAAAGAATTGTATCTACAGATGTTATAATCGTTTGAGTATTTGAATTAATTGATTTTAAAAGATAATTTTGTCTTATATCATCAAGTTCAGCCAAAACATCATCTAACAATAATACAGGCTCATCACCTGTCTTTGAAGTAATTATATCCAATTCAGACAATTTCAAAGCCAAAACAATAGTTCTTTGTTGCCCCTGTGATGCAAATTTTGTAGCTTCTGAATTATTTATATAAAAAACAATATCATCTCTGTGAGGGCCAACACAAGATTGCCCCCTGCGCATTTCTTCAAATTTTCGCTCATCCAGAGAATTTTTAAACGCTCTTGCTATTTCTTCAAGCTCAAATTCTCCATCCAAAAAAGAACAGTCATATTCTATTTTTAAATTTTCTGTTTCACTTATTATTCTATGCTTTTCTTTGGCGATTTTCTCGATTTCTTTCAAGAATTTTTTACGCAAATAAATAATATTACTTCCAGTAATCACAAGTTGCTCATTATAAACATCAAGTAACGTGTCATTTGTATTACCGTTTTTTAAGTAATCCTTTAATAAATTATTTTTCTGAATACGAATTTTGTCATATTTTGAAAGTCTTTCATCATATGCAGGATAAATTTGGGAAATTGCTCTATCAAGCCAATCTCTTCTATCAGAAGGATTACCTCTCAACAAAGCAAGATCAGCAGTAGAAAAAAGAACTGTTTTTAGGACAGACTTAAAATTTTTAGGAGTTGTCCTGACTTTATTTAAAGCAAGTTCTCTTTTTTTTTCTGCAGTATAGGAAAAATCAAGCTCTACATCAGTATCAGCTTTAATCATATTACAATTGATTTCAGCCTTGTCTGCATTAAAATTTATAAGTTCAATATTATTTGAAGTTCTTGGAGATTTAAGAGTTGACAAAAAATATATACTTTCAAGAATATTAGTTTTCCCTTGAGCATTTTTACCTATTATAAGAACCTTGTTAGATTCAAGATCAAGAGTTAAATTAATACAATTCCGATAATTCACAAGCTGTAAATTTTTCAATCTCATAAAAAAATTATACCCCAAATATATGATTTCTTAATTATTTATAGACTAATATGAAAATTTTTTATATAATAAACTTACAATTGAAATAATATAAGGAATTATTATGTTACCGATAATATCGGAAGAGAACACTGCTGTGGCTTTCAGCGAAATTTTTGCAGATATGCCCAATTGGCGAAAAAAAATGATTCATTACATAAAAGAAGAGAATCCTGAAATTAATACTGCAATAATTGAAGCTGCAAACAAAACTGATTTAGATCCGAAAGCTGTAGCTTTGGGAGCATATATGACTTATGCATTAATCGAATTGGCAATCAAAGACAACGAAGACTTAATGAATTTCCAGGAAGGATAAAAAATGTTAATAGAAGAATTATTAGAAAAACTTGTTGCTGATGGTGGTTCAGACTTGCATATTTCTAGCGGTCTTCCTCCTGTTGCTCGTATTGATGGGAATCTAACAAGGTATGACTATCCCGCACTTAGTCCAGATGATGTTGAAACACTATTATTCCCAATGTTATCAAATGAGCAAAGAAGAACATTAGAACAAACTTGGGAATTGGACTTTTCATATGGGATTGAAGGGCTAAGCCGTTTCAGGGTTAATTTTTATAAAGACAAAGGTAATTATGCAGCTGCATTCAGAACAATTACATCTATTGTACCATCATTTGACAAGCTTGGCTTACCTGAAGTCGTAAGAAAAACCGCAGATAAACCTCGTGGTCTTGTTCTTGTTACAGGCCCTACAGGTTCAGGTAAATCTACAACACTTGCAGCAATGATTGACTACATAAATACAAACAGAGCTGAACATATTTTAACTATTGAAGACCCTATAGAATTTGTTCATACATCAAAACAAAGTATCATACACCAACGTGAATTAGGAATGGATACAAGATCATTCGCAAATGCATTAAAATCAGCACTTCGTGAAGACCCTGATATTATTCTGGTAGGTGAGATGCGTGATCACGAAACAATTGCATTAGCGTTGACAGCTGCAGAAACAGGACACTTAGTATTTGGGACACTTCATACTTCTTCAGCTGCTCAAACAATTGACCGTATCATTGACGTGTTCCCTGAAGGACAACAACAACAAATCAGAGTCCAACTTGCAAACTCTCTCGTTGCTGTTTTTGCTCAAACTCTTTTGCAAAAAGTTCAGCCTGATGGAACTAAAAAAGGTCGTGTAATGGCACAAGAAATTATGTTGGTAACTCCTGCTATTGCTAACCTGATTAGAGAATCAAAAGCTGCACAAATTTATTCTACAATACAAATGAACCAAGGTATGGGTATGCAAACTCTTGAAATGGCATTGGCTAGTTTGTATAAACAAGGTATAATTACAATAGAAGATGCTCTTTCAAGATCTTCCAGACCTGATGAATTAAAAAGATTAATGCACTAATTTTCAGGAATAATTACTTTCAACACTCCGTTAATAATAACGGAGTGTTTTTATATGTATTAAGAAATTTGTTTGTGCTAAGATTATTACATAAGAACTTTACAATATAAAGGAAGTACAAAATGGCACAACAAACACATGAATCAAGTTCTACAAAAGAACAAATAAGACAGACAAGAATTCAAAAATTGGCAGATTTAGCAGATAAAGGAGTAAATCCTTATCCTTACTCTTTTGACAAAGATGCAAATGCTGCAGATTTACAAGAAAAATACAAAGACCTTGAAGCTGGTGCAGAAACAAATGACAAATACTCAGTAGCCGGTCGTGTAATGGCTATTCGTAATACAGGAATGTTCATAGATTTGATGGATGCAACAGGGAAAATTCAAATTTTCTCTCACAAAGAAAATTTACCAGAAGATTTAATGAAAATTTTAAAATTAATTGATATCGGCGATATCGTTGGTTTTACCGGTACAATAAGAAGAACTCCAAGAGGCGAATTATCCATTAAATCAACCTCTTTAAAACTTTTATCAAAAGCATTGTTACCACTTCCAAATAAACAAATCAGCAAAGAAAAAATGGAAGAATTATCTCATTACCACGGACTTACCGACGTCGAATTAAAATATAGACAAAGATATGTTGATTTGATAGTTAATGAAGAAAGCAGAGATACTTTCAGAAAAAGAAGCCTTATCATTCAAAAAATACGCGAATACTTGGCAAAACAAGGCTATATGGAAGTTGAAACTCCTATATTACAAACAACCGCATCAGGAGCAAATGCAAGACCATTCTTTACACATCATAATGCCTTGGAAATGGATCTTACTTTAAGAATTGCTTTGGAATTATATTTAAAAAGACTTATTGTCGGCGGAATTTCTGAAAGAGTATATGAAATAGGCAAATGTTTCAGAAATGAAGGTATTGATACAAGACACAACCCTGAATTTACAATGATTGAATTATATCAGGCATATGCTGATTATAATGATATGATGACATTAACTGAAAACATGGTAGCTTACGTTGCACAGGAAGTTTTAGGTACAACTAAAATTAAATATGGCGAAAATGAAATAGATTTGACACCTCCTTGGGATAGAAAAACAATGTTAGGTTCTATCAAAGAAGCTACCGGAATAGATTTTATGGAAATATATAGCGCTAAACAAGCGATTGAAACAGCTAGAAGCTTAAATGTTCAAGTTGACGATTCTATGAACTGGGGTCAGGTTGTAGAAGCTGTATTTGAAGATAAAATTGAACCTACATTAATTCAGCCTTGTCATATTATTGACTATCCTAGAGAAATTTCACCTCTTGCAAAAGTTCACAGAGATAATGACAGATTGACTGAAAGGTTTGAAACAAGAGTTAACGGATGGGAAATAGCAAATGCATTCTCTGAACTAACAGATCCGATTGATCAGAGAATGAGATTTGAAGCTCAGGCTCAAGCAAAAGCAGCAGGAGATGAAGAAGCTATGGAAATTGATGAAGACTTCATTAATGCTCTAGAACATGGAATGCCTCCTACAGGTGGTATGGGGATGGGTATAGACAGACTTGTTATGCTCCTTACAAATTCTCCATCAATCAGAGATGTCATAGCTTTCCCAACTATGAGAAACAAAGACTAATAAAATAAAATTAAATTAAATTAAATAGAAAAAGAAAAGACCGGTTAAACCCGGTCTTTTTATGAAAGATGAAAGGAGCTGAAATTTTTATTAGTAATAAGTAATCTTCCAACCGTCGTTAATTACTCTTGCTGCACAAGTCAAACCAGAAGCTGCCTTATTACAGTTATAATTGTTATCAAATCCACTTGGGACAATTTCATCACCATCAAGAACAAATGCAAATATATCACGTCCCATTTGGTTTGGATAAGAATTTCCGTTCACATCAATTATAAAAACAACCGAATCTTTATCAACGTCTACTCCAAATTCAGAACGTACAATATCTCTTGGATATACATTAATAATCACATTCATTCCATCAACAAGAGTGAACATATACTGATACATCTGAGCCCTTGCAAGATATATCTTGCCACTCAAAAATTTAGTAGGATATTGCCAGCACCCTTGAGTATTTGAGCATTCTCTTATTACTTTAAAATAAGGTTTGAAATAAGAAAAAGCTAATGCTGATGAGTCTTGTGAATAATCATCTAAACCCCAATATTGAGGAGATGACCTATCCAATATTACAAACATTGTAACTTGACTTATTGAAGTATAAAATTTTTTTAATGCAGCAATATTTTTTGTGTCATTTAATTTCGCAAATAAACCAAATAATGTTAAAGATGCAATAACGCCAATAATCGCTATAGTAAATAATGCTTCCGATAATGTTAATCCTGAATGTTTCTTATATACATCTTTGCAATCCATAAAATCACCTGCCTCTTACCGTCCTGATAAAAGACTGCTCCTGTAACAATACATATATAAAGTATATACCCATTACTTAAGAAAAATTAACATTTTATAAAGAAATATTTACAAAAGCATGCCTAGTCTGAATACTTAATAGTCCAACCATCTCTAATTATTCTTGCAGTACAAGTCCATCCATTACCACCCGAATTACAGTCTCCATCTTCATCATCAATATCAATACCTGCAGGTTGAAGACCTTTTTTAGTTATAATAAAAGCAAATATATCCTTACCAATCTGATTTGGCAATTTATCAGCATTAACATCCACCCAAAAAACAGGACACGGATAGTCAACATTGGCTCCAAAACTGCGAGAATTTCCAGCATCATATATATCCAACAAAACATTTACTCCATCAACTAGCGTAAAAGAATACTGATAATAACCTGCAACATGATTAGACCAATATACATTTCCATTTAAATATTTTGTCGGATATCCCCAACACCCAGGAGCATTTTGGCATTCACGCATAATGTTGAAATGAGGTTTGTAATAATTGTATATATCATCAACAAGATCTTGATCATTATCCGCAATAGTCCAATATTCAGGGGACTCATGTTCTGCTATAACTTTCAAAGTAGCTTGTTGTAAAACGGAATAAGTTTTTTTTAGGGATGTAATATTTTTATTCAGAGAAATTTTCTGATTAATTGATGGAATTGTAAGCGCAGCAACTACGCCTATAATCCCCAAAGTAATCAAGACCTCTGCTAAAGTAAACCCCAATGTCCCTTTCATATTACTATTTTAGCATTTTTCTTCAAATTTTTCAATGAATAATAGACTTTTATAAATTTTTATTATAAATTACGTATATGTATGAAAATTATGAAAAGACTTTAACAGATCTCAAGAATGACACACACTTTCGCAATATTAAAGACTTTAATCTCAAAGATGAAAAATATATTTATATAAATGATAAAAAATTAATTAATTTATCCTCGAACAATTATCTTGGATTTGCCGATAATAAGAAAATTACAGAAGAATTTTTAGAATATGCTGGGAGTAAATACTCATTTGGTAGCGCTTCAGCAAGATTATTAACTGGGACATTACCTGTATATAAAGATTTAGAAAATACTATTTGCGAATTATTTAACAAAGATAAAGCTTTGATATTTAATAGCGGATATCATGCAAATGTTGGAATTAACAGCTCAATCGCAGGGAAAAAAGATGTTATTTTTTCTGATAAACTAAACCACGCAAGTATAATCGATGGTATGCGATTATCGGAAAGTAAATTTTTTAGATACCCTCATAACAACATGCAGGCTTTGGAAAGACTTCTTTTAAGAGAAAGAAAAAATTTCGAGAACGCAATTATCGTATCAGAAAGCGTTTTTTCAATGGATGGAGATATATCAGACATTGAAAAACTAGTTGAGCTGAAAGAAAAATATAATTGTATTCTAATTTTGGATGAGGCTCATGCTTTCGGGGTATTTGGACAAAATGGGCTTGGAATAACAGAAGTCTTAGGACTTACTGAGAAGGTAGATTTAATCATTGGAACATTTGGAAAAGCTATAGGTTCAATGGGAGCATTTGCAACCGGAAATAAAATATTAATAGATTATTTAATTAACAAAGCTCGTTCTTTTATTTTTTCAACAGCACTTCCCCCTATAAATATTGCATTTTCAAAATGGATTATTGAAAACAAATTGCCTCATACTATAGAAAAACGTAATAAAATGTTAAATATAGGGAAAAAAGCAGGAAGCCAAAGTCATATTATTCCTGTAATAATTGGAGGAAATAAAGAAACAACAGAAACTTGTAATATTTTATATGAAAACGGATATTTTACACTTCCTATTCGTCCTCCTACCGTACCTGAAGGTACTTCAAGATTAAGATTATCACTCACCACAGAAATTGAAGAGAAGGAATTATTTGATGCAATCACATTGGCTAAAAGCACAAAATAAAGATAAGTTAATAATATTTTTTTCAGGATGGAGCTTTGACGAAAATCCTTTTCTATTTTTAGAAAGCTCAAATTACGATGTATTAATGCTATATGATTACAATAATCTGAACATAGAAAACCTAAATATTCCAAACAACTATAAAGAATATTACCTTATAAGCTGGTCAATGGGAGTATATACAGCATTTTTATTACGGAATAAACTCCCGAAATTTGCTAAAAAGATTGCAATTAACGGCACTTTATATCCTGTCGATGATAAATTTGGCATCCCTCAAAAATCTTTTATTCTTACTTTGAGACACGCTAAAATAGGTTTGGAAGGAAAATTCTATCAAAATATTTTTACAACTGAAAATGAATATAAAAGATACATCAATGAACCTGTTAAAAGAGAAATTGATAATAGGGTTTCTGAATTGAAATCACTCTTTGAAACAATAAAAAATACTGAAATTATTTATAATGATTTTTATAATATGGCAATAATTAGCAATAATGACAAAATTATCCCAACTAAAAATCAAATTTACTTCTGGGAAAATAAAATTCCAATAAAAATAATAGAAAGCGGACATTTTCCGTACTATAATTATAACAGCTGGGATCAAATAATATGCAACTAAATAGTAAACTTATAAAAAAACAATTTGAAAAAAGTTTTGATACATACGAAAAGAATGCAATTGTTCAAAAAATAATGGCAAAAAAGTTAATCACAGCTCTTTCTCAAATAGAAACAGAGTTTTGTAATATTCTTGAAATAGGATGTGGGACAGGAATACTAACAAAAGAAATAAAAAACAATTTGAAGTTTCAATCTTATTTTTCAAATGATATTATTACAAAAGCTGAAAAAGAAATACAAAATATTATACCAAATTCAACATTTTATTGTGGAAATGCTCTTAAAATAAATCCGACAAAAAAAATGGATTTGATTGTTTCAAATGCAGTTTTTCAATGGTTTAATGACATTGAAAAAATTACAAATCATTGCAAAACAATGCTTTCGCCAAAAGGCGTTTTAGCCTTTTCCAGTTTTGCTCCTGGCAATTATAAAGAAATTTCTGAAATAACCGGGCTTACACTTGATTATATGCCATTAAACACAATCAGTGAAAAAATCAGTAAAAACTTTAAGATTTTATATAAAGATGAATTTATTCACACAATAAATTTTTCAAATCCGCTTGAAATTTTAGCGCATATGAAAAACACAGGAGTAAACTCCCTTAGTGCAAAGCATTTTTCATTCAATGAAGTGAAAATTTTCTGCGAAAAGTATAAAGAAAAATTCCCGCAAAATTCTCTCACATATGCTCCTATTATTGTAATATGTAAAAAAAATATGAACTAAATACTTCCTTTTAAGTATTCTATTTTGTAAAAAAAAAACATATAATATTTACATAATTTCATGTTTATTATTTCATGTCGGTATAAGGATATAAAACATTGTTAAATAATTTTGAAAGCTTTGATAACTCTGAAACTTCAGCAAGAAAATCTGCTCTAATCCAAGAACGCATAGGCTTGGTGTCTACTCATATGTACAAGCAATTTTTGGATTACCAACATGCAAATATCAATACAAGTGAAATTTTCTCAAGAATGATTGATAATTTACAAATAGTTGTTGACACACTAAAAGAAGCTTTTTCATCCAGAAATGTTACAACTCAAAATATTTACGTTGATACAGATCCACAAAAATCAATCGTAATAGTTAATATTTTATGGCACAAAATGAGTTTCACAACAAGATGTAATTACCAACCTCAAGCATTGTACAGAGAAGACGGACAACATCTTTTTTCTAGCAGAATTATGGCTATTCGAGGGAATTACTATGAAATAATGAAAAACGTAACTGATCATGATGAAGAAATGGTAAAATTACTTGATAATGAGGTTGCATCACTTTTCATTCCTCCTGAATCTACACAAAATTCTATAATGAAAATTCGGCATTTACCAAATAGAGAGTTTTATCTTAACCAAGTAGATGCTCCAAGAGAGTTTGTACTAAAAGTTGTTGAAACAATCTGTGGAGGCGGCTTCTACCATGAAGAAGGTTCTAGAAAAAGCTTCAATATATAAGCATTATATGACTAAATAATAAACACCTATTAGTCCTCAATAGATATTTTAGAAGACACCTCTGCAATTATACGTTGAATATCTGCGCCACCAATAGCGACTTCAAGAATTAAAGGACTTTGAATTAGTACAGTCTCAGAATAATCCATAGTTTCTACATCTATAACATTGAATTCAATAAAATCCTCTCCAGCGTAGATTAATTTTCCATATTCACCACCAGTGGCCCATTTTATAAACATATACTGGTTTTCAAATTCTTTTAACTTCTCTACTAATCTCATCCTACATCCCCGTAAAATGTCTTACTATATATATTGTAGTGATTTATTTTTATAAGTCAAGGCAATATGATAAATAATTAAACAAAAAAAAAGCCACACATCTTTGTGCGACTTTGAACAATAATCTTGGGAGGAGATTTGGGGATAGTTGTACATGCATGATAATTCAAGCATGTTTTTTTTGTTACACATGTAATTAAAATATTAATAAAAATTTACAATTACTTGATTTTATTGTAGAATAGTGCTCAGAGGAATTAATATGAAAATACTTATCATTAACGGCGTTAATATGAATATGCTTGGCTTACGCGAGCCTGAAAAATATGGGAGCATGACTTTAAAAGATTTAGAAAAAGATTTATACGCATATTCTTTTGAACTTGGAATTGATATTGAAACATTTCAAAGTAATTTTGAAGGAGAAATTGTTGAAAAAATTCACGAAGCTAAAGAATCTTTTGACGGAATAGTAATAAATGCAGGCGCTTATACACACACAAGCATAGCAATAAGAGATGCAATATCTGCAGTAAATATACCTACTGTTGAAGTACATATGACAAACATTTATAAAAGAGAAGAATTTAGACATCACTCCTACTTATCTTCAGTTTGCATAGGGCAAATAGCAGGATTTGGAGTAAATAGTTATAAATTAGGAGTTAAAGCGGTTGTCGATTACTTATCAAATGACAACAAATAAAATCATATAAATAATATTGAGTAAAAATAATTATTTAAAATTACTTTTGAAACTCATCAACGAAAGCCTTACCTACAGCAAGAGCCTTTAATTCAGGATGTTCTACACCTGCTGCAGCATATTTTTTTTCTGCTAATTCAGTAACTTCAAGAGCCTTTGCGGCTAATTCTGGATTCGCAGCAAATACTTTAATATCATTTTCTAAATTATCAACTTTAACAGCTGATCTATCGGCAGGATTTTCAGGGATTTCATTAATCTCTTTATTTTGAACTTCAGGCTGCTTTACAAGCTGAACATCTTGAGCAGTTTCATTTTTAATCTGTTCAATTTTTGGAGCTTGGGGCGGAATGTTCGTTCCTTGCGAGTTTTTAGGAATTTCGTTCATAATAACATCCTCATTTCTTTTTCGGGCTTACAGAAACATTCTGTAATTTTTTAATTTATACTCGTTTTTTGCTTTAAAACATGAAAAAAAAATTTTTTGCTAGTTTGTAAAAAAAAAATTACAAAAATTAATATATAATCTTTCTTTCCAAACTTTTTATGTTATATTAAAGACTATAACATACCTTACTTTAGTATATAAATGTTATATAAAGTATACAACATTAAGGGAAGTATTGCAACTATGAATTTTGCTAATTTATTTAGTAACATAAATCCTAGAGAAGTCATTACAAATCTGCCTGATGCCGTTTTTGTAGTGGATTTTGACGGAAAAATCCTATGGGCTAATGAAAAAGCGGGTATAATTTTCGAGAGCAGAATTAGTGATTTAAAAGGATTAAATTTTGATGAAATAGTTGCTAATGGATTTGAGCTTGCTGAAAAGTCATATGCAAAAAGAAGTTCTGTTGTAACTGGAGCTTTTACAGTTGAAGGAAAAGAATTTTTTATAGAAATGAATGCAAAAAAATATATAGAACAATTCTTTATTACAATAAGAGATGTAACAGCAATGACTAATGTGCTTACAATTGCAGAAAGAACCGGAAGGCTCAATAAAGAAAAAAATGTAATGTTTGTAAAACTTTCAAACGAAATAAAGTCCCCAATCCAATCTATAATCGGATTTTCTCAAGCATTATTAGATGGACTTGGCGGTGAAATCAACGATAAACAAGAAAAATACGTTAAAATTATAAATAAAAATTCTTCTGAATTGTTATATTTTATGGAAAAATTCCTTGAATTTGCTCAAGCAGAATCTTCATTATTTAACTGCGAAAATCAAGCTTTTGATATAATTAATACAATTCAAGCAGTTGTCAAAAATAACGAAAACAATATAAATCAAAAGAATCTTACTATAAATTACGATTTTGAAGAATTAGCTAAAAGAGTTGTATACAGCGATGAAAACGCCATTAAAATAATTTTACAAAATATTTTGGAAACATCTATAAATCTAACAGATGCAGGATCAATAACAATCAGCGCAGAACATCCTGATATGGAACTTGTTGAAAAAAGCGGAGCTAAACTTTTTAAAGGCTTTGACAGCTCTTCTTATATAAAATTAACTATAGCTGATACAGGAATGGGACTTGCCGAATCAGAAATAGAAGGAATTTTTGAGCCTTATACACAATTGGATAAAGTGCATAAAAAAACAATTGTAAGATCAATAACATTAGGAAGCGCATATACAATAATTAAAAGAATGGGCGGAGCTATATGGTTAAATTCAGAAGTTATGAAAGGATCTAAATTCCATATTATTCTTCCGATTGAAAAACATGAATAAATTTTAAGCATATAACTGCGTAAAAAGGGGATAAAATGAGCAGTGTTATTTTAAAAAATATAACTAAAATTTACGATAAGAAAAAGGTAATAGATAATATTGACCTCACAATAAACGACAAAGAATTTATTGTGCTTGTTGGAGCTTCTGGATGTGGAAAATCAACTCTTTTAAGAATGATTGCAGGGCTTGAAGATATTACTGATGGCGAAATATATATTGGAGATAAAAAAGTTAATGATATACATCCAAAAGATAGAGATATTGCCTTTGTATTCCAAAGTTATGCTCTATACCCTCATATGACAGTTAGAGAAAACATTGCATTTGGCCTAAAAATGAGGAAAGTTGATAAAAAAATAATAGATAAAAAAGTACAAGAAGCTGCAGAAATTCTCGACCTTGGAGAATATTTAGACAGAAAACCTAAACAACTATCCGGAGGACAAAGACAACGTGTAGCATTGGGAAGAGCTATAGTAAGAAATCCAAAAGTATTTCTAATGGACGAGCCTTTATCAAATCTCGATGCAAAATTACGAGTTCAAATGCGTTCCGAAATAAAAAAGCTGCATGAAAAGCTTCAAACTACTTTTATATACGTAACACACGATCAAACTGAAGCATTAACTATGGGAGATAGAGTAGTTGTTTTGGATAAAGGTAAAATCCAGCAAGCCGCAGCTCCGGAAGAAATTTATAATAACCCTGCTAACACATTTGTTGCAGGTTTTGTAGGTTCGCCACAAATGAATTTTATCAATAGTGAAAACTTTCCATACAATACTCCATCTAATGCAATAATAGGTATAAGACCTGAAAAAATGGTTAATCAAGGGGAAATAAAATTAACAGTAGATGTCGATATTACTGAACTTTTAGGTAGCGAAAAAATCGCATACTTTAATATCGATGGGAAAAAGTGCTCTGCCAAGTTGCCTTCAGACTATAACATTGGAAAGACATTAGATCTTAGCATTAATCCAAACGATTTATATTACTTTGATGCTCAAACAGGAGCAAGAATATATTAATTTGGTTTATTAAAATCGTCTTCCACCCATATAACCGTAATATTTATCGGTTTTGCAAAAGGATTGGTCATATTTATGCCTGTAAAGCGATTTTGCGCTATAGAATCATAAAATTTTATTTTTTCTGATAGTTTTTTAGTATAATCTAACAAATTCATAATTCAATTCCCTGGTTTTACATACTCTATTATCAAAATTTTTTGCCCTAATATAATCCGACTAAGTAAGTATTATTTAACAAGTATAATAGTTCATTTGGGCAATATAATATATTGTAGACTCCTCCTAACATATTTTCAGAAGGAGTCTTAAATTATGTCAGAAAAAAATCTTAAAGGGACGAAAACAGAACAGAATTTAATTAATGCTTTCGCAGGGGAATCTCAAGCAAGGAATAGATATACATATTTTGCTAAACAAGCAAAAAAAGATGGATATGAACAAATTGCTGAAATATTTTTGCTAACAGCAGAAAATGAAAAGGAACATGCAAAATTATTTTATAAATTTATCGGAAACACAACTGGACAGGTTAATGCATCATATCCATTTGAATTTGGAGATACTGAAAAAAATCTTGAAAGTGCTATAAGCGGAGAGACAGAAGAATGGACAAACCTCTATCCCGAAAGTGAAAAAACAGCTCGGGAAGAAGGTTTCAATGACATAGCAAATACTTTTCATTTTGTAATTGAGGCAGAAAAGCATCATGCAAAAAGATATACTAAACTTCTTGAAAATATTAAAAATAAAACAGTTTTTGAAAAGGATAAAAATATATCTTGGCTTTGTAAAAAATGCGGCTATGTACATAATGGGAAATCTGCACCAGCAGAATGCCCAAATTGTCATCATCCTAAAGCATATTTCGAAGTTTTGTGTGAGAATTATTAATTATGTAACATTTTCCCGAAATCCTTTTATTTTAGAAATATTAATCGTATAATTATAACAGGATATGGGCAGGAATTTAAAATACTTAACAGCATTATTTTCATTAATGGTTTTATACGGAGCCTATTACTGGGGAATACCGGCAATTATTAACATTCCGCAAAGAACAGAATTTATTGAACAATCTGTTTTAGAAAAAACAGGTTATAAAATTAAATTGGTAAATCCCACGTTAAAAATGGGAATTATTCCATCTGTCTGGTTTAAAGCAGATGATATTGCAATATTAAATGACGATAATTCAAAAGCTTTGGATCTAAAAGAACCTTGCGTTAATATCAGATTGTTACCTTTAGTATTTAAAAGAATTGATATAAATCATTTTTCTTCTGACCACATATCTGCGAATTTTGTTTTTGACAAAAATTCAGAATTTAAATTAGGACAGTATAAAATTGACTTTCAAACAAAATCACCTTTTGAGCTTTACAAAGCATTTATAAATATTGATGGATACAATATCAATCTTGAGGATAAAGTTCAGAATAAATTAATTAAATTTAACGGTCAATACCTGTCAATAGACAATTTTGAAAACAACAAACATCTTAATTTGTCTACATTATCTGAAATTAAAACTGGCAGTAAAAATGCTTTTGTAAAACTTGATCTAAACCTTAAACTACCTGTTACAAAAATTTCAAATGATCAATGCGAAATATCAGGACATATTGTAAATTTAGATTTATCAGATTTTTCTGATTATGTAAAAGCTATATCCAAAAATAAAATAGAAAAATTATCAGGTATTATAAATTTTACAGCCAATACAGTTTCTTCTGCTGATAACCATAAGCAAATAAGAACAAATCTTTATTTGAAAGATTTTGGAATATACAAAAAAACTTTAGCAGAATCAATATATTTAGAAGACAAACTTGAGATAAAAACAGATATTAATACTATCAAAAACGGAATTAATATCAATGAAATGGGTATTAAAGGTAATGGAATTGATGCTTTCATCAATGGAGAAATCTCAAAATTAAATTCTAAACTCCCAAATTTAGACCTGCAAGTTACAATAAACAATTCAAAAGCAGAAAAAATAATTTCTCTTTTGCCAGGAGATGCAACTCTTTCACCTGATATAAATTTATTATTGCTTAAACAAACCGGTTTTTGGGCTGATGTAACAGGGAACCTTGATATAAAAGGGAAAGCTGACACTCCAAATGTTACAGGCAATATACTTGTATCGAATGCTTATCTGTTAAAACCTATAAAAAATGCAAAAAAAGCAATTATCAAACTTGCATTTACAGGCAAAGCAACAAATATAGATGTTACTGTACCTACAAGTCCTAATGAAACAGTATTTGTAAAGGGACCTATCAACTTATATGGGGATAAATATGCAGATTTACATATTACAAGCACAAATAACGTCGATTTAAAAACAGCTCAAATAGTTCTAAATCCTCTGCATGATATACTTCATTTTGATCTCGGTCCTGTTCCGATTATGGATATAAAAGGCAAAGGCGGAATTAATTTACACGTTTTGGGAACAAGAAAAAATCCTCATGGATGGGGAAAATTCTATTTCAATAATGCTACAGTATCATTCCTGGATATTCATAATATGGTGGTTACAAATGGAGCAGGGGAACTTAATTTCGATAACCAAAATACTATTTTCCAATCAAAAAAGGCATATTTGAATGGAAAACCTATATCAATAAAGGGAACTTGTTCTTTGAATGGGGACTTAAATTTTAACATCACCGCAAATAATCAGAATTTACAAAACCTGTTGAAGATAATTAAAACATCTCCAATGCTTGCAGATATTCAAAAAATAACAGCTCCAATTGACGAAGGGAATGGATTAGTAAATTTATTTATTAATTTAAAAGGGCAAGTTAAAGATCCAAAAGACATTGTATTTAACAAAAATATCTTTGCAAATGGGAAAATTGAATTACTCGGAAATAATATAAAAATTAAAAATGTTATTGCGACAATATCAAAAGTTTCCGGCTTGATAGATTTTGAAAATTTAAATGCAAATTTCAACTTAAAATCTACTCTTAACAATTCTACTTTAAATATTTCAGGGAAAATAGACAATAATGAATGTAAAACAAAAATAATATCAAACAGCTTTAATCTTGGAGATGGAATATCAATGCTGCCACAAAATATAAAAATTCCATTCAAGAAAGATTTTTCAACAATAAATACAAGTTTTGTCGCAAAATATAACGGTAGCATTGAAAATATAAATTATGATAATATCAATTTGAAAGGTAAAATTTATTCAAATAAAGGCGCTAAAAGTTCTATAATAGTTGACAGCAGTAACTATGAATTAAAAAATTCAACATTCAAAATGCCATTAATAAAAGGAAAATTCAAAAACAGCCCATTTAAAATAAGCGCTAATATTAACAAAACATTTTCTAATAAACCTATAGTTAATGGTGAGTTCAATATCAATTCACTTAATCTCAACTTAATTAATGACAAAGATATATCTGTATTTTTACCAACTCAAACATCACAAATACTTAATGACATAGAATTTTTGAACGGGCATATAAACATTTCAAGCAAAATAAGAAATAATGAGATAAATGCCTTTTCAAAAC
This sequence comes from uncultured bacterium, assembly GCA_949290355.1. GTDB lineage: Bacteria > Cyanobacteriota > Vampirovibrionia > Gastranaerophilales > Gastranaerophilaceae > Stercorousia. The sequence continues at coordinate 303,148 of CASERN010000011.1, read as the reverse complement.
TTGATGATATTATTCTGTTATACAAGCCTAAACATATAAAACTAACAGTTAAAAGCGGTAATATGCTTTTAAGACATAATAAATTAAATCTAAATAAGATTAACGCTCAGCTAGGACAAATGCCTATATTTATTAACGGTATAATAGAAGATATATACAAAAATCCATATGCAAACATTTATATAAATGCAAAACCAACCCAAGAATTTTTCGAACAATTTATAAATAATAAAGCACTTTATCCTGTAAAATTAAAAGGAGATGCTATATTATCATCAAAAATTAAAGGTACCCAAAATAACTTAAATACTAAATCGATTTTGAATATTGCGGAAAATTCAAGTCTTTATTATATGGGAGCATCAATAGGGGATCCGGAAAACCCTGTAAAAATAACTTTGGATTGTGATTATTACCCTAATAAAATTAAAATAAATGATTTACAATATGATAAAATTATTACATCTCAAAATAATCGGCCATTTGCCAATCCTCAGCTCAATGCTTCAGGAACTTTAAGCTTGACTAACAATAACATTATTAAATTTGGCAATTTTAAAGTAAAAACACAAACTCCAACAGATGCAAAAATATTTAATATTATATTTCGTAAACCGTTTATGAAACAGGGCGTATTTACATCTGACCTTATCCTAAACGGGACGTCTATAAATCCAAAAATTAAAGGAGAATTAGACATAACAAGTATTGATATTCCATTTTTTGATTCAGCCATTCATGACGTAAAGCTAAACTTCAAAAACGATAAATTATACATAACAAGTAAGGGGACTGTCCTAACAAATGACGTAAATCTTTATGCTGTAATGAAAAATAAACTAACTCCGCCATATATTATAGAAGACTTTAAACTAAAACTAGCTACATTAAATGTAAACAAAATAACAGACACAATGCGCGATATTGAAGCAGAAGCAACAAGGAATCCTTCATATAATATATCGTCAAATACAGTACCGCCTTTTGATATTACACAATTGATTGTATACAACGGGAATATAGCTGCTGATAAAATTATAGTAAGAAACATCAATGCGGATAATTTTTCTGCCAACCTTAATATCAATAAAGATCATATTTTAAATGCTAAAAACTTTAAGTTTGATATTGCAGAAGGAGCTGTAGTTGGAGACTTTAAATATAATCTAGACAATAATATGACTGCCTTAAACATTAATCTTAACAGAGCGAATGCATTAATAATGTCAGAAGCCTTATTTGATTTGAAAGGGCAAGTATATGGCTCAGTGAATGGTGATTTTACTTTATCTTGTAAAGGAGATACTCAAGAAAATTGCTTTAAAACATTATCAGGAGACGGAACATTTAAAATTGCAAACGGAAGAATGCCAAAATTAGGTTCATTAGAATACTTACTTAAAGCAGGAAACCTATTAAAAGGAGGTTTTACAGGATTGTCAATCAATAGTTTAATTGACCTTGTAACACCGCTAAAAACCGGAGATTTCGAAAGTATATCAGGAGATGTACATCTTTCAAACGGGATTGCAAAAAATATAAACATATATTCAAATGGCAACGATTTGAATATGTATATGACAGGATCATATAACGTAGTAACTTCAATTGCTGATATGAAAATATATGGCAGCTTGACCAAAAACATAACTACTGTATTTGGAAAAATCAAAAATGCATCTCTTAATACCTTATTTAACACAATACCAGGAATTAGCGATGCAACAGAAAAACTACTATTGCAAGAAGAAATAAGTAAAATACCAAGCATTAAAGATGCAACAAATATTTATAGAATTTTTACTGTTGACATTAATGGTGATATCAATGGAACAAACTACGTAAAAAGTTTCAAATGGGTTAAATAATTATATTCAAGGTACAGGATCATACCCTCCTTCATGATAAGGGTGGCATTTGCAAATCCTTTTTATACCTAGCCAACCGCCTTTTATGACACCATATTTTTCTATAGCTTGACGAGTATATTCAGAACAAGTAGGGTAAAAACGGCAAACTGCAGGCGTATGTTTTGATATTTTTTGATAAATTGAAATTAAAAATAAAATTATTTTTTTCATCTTACTGATCCATTGAATATGATTCACCAATTGTGTCAATTGCTTCTACCTTAATATCAGTAATCAATTCTGAATATGAGATTACGACAATTGTCGGGATATGTCTTTCTAAAAGCTGATAAAGAGGTAAACGAATTCTTGGAGAACACAAAATTACAGGCTGTTGTCCACATGCCTGATGAGCGCGCATCAAAGTAGTTGCAGTTGTCTCAATCAATTCTTGAACCTGCATTGGGTTTAGCAAAAACATAGTTCCTAACTCAGTTCTTTGACAGCTGTCATCGAGTGTTTTTTCCCATTCTGGAGAAAGTGTCAATGCATATAAGACCCTATCATCTCCTACATTTGCTAAACAAATTTGTCGACCTAAAGCAGCTCTCAATCTTTCTGATAAAATATCCGGCTCCTTTGAGAACCTAGCATAATCACAAAGTCTTTCAAATACAAATATAATATCCTTTATAGAAACTTTTTCTCTAATCAAGTTTACAAATATTTTTCTTAAATCACTTGTAGAAATAATTGTTGGAACAAGGTCATTTACCAAAGTAGGATCTTGAGATCTAACAAGCTCCATAAGCTTCAAAACATCAGTTTTTGTCATAACTTCATCTACATGTTTTCTTACACACTCTTGTAAATGCGTAACAATTACATCTGTAGAATCAACAGCAGTAACAGATCTTGCGGTTTTAGCATCCTCTGGAGAAATCCAATAAGCCTGAGTTTGATAAGTAGGATCAATCCCAATTATTGCATCTTGCGGGACCTCTTTTTTCATAGCGTCCCACTGATCGGCAATAACCATCAATTTTCCAGGATAAACATATCCTGTTGCAACAGTATTACCGCGAATAGAAATCATATATTCATTAGCATCCAATGCAGAAGAATCCATGATTCTTATATTTGGTAAAATATAACCTAATTCATCTGTAACTCTTTGACGTAAAGCTGCAATTTTAGCTAATAACTGACCTTCTTGATCAGGATCAGCAATCACCAACAAATTAGAACCTACCTGCAAACTTAATACATCAACACCTAAACGTTCATACATTCTGTTCGGATTAACAAGATCCTGCATATTCTGACGAACATTTTCCAACTGCCCTAATTGAGATTGAACATCCGCATTTATTAAAGTAGAAAAACCTGCAATACCCAATCCTATAGAAAAGAAGAAAAATGGCCAAAATGGCAATCCGGTGAATCCCGGTCCTGTAATTGCTAATAGCATCAAAAAGGCCGCTGCTAAAAATAGAGCATAAGGCTTACTTATAATTTGAGATGTAACATCAGTACCTAAAGAACTTGCAGCAGAAGAACGAGTCATAAAAATACCTGCAGCAATTGACATCAATAATGAAGGTACCTGAGAAGCCAAACCATCACCAATTGTTAAAATAGTATATTTTGATACAGCATCTGCAATCGGCATTTGATTCATTAGACATCCGATGCACAAACCTCCGATAATATTGATAAGTACAATGATTATACCTGCAATGGTATCCCCTTTTACAAACTTCATAGCACCATCCATACTACCGAAAAGATTTGACTCTCTTTGTAAATCTTCACGTTTTTTCGTTGCCTCTTCAGGAGATATTAACCCCGCATTAAAATCAGCATCAATAGTCATTTGTTTACCAGGCATAGCATCCAAAGCAAAACGAGCGGCAACTTCAGCAATACGTTCAGCACCCTTTGTAATAACCATAAACTGGACAACTGTAATAATAAGGAATATTACACCACCAACAATCATATTACCGCCGGTTACAAATGACCCGAATGCATGAATAACCTCACCTGCTTCACCTTTTGACAAAATCAATCTTGTTGAAGCTATTGATAATACTAAGCGGAACATTGTTCCAATAAGAATTATTGAAGGGAATGATGCTAATTCTAAAGTCTTTTTAACGTACAAAGATATCATCAAAAGAACAACACCCAAAGTGATATTTAAACAAATTGAAACATTTATTACCCAATTTGGGAGTTCACATAACAATAGCACAATTAACAGCAGCACGAATACCGCCATAAAAATTTCGCTTAAATTGTTACCTCCTCCGCTTTGAGCTTGTTCTTGCGCCATTAAATTTCTTTTAAAGCCTCACTTATTACTGCCAACTGAGTTTCAATTGTAGCGTCTATAACACCGTTTGTTGTTGTAACTACACATCCGCCTTCCATTATAGACTCATCCGGTACAATTAAAACTTTTGCATCAAGTCCTACATTACTTATAACATCAGGGATCTCCGTTTTCAAGAATGATACTTGAGAAGGGTTCACCTTGAATGTTATCTTTGATTCTTCTTTTGAAAGACCTTTTAATATTTCTTTTATATTATCAAGAATTATTTGCGGGTCTTGTTGTAACTCTTTTTTAATAATTTTTTTAGCAATATCAACACTTATTTCAAGTATATCAGGGGCAATATACTCAAAAACTTCTTGTTTTGCGGACAAAAAATCCAACAAAGAATGTTTAATATCATCAAGATCTTCCTTAGCTTGAATAAGTCCTTCCTGATAGCCTTCTTTTGCGGCCGCTTCTTTAATACTTTGAGCTTCTTCTTTTGCACGAGAAATAAGGTTTCGGTCGTCAATTCTCCTAAAACCTCTTCTTCTATCTCCCCGACGTCGCTCTTGTCTTTGTTTAAAATCTATATTATCAAGATTAAACAAATCTATTTTTACTTCGTCTTCTTCAATCTTAGGTTTCGGTTCTAAATCTGCAGTTTTTTCTGCAACTTCCTCCACCTTTTTCCCGATTTTCTTTTTTATAATCATGATTAATTATATTATACACTATCCTCTAGGTGTGTGGCAATAATGTTTGCAACTTTTGGAGGTATTTCATAATATTCTCCGTCTAAAGCGTTAAATACTAGACGTTTTACCTTTATTCTTTCAGGTCTTAATATTTGTTCCAAGTGTGATCTATCTAAATATTGTGAAACATTTTGAATTTTATGAATTATTTTTGCCGGAGTTAAATTTTGATTTGCATTAGGTAAATTAGTTTTTATTTCCTGCAAACATCTCAATGCAATATTAGGATCAACTTTTGTACCTAAATCAGGCATACTCATAAATTTAATAACTGATTGTGCATCGTCAGGATTAAACTTATTTAAAATAGACTGGACTTTTTCCTGCTTCATTTTCTGGAACAGTAATGCTAAAGTTGCTAATTTTAAAACTTTTGCATCAGCACCTAATGGTTCTATATTAGCTTGAGAAAGAGAATTTGAGGGATTAGCTTGTGCTTGGTTCGAAACATTTTGAGATTGTTGATTTTGTTGAACTTGCTCTGCTTGTGCCTGCTCTTGTATCATTGTATCAATATTTGACTGACTTGCAGCTTTTTCCATCAGACCTTCATCTATCAAATTTTTGTCTTTTAATTCTGCAATACAATCAAGATAAGTTTTTTTTACATGATGTTCAATCAATTGCAAGCATTGATCCTGAGGCAATGCTTGATGGAAAGCATTTTTAGCAATTTCAAAAATTGTATAAGCGATTTTTTGCATTATAGGATCCCAATACTGTTGTGGAATCCCTGATCTTATTAAATCAACAGATTTATGAAAAGACCACTCAGCAATAATTTGGGTAATCATTATTGCTTGATCAAGATTAAACCCGAGTTCGGTATCATCGTATAGAGCTTGACCTGCAACAGTGGCAAAATTTAATAGAGTATTTGCAACATAATTTTTCTGGTTATCATTAAAATCTTTTGGAATTAATTCCAAAGCTTGTTGAGCTAAATTTTGTGCAAAACCTTTATAATCGAAACCTTCTATTGCCATTTTCTCTTACCGTTATTTGTCTTTCTCTAAATTTTATACATAGAATAAAAATTAACCCTGTTCAATCCAGCTTTTTATTTTTTCTCCTGCTTCGTCATCATCAGCACCTGAAAGTTCTGCAGAAAGATTAGACAAAGTATCAATCAGCTGTTCTGGATTTTGTTGTTGTATATAACCCCTTTGTTGTTGTTCAACAAGACCTTGGGCTAATTCTGATTGTCTTTCTGTCAATTGAGCTGCTCTTTGATTAATATCTGATAATTGTTGTTCTTGTTGAGCCGTTTTTTGTCTTAGCATTTCAACTTCTCGTCTGTTCGCCTCTTGAATTTGTTGAACTTTATTTGAAATAGCTTTAAATACAATCACCAAACCTACAGCACTTAAAGCAATTGCAAGCCACCAAGGATTTCCAGTCTCATCAGGTTTTGGCAAGTTTGCAGGTCTATCTGAAGCCAAATAAGGATCTGTTGAATCAGAAAACGCAATTGAAACATTTTCTGGGTTAACTTTTGGACTTGCAGCTTTTGCAATTAATTCTTTCAATTCTTCCAATGTAGTATTTGCCGGCAACGCATTTTTATCCAAAGTTACCGCTATAGAAATTTCTTCTATAACACCCGGTTTAATATATTCATTTGTTTGAGTCTTAGTTACACCATATTGAGTTTCTCTGGCTGTACGAGAATAATTTCTGTTTTGGCTTGAATCTGTAGAACCGTTTGGCAAACCGTTCGGCAAATACACACTTACTGCATTTACATTTTTATTAGAATCATTTGTTTGATCTCCTAAACCTTCAGAAAATGTTTGTTCTGAAACAGAAGCCTTTCTTGCAGGATCATAGTCTATAGTAAATTTTTCAACAGGAGCTTGTCTCAAGAATGTGCTAACTGTAGCAACATAATTACCCTGTCCAATCAATCTGTCTAATTGTTGGTTTACTTTTGATGTCATATATTTATCATTTTCTTCAAGTCTTTGAAGCATTTCATCTTCTGCATTCATTATGCTGTGGTATGTGTTTCCATTTGTATCTGTTATGGCAATATTTTCAGCAGTAAGTCCTGTTACACTGCCAAGTAATAGGTTAGTAATAGCTTTTACTTTTAATTGATCCAAACGAGTTGCACCTTTAGCTAAAGTTATCTGTACTGTTGCAGTAACAGGCTTTTGCATTGAAGTAAACATTGTCTGTTCAGGAATTGAAATAAATACTGAAGCATTATCAACACCATCAATTCTTCTTATTAATCTTGATAATTCTCCGTTTATAGCTCTAGAAAGTCTTATTTTTTTATCTTCTTTTGTAGATGTAAAATCACCTTTGTCAAAAATTTCAAGACCAACATTTTGATCCATCAATCCACTTTGAACAATTTGAATTAATGCTAAATCTCTGTCAGTTGTATAACAAGCTTTTCTACCAGTCTTACAATCACCTTTTTTCAAATACAAAATAGATTTTGTACCATCAATTCTTCGGCTTACGGCAATATCATATTTTGCAAGTAAAGCTTGAATTTCAATAGCTTTACCAGCATTATCGGTAGTTAATAAATCAACATCTTCTCTTAATGGTTCTCCTGTAACCTCTGTCCCATTTGCCGTTTTTTTTGACGCGCCTACAATACTTACAGTTAAACCAAGAGCTAAAATCAAGATAACTCCGCCTATTATACCATATAATAAAGGTTTATTTTCCAATAATTTTTGAAAATCCATTCTTCTCCCTCTTTGTAAGCATCTGTCAATTTTATTGATTTATTAAAATTACACCCAAGTCCGACTTTAATCATTTAATAGACTAATTTTACACTTGAATCTGCATAACTTTGTCATACGCTTGTATGACTTTCCCAGTAAATTGAGTCGCAACGTTAATACTTATCTCTGACTTTGCCATAGCAGTCATTACATCATGAATATCAACATTACTACTGCCTGACATAACGTCTTTTAACAAATTATCAGGAGCGTTTAACTCGGTATTCAAATTCTCTACCAATCCTGACATAACTTGTTTGAAATCAGGCGATGCCTGATTTTCTACTCTTGATATTCTGGCAGAAGGCATATCTGCAAATCCGGTATCCAGCTTTGTATGTTGAATCCTTCCTGCCAAATCATATTGAGGATAAAAACTGTTATACATAATCTGCCTGCCTTTCTATTTCTATCATACCGTATATTTTTTAAATTTATACATCTAATAGCTAAAAATCATACAAATTAAGTAGAAAAACAATTAAATTTAAACTGTATTTACTACCTATCTTGCATGATTTTAATAATTTTTTTATAGAAATCAAGAATTAAATTAATAACTACTCTGCTTCCAATTCTCGTCTTATATCATCAACTGTAACATGCATTACTGGAGAATTTTCATCTTTTCTCAAAACAACATCTTTTATTCCTGATTGGACAATAAATCTTTTGCATAAAATACAAATAAAATTATGCCCCCAAATATACATTGTGGAACCTTTACATCTATCTTGCCCCGCTTGTATTATAGCATTTTGTTCTGCATGTATTGAACGACAAGTCTCATAACGTGTTCCTGACTGAATATTATGTTTTATCCTATAACATTCGCCCCTTTCATAACAGGATTCAACTTTTGATGGAGTTCCATTGTATCCGGTTGCTTTTATCTTCTTATCATCTCCTACAATTACTGCTCCAACTTGAGCTCTTATACAGTTTGATCTGCTAGCACAAGTCTTTGCTAAGTCTAAAAAATAATCTTCCCATGATTTTATTTCCATAATTCCACCTTCTTGTTTTTTATTCTGATTCAATAATACTCGCAAAACAAAACTCTTGCAAGATAAATTTCATATACTGTCAATTTATAGACATCACAAAATTTCCTACATAATATTGTTAGTATGTTAGGGTGATAAAATGATTAAGATAATTGAAAAATTAAAATATGGTAATGGAATTAAGATTAAAATTGGTAGTTTTGTTCTAGAAATAAAAAGGAATTCTGATATAAAAGATTTCCCAAAAATTCTTAAAAAATGGTATAAGAAAAGAACTGGTAAAACTCTAGATTTAGAACATCCAAAAACATTTAACGAAAAAATTCAATGGCTAAAATTATATGACAACTCTAAAACTAAAACCAAGCTTGCAGATAAATATCAAGTAAGAGAATGGGTGAAAAATAAAATAGGAGAAGAATATTTAATTCCACTCATTGGAGTTTGGGATAAATTTGACGATATAAATTTTGATAAATTGCCAAATAAATTTGTACTAAAAGCAAATCACGGATCTCATTGGAATATTATAGTTAATGACAAAAAACAATTTAACAAAGTTTTAGCTAAAAAGAAATTCGATAAATGGATGAAAAGAAATTATGCTTATAAAGCAGGATTAGAACTTCAATACAAAGATATTAAACCCAAAATTATTGCTGAACAGTTTATTGAAGACTCCAATGGCGTATTAGATGATTATAAATTTTTATGTTTTAATGGAGATCCAAAATTTGTATGGGTTGACTGTGGAAGATTTTCTAAAAAAAGAACAAAAAACATTTATGACACAGAATGGAATTTACAACCTTTTAAAATGACTTATCCTGCATCTAAAACTCCTCTAATAAAACCTAAAAATTATGATAAAATGTTAGAATTGGCGAAAAAATTATGTGAAAATTTTGCTTTCGTAAGAGTTGATTTTTATAATGTTGACGGCAGAATTTATTTTGGCGAAATGACATTTACATCAATGAGCGGAGTCGAAAAAATTTCACCCACAGAATATGATATAAAACTTGGGAACATGTTAACTTTACCAACACAAAGGGATTTTTAATGCATTTATATAAAAAAGAAAAATTAGGCAAACGCAGAATTATATCAATTTTGGGATTAAAATTTGAATATTTTGCAGGCAGAAAATATAAAATAGCAAATATTAACTCTTCAGGTATTACCGAAGATAAAAGGAATCCTAAAATTATAGTATCATTAACATCTTTTCCTGCGAGGATTAATTATGTGCACAAAACAATCATTTCTTTACTTGATCAAACTTTAAAACCTGATATGATTATTCTTTGGTTAGCTGAAGAACAATTTCCTAGCAAAGAAAACAACTTACCAGAGAATCTTTTAAATTTACAAAAATATGGTCTTACAATAAAATGGTGCAATGATTTAAAATCTTATAAAAAACTTATCCCAACTTTAAAAGAGTTTCCAAATGACATAATTATTACTACAGATGATGATGCATATTACGACAAAAATATGGTTGAGTTACTATATAATTCTTATCTTGAAAACTCCAAATACATACAATGCCATAGATGTACAAAAATGTATTATAAAAATGGAAAAATGAAAGCAAAAGCCGGTGGTAAAAAATATTATAAATACCCTTCTTTTGCAAACAAATTGTGCGGAGTAGGAGCTGTTTTATATCCTCCACACTGTCTTTATAAAGATATTACAAATGAAAATTTATTCCAAAAACTTGCCCCTACAAATGATGATATATGGTTTTGGCTTATGGCTGTTTTAAATGGCACTAAAATCAAAGTAGTAAAAGGAAACATTCCAAAACCTGCAGAACTTGATGAAACAATAGATGGACCTTGTCTTACAAAAATTAATGACCACGGTCAAAAATTATTTTATAAAGACTTGTATAATGTATTAAAACACTATGATGGATTGGAAGAAAAAATAAAAAATGATATGTAATAAATAATTACTGTCTATAATTTCTTATTCCTGTTGTAATCATAGCTATGCCATACTTATCACAAACTTCAATTAAGCTTTGGTCTTTCAACGATCCACCCGGCTGAATTATCAAACTAATTCTTGATTGTACAGCAGAATATATACAATCTTCTGCCGTCAATAAAGAATCCGAAGCCAAAACTGCATCTTTTGCGCCATCACAAGCGTAATTCAAGGCGTTTTCTACAGCTGAAATAGCATTAGTTTGTCCTTGAGCAATAGCAATTGTTTTAAAATCCCTAGCAACAACTGCAGAATTTGTTTTTGCGTATTTTACAACTTTCCAAGCAAAAATAGCATCTTCTATCTGCTCAGCAGTCGGTTTTACTTGAGTAACTACCTTAAATTTATCTTTTTCCAGCTCACTATTGTTGCGATCTTGAACTAACGCCCCAAAAGGAGTCAGAATAACCTCTTCTACAGTCAATCTTCTATATTCTTTTAATGAAGTATTTAGTTTAACTAATTTTATATCAGAATTATCTTTAAACAATTCAATAGCTTCAGGATAATAATCCGGAGCAACTACGACTTCTACAGCCATTGAATTTAGATGTTTTGCTACCTCTGCATCTACAGGTTTTGAAAATCCGACAACACCATAAAAAGAACTGATCGGATCACAATCAAAAGCCTTTGTATAAGCTTCATACAAAGATCTACCCAATGCAACACCACAAGGTTTTGTATGTCTAATAATTGAGACACAATTAACATCATAAAATTCGCTGACTACATTAACAGCCTCTGTTATATTTAACAAATTGTTAAACGATAATTCTTTTTCATTTATAACTTCATAATCAACCATTCTATCAGTTTTATAAACTGTACCTTTTTGATGAGGATTTTCACCATATTGTAAATCTTTGACTTTTTCAAAGCTAAAAGTCTTAAAAGGCTTATCTCCTGTTTGTTCTGCAATTTTTGAGCAGACATCTCTATCGTAATTAGCAGTTAAATTAAAAGCCTTAATTGCAAGTTTCAATCGACCAAATTCATTAGCATTTAAAGCTACATAATAATCAACTTTATCAGTAATTACCGTTACATTTTTATAATTTTTTGCAGCTGCTCTCAAAAGAGTTATGCCTGCAATATCAATTTTTGAAACAACCTGATCAATATCGTCAGATTCGTATGCAATTTTTTGGAAAGGACATAAATTTACAACAACCATATCAAAAGGCCTTATCGCAGCACTTTCCAGTTCGCTTAAAGTCCTTGTATCAGAACTGTTAGTTAATATTCCAGCTAAAATAGTTTCACTCATCTGTTCCAAATCATTTGATAATAAAGACAAAGTCCCAGAAAAAGTTTTAGCATCAGTTACCACAATATCAGAATCACGCAATAGTTCATAGGTACTGCCTGATGCCACAATTTCATAATCAAACTTTTCAACAAGATTTTTTGCAAAATCAATCAAACCTGTCTTATCATACACACTAATAAAAGCTCGCCTTTTCATTTAATACCCTCATTATTACTATTTTTTATATTATAACACTATTTTGAATTTATGAAATTTTCTTAGCATTTCGTAACTATTTTATTTATTTGTTGAAATAATTTCTTCGCTATATTATAATTATTTGAAGAAAGTGAGGAATATGGTTAGCAATAATATTACAGAAGGCGTAGGGAAAAAGATAGTTGAAGCTTTAAAGCAGCAGTCTGATATTGAAATTCAAAACGTTGTAGAAAATTCTGCATCTGTACAAGATGAAAATTCATCAGCACAAGAACAGGATTCAAATATAGAAGTCGAAAATGAAAATATAACAATTGACTATGATTCTCAATCCGAGAATAATCAATATGCAGAACATTCAGAGACTCCTCTAAGTTTTTCTACACCTAATATTAATTCGTTTAACCACACAATATCTCAAGAAACTTTTGCCAGTGATTTAGACGGGTTTGAAATACCTTCTAACATTGCAGTTTTAAAACAATTAATAAACCAACTGCCTGCTGGAGTATCAAAACAAACAGGGGCACAAATCATTAAACAGACAATGGAAGCTTTGGGTATTTCAATGAAAAGTGTATTGCAAGAAGCTCAACAGGTTCAAGAAAGTTTGAATAATTCTTCAAGAGAATGCCAAGCTTCTATATTGGAATATAAAAAACAAATAGGTTTATTAGAAAAACAAGCTCAAAAATTCCAAAGACAATATTCTGCACTAAATGAAATCATAAGCTTGTTTGTTCAAACAAATATATAATATTATAATTAACTAGTTATTTAGTTTTATCATGCTGCATTATATGCAAAGGATTTTTGGATATTCTTATCTAACACACCTTGGCAAGATTGATATTCAGCTTCAATCATTTTTAATCTTGTTTGGTATTGTTGCATTTGCATATCTAATTTTTGTTCAAGGACTTTTAACTTAGCTTGTCGCTGCTGCAACATTTTAGTAGTAGGAGATTCAGGATCATAATCATTACCAACCTGCATCAAATCGCTTACAGATTGAGACAAACCCATTTTAGTTTGTGTAATAAGCTGGATTTTGTACTCTAAATCTAGTCTTTGTTGATTAAGATATAATAACCTAATTTGAGAAGCGATTAATCCCATTTTTTTGTCCTTTTATCTTGTTTCGTTCAATCGGTTTCCCCTCAAGAACGTGTGTTGATTATTTTCTGCAATCAACTGTTCCATTCTTTGAAACTGATGTCTGTGATAGTTTAATCTATACTGAGCCATCTTTCGTTTCTTATTCATTGTCAAAAATTCTTTCAAACCTTCAACAATAGAATTTGACATTGTTTTTATAGGATTCTTTCTTATTAGAAAGTTTTTTGAATATATCAAGAAATCAATCAGTCTTTTTATATTCATCTCTAAAGTATCTCGAAGCATTTTTCTCCTTACACTTTAGACCTACATGTATATTAAAACAATCCACACACAAATATTGCCATGATTTTAAATATTTGCTTAACATGTCTTAATTTTTCAGTCTAGAGTTTTTTCTATACTACTTATATTACGGACAAAACATTTATAAACTTTAATTCATAAAAAAAACTTGTAAAAAAATTTTACAAGTTTTGAATAGCTTTACTATCACTATCTATTGATTCTTTTAACATTTTTTTAACGACATCACCTTGAGTATCAAGCATTTTACAAACAGTCTCAATGTTTCTAACTTTATTTGAAAGTATAGTATCAGCATTTGCTGTAATATTGCCTGTAACATTCTGATAAGCTGCTAAAGCTGCAGATGATGTACCTTGCATCAAATTTCCCATAACAAGAGCAGGAAGTCCATATTCACCGAGATATGGAGCTGCGGCTTGCATTATACCACCCCATCCTGAGATTACACCAGCAACAGGTAGCACTAAATTTTTCATAGAAAAACCATACCCGTTAGCAGCGCCAAGTCCATAAGCGGCAGCACTCGCAACATCAGCAATACCACCGACACCTGAAGCATATCCTGTTGCAACTCCGCTATCTGTTCCCCAACCACTTACGATTGAAGAAGCACCTCCTGTTGCATAACCATCTAGCCCCCAAGATACAGGAGCTGCACCACCAGGGAAACCTGAATAATTATACAATGAATCAATACCATAAGATGATCCACCGCTGAATTGTGAAGCATAAGAAGTTCCAGGAATATTCATCGATTCGGAGGCTCCAAATACTGTAGCAAAAGAAGATGGAGCCAACAAACTTGCTAAGTTATATAAAAAACCTCCAGTCATACCAAAACCAGAGCCCAAACCATTGCCTGATACAGTCAAATCTCTCAGCTGGTCATATGTTTCCCACAACTGAGCTTTTGCATCTCCGCTGGCTGATCCAAATTTATTTGCTATTACCAAGTAACTATCATTTTTATAACTCATTGGAAACCTCTTATCAATGTTTTACTATTCAAAAGTTTTGAATGTAGATTCAATATTTTTATCAATAACTTTTTTTACTGATTCCATCTCTGTTTGTAAAGCTTCTTGTTCTGTATCTAATTGTCTTAGTCGCAATTCCAAGGTTCTATCCTGTTCTTGAATTTTTTCTGTTTTTGCATTTATATCTGCAATTTTTTTCTCATAAACCTGCATATCATAGTTATATTGATTCATCGCATCTTGATAAGCATTATCATCTGTAATAGTTTCTGTATTTAAAGAATAAGTAACAGAAGAATCCTCAAATCTTATACTTTGAGGGCGACCAGAATCATCTAAATCAACAAATGCCTTTTGTTGTTGTTCAATTTTTGTTTTAATATTTTCTGCGTCATAAACTGTTAATTTTGATTGATTCTCTGTAGGTTTTGTAGGATCAGGCGCACTTGTTGCAGATGCAGTCAAATCCTCTAAACTTGCAAAATAAGTTTTACCTTGATATTGCCAAGTATAGATACTATCTGATTTTGCAATACTCTCATCAGGAAAATCTTTACAAATCTGTTCATAAGCAGCTTTTTGTTCTGAATTATTAGGATTATATTCAGAAACCTCGCAATTTCCAACATAAGTTGGAATTCCAGTCTCTTGATCAAGAACAACTTGAGGATTATTTTTCTTAGTCTGAACTCCTGTATAGACATCTGAATAATGATAATGAGATATCATATAATTATATCCATCTGGGTCATCTACTAATTCTGACATCCCTGTAATTACTTCTTCATTTACACCATCAGAATATGAATACTGCATAGTTGTATAATCCTGAGTGCTTGGAGCTGTTGGCACTTCAAGAGTTAACAATTCATTAAAAGTATTTGCACTTTGATTCGCCAAAGCTGTACGAGCCTGATTTATCTGTTGTCCTTCGTATTCTACATTTGTCTTTCTAGCTGTCAAGCCTAAATATCTTGCCTGAGAAGCTGCCATACCCATGCGCTACATCTCCTTTATAAAATATTATATTATCTACCTTACTAATAACTGTTATAATAATATTTTTTTTAAAGTCAATATTACTATAAAAATTATACGGTATTAATTTATAAATTAATATACAAAAATTTAAAAAATCATATAATTAGATGAGAAAATTTAAAATTTTTCATACAAAAAGCGGGACATAAATCCCGCTTTGAATTATTTTATTAATAAATTATTCTTCAGTTGTATCACTTTCTTTATGATCAACTTTTGATTCATCAACTGTCAATGCAATACGTTTATCAGTTGGATTAAATTTCAAAATATAAGTATCAACTTTATCACCAACTTGCAAAATGCATTCTTTTTGGTTTTGTAATTCTACAACTTCTGCATGAGGCAACAAAGCTTCAACACCAGGGAAAACTTCTACGAAAGCGCCAAAATGTTTGATTCTTGTAATAGTACCTTCTACCTTGTCGCCTTCTTTTATTTGTTTTTCAGCTTCTAACCAAGGATCAGGTTCAAGATTTTTCAAACTTAAAGATACACGTTGTTTTTCATGATCAACTGCAATTACTTCTACATCAATTTTATCACCAACATTCAAAATATCTGTAGGATGATCAATCCATCTCCAAGATAATTGAGATAATGGTAACAATCCATCAATGCCGCCTAAATCTATAAATGCACCAAAATCTGTGATTCTAACAACATCACCTTTAACAATTTGTCCAGGCTCAATTTGTGAGAAGACATTTTTTCTTGCTTCTACAGCACTATCTTCATAAACTTTCTTATTTGATAATATGAAATTATTTTGTTGAGGATCCAAAGTAAGAATTTTTAATTCAAGTTTTCCGCCTACTTCAATATCAGTTTCTTTAGCTCTTAATTGAGAAGAAGGTACAAAACCTCTGACTCCTGAAATTTCAACAAGGACACCACCTTTTACAACTCCAACAACATTACCTAAGATTGTTTCATCTGCTTCTTTTGCTTTTTCCAATTCTTTCCAAGCGTAAGCCAAATCAACTTTTTTCTTAGATAAAAGGAATTTTCCATCTTCGTCTTCTTCTTTTATAATTAAGAATTCGTATTCTTCACCTTTTTTGAACTTATCTTCAACATTTTCATCTTTATCAACAGCTTCTCTGGTAGGTACAACAGCAATTGTTTTTGCACCGATATCAACCATAACCCCTTGGCTGTCATATCCGCAAACAATACCTTTTACCAAATCACCTTTTTGGAATTTGTAATCATACTGTTTTAATAATTCTTCAAAATCTAACTCACTTGATGTCATTTTTTACTCCAATTGTCATAAGACACTAATCTATTAACCTTACGACTATTGTAACAAATATTTAATAATTTGTAAAGGTTTTGTAAACTCTTTTAACATTTTAACGGCACAAATCACAGATGTTTCCACAAAGAAACGCCTGCAAAATCTTGTGCTATTATACTTTTTAAGCTTTTAATGACTTAATTAGTTCAGAAATTGTACTTTCTTGAATTTCAATTTCAGCTATTCTTGACTTTGTTTGTTCTATAAGCTCTTTTGGAGCATTTGCAACAAACTTTGGATTGTTAACTCTTCCACATAAAGAGTTCTTTTCTGCTGTTAACTTGTCAAGTTTTTTCTGCTGTCTTGCAGCTTCAGCATCCAAATCAATTAAATCAGCCAAAGGCAAGATAATTTTTGATGCTGAAACAACTGCTGTTGCGCTCTTTGAAGGGACAGGAGCATTCATATCAGCATAAGATATGTTTTCAACTCTTGCTAAACGTTTAATATAAGCCTCTATCTCTTCAAAAATTGGCTTTTCATCTTTTTCTGCTCTTATTTCAATATCACATTTAACAGATGGAGAAATATTAAAGCTTTGACGAACATTACGCAATGATGTAATCGTTTCAAATACAAGATCCATTTCTTTTGCTTCTTTTGGGAAATCCAATTCCTTTTTAAACGTTGGGAATTCTGCAACTATCAAAGCTTTCGTTTCAGTCTCTTTTGGAATCAATTGCCATACTCTCTCTGTTATATGAGGCATTATAGGATGAAGCATTCTCAAAGACATATCAAGAACATATCTCAAAACACGCTGAGTATTAGCTTTTAATGCTTCATCTTGAAGTTGAATTTTTGCAATTTCAACATACCAATCGCAATAAGAATTCCAGAAGAAATCATATAATACGTGAGCGACTTCACCTATTCTGAATTCTTTTATATTATCATTTACTTCTTTTGCGGTCTTATTGAATTTATCTAAAATCCACTTATCAGCGATTGTCAATTTATCAAAATCAATATCTTTATTATCAACTCCATCAAGATTCATCAAAACGAATCTTGATGCGTTCCAGATTTTATTAGCAAAGTTTCTGCCATATTCAAATCTTTCTTCACTCATTTTAATATCTTGACCGCCATAAGTACATAAAGAAGTCATTGTAAATCTCAACGCATCACAACCGTATTTATCAATAATTTTAACGGGATCAATTGTATTGCCTTTTGATTTAGACATCTTTTGACCTTTTTCATCTCTAATAAGTCCATGAATATATACTGTTGAGAAAGGAGCTTTACCTGTAAATTCCAATCCCATTGTAATCATTCTTGCAACCCAGAAGAAAATAATATCAAAACCTGTAACTAAAGTTGTTGTAGGGTAGAATTTTTTAAAATCATCGCTTTCAGTATTAGGCCAACCCATAGTTGAAAATGGCCATAACCCTGATGAAAACCAAGTATCAAGAACATCAGAATCTTGAGTATAATGTTCCGGATCAGGATTTTCTTTGGCAACAACCATTTCTCCGGTTTCATTATGGTAATATGCAGGAATTTGATGTCCCCACCACAATTGACGAGAAATACACCAATCACGAATATTTTCCATCCAGCCAAGATAATTCTTTTCCCATCTGTCAGGAACAAACTTAATTCTACCATCTTTTACAGCTGCTATAGCCTCTTTTGCCAAAGGCGCCATTTTTACAAACCATTGTTCTGAAAGTAACGGTTCAATAGTAGTACCGCAACGCTGGCATTTGCCAACATTGTGTTCATGATCTCTTGTCCTTAACAAGAAATTATTATATGAAAGCATTCCAATTATTTTTTCTCTTGCTTCATATCTATCAAGACCGTGTAATTCTTGAGGGACTTCTCCGCAAGCTTTCATTGTTCCGTCATTGTTTATAACCCAAATAGGTTTCAAACCATGGCGTTTCCCAACCTCAAAATCATTTGGATCGTGAGCTGGAGTAATTTTTACAGCTCCTGTTCCAAAATTCTTATCAACATATTCATCTGCAATAATAGGAATTTCTCTACCAGAAAGAGGTATAATAACAGTTTTCCCAACAAGTTCAGAATACTTATGATCAGATGGGTGAACAGCAATTGCAACATCTCCAAAAATTGTTTCAGGACGAGTTGTTGCAACAATAATTGCACCACTTTCTCCCTTTAATGGATAAGAAATTTCCCACATATGCCCTTTTTCCGTAGCATACTCGGTCTCTACATCAGAAATTGCACTGTTACAACGAGGGCACCAGTTTACAATATATTTACCTTTATAAATCAAACCTTTTTCATATAATCTGACAAATACTTCTTTTACAGCATCAGAACAACCTTTATCAAATGTAAAACGTTCTCTTGATCTATCAAAAGATGCACCCAAGCGTTTACATTGATCCAATATTGCCGATTTATGTTCATTAGCCCATTTCCAAGTTTCTTCCAAAAACTTTTCACGACCTAAATCATACCTTGATAACCCTTTTTCTCTTAAATTTTTTTCAACAACATTTTGAGTTGCAATACCAGCATGATCAGTCCCAGGCAACCATAGCGTTTCAAAACCTGACATTCTATGATATCTGATTAATATATCCTGCAAAGTTTCATCAAGTGCATGTCCCATATGAAGAACACCTGTTACATTTGGAGGCGGAATTACTATAGAATATGGAGGTTTATCACTTTTTGCATCGGCTTTAAAATATCCCCCTTCTTCCCAGAACTTATAAATACTATCTTCAGTATCTTTTGGGTCATAAACTTTAGGTAAATCTTCAATATTAATTGCTGTTGTCATTTTATATTCCTTCTTATTTTCGGTCATATTTACAGAATATCACAAACAAATATATTATGATAATTATATTGCTAAAAATAAACTGTTAAAAACTTATTTTACTTTATGTGTTAAAATTTATGTATGAAAAAATTTCTAATAATTATTTTTATATTATTTTTGTCGACAAATATTTGCTTCGCAAATGGAATAAAAATATCAGAATACCTTGATAAAGAATATATCGGAATTCCTTATGAAGAAGCTTTAAAAAAGACAAAACCTTTAATTTTAGTTTTTGCAGATTCCAGAGATTTTTTATCTATTATAAAGATGGCTCCAATTGCAGAAATGGTCTACAACAACTTTAACGGGAAATACAATTTTTGTATTCTTAACACTAAAATAAAATCTAATAAAAAATTATTCAAAGCATATGGTATAGATGAAAAATTACCATTACTTCTTGTTATTAACACTCAAACAGAATCTTATTATCTTATTAATTCTAAATATTATAATAAAACAGATTTACAAGAAATTTTAGAATACATATATAAAAAAATAAGCTCATCTTATATACAATGAGCTTATTTTTAACTTATAAAAGAGCTAAATTTCTATGCTTTAGGAATAGAGTTTGCAATAATTTCCATTTCATCCAAAGAAGCATATACAGCATGGCATCCGCAATCAACATACAAGATTTGGCCTGTAGTTCCTGTTGACAAATCAGAAGCCAAATATAGACCTGCTTTACCAACATCTTCCAATGCAACATTTCTCTTAAGTGGAGATTTTGCAACAGCAGCTTTAAGCATTTTATCGAAACCTGAAATACCTTTTGCTGCCAATGTTTTAACAGCACCAGCAGAAATACAGTTAACTCTAACGCCTTTCTTACCTAAATCAGCAGCCAAATATCTCATAGAAGATTCTAATGCAGCTTTTGCAACACCCATTACATTGTAATTTGCAACAACATACTCAGAACCTAAATAAGTTAAAGCAAATACAGAAGCACCTTCATTCAAAATAGGTTCAGCATGTTTACATAAAGAAATTAAAGAATAAGCACTTACACCTAATGCTAAATCCCAACCTGCACGAGAAGTGTCAATAAATCTACCTTGCAAGTCTTCTTTTGCAGCGAATGCAACAGCATGAATTACAAAATCAAGCTTGCCATAAACTCTTTCACATTCTTTGAATACAGCTGCAACCTCATCATCTTTTGTAACATCACAGCTCATAATAATTTTTGCACCCATGTCTTCTGCCAAAGGGCGAACTCTTTTTTCCATTGCTTCACCAGCGTATGTAAAAGCAATATCTGCGCCTGCTTCATACAATTGCTTTGCAATAGCATATGCTATTCCGTGAGTATTTGAAACTCCGAAAATAACACCTTTTTTACCTTCCATTAGTTTCATAATTTATATCTCCCTCTTTTACTAACTAAAATACAAGATTAATTCTATCAAAAATATTCCATTAAAGCAAATTTTAAATATTAATAAATGTAACAACATGCAAAAAACCTGAAATTAGCCGAAAAAACAATTTTTTATATATTTAAGAGAGATTAAAACACAGGAGAGCTATGAGCATTTCAGGCGTAACAAATTCAAATAAAGTTGACCTAGTCAAACTTGCTCTACAACAAAAAGCAAGTAAAGTCGCTACGTCTCAAAAACCTGATTATATGACAATGACAGGTTCTATTTTTAATGCTCCAAATGCGAAATCATCATCAAGCACAAGTACTCTAAATGAATTAAACACATCTAAAAGTATAGAGGACCTTAACCAAACATCCAGCAGTTCTACAAATTCAAATTCGATTGAAGATATAAAAAACATTGACAATGTAGCTGACGGAAAAGCCGCAGCTGCAGAAGCAGAAAAAAGTGCTGATCAAGTAAAAAGTTTAACTAGTGAAACAGAAGCTGATGCTGAAACCGTAAATAATTTCAGCTCTAACGCGAAAAAATTAGATAAACAAATAGCAAAAGATGAAAAAAGCTTTACTCAAAAATTAAAGCAACAACAAAAAGAAATAGAAAAAGATAACAAAACATTAGAAAAACTCGTTAAAGAATCAGAAGAAACTCAAACCGAAATTGAAAATGCTCAAAATGAACTTGATTCACTTATGGCCACAAACTCTTTTTCTATAAATGGTGATGGGACTCAATCAAATTCTAATCAGGATAGAATTAATGAATTACAAAAATTCTTAGGCACTAAAATTAATTTACTACAAGCAAACGGACAGCAAATTTATTCTCTTCAAAGAAGTTCTTCCAGAACAATTAAACAAATGGAAAGAACAAATAACCAATTTGTTAAAATTCAACAAACAAACACAAAACAAATTGAAGCTAATCAATCAACAACAGATAAAATAATTAAAGTTGCTGATAAAATCGAACAAGTCAGTGCATTAGTGAGCCAAACAGGCCAAGCAGTAAATTATGCCGGTCTAACTCTGGTAGCTCTTGGGTCATCTATGTCATTTTTGGCAGGAGCAGGCTCTGCTTTAATTGCTACAGGTAAAGTAATGCAAAAAGTAGGCAAAGTTACTGAAATGGTCGGCAATTATGGTCAATCTGCAGCAAATATAACAAAAACAGCTGCTTATGCCGCAGATGGTAACCTAGCAGGTGCACTAACAAGTGCTGCTGCCGCAGTCCAAACTGGTTACAGTGCAGGGAAAGCGACTAAAGAACTAGACAAAACATTCTCACAAATTAACAAACAAGCTAATAAAGCAACTCAAAAACTTGCTGCAAATACAGCAGCAAGAGAGGCTGTCAATAACGCATCTAAAGAAGAACTAAACGGGATGACCAAAAAAGAAGCTAGAAAAGCTATAAGCAGTAACCTTCAAGAGCAAATGGCTAATGGCACAATATCAACAGACGCAAACTGGTCAAACGCTCAACTCAAAGATTTAACATCGCAAATGACTGCTAAAGGAGAAGATGGAACAAGTATTGCATCAAGAGCTTTAAATGCCAGTGCTGAAACATTTGGGGAAACCGTTGAAGGTGCCGGAGGCAAAATAGAAAACGGGGTTGTAAGCGGATTAAACAAAAAAGCAACAAAATCTGTACAAAGTAAATTCTCTAATACTGTAACAAATACAATTAAAACAAGTAAAAGTTTTGATTGGGCTAAAGTTGCAAAAAGTTTACAATCAACTGCAGCATTATTTGCTTCACAATCAAATCAAAATGTAACCAATAATAATACCCAAGGGTATGCTCCTCAATGGGATTTAAGTCAAAATAGAATTTTCCAAAAATCAAGAAATTACAGACTCGCAAGAATGAGCATGGCATAAAAAAGATGGAAGTTAAAAACATAACCTCCATCTTTTTTAATTTGTTTAAATAACTATTTTAAATAAGATAAATTATTATTTTTTGCTCTTGCTGCAGTTTGCTCTTCCAACATGATATTCATATATAATAATTTATTTGCAGTTGCCTGATCAAGATTAATAAATTCAGCACCTGCTCTTCTATCGCTGGCAGAAACTATTTTTACATCAGCATTTATGTTTAAATTCCCATAAGATATATTTACGGGGACTACATCTCCAACTTTTAAGTCATTGTGATGAGTAACAGCAATTCCACCTCTTGAGATATCTAATAATGAGTCAATTTGAGAATTTTGCGCTATTTGTACAGGATTTTTATTATCTCTGGCATCAAATCTCATATACTGACGTTTGTCAATAGAATTTACATTATAATCAACTACTCTTTGTTTATAAGCATATTTACCCATATCTTCATTTATTAAATCTGAATCATCATCAGAGTCTGAATCAACATCGGTATCTGTGTCTACATCAGTATCATTATCCGCATCTGAATCCGAATCCATATCCGCATCTGAATCAGCATCAGTATCTGTATCATTATCTGAATCAGTGTCAATATCCGAATCTGAATCATTATCGTTATCATTATCGTTATCACTATCAGAATCAATATCCGAATCAGCATCGGTATCAGTATCAGCATCAGTATCTGTGTCTACATCGGTATCTGTATCTACATCAGTGTCTGAATCAGCATCAGTGTCTGAATCAGCATCTGTATCTGTATCTACATCGGTATCATTATCTGTATCTGTATCTATATCACTATCAGAATCATTGTCATTGTCGTTATCTGAATCATTGTCATTATCGGTATCATTGTCCGTATCGGTATCTGCATCCGTATCAGTATCTGTATCTGTATCTGTGTCAGTATCAACATCCGTATCAGTGTCTGTATCAGTATCTGTATCTGTGTCATTATCGGTATCTACGACAACTTCATCATCTTTTGGAACAACTAAATTATCATCATCTTCTTCGGTTCCTTGTTTATCTGGATCATTATTTCCATTAACACCGTCATAACCTTCATCATCTCCTTGAGAACTGCCTCCGTAATAGTAATTACGATCATCTTCATTCTTGCCGATTGCAGTAACATCTTCAGATCTGACAGCTTTAGCTCTTATTGAAACAGTATCACCATTCGGAGTTTCTATTTTATTAGTTCTATCATCTTTAGATAACTGGGATGGATTGAATTTTAATGGATCATCACTAACTTGGCCTCTATTTTTACCCATATTGAAATAATAACCACCGGCATAAGCATTATCTGCAACTAATGTTAAATCTTGTTCATGAGCCGGTCTGCCTTGTCCATCTCCATTAATCACACCATTCTTAATTATAATTCTTGAGTCTGCAGGATTATTTGGCCAAGAAGTACCTAAATCCAAAGCAGATATTGTAACTTTTTTCGGATGTATATTTGTATTAGGTCCATAATAATCAAGAGAATATGTAGGTACTTCTCCTAAATGATCTATATATACTTCTTTGCCTCTGTTTACTATATTAATTTCATTTGCTGCAGTTGTTTCTCTTATGTATGTATTTCCTGAAAATTCTGCATTTATTGAACCATTTCTGGATATTAGACCACCTACATTTGTATCAAGTTTTTGACCTTGTTCTCCATCCATACCTTTGATGTTAATATTATTTATTGCTAACATATCAACACCATATTGAGCATTGTCTTTGTGGTTTAAAGTATTTTCATCTACAGAACCAAAAGAACCCTGAGTTTGTCTGAAAGTTAATGCATTATCTTTCTCACCGATAC
The DNA here is from genome assembly GCA_949290355.1 of uncultured bacterium. Classification (GTDB taxonomy): domain Bacteria; phylum Cyanobacteriota; class Vampirovibrionia; order Gastranaerophilales; family Gastranaerophilaceae; genus Stercorousia. The sequence goes on along the minus strand of CASERN010000011.1, from coordinate 278,298 downwards.
TTCCACTTGCAATAATCGAAATCCCTTTACCTTCAACATTTGGAGTATTTGAATCAGAGGAAGCATTTATAATATTATAACTCTTTTGTCCTTTTTGAGAAGAATCAGCTAATAATATAACTTTTCCATCAGATTTAATTTGGTCAACTTTCAAATCTTTATCAATACTTGCAAGATTTACAAGAGCATTATTACCAGAACTTATAACTTTAACTTTCCCATCAGCTGCAACATTTATTGATTTTGTTAAATCTCTGGCATTAGTACCTATACCGGTATAAACACCATCATTAGGGCCGACTTCAGTCCCAACAGATCCATTTTCAACATTTATATTCAAATTATTTCCGGCTTTTATAAGAGTTGCGGCAGTCCCTGAATTTAACAGATTTCCATTTTTCACATTTACATTTACATCACCAGTAGAATTTAAAAAATTAGAACCTGTATTATAACCGATAACAACATCTGAGTCTTTATTATCGATATTTATTTGGCCGCCTTTTACATTACCTTGAACCAGTACTCCGTTTTTCCCAGAATTTTTTATATTTACAGAGCCATTTGCATTTGATATATCTGCTGTATTATCTATCTTTATACCATTTGATCCAGTATTAATAATACTCGTATCACCTTTTGCAAAATTTTTCATGATCCCTGAAATATTTGTACCACCATTGTCTCCATATGAGGTAATTACAATACTTCCTTTATCATTTGCGAATTGATTTGCAGTATTCACATTTTCTGTATTTACCAACTGATTAAATAATTTTTCAGCTTGCAAATTGGATAAAAGTTTTGTGTTATCCTTTACACCTGCCAATAATACACCACTGTTTGAAATATTTACATCAGCAGCATTTATATTTATAAAATCACGTGCTAAGACTTTACCATCTATTGTTACACTGCCATTACCGGGAGTACTCAATCTTGATTCGTAATCTTTGATTAAAGACGGGTTACTCAAATCACTTTTATATTTTTCATAAGATTGTTGTTCAGGTGTTAAGACAGATAATGAACCAACGTTTATTACTCCACTAGATCCGACAATCATTCCATTTGGAGATACAAATACGGCATGCCCGCCTCCATTCAAAGCTCCGTTTGCATTAACAGCATTAACAATACCTTGAATATTAATTGTATTATCTACAAAGTTTACAAATGTAGAAATATCCTTTCCGCTTGTATAGTCATGGAATATCAAGTTAGCAATATCACCTTTACTCAAGTCAAAATCCTGATATTTTCTAAAACCGATATCTCCATTTGAAGCTGTCGGGTCAATATTAAATATACCGTTATTCCCTGTAACACCGGAAATATTTGTAGCTGCTACTTGTAAGCAAAATGATTGTTGTAAAAAGAAACAAAATGTTAATGCAGACGCTACAACTTTTCTTTTACCGGCTTTAACCTGAATCATGTTATTTCCCTTTCAATATTAGTTTTTCAATAATCTGGTCATGCAATTTTATCAAGAGAAAAAATGTTTTTCCATTTAATATTACAAATACTTAATAATATTGCACTAGATATAATCCGTTCTTATAAAACGAACATAAATATTTTTTGTTGTCAGTTTATTAATAAATGTAAAGAATATATTATATAAAATCTTTACGTTTCAAATATTTATTAGCAACAAACCAATACAACAAATAGAATACAACAATTAAAGAAATCATCTCAAATATTGCCGGAATATTCAAAAACTTATTGTATACATAAAATAAGCCAATACAAGGAATTATTGCTACCAACATTCTTTTAAAAGTTAGAATAGGAAATATTAATCTTAATCCAGGTAAAACAATTATTATGCTTAATAAAAAATATAAAAAATTAGCTCCTAAAGTTGCAATTCCAACTCCTGCCAAACCATATTTCGGGATTAATAATATATTCAACAAAACACCAACAATTCCTGATGAAAGTTTTATTACAAAATCTATATAAGTTTTGTTGGCTAAATGATATTGAAGGGTCGTATAATCAGTAATTGCCATGAAAAATGTTCCAAATGCAAAATATGGAATTAATATGAACGCAGCTGAGAATTTATCATTTGAAGAAAGCATTCTTACATAATCAGCAGAATACAAAGATATTACCGTTATAACAGGTAAAGATACCAAAATGTAATACCCCGTAAATTTCGAAATTAGAGGTCTTACATCTATTTTTTCTTCATACATATTAATAATTCTCGGAATAGCAGCCACAGTTATAATTGAAAAAATTGTCATTAAAAGCGGTAACGTAAGCCCATATGCTACCCCTACAATTCCTACCTGAGTAAATCCATGGATACTGTTCATAATAAATTTATTACTTTGATTTATTATCCAAGCGCTCAATGAAGTTGCAGCAATAGGAATCCCATATTTCATTATAGGTAATACAGAATGCCATTCCACTTTTTGGAATTTAAACCAAGATAAAATATTACTTTGATATATCAATAACAAATCTATTAAAGAAATTGAAACTCCCATACCCAATAACAATGCGATTGCTCCTAAATGGAAAAATTTTACAAAGAAAATTGATAAAAGTATTGTCAAAAACTGATTTATTATTGTTGAAAAAGAAAAAGATATAGATTTGAGCTGAGCTCTTAAAAGTTGAAATAGCAAAGCTCTTATTGCTACAGGAATAATCAACACTAATATTGCCAAGAAATATTTTACTGGAATATTAAAAAATGCGTAAAAATTATGCCTAAATACAAATACTATTACAAACATTAAAAATATATTTGTAACAAGCATTGTAACAAGAGTAGTCAAATATTTCGGCATATCTTGAGTCATCTGATGATGTTTAAAAAATCGCAAGCCAGAAAGACCGACCCAATCTGAAAATATAATACATAAAAATGATAACAAAGCTATGGATAAAGAATATAGCCCATATTGATCAGGAGGAAGCAAACTTGTATATACAGGGACAATTATTGCATTTCCAAGCATTCCTATAATTTTTGAAGGCGAATATTTCACCATATCTCTGAATATTGCCTTTAACTGTTCTTTTTCTACTTCCCTATTTTCTACAAATTCCATAACTTAACCTCTGATTCAGCTATTATACTATATTATTAATCTATTGTAAAACTCCAAATAAATCATATTCATCAGCTTTCTCTATTAAAACATTTTCAATATCACCGGGGACAACATGAGTATCTGAAGAAACATACACCATACCATCTATTTCAGGAGCATCATGTTCTGAGCGCAAAAGAATCAGTCCATCATCAGTGTATCCTTCTACAATACAAGGAAGAACTTTCCCGATATAGCTTTCATTAATTTCTTTAGAAATTTTTTGTTGTAGAGACATCAATTTTTTATGTCTTTGTTTTTTTATCTTTGCCGAAACCTGCTCATCCATTGAATATGAAACAGTATTTTTTTCTCTTGAATATTCAAATACGCCCATTTTTTCGAATCTGGCTCGTTTTACAAAATCATAAAGCTCATTAAATTGTTCATCAGTTTCTCCGGGATACCCGACAATAAAAGCTGTTCTTATCGTTACCCCTGGAATTTTATCTCTTATTTTTTTTACCAAAACGTCATAATCCATTACAGGACGACGCATCGCTTTTAAAATATCTTTATTATAATGTTGTAAAGGCAAATCAATATATTTTACAACTTTATCCAATTTTGCAATTGCATCAATTAATTCATCAGTCATTTGCGAAGGATATGCATACATTATCCTTATCCATCCAAGTCCTTCTATTTTATTTAATTCCTCTAAAAGCTTCGGTAAAGCCTGTTTCCCATATAAATCAATACCATAACTCGTAGTATCCTGAGCAATCAAAACAATCTCAGTAACACCTTTGTCAACAAGACTTTGTGCTTCTTCAACTATATTTTCAATAGTTCTGGAATGATATTCCCCTCTAAGATTTGGGATAATACAATATCCACAATGATAATTACAACCATCTGCGATTTTTATATAAGAACTTGCTCCGACTGTAATTTGCTGCCTGTCGATATTTTCTGGATAAATATAATCAGGCTTTTCTGATACATGTTCTGTATATTTTTTATGATTCGCAATTTTATCTACAACATCAACTATTTCCTTGATATCAGAAGTCCCAATCATCCCGGAAATTTCAGGGATAGCTTTTTTAAGCTCACTTTTATATTTTTGAGGCAAACATCCTGTTACAATAACTTTTTTACCATTATTCACTAATTGCAAAATTGATTGCACAGATTCTTTTTCTGCATCATGAATAAATGAACAGGTATTTACAACAACAATATCTGCATCATTTTCATCCAGTGTAATTTGATGTCCGTTTTGTGCTAAAAGCCCTAACATCAATTCACTATCAACTAAATTTTTTGCACATCCGTGATTTAACAAAGCTATTTTCATAATCTACCTCTTTGTTAACCACTTTATCATGAATAAATTATTTTGTAATCATCCCCGAGATTAGTCTAGTAATTCATTTCCAAACCATCAGCAATTATTTAAACTTGAATTATCATCGCTGCAACTTATTTAAGAAAACTTACATGACAAAACTTTCAAAGTATATAGAACTATCAGAAATTATTGCTATTCTTAAATACAAAATTATTTTAAGGAAGAAATCTTAGCTTTTATTCCAAATTTTATTGCTTTATTAATCCAATCTTGAGGCAATTTTGACAACAAATTTGCACAAAAAGCATCGAATCCAACCGTATAAGATGATTTCGGATTATTCATTGAGTCAATTTTTACTATTAAATCAGTAACCTTATGAACATCCAAACCGTTTGTTTCATTCTTTTTAGCATTCTTAATCAAATATTGCATCTGCTTTTCATATTCTTTGCAATTTTCTATGGATTTTTTATTCAGTTCAACCGACTTACCCCATAATGGAGTTGCGATAACCCCAGGTTTTATTGAAACAACTTTTACGTTAGATTCAACAGATAAAGAATTAAATAATATATCCAAAGCTCTTTTAGAGGCACAATAAGGACCTACAAAAGGGAATACCCCAAAACTAGCCATAGAGCTTATATTAATAATTTTGCCATCTTTTAGCAAAGGTAAGAGCCTTTGTGATAAATCTAAATGAGAAAAAGTGTTAACCTCAAACTGTTTTCTGATATCATCTACATCCAATCTATCCATCAGTCCCGCAACAACGCAACCTGCGACATTGATTAACGTATCTATTTTATCAGTTTGAGACTTTATAAATGCTGCAGCCTGAGATATAGAATTTTTCTTTTCCATATCAATATAAAACGGAATTATATTTTCTGAAATATTTTTCAATTCTTCCAAATATTTTTCATTTCTATATCCTGCGAAAACAGTATTTTCTTTAGAAAAAGCCTGCACTAAAGTTTTTCCAATTCCTGAAGTCGCACCTGTAATTACATAAACCTTTTTCATGCCTTAATCCTTTGAATACTATTAGTCTGTCATATAAGAGTTGAACAATGGTAAATACAAAGCTAATGCCAAAGTCAATACAATACTACCAATTACAATAAGCATTATCGGCTCAATCATTTTTGTCATTGTATCAATAATACCATCTAATTTTTTATCAATATATGAAGTTGCTTGTAAAAGCATATCCCCTAAACGACCGGATTGTTCACCAGTAGCAATCATAAACAAAATCATCTTAGGCATTACTCTCGTTGATCTTAAAGCAACAGAAAGGTGCTGACCTTGTTGAACTTTTAATGTCGCTGCTTCAACTTTTGTTTTCAAAGTATAATTTGTTAAAGTCATATTAGCCAAATATAAACATTCAATAATTGGGACACCTGCATCATATGCAACCTGCATAACAGCAACAAAGTTCGCAAAATTTGAAAATTGCATCAATTCTGATAGCAAAGGTATTTTCAAAACATATTCATCAACTTTCCTTTTAGATGGCTGCCATTTCATAATAAATGTAGCAGTACCTACAATTGATCCTACAATCAATGGAGCAAAGAACCAATAAGTCTTCAAAAATACGCCTGCACTCATCAAAGTAGCAGTAATCCATGGTAATTCTTTTCCCATACCATCAAACATTTCCTTGAATACAGGGAATACAAACATTAACATAACAAGTACAATAATGACAGCAAGTATAATTACAAACATAGGATACATCAATGTTCCGATAACTTTACCTCTGATATTTGCTTCTTTTGTCTGTAATTCCAATAGACGCTGCAATGTTTTTTCAAGTTCACCTGAATCTTCACCGGCTTTTACAAGACCAATATATACTTGTCCAAATTGTTCAGGATACCTCGCAATTGTATCAGCAAATGTTGCACCAGCCATAATCTGCCTACGAAGCTCTTTTGCAACTAATCTTACTTTCAATTTTGCTGCATCATTTTCGATAAACATTAAAGACTCAATAATCGGAATACCTGCTTGAGCTAAAATTTGTAAAGTTGATGTAAAATCAATACGGTCTTGCAGACCTAACTTCTGCACTTTACCTTTTGTTATGTTTTTATCAACTTGTTGTTCTTCGCTTTTGGACTTTTCTTCATAAACTTTTGTCGGAATAAAACCAAGTTTACGAATATTCTCTCTGGCTTCTCTCAAATCCTGAGCATCAACTTTTCCTTTTACAATATCTTTGTTATTTTTTAAAGCGATATAATTATATATTGCCATATATTCTCCTATTCATTTACTACGCCCAAAACTCTTATAAATTCAGAAATTGTAGTTACACCGTTCAAAATATGATTAATACAAGACTGATTTAAAGTCTTCATACCATTTTTTACAGCAGCCTCTTCAATTTCTAAGTCATGAGCACCTGTAGCAATTAATTTTTTTATTTCTTTATTAATTGCCATAATTTCATATACACCAAGACGTCCTTTATAGCCTGTAAATCCACATTTATTACAGCCTTTAGCTCGGTATATCGGTTTTTTTATAAATTCTTTTATTTCATTTTCATCATGAATTATTTGTCTTGCTTCTTCTTCTGTCGCGAAATATTCTTCTTTACAGTCATCGCACAATTTTCTAACAAGACGTTGAGCAATAACTCCTGACAAAGTTGATGAAACAAGATAATCTTTTGCTCCCATTTCAATTAAACGGGTAACAGTTGCCGCCGCAGAATTTGTATGGACGGTACTTAATACAAGGTGCCCTGTTAACGCTGCTGAAATTGCAATTTCCAACGTTTCATAATCACGAATTTCACCAACTAGAATAATATCAGGGTCCTGTCTCAATATCGCACGCATACAAGATGCAAATGTAATACCTGCTTTAGCATTGATTTGAGATTGATTTATACCTTCAAGTTTAATTTCTATAGGGTCTTCAATTGTAGTAATATTTACATCTTCATCATTCAAACTTTTCAATACAGAATACAATGTAGTAGTTTTACCTGAACCTGTAGGACCTGATGTCAAAATAATACCGTTCGGGCAACTTACCATATTTTTAATCTTTTTAACGTCCTCTTCTGTTCCGCCTATGAGTTTGATATTTTTATCTTCAGCATTCAAACTTACAGCTGGTGCAAGCACACGGATACAGACCTTTTCTTTACCTGATACAGGTAATGTATTTATACGAAAATCATACGACCCGCTTTTGTATTTAATAGAAAAAGTACCGTCTTGAGGTCTTCTGTGCTCAGCAATATTCATTCTTGCCAAAACTTTGAAACGAGCAATTACAGAAGTTTCAACTTTTGGAGGAATATCCAATACCTTTTGCAACATACCATCTTTTCTGTATCTTACAATGTAACCGGAAAGTCTTGGTTCTATATGAATATCAGAAACTTTATTATCAATGGCATTAGTAATAATTTGATTAACAAATTTTGCAACAGAACCGGTAGAATCCTTTAATTGTTTATCTACCATATCTGCCAAAGATTCTTCAACCTCTAGATCTTCAGCTTCACTCTCAATTTCTTTTATTACTTTTTCTGTTTCTTTTTTCTGTTCACTGAAAAAAGTATTCAAAGAATTCTCAAACTCATAATGAGTCATCAAAAGTTGCTTAGGATTCTGACCCGTCATATAAATGATATCTTTCAAAATATCAGGTTTAACAGGCCTTACAACCCCTAGAATTAAAGTTTTACCATCTGATGATATTGGGATAATCTTATTTGCCCTAATAAAATCTTCAGGTAAAATTTTAATAAATTTAGCTTGTGAAGCTAACTGCTCAGGTGTAACAAGATCATATCCTGTCTGCAAATGTAGTATTTCTTTTAATTGATCTAAAGAAATGAAACCAAGCTTGAAAAGAGTAGATCCGATTGGAATTTTTTGACGCTTACTTTCTGCTAAAGCTTGGAGTAATTGAACATCATTAATGTAACCCTTTTGAACTAAAAGTTCTCCCAACCTTACCTGTTTTGAAGTTCCATCATCTCCACCGTTTTTTTCCATTTCGGTTTTTATGCTTGAAATAAGATCATATAAATCTTGATCAGGCACTTGAATAAATTTAATTTGCTGAGGATAAAATTCCTTTAATTTAAGGTTTATGACGTCTTTATCCGATGTTGAATTTATTGCTACAAAAAGATAATTGTCTTTAACACTAATTGGAACAAATTTATATTGTTCCAATAGTGCACTGTTTACTTTATTCAGTATCTGATTATTGATACTGTTTTTTAATCTGTTTAGTAGCTCATTCATCTTGTTAATAATATTTTATTTACAATGTTTCGGAATTTCCAATTGCATCCTCTGTATCAGTTATTATCTTAGGAGTAATCATTATTACCATTTCATTCTTCTTCTTAGTAGAAGTTGTAGATCTGAATAATGCTCCGATACCTGGAATATCACCTAAGAATGGAACTTTACCAACAGATTTTTGTTCCTCTTCATTAATCAAACCACCTATTACAAGAGTTTCACCATCTTTGATTCTTACATTTTTCAAATTCAAGTTTCTTCTAGATAACAATGTAGCCGCAGTATATGTACCATTCTCATCTTGAGCAGGAACTTGTTGTAATATAGTAGCATACTCAGGTGTTATATTTAAAGTTACATAACCGTCAGGACTAATGAAAGGAGTTATACCGACTTTAATACCTGCATCACTTGCAATATTATAAGTCCTTGTTGCAATAGTACCACCGGTATATGCACTCTGTTCAGATTCTGTAGATTCAATATAATCTTGAGTAATATCAATCGTAGCTTCTTCTCCATTAGTTATAAGAATTTTTGGGTTTGATACAATACGACCTTTATCATTTTTTACTAAATAATTAATTGCATAAGAAATATTAACAGGTCCACTATATGGTTTTAATGTATTTACAATTTCAGGTTCCTCACTTGTCATATCCCATACATCATAACCATTACCTTTGAAGAATATAGGATGAAGAGGATCTGTTTTAGTTGACTCTCCGTCAAATGATGCAGAAAATGTGTTACTTAAGAAAGTCCAGTTATTCTGCAACGTTTTACTTCCAGATTCATTTAATTCTATAATTGAAACCTCCAAATATGCTTGAGGTTGTTTTTTATCAGTTTGGGTAATAAAATCCTTTATCATTTCAATTTGTTGCTCAGATCCACCAATTACATTTATTGTTCCTAATTGAGAGTAATAAGCAACTGATAAATTTTGTAAGCCGAATGATGATACAGCACCACTTGTTTTACCATCTAAAGTACAAGCAATTGTACCCTCATTCAATGTCATACTACCGCCGCCAGAAGAACCGCCAGAAGAACCGCCAGAAGAGCCACCAGAAGAAGAACCTCCTCCAGAAGAACTTGCAGCTCCACCAGTCATAACTCCAGCAGCACCTCCTGTAGAAGCTCCACCCTTAGCTCCTGATGCAGGCAATAATAATTCACAAATCATATTTGCCATTTCTGCAGGAGTTGTATGATTTACTTTGAAAGTTGTTGTTTGAGGTTTTTTATCGAATTTTTCAACTATTTTTTTAGCGATTGCAACATCATTTTTTGTTCCGAAAACAATCAATTCATTTGTAACCGGATTTGTGGTAACAATATCTGTAGAAGACAAACCAGGTTTGTTAATTGCATATATATTTTTATTTAAGAAATCAGCAAGAGCAGAAGCACTTATATATTTCACAGGGATTAACGTCATATTTTGTTTACCTAAATTAAACCCTTGAGTGCCATTTTTTGCAACAACGATTGTTTTTCCGTCTACAACATAGTTCAAATCATTAATTTCCATAACCATATCGAAAGCTTCGCTTAAAGGCACATCTACTAAATCAAGAGTTACAGTCCCTGAAACTGAATTATGGAAAATTATATTCATGCCTGCTTTATCTGCAAACATCCTTAACACTTGTTTTACATCAGAATCCCTCAAACTTATGCTAATAGGAATATTCTTTTGAGTAAAACTGACATCACCTTTCAATTTTAGTGAATATTCATCTTGACTACCGCGCAAATTAGGTTTGTTATTCAAACCATAATGCACTACCTCTGCATTTTCCATTGCAGCAACTGTTAACACACTATTTGTAAAAATAAATGCTGTTAACATTATGCTTGCAATAATTTTCTTAGAAATTTTATCTCTCATATCTGCTCCTGGTTATTTTTTGTATATTTTATCTTCTTATTGAACTATTTTTACGTCCGCCGAATTTACTTTCTAAATTTGAGATAGTATTGAAATTAATACCTTCTCCAGTAAATAATTCTCCGACACCTGCTTTATAAACATTTGCACCATACTGTACCGTAACTGTATTTTTAGTTATTGACAAAACTTTGTAACCATTTATAATATCACCGCTACGAACTAAATAATCAGCGCCACTTATGTTCAAAATAGCAGAAGGATTCATTCTATCATACATAATACCTGAAACTTTTGTCGTCATAACATCAGTAGCAGTACTGTCTACAACGATAGCTTCAGGTGGTGGTAAAAGATTTGGGTTAGGTCGGACTCTGCTTCTTTGAGCTTTTGCTCTTGCAGCTGCTGCCTCGTTTTCGGGTAAAAACGGATCAGAACGACCTGTATCTTCTATAGTCATAGAAACCATAGTAGTAGTATTTTTTAAAGATTGATCAGATACAATTGACACATCATCTGTTGAATCAGGAGCAATAGCTGCATTAACCCCATCATTTCCAACTTTAACTGAATCCTTTTGAACAGGATCCTCAATCGATGCAGGCTGCTCTATATTTGTAATATCCTCTGTGTTATTTGATGTACAACCTGTTGTATTAATCATTATTACAGTTAAAAGCAAAACAGCCAAGCCTAAACCTATTTTTTTGTTTAAACTCCAAAATTGCTCTTTTGCATCTTCTTCATAAAATCTATCTATAAAATTTTTACTCACTTGCCACCTATCTCATATTACTTTTTAATCCATTATAAAGAAATATATTAATTATAGTATCAATTATTTAATGTATTTAATTAAAAAAATTAATACAATTATAATAGTTATAGTATATCATATCTTTAACTTGGTGGCAAAATTGTCAATTTTATTAAGAAAGATTATTGAAAATTATTAGTTATTGTATGAATATACTCTAATATTTGATCAAAATATTCCAAATCAGAATTACCATCTAATACAAAATCTGCAGCTTCTCTACAAGGAATAACATATTTTTCACCAGCATGCAACAAATATTCCCATTGTTTAATAGCATTTTCTTCATTCTGATTTCTTTCAGCTATTGCTCGTTTTATAAATCTTTCTCGTCTTATATCATTTTCTGTTTCAATATAAATTCTTACATCAAAAACATCTCTAACATCATGATACATTGTAGCGATACCTTCAACTACAACAATTTTATCAGAGCGTATTTCTAGTGAATTAGGAATAGAAACCCCTGTACCATTTGGTACATATCTTGGAGCAAATATCGTTTGACCTAAAGCCAAAGATTCCAAATCTTTCCTCAACAAGCCCAATTGAAAACTTTCTGGGGCATCAATATCATAACCATTATCAGTCAAATTATCAAAGCTGCCATATTTTTTAATCAGTGCAGAAATATCTTTAAAATAATTGTCCGTACTCAAAACAGACACAGGCATTTTTAATTGTTCTATAATATTTTTTAATTCTTTACAAATGGTCGATTTACCAGAGGCTGATTCACCTGTAATACCTATTAGCATTCGCTTATGAGGGTTATTAATAAGACGTTTGGTAAATCTCGAAATAAATGTTGGGCTTACTTCTTTAAATATCGGGGTTCTACAACGTTTATCATATGCAAGAATCTGCTTAAACTTTGTTTGTAAATAAAAAGCAAGTAATTCTCGACCTGTTTTTAAATTAAAATCCGGTTTTAATATCTTATCACAAGAATTTAATTCTTTTTCTATTAGTAACTGCATTATATTTTCCATACAATTTTATATGAATGTAATAATACATGAGAAAAAAATTTTTTGCTAGTGTAATATAAAAAAATTTTACAGAAATTTTTATTTTATTTCATATATTGTTAATTGATATTTTTTTTTCTTGTAATATAATTGACTTATAAATAAGGAGATACTAAATGGATACATTAACTAGAAATGAGGGCTTAATTACTAAAATTATAGGTCCTGTAATTGATGTTGAATTCCAGCAAGGGGAATTACCAGAAATTTATACAGCATTACATATCAATAAAGAAGACGGAACTAAAGTAGTTGCAGAAGTTCAGCAAATGTTAGGGGGAAACAGAGTAAGAACTGTAGCAATGTCTTCTACTGACGGATTAAAAAGAGGCATGAAAGTAATAAATACCCATGAGCCAATTAAAATCCCTGTAGGCAAGCCTATTTTGGGAAGAATATTAAATGTAGTAGGAGAACCTGTTGACAAAATGGGACCTATTGAAACAGACAATTGTCTTCCAATACACAGAGAATCCCCAAAATTAGTTGACCAAAATACTAATATTGAAATTCTTGAAACTGGAATTAAAGCTATCGACTTATTACAACCATATCAAAAAGGCGGTAAAATTGGTCTGTTCGGAGGAGCCGGAGTTGGTAAAACTGTATTGATTATGGAACTTATTCATAACATCGCAATGGAACATTCTGGAGTATCAGTTTTCGGCGGTGTAGGAGAAAGAACTCGTGAAGGGAATGACCTTTGGAACGAGATGAAAGAATCTGGTGTTATTGATAAAGTTGCATTGATTTACGGGCAAATGAACGAACCACCAGGAGCAAGAATGAGAGTAGGACTTTCTGCTTTGACTGCTGCTGAATATTTCAGAGATTTTTCAAAACAGGATGTATTACTGTTCGTAGATAACATTTTCAGATTTACACAAGCAGGTTCTGAAGTATCAGCATTGTTAGGCCGTATGCCTTCTGCTGTAGGATACCAGCCAACACTCGCAAATGAAATGGGTGAATTACAGGAAAGAATCACATCTACAAAAGACGGATCTATCACATCTGTTCAAGCTATTTATGTTCCTGCAGATGACTTGACTGACCCTGCGCCTGCAACAACATTCTCACACCTTGATGCTTCTACAGTTTTATCAAGACAAATATCTTCATTAGGTATTTATCCTGCCGTAGATCCTCTGGAATCATCCTCAAGAGTACTTGATCCAAATATCATAGGGGAAGAACATTACAATACAACAAGAAAAGTTCTTGAAATACTTCAAAAATACAAAGAACTTCAAGATATTATCGCTATTTTGGGTATGGATGAATTATCCGAAGAAGATAAAGAAACCGTAAACAGAGCAAGAAAAATTCAAAAATTCTTGTCTCAACCATTCTTTGTTGCAGAACAGTTCTCCGGAATTCCAGGTAAATACGTAAAACTTGAAGATACAATAAGAGGATTTAAAGAAATCATCGAAGGCAAACATGATGATTTACCAGAACAAGCTTTCTATATGGTTGGAACCATTGAAGAAGCTGTAGAAAAAGCGAAGCAGCTTGCTAATTAAAACAGGGTTTTAAAATCCTGTTTTAATTAATAGATAACAGAAGGATATTTTTATGCATTTGAAAATAATAACACACGAAAAAGTTGTATTTGATGAAGATGTCGATGAAATCTACACAAAAACAACAGATGGTGAAATAGGTATCTTAAAAAAGCACGTTCCCGTCATGGCCGCTCTTGATATCGGTGTAACAAAGACAATAAAAAATAATGAGTCAAAATACTTTACAACTATGGGCGGAGTATTGCAATTCAAAGACGACAATGCTATTATCCTTACGACAACTGCAGAACGTGGAGATGAGATTGATATAACAAGAGCCAAAGAGGCAATGAAAAGGGCTCAAGCAAGACTTGCAGATAAAGAAGCTGAAATTGATGCAAAAAGAGCTGAAGCCGCATTAGCTAGAGCAATGGCAAGATTAAAAGCTACACTTAATTCATAAATATGAAAAAGACATTATATCAGATATTTATAACTTTTTTTAAGGTCGGGACTTTGCTATTAGGCGGAGGGTACGTAATATTACCGCTTTTACAAGCAGAACTTGTTGACAAAAAACATTGGATAGATGATGATGAACTTTGTGAATATTACGCATTAAGTCAAAGTATTCCTGGAATTATTGCGGCAAACTTAGCTATATTTGTAGGGTACAAATTAAGAAAAATATCAGGAGCAATAGCTGCAATTGTAGGAATAGTACTTCCGGCATTTGTATCTATAGTTATATTAGCGAAACTTTTACAGGAAATTATTAAATTCAAGTTTATTGAAAGCCTCTTCTGGGGAGTAGGTATCGGAGTTGTTATACTTATTTATTTAGCGGTAAAAGAAATGTGGAAAAAAAGTATTGTAGATAAATTTTCTTGCTGCATATTTTTTGTAACATTTATTCTTTCTGCAGGATTTAAAGCTCCGCCTGCAGTATTAATTATCCTTGCAATATTTATAGGATTGTTTTTACAGCAGGAGAAAAAAATAGAATATGGGGAAGATAAAAAATGATATATGTAAAATTATTTTTAGAATTTTTCCATATTGGTCTATTTTCATTTGGTGGAGGATATGCTACATTACCATTTCTTTACCATATTGCAGATACTCAAAAATGGTATACCACAAAACAACTGACAGATATGATTGCATTATCATCAATCACTCCAGGCCCTGTAGGAGTGAATGTTGCTACCTTTGCAGGGTTTAAAACTGCAGGAATTTTAGGATCATTAATCGCAACAACTTCTGTAATACTTCCTTCTTTTATTATTGTTATTATTATTTCAAAACTTCTAGAACAATTTAAACATAATAAATATGTAAAATCCGTAATATATATACTAAAACCAACAGGTTGCGGACTTTTAGCTGCAGTAGGCGTTGATATGTTTATTAATAATATAAATTTATTTGGAATGGTACTTTTGACAGGGTTGTTTATTGCAAGTATTACAGAAAAACGTGATCCATTGTTCTATCTTGGGGTTTCAGCATTAGTCGGATTAATAGCAGGATTTTTTAATTTGACAGGTTAAGCATTCTATATTGCAATGCTTGAGTCAAATGAATCTGGTCAATATTCTCAGAAGAATCAAGATCTGCAATTGTTCTTGCAAGTTTTAAAATTTTATCATATCTACGACCTGAAAGCTGGTATTTTATTACAGCTGCTTTCAAAATATTTTCTGATTGAGGAGTGAGCTTACAATATTTTTTTATCAATTTTGATGTTAATTCAGAATTTGTAAGTATTCCATCCCCTTTGTATCTGTTGTTTTGAATTTTTCGGGCATTTATTACACGTTTTCGAATATCTGCTGATGATTCATTTGAAGTAGATTTATCAGACAACTCTTCAGGAGACAACCTTTGGACTTCCACCTGTAAATCAATTCTTTCTAATAAAGGACCTGACAATCTTGCAAGATACCTGTTTATCTGAAAATCAGAGCATGTGCATTGTTTCTGTTTATCTCCAAAATATCCGCAAGGACAAGGATTCATTGCGCCAAGCAACATAAATTTTGCAGGATATTTTATTGAATGCTTTGCACGAGATATAACAATTTCTCCATCTTCAAGGGGTTGCCTTAATACTTCTAAAACATTTCTTGGGAATTCCACCATTTCATCCAAAAAAAGTACACCTCTATGAGCCAGAGTTATTTCTCCAGGTTTTGGATTAGATCCTCCGCCAATTATTCCAGTTGATGATGCTGTATGATGCACTGCTCTAAAAGGTCTTTTTGTCATCAAAGGTTCCTTTGAAGATAAAAGCCCCGATATACTATAGATTTTTGTCAATTCTAATGCTTCTGAGAGTTCTAACGGGGGCAGTATTGAGGCAAAACATTTTGCCATAAGAGTTTTTCCTGAACCTGGGGAGCCAATCATCAACATATTATGTCCGCCAGCTGCAGCAATTTCTAATGCTCTTTTAGCTTTTTGTTGTCCTTTTACATCTTTGAAATCAAAATTAAATTCTTGATATGATTCTTTATCCAAATATTTATTTATATCAACAATTGTCGGTTGTAAAGTTGCATCATCAAAATGATACACAACATCCTGTAAAGAAGAGGCCCCAAAAATATTAATGTCGCCTGCAAGTGCTGCCTCATTAGCATTAATTTCGGGAACAAATATATTTTTAATACCGCTTTCTTTTAAACCTAAAACAAGAGGCAAAACTCCATTTACTCCTCTTAAAGATCCATCAAGAGAAAGCTCTCCAATAAAAGCAAAATCCTTTATCTTGCTTTCTTCCAACACACCTTCTTCAACTAACAAACCAATTGCAATCGGGAGGTCGAAATTTGATCCTTCTTTTTTTAAATCTGCTGGAGCAAGATTCACTACCACTTTTTTTGCAGGAAATGTAAATCCTGAATTTTTTATTGCAGAACGAACCCTATCCCTTGCCTCATTAATAGCAACATCAGGCAAACCTACAATTGAAAAAGATGGAAGAGAATTCAAAACATCCGTCTCCACCGAAACTTTGTAAGCATTTAGACCAATGACTGTTGCAGTTGTTACTTTATTTACCATATAAATATACTACTACAAATATTTTTATTGTATAATTTGAGCATGAATATTTTAGCAATAAATTTTGGCGGGATAGGTGATGAAATTTTTTTCCTGCCAACTCTAATATCTTTAAAAAAAGAATATCCAAATTCAAAAATCACGCTGGCACTTGAACCTAGAAGTAAAAGCGTTAAAGATTTGACTGATATAATTGACGATTTGTTCTTAATTGACATTAAAGGTAAAAATAAATATACAGAACTTTTAAAACTTGTATATCTGGCACGTAAAGGTCATTTTGATATGGTTATATCATCAGGCGGGAACAAGTTAATCAGTATCCTTTTGACACTAACAGGGATTAAAAGGAAGTACGGATATGACACTGGTAAATTAAGCCAAATTTTATTGACAGAAGCAATTCCTTTAAATAAAAACCAGTATGCTTGTAAGATGTACCATGACTTGATTTCACCGATTACAGATCAAAAAACCGATTTACCGGAAATTAATGTTGAGCCTCAAGAAAAAATTAAAAATTCAGTTCTTATTCATCCGGGTGTAAGTAAAATGAGCATCCAAAAGGGAATGGTTAAAACTGTTAATCCTGAAATTTGGGCAGAAACAGTTGACTTACTCTTAGCGAAAGGGAAAAAAGTTATACTTGCAGGTGGTCCTGATGATAAGGAAGTAATTGATACAATTCGTGATAGAACAAAAAATAAAAATTTTGAAGATTACTATGGAAAAACAAAAAGTCTAAAGGATCTAGCTATCCTCATAGGGAAAGCAGAACAATTCATCTGCTCGGACTCTGCTCCTTTACATGTCGCAGTAGCAATGAAGACCAAAACTTTTGTTATTTTTGGACCAACAGATGATAAAAAATTAATTCCACAATCAGAAAATGTTACCCCTGTCAAAGCACATGATAAATGTCCAATTAAACCATGTTTGTGGGAACATAGACAAACAACTTGTGAATCTTTAGACTGTCTTAAAATCACAGCTAAAGATATTGTAGATATGATACTATAAGAAAGTGAAATAAATGGAAATTAACTATTGTATACAGAACCCCCAAACTTTTAAAGGTTTAAGATATAAAAAAAACATACCCCAAATTGCAAAAAAAACAATTGAATCTTCAAATACATTAAAAAATTTTGGCAAAAAATATAATGCAGATATTGATTATGTAAAAATAAAAAGTAATGAAGGACAAACTCATCCGGCTTTTATTATTAGTAACATTGTCCCCATAGGAATCCAGAAAATTATTGATAAAATTAGAGGGATTAATTCTAAGAATAATTTTTTCTGCTTATCAACATCTGGCAAATCTGATGAAGATTTATACAACAAATTTATTAATGCCCCAATAAATTATGTTACTCAAAAATACAATAGCATATTTGGGAAAAAATAATATTTTAAAACAATTTTTATATATTAACTAGTTCTTCATTATAGAATTTTTCAAAAAATTGTCTTAACAGTTTTTTATCAGCAATAATCCTTCGAAGTTCATTCAATTGCAAAGCATTTTTAGAATTTTCAAACCACAGTTTCATATATCCGCCTTCTGCATATTTTTCATCCATATGCCTTAAAAGGTTGTTCCAATGAACTTCCTTATCAATAGAATCTGTATTTGCAATTGAATATTGGATAGTACGTTTTATAATTTTCATAGGGACAATATCTCTGTCAGCTTCTGCAACAATTTTTCCATATATACTCCTTGGAGTTTTTTTAGCAGAAGCTCTATGATCTTCTACTGCTTCTTTCATAATTTTTATTATATCAGGCGAAAACCATTGTCTCAAACGATTATCCGCTTCTAATATTTCTCCTGAAATGATATGATGTAATTCTCTACTCTTGCACAAACCTAAATCATGATATGCAGCTATTACATATGCGTAATCAAGATTTGCGCCACATACTTTTGCAAGTTTAACACTTTCCTCAATAACAGTTCTTACATGGTCTATACCATGTCCTTTATCAAAAGCTGAATATTTAGGAATAATAATAGTCTCAATATAATCTTTAAGTTCTTGGTCCATTATATACCTACACTTAGTCCCGCACATAAATTTATTGACTGTCCAGTAATACCCTTCGCATCTTCAGAAATCAAGTATTTACAAAGTTTTGCAACCTCTTCGGGTTTTACAAAACGTTTTTGAGGAATTGTATCAATTATTTCTTCTTTTGAAAATTCGCTATCCTCTATTGAATTCATACCAAGCTCTGTTTCTACCCAACCAGGATTTATTGTATTAACTGTAATATTATATTCTGCCAACTCCAGTGCCAATGCCTTTGTAAGACCAATAAGACCAGCCTTGGAAGACGAATATATACTTGCATACGCCTCTCCCATTACACCTGATATAGATCCAATATTAATTATTCTTCCCCACTTTTGTTCTTTCATGTGGGGGATAGATTTTGATATCAAATAAGCAGGTGCTATCAAATTTGTTTGATATAATCTTTGGATATCAACAATATTCATAGTTTCTAACTCAGAATAAATATACTCACCTGCATTGTTTATTAAAACATCAATATTTTTTTCTACAATAAAATTGACAAGATTATTTATGTCTTTGGATAAATCACAAATACAAAAACCTTTTGCATTACAAGCCGCAAGAGCCTGTTCATTTCTACCTGTTACAAAAACTTCTCCAATACTTTGAAGTTCTTTAGCTATTATATTTCCAATACCCTTTGAAGCACCTGTTACTAATATATTCATTATCTGTACTCCTTAAAAAAACTTTTAGTAATATATGATGCCATAAAAATTCCGGCACAACTTGCTACAAAAGGAGTTGAAGAAGGAGTAATTTTTTTAAATTCTATATTTTCACCATTTTTAGTCGTTATTTTTTCAGTTGATGATATCTTTTGTTGAACAAAAGGTTTTTCTCTGCTTGCTACTACTGGAATACCATCTTCAATTCCTCTTTTTTTTAATTGATAAATTATATTAGAAATAAAAGGCATATTCTTATTTTCTATTTTAGAAATATCTGAAATATACAATAACGTTGGATCCATTCTATTTCCAGCCCCCATAGAACTTATGACATGGATTTTTTGTTTTACACATGTTTCTAAAAGCTCTATTTTAGAACGCATTGTATCAATAGCATCTGCGACATAATCAACTTTTGACAAATCTATATTTCCTGTATAAAAATCATTTATTACATTCAACTTTATATGAGGATTTATATCTTTCAATCTAGCAGCAAAAAGCTCTGTCTTACTTTTCCCAACAGTAGAATGTAAAGCTACAATTTGTCTGTTTATATTACTTAAAGACACATCGTCAAAATCCACAATTGTTAGCTCACCAATTCCTGCTCGAACTAAAGCTTCAGCACAAAAGCCTCCAACTCCGCCAAGTCCAAAAACTGCGACATGTCTGAAAGAGAGAAGATTTTGATTTTCTTCTCCCCAAAACAATTCATTTCTTGAAAATATTTCATTCATATTAACTACTTAATTATGCCGAAACCTAATAAAAATGTACAAATTAGAAAAATTGCAGAAACAATACCTGTCAATTTATTCAAACCTTTTTCAGCACTCTTTTGAGAAGCAAAAACATGAGATGCACCGCCAATACCTGCGATTCCATCACCCTTTGGGGAATGTAATAATATCAAAACTATTAATAATAAAGCTGAAATTATTTGTACAGCCCATACTAAATTAACTAACATTTATTTTTTCTCCTTTTTCTTTGAAATAAAGTGGGCTCTTTTTGAATTCAACTTAATATTTTCAAATGTATATAATCTTGCAGGTCTTTTTGAAGAAGATTTTGTGTATTCATTAAGTTCTATCAAACCTTCAGTAGCAAGAGCTTTTTTTCTGAAATTTCTTTTATCAAGTTTTTTACCCATTATCAATTCATAAGCTTTTTGCATCTCAGTAAGAGTAAATTTTTCATTTAGCAACTGGTATGCAACAGGACATAATTCTAATCTTTCACGGGTTCTTTTCAGTGAATATTCAATAATTTCCTTATGGTCAAACGCTAAAGGAGGCAATTCAGAAATTTTATGCCAACCTAACTCTGGAGTTGTAACAATTTTCATATCTTCTGCTCTTACAAGAGCAAAATACGCACAAGTTATAACACGAGCATTAGGATGTCGCAATGGATCACCGAATGTATACAACTGTTCAAGATAGATATTATCGACATTGGTACGTTCTTTTAACACTCTTAATGCAGCTTGATCCAAGTTTTCCGACAATCTGACATAACCGCCTGGGATTGCCCACTTGTCTTTAAATGGTTCATTAAGACGCTTTACTAGTAATACCTGCAATGCGTCATTCTTCATTGTTACAATAACTACGTCAACTGTAATTTCGTGCGTTTTGGTTTCATTAAAAATCATAAATTCTCTGTCCCTAAAATAATAATACAATAAAAAAATAAATTTACATTAGTTAATAGTTTTAAATTATTAACATTTTTTAACATGTCTTAAATTCTAATCAATTTTCATTTGTCTAAAGACTTTATATATATAACGGGGAAAATTATAGGGAAGAAAATGTTTGCAACAAATTGGGGAATACTAAATAACAGCTATACTTCAAAATTTTCACCATTTGGGCTATTTGGCGGAATGAACTATTATCCGTCAAATTTTGGCATATTTAACCCATTTTCATTTTATCAAACACAAATACCTCTAGCGCCATACAATTTTAATATGGGTATCAATCCATTTTCTTCATTTACTCCATCTATTTTCAGCAATAATTTCTGCAATTTCCCTAATTTTACAAATTTCACAAATTTTTATGCACCAATATCAAATCCTTTCAGTTCATTATTTAATTTAAACTCACTACTTAATAATCTGGATAGCACAGATAATATCAACCATACAAAAAAAGTTTTGCCTAAAAGTAAAATAGTACTTCTTGCTTGCAAAACTGCTGAAAAATACGGCGTAAACAAAAAACTTATACTTGCAATGATTGATAAGGAATCAGGTTTTAACCCAAATGCCACATCTCCAAGCGGAGCTAAAGGTCTGATGCAGCTTATGCCAAGCACTGCCAAAAGTCTTGGGGTAAAAGATATATATGATCCCGCTCAAAACATAGAAGCAGGGGTTAAATATATGAAAAAATTATTGGGAAGATATAACGGTAATGTAAAATTAGCACTTGCAGCTTACAACGCTGGAATGGGAAATGTAGACAAATATAACGGAATCCCACCTTTTAAGGAAACTCAAAAATACGTAAAAGAAATATTTTCAAACTATAAATCATATTCAGTTGCTTAACTAAACTAAATAATCCATTGATGTTCAAAAATGTTTCATGTACATTCATGAAATATAGTCAGATTTGCGGAAAGGTTCAAAAATGGATAAGGGATATATTGAAAACGGTTTTATAGTTGATGTTAGCAATGCACATAAAACATCTGAAATTATTTACGAATTGAGTAGAATTTTAGATTTACCAGAAGCTCAAAATAAAAATGTTTGTCTTAAACTTGGTTCCGTAGACCTAACAGCAACAGAACTCACAAGTATTAAAGCTTTGGTAGAATCTATGCATTCTGAAATTGAATTCATCAATACATCTTCTCAAGCTACAATAAAAGCTGCAGAAGAATTGAAAATCAGAGTTGCAGCTCTTGAAAATAAAGTACCTCTTCCTGAATTTAATAATAATAGAGAAGAAGTAAACAAAGAATTAGAAAAAGCATTGGATAAAATTTTTGGAGATGACACTTCTGATATAAAAACTTTTTCTCAAGAAAAGAAATTACAAAAGTTACAAGAAAAACAACCCGAAGAACCTATTGAGGAATCAGAAATCATCAAACCTGAAACAATAATTCCTGAAAACCAAATGGAAACAGTTAATACAACTGAAACTAATCAAGAAATTGATAATATTCAAAATGAAAAAACAAACAATGTAAAAGAAGAAGAAATAGAAACTCTTGAAAATCTTAATAACTTCAATAGCCAACTTGAAAGTGCAAATCAAATAGAAGGAATAGATATTGAAGATATTGATTTTAATCTTGACGATTTAAGAAAATCTTTAAGAGAAACTGAAAAACTTCCTACACTATATATTCAACGTACATTAAGATCTGGACAAAGCATTACTTCTGACGGAAACATTGTAATCATAGGAGATGCAAATCCCGGATCAGAAATTATCGCAAAAGGAGATATTACAGTATGGGGAATTCTTGGAGGAATAGCTCATGCAGGAAGTGAAGGGAATCAATATGCAAAAATCAGAGCTCTTAAAATGAACGCAATTCAATTGAGAATCGCAGATGTTTTTGCAAGACGCCCTGATAATATAAATATTCCATATATTCAAAAAACGGATACATTTATTCCGGAAGAAGCTTGCGTTAGAAAAAAACAAATTATAATACACAAAATACACGAATCATAAAAAGGAGAAATAATGAGCGGTAGAGTTATCGTAATAACATCCGGCAAAGGTGGAGTAGGTAAAACAACTACTAATGCCAATATCGGAACAGCTCTTGCCAAAGCAGGTAAAAAAGTTGTAATGATAGATACGGATTTGGGATTAAGAAATTTAGATTTACTACTTGGACTTGAAAACAGAATTGTTTACACAATAGTTGATGTAGTTGAAAAGCGTTGCAAACTTAAACAAGCATTGGTAAAAGACAAAAGGAATCCAAATCTTTGTCTTTTAGCTGCTGCACAAACAAGAGATAAATCAGCTGTTACAGAAGAACAACTAAAAGATATTTGCGAACAGTTGAAAAAAGATTTTGATTTTATCTTAGTGGATTGTCCTGCAGGTATCGAACAGGGCTTTCAAAATGCTGTCGCAGGAGCTTCTGAAGCAATAGTTGTAACAACTCCCGAAATGTCAGCTGTCAGAGATGCTGATAGAATAATTGGTCTTTTAGAAGCAAAAGAAGAAATTAAATCTTATAAATTATTACTTAATAGAGTTCGTCCAAATCTTATCAAAACTAATGATATGATGAGCGTAGAAGATGTCGTAGAAATATTATCAGCAGACCTGATAGGTATAATTCCCGAAGACACAGGAATAATAACATCTACAAATAAAGGGGAACCTATAGTTAATGACGAAAAATCTCTTGCAGGTAAAGCATACAACAATGTTGCAAGAAGAATTATTGGTGAAGACGTTCCGTTTTTGAATTTAGAAGAACCTCAAGGCGTTATGGCAAAAATCAAAAAGTTCTTCTCCGGACTTAAAGGAAAGGAGAAATAAAAAATGATTTTAGCAAATTTATACAATAAGGTTTTAGGATTTTTTCGTCAAACAGAAACAGCAGAACAAACCGAATCAGCAAAAGAAACTGCCTGCAACAGATTAAGAGTAGTCTTAATGCAGGATAGAACAAATTTAACTCCAGAACTTATGGAGCGCATGAGAAAAGAACTTATTGAATTGCTTTCAAAATATGTTGAAATGGATAAAGATGCATTGGAATTAAACCTTGAACAAGACGGAGATCAAGTTGCACTAATGTTATCAATTCCTGTAATCAGAGCAAAAGATGAAGAAGAAATAAAAGCAGCATTAAAAACAGAAGATTCTGAATCAGAAGAAAAAGAAAACGAAGAAAAAGAAGCAGAAGAAAAAAATAACGAAAACAACGATGAAAATGAAAATTCTGAAAAAAGTAATGACGATTCAAAAAAAATAGAAGATGAAAAAGAAGATTCAGAAGAAATTATTGAAGAAAAATCTTCAGAACAAAAAGAAGACGAAAATAAATAAATAAATAAATAAAGCATTTATTTATGACTAAAAAAAAAAAAAAAGAAAGATAAATCCATTCGGATAATCTTTCTTTTTTATAGATTTACAAATCTATACATTTTTATATTTTCTTTATTGACAGAGGGATTTGTTTGTTCTAACATTGATATGCTTGGAATTAATGTATTTACTAATATCCGAAATATTTGTTGAATAGCGATTTCAAGCGGTGTATTAGAAGATAAAAAAGAAAAAGGAATGCAAATGGCAACCACACAAAGACAAAGAATCAGAGTTTGTTTAAAAGCATACGATCATAAATTAATTGACGTATCTTCAGACAAAATCGTAGAAACAGCAAAAAGAACAGACGCAAAAGTAGCCGGACCTATTCCTTTACCTACAAAAAGACGTATATATTGCGTTTTACGTTCTCCACACGTAGATAAAAAATCTCGTGAACACTTTGAAATGAGAACTCATAAACGTATTATTGATATATACGAACCAACTCAACAAACTGTTGAAGAGTTAGGCAGATTAGATTTACCTGCTGGTGTAGATATCGAAGTAAAACTTTAATTATCACCACACAGAATTAATCTGTAATTTGAAAACTTAATAAGCATTATGCATGTAATGTGAACTACACACGTCTCGCACGTGTCGGGTGAAAATCCCGAAAAGAGGTAAAGAAGTAGCGCTCGCAAGAGAAAAACAAATTTTGGCAAAAGTGCATATTATATATTAATATAGCGCCAAAAGAAAAAGCTGATGCAAAACATATTAAAGCGATGTTTAACAAAGTAAAAGCTTTTTTATTGCCGATAATTTGAGAAAGAAAGGTAAAATATGACACTAGGTGTAATAGGTAAAAAAGTAGGAATGACACAAATCTTTGATGAACAAGGTTTGGCAATTCCTGTAACTGTAATCAAAGTAGATCCAATTGTTGTTACTCAAGTAAAAACAGTTGAAACTGATGGCTACAATGCAATCCAAGTTGGTACGATTGCAGCAAAAGAAAAACACTTAACAAAAGCTGAAATCGGACATTTCAAAAAGAACGGCTTGGAAAATTTCAGACACCTTCAAGAATTCAGAATTGATAACCCTCAAGATTATAAAGTAGGAGATAAAATAGAATTATCAGTACTTGATAATGTTGAAAAAGTTGATGTAACAGGTAAATCAATTGGTAAAGGATTCCAAGGTACTGTAAAAAGATGGAATTTCTCAAGAGGACCTATGGGACACGGTTCAAAAAACCACAGAGAACCAGGTTCAATCGGAGCAGGTACAACTCCATCACGTGTTATCAAAGGTAAAAGAATGGCTGGTAACATGGGGAACGAAAGAGTTACTATTACTAAATTAAAATTAGTTAAAGTTGATGCAGCTAACAATTTAGTATTGGTAAAAGGTTCAGTTCCTGGATGTGAAGGCAGATTGGTAACAATTGTTCCAACAAGAACAAAATGGAACTAATTGAATAAGACAAGGCAAGTCTAAAAAACCGGCTGGTCTTGCCAAATAAAGCAAAATGCAAGCGGTAAGCAGTCTTAAACGAAGATAATATAAATAATAAGGAAACACAAAAAATGTCAAAAGAAATATTAAGTACAAACGGAGAAAAATTAGGTGAAATTACATTAAATGAAAATGTTTTTGGTGTAGAACCTAATTTACATGTAATGCACTTAGCATTAAGAAGACAATTAAACAACGCTCGTCAAGGATCAGCTTGTGCAAAAACAAGAGCTGAAGTATCAGGCGGCGGTAAAAAACCTTGGAAACAAAAAGGTACAGGTAGAGCAAGAGCTGGTTCTCTTCGTTCTCCATTATTCGCAGGTGGTGGCGTAATCTTTGGACCAAAACCTAGAAGTTACGCATTCAATATGCCACAAAAAGCTAGACAATTAGCTATTAAATCAGCATTATCTGCTAGAAGCGAACAAATGGTTGTAGTAAAAGATTTTTCAACAATTACTGAACCAAAAACTAAATTAATGGTTAGTGCGTTAAAATCATTAAATGTAACTGGTAAAACATTAATCGTTGCTGATATTAAAGCTGCTGAAAACAAAAACCTTGAATTAGCAGCAAGAAATATCCCAAGTGTAAAAATTATTTTACCTTCAAACCTTAACGTAAAAGATTTACTAGAAGCTGATTCTGTTGTAATTACCGAATCTGCTGTTAACGATATAACAGAAAGGCTACAATAATGAGTAAAGCAAGAACAAATACAGAAAAATTATATGATGTAATCAAAAAACCTATCATAACTGAAAAGTCTGTAGGTGCTACAACTCTTGGTCAATATACTTTTGAAGTTGTAAAAGATGCAACTAAAGTTGAAATTGCTAAAGCTGTAGAATTAGCTTTTCCTGGAAGAAAAGTTAAAAAAGTAAGAACAGTTTATATGCCATCTCATGAAAAAAGAATGGGATACAAATTCGGAAGAACTGATTCATCTAAAAAAGCCATCGTAACAATCGAAGGCGATCCGATTGAAGAATTAATCGGAGCATAATAAAACAGGGCGTAAGGCGTATGTCCTGACGAAAGAGACAAAGCCAATTAAAGGAGAAAAATAAAATGGCAATTAGAAAAATAAATCCAACATCTCCTGGACAAAGAGGGATGACAAAAAGTGATTATCAAGAAATCACTTGCACAACTCCTGAAAAATCATTGTTAAAATCATTGAAAAAAACAGCAGGAAGAAATAATACAGGTAGAATAACTTGCCGTCATAAAGGTGGCGGAGTAAAAAGAACTTACCGTGTAATTGATTTCAAGCGTGAAAAATTCGGTGTTCCAGCAACTGTAAAAACAATTGAATACGATCCGAATAGAAACGTTAGAATTTCTTTAGTATACTACGCTGATGGTGAAAAGAGATATATCTTAACACCTGAAGGATTAAATGTAGGTGATGTAATTGTATCAGGCCCAGAAGCTCCGGTACAAACAGGTAATGCATTACCTTTAGAATTAATTCCTTTAGGTACAATTGTTCACAATATTGAACTTACACCTGGTCGTGGCGGCGTTATGGTAAGATCAGCAGGTAATGCTGCACAAGTAATGGCTAAAGAAGGAAATTATGTAACAATAAAACTTCCATCATCAGAGATGAGAATGGTAAGAAAAGAATGTATGGCAACAATTGGTACATTGGGTAACGCTGAATTCAAAAACTTATCAATAGGTAAAGCTGGTAGAAAACGTTACTTGGGTATCAGACCTACTGTACGTGGTGTTACAATGAACCCTTGCGATCACCCTCATGGTGGTGGTGAAGGTAAAACTGGTCCTGGCGGACACCCAAAAACACCTTGGGGCAAACCAGCTCTTGGTCATAAGACTAGAAAAGCAGGAAAAGCTTCTGATAAATTAATTGTTAGAAGAAGAAAAAAATAAGAAATAACTAATATAGGCAGTTGGGGCATTTTGCCCCATATGCCATTGAACCAATAAGGAGAAAATATTAATGGCACGTTCATTAAAAAAAGGTCCATATGTAGAAGAAGCTCTACAAAATAAAATCGCAAAAATGAATGCAAACTCTGAAAAGAAAGTTGTAAAAACTTGGTCTAGAGCATCTATGGTTGTACCTGATATGTTAGGACATACAATCGCTGTTCACAACGGGAAAACTCACGTTCCAGTATATGTAACAGAACAAATGATCGGACATAAACTAGGAGAATTTGCACCAACAAGATTATTTAAAGGACACGCAGGTTCTGATAAGACTGCAAAACGTAAATAACTCAAGTGAGTTAAATTTATAAAGCTAAGTAAAACATAAGGAAAAATAAAAAATGGAAGCTAAAGCAAGACAAACAGATATTAAAATGACAGCTAGAAAACTTCGTAGAGTAATCAACGAAGTAAGAGGAAAATCTGTCGTTGAAGCTCAAAATATGTTACGTTTTATGCCTTACTTTGCGGCAAGAGTAGTTGAAAAGAACTTGAAAGCTGCTGTTGCAAATGCACAAGAAAAATACGGCGTAAGCGCAGAATCTTTAAAAGTTTCAGAAATCTTTGCTGACGAAAGCGTTACATACAAAAGAGCAAGAACAAGAGCGCAAGGTCGTATGTATTCAAGACTAAAACGCACTTCTCATTTAACATTAAAAGTTAGTGATATCAAGTAGTAGTAATAACAAAAGGTAAATAAAATGGGACAAAAAACACATCCAAAAGGATTTAGAATCGGTATAATTCAACCTTGGGTAAGCACATGGTTTGCTAAGGTTAAGGATTATGGTGCATTCGTTGCAGAAGATGCAAAAATCAGAAAATTTATTAAGAAAAAACTATATGCAGCAGGCATTTCTAAAATATTAATAGCTAGAAAAGCCCAAAACATAACAGTAACAGTAGTAACAGCTAAACCTGGTATAGTTGTTGGTCGTGGCGGACAAGGTATTGATGATTTGAAAAAAGATGTAACAAAATACATCGGAAAACCAGTTATTATCAATGTTGTAGAAGTTGCAAGAATTGATGCAGATGCACAACTTGTAGCAGAAGCAATCGCTCAACAATTAGAAAAACGTGTAGCATTCAGACGTGCAATGAAACAAGCAATGCAACGTACAATGAGAGCTGGCGCTCAAGGTATTAAAGTTATGGTATCAGGTCGTTTAGGTGGAGCAGAAATTGCTCGTTCTGAATGGGCGAAAGAAGGTAGAATACCTCTTCAAACATTGAGAGCAGATGTAGATTACGGTTTCACAGAAGCTGATACAATTATGGGTAAAATTGGTGTTAAAGTTTGGATTTTCAAAGGAAACTTAATGCCTGGAGAAAAAGCAGATCAAAACATCAAAGCGAAAAGCGGTAAAGAAGGTTCTGACAAAGGTGGCAGACGTCCAAGACGTAGAATTGCAAACACTGAAGAAGCATAACCGCTAGTAATAAAAGTAAGAAAAACTAAATGGAGTAAAATAAAATGTTACAGCCTAAAAAAACTAAATACCGCAAAATGATGAAAGGCAGAATGAAAGGTACAGAAACCAGAGGAACAAAATTAGAATTTGGTGGATATGCACTTCAAGCTGTAGAACCTGGTTGGATTACCAGCAGACAAATCGAGGCTGCACGTCGTGCAATGACTCGTGAAATCAAACGTGGCGGTAACGTTTGGATTAAAATATTCCCAGACAAACCTATTACAGCAAAACCTGCTGAAACTCGTATGGGTTCTGGTAAAGGTAACTTGGAATATTGGGTAGCAGTAGTTAAACCGAACAGAATTCTATTTGAATTGGATTACTTCGATAGAAGTGTTGCAGTTCACGCTTTAGAATTAGCTGCACAAAAACTACCTATCAAAGTTAAAGTAGTAGAAAAATCTAAGTTAGAAGCATAACTTAAATTAAATAAAGGAAATAACAATGAAATTAGATGAAATGCGCGAAAAAACAGTAGAAGAGCTGCAAAGTGCAATAGTTGATTGGAAAAAAGATTTGTTTAATTACAAATTACAACTATCAACTCATAAATTAGAAAACACTGCGTTGATTTCTAAAACAAAAAGATTAATAGCTCAAGCAAAAACTGTAATAAAAGAAAAAGAGGTACAACATGCCTAAGAAAGAAAAACAAGGTGTTGTAATCAGCAACAAAATGGATAAAACAATTGTAGTTAAAGTAGCAGATTATGAACCACATCCAAAATACAAAAAAATTATAGAATCAAATAAAAACTATAAAGCACATGATGAAAACAATGTTTGTAACGAAGGAGATATCGTTAGAATTGTTGAATCAAGACCTATCTCAGGCGGCAAACGTTGGACATTGGCTGAAGTAGTTGAAAAAGTTAGGTAGTAATTATCTATCAGTCAGCATTACCATAGCGTAATGAGAGGACGAAACAGTAAAACATTCTTTAAAATAAAGGAAAATAAAAATGATACAACAAGAAACTAGACTAGAAGTAGCAGATAATACAGGTGCAAAAGAACTTTTATGCATACGTGTAATGGGAAGTTCAAATAAGAAATTTGCTGCAGTTGGCGATGAAATCGTAGCAGCAGTAAAAGATGCAAATCCAAATATGCCTGTAAAAAAATCTGAAGTTGTTAGAGCTGTTGTAGTTAGAACAAAAGCTGATATCAAACGTGCAGACGGATCTGTTATCAGATTTGACGAAAATGCAGCAGTAATTATCAACAAAGATGGTAACCCTCGCGGAACACGTGTTTTCGGACCTGTAGCTCGTGAATTAAGGGATAAAGGTTATATGAAAATCGTTTCTCTTGCACCGGAAGTTATCTAGTGCAGGCAAGATAATCCAATAAAATATAAAGGAATAACAAAATGACAAAGAAAAAATTGCATGTAAAAAATACTGACAGAGTAATGATTATTGCAGGCAAAGATAAAGGTAAAAACGGAAACATTAAAAAGATTAACATTGCAGAAGGCACTGTTACAGTTGAAGGTTTGAATATGGTAACTAAAGCTCAAAAACCTCAACCAATGGCAGGTATTCAAGGTGGATTAATCAAAGTTGAAGCTCCTGTTGATGCTTCAAATGTTATGGTTATTTGCCCTGCTTGCGAAAAACCGACAAGGATCAAACACGAAGTCGTTGACGGCAAAAAAGTTCGTGTTTGTAAAAAATGTGGTGAACAAATAGATGCAAAATTATAATATTTCCATATTTGAAGTATAATATTATTGCATCGTAGAATTAAGGAAATACGAAAATGACAACAAAAACTAGAAGTTTAAAAGCAAAATATCAAGAAGAAGTAGTTCCTGCATTAAAGGAAAAATTTGGATATAAAAATGTTAATCAGATTCCAAAGCTTCATAAAATTGTTTTAAATATGGGTGTTGGAGAAGCTTCTCACAACTCTAAAATTGCAGAAGCAATCGAAGCTCAATTAACTAAAATTGCAGGGCAAAAATGCGTAGTAACTAAAGCTAAAAAATCAATTGCATCATACAAATTGAGAGAAGGGATGCCTGTTGGAGCTATGGTTACATTACGTGGTGAAAGAATGTACGATTTCTTACAAAAACTAATTTGTGTAGTATTACCTCGTATAAGAGACTTCAGAGGTATTTCTCCAAAGAGTTTTGACGGACGTGGAAATTACACATTAGGTTTAAAAGAACAAGCACTATTCCCAGAAATCACTTATGAAGAAGTTGATTTAGTTAAAGGTATGAACGTTTCAGTAATTACTACAGCAGAAACAGATGAAGAAGCTCGTGAATTATTGAAATTATTAGGAATGCCTTTCAAAGGAATGAACAAATAGGAGCGTAACAGCTCTACCCGCGAATCGGGAGTTACAATAAATAACAAACAAAATAAAAAAAGGAGAAATTCATGGCTAAAAAAGCGATGATAAACAAAGAACTAAGACGCGAAAAACTTGTTGCAGCAGGTAAATACCCTGCAGTAAGACTTCATAACAGATGCAGCATTTGCGGAAGACCTCACGGTTACCACAGAGATTTCGGTCTTTGCAGAATTTGTTTAAGAAAAATGGCTCACGAAGGTTTACTTCCGGGCGTTACAAAAGCAAGCTGGTAGAGAACGCTCCACCCATCAAACTGGGTTTTGCATAAACATATAAAGAGCATAAATTAGGAGCGTAACTTCTAAGCAAGCTTAGTTAATTGCAAATTGTTACAGACAAATAAATATCTTTAACAGTTTAAATTATATAATAAAAACCAAAGGACCGAGGGATGCGGTCTTTTTTGGTTTTTATTTATAAGCAATATTAATTAACAAATCTAACAATCCTCTTGTAAATATAATTTGTTCATGATATTTTAGTTATACAGTTCCAGACTGCTGAAATAAGCTTCAATATGGAGCAACAATTAATTCAGTAAGTGGTGTAATAGTTAAAAAGGATACTGCCTATAACTGTGGGTAAGTCCTCGAAAGGGAAAAGATTATGTCAATGACAGATCCTATAGCAGATATGCTAACAAGAATTAGAAACGCTAATATGGTTGCACACCCATCAGTTTCTATGCCATCTTCAAAATTAAAAGTTCAATTAGCTAAACTTTTAAAAGAAGAAGGTTTTATTACTGATTACAGCGTAAAAGATGAAGGTAAATTCAAAGTTTTGGAAATCACTCTTAAATATGACGCTAAAAACAAACCTATCATCACTAAATTAGAAAGAATTTCTAAACCTGGTTTAAGAAACTACAGCAAAGCTAAAAACCTTCCTAAAGTTTTAGGTGGTATGGGTATTGCTATTGTTTCTACTAGCAAAGGTCTTTTAACAGACAGAAAAGCTAGAAAAGAAAATATTGGCGGCGAAGTTCTTTGCTACGTTTACTAATTAGCAAAAAGAAGGTCAGAGGACAAGAAGTCAAGAGTTTTATATTAAATAGCTTGATCTTATGAAATCTAGACTTTTTGAAATCCATTTCAAACATAATTGGTAGAAAAGTTTGAAATTAAGTACACAATATACCAAAAGGAGAAAATTAAAATGTCACGTATTGGTAAAAAACCTATCGAAATCCCTCAAGGGGTTGAAGTAAAAATAGAAGGACATACAGTTACTGTTAAAGGACCTCACGGAACAGAAGTTGTTGAAGTTCGACCAGAAATTGCAGTAAAAATCGAAGATAACCATGTTGTACTTTCAAAAGTTGGTGATTCTAGAGAAACTGATGCTTTATACGGATTATCTAGAACTTTAATAGCAAATGCAGTTCATGGTGTAAAAGAGCAATTTGAAAAGAAATTAGAAATCCAAGGTGTTGGTTACCGTGCTAATATGGAAGGTAAAAATCTTAATCTTTCATTAGGTTATTCTCACCCTGTAATTGTTGAACCACCAGAAGGTATTACTATTTCTGTTGAAGCTAACACTAAAATTACTGTAAAAGGTTCTAACAAACAAACAGTTGGAGATGTTGCTGCATTTATCAGATCTAAAAGACCTCCTGAAGTTTACAAAGGAAAAGGTGTTAGATATGAAGGTGAATACATCAGACGTAAAGCTGGTAAAGCTGGTAAAAAATAAGGCTAATGCAGCCTAAAAAATTGCATGTGAAGGGTGAAAAATTTAAGTAGCCCGTTAAAGCAAGTAATGAAAGGATAAATAAAATGATTAAACAAGAAATTAGAAAACCAAAAGTTCAAAAAAGACACAGAGCTATAAGAGTTAAATTATCAGGAACAGCTGAATTCCCAAGATTAGCAGTTTATAGAAGTACTAAACATATATATGCTCAGCTAATTGATGATAACAATCATGTAACATTAGCTTCAGCTTCTTCTAATGATAAAGAATTAAAAGAAAAACTAGCTCATGGTGGAAATATTGAAGCTGCAAAATTAGTTGGCGAAGAAATCGCTAAAAAAGCTAAAAAAGCCGGTATTGAATGTGTAGTATTCGATCGCGGAGGATTTTTATATCACGGTCGTATCGCAGCACTCGCTGACGCAGCTAGAGAAGCTGGCTTAATGTTCTAGAAGCGTAGCCGCTCCACCCGCCAAATAAGTTTTTGTATAAACTTTTTAAGGCAAAACAAATAAAAAGGAGCGCAGACGCTTTTAACATAAATTAAAAGACAGAGTTTAATAAACTCTGTCTTTTTTAATACTTAAAAAATAATTAATTATTTCAAGTTTTAATATTTTTTATATTATTATATACTTGGGAGACATTAAAATATGGAATACAAAGATTATTATGACATATTAGGCGTTAAACGTGATGCAACTGAAGCTGAAATAAAATCTGCTTATAGAAAACTTGCTCGCAAGTATCACCCTGATGTAAATAAAACCAAAGAAGCAGAAAGCAAATTTAAAGATATTAACGAAGCTTACGAAGTTCTTGGTGATAAACAAAAAAGACAAAGATATGACAGCTTAGGATCTAATTGGCAAGGCGGACAAAGCTATACACCTCCTCCTGGATTCGAACAATTCGGATTTGGTGGGGGACAAGGTGGCAATTATCAAAGCTTTAATTTCAACGGTCAAGATCTGGGCGGATTTTCAGACTTCTTTAGCTCATTATTCGGAGATATGATGGGAGGGGGAAGATCCCAAGGAATGAATTTTGACGGTTTTGATTTTACAGGCGCCGGACAACAACAAAGAACTTCTCGCAGAAGAACTCAACAACAGCCTAAAGCTGAAAATCTTGATGTTACAATGAACTTAAATATAACTATAAAAGATTTATTTGACCAAAAACCAATTACTGTTAAATTTAATAATATAGAACGATGTACAAAATGCTCTGGGAATGGAGGATATTGCAGTGAATGCGGAGGAACAGGTTTTAAATCTGAACCAAAATCAATAAAAGTAAAATTACCTCCTAACATATCAGAGAGTCAAAAAGTAAGAATTAAAGGAGAAGGGAAATCAGATTCCTATGGCAGAAAAGGCGATTTATACCTAATTATTCATATAAAAGATAAAATCTACGAAATCAACGGTAGTGATCTTACAAAAGATATTGAAATTACGCCGCCAGAAGCTGTATTAGGATGCAAAAAAGATATTGACACTCTACATGGGAAAATAGGTATAAAAATACCTCCAAAAACATCTTCCGGACAAACATTAAGATTAAAAGGGCTTGGTCTACCGAAAAAAGATGGAGGATATGGGAATTTAAATATTAGAATTAAAATTGTAATTCCTAAAAATATATCAGAAAAACAAATAGAACTTTATAGAAAAATATCTGAGTTATAAAACTAAATAAAACATTGACATTATCCCCCTTTACATAGAAAATATAACCTATATAAGGGGGATATTTTATGACTAAAGAAACTTTCTTACATGATAAACATGTTCAATTAGGAGCTAAAATGGTTGATTTTGCAGGTTGGCATATGCCTGTACAATATACATCAATTATGGAAGAACACAAAACTGTCAGAGAAAAAGTCGGACTATTTGATGTTTCACACATGGGAGAGGTTTTTGTATCAGGAAAAGATTCTTTAGAATTTTTAAATAAAATTGTTCCTCAAGATATTTCAAAATTGAATTATGAAAAAGCTGTATATTGCCAGCTCCCAAATACAAACGGCGGCTTGATTGATGATTTAATTATATATAAACTAGGAATTTTAAATTATTTAATAATTTGCAATGCATCAAGAATTGATGAAGATTTAAACTGGATGGTTAGAAACAGTAAAAATTTTGAGGTAAAAATAGACAATCAATCTCATAATTATTCTTTACTTGCGATTCAAGGACCATTCGCAGATAAACTAATGAGAAAAATGGGGTTAAATACCCAACAAGATTCATTTACAATAAAACCAGCAAAAATTGCTAATATCAAAGTTCTTGCATCTAGAACTGGCTATACAGGAGAAGACGGCTATGAAATTCTTGTTGAAAACAAACATTCAGAATATCTATGGGACAAAATTCTTGAAGATGGCAAAGAATTCGGAATTAAACCGATAGGGCTTGGGGCAAGAGATACTCTAAGACTTGAAGCTGCATTGCATCTTTATGGTAATGACCTTGATGAAAATACAACACCAATAGAAGCAGGACTAAGTTGGTCAATTCCAAAAGACAAAACAACAGATTATAACGGTAAAGATATAATATTAGAACAAATAAAAAACGGAACATCAAAAAAACTTGTAGGACTTAAAATGATAGATAAATCTATTGCCAGACATGGATATGAAGTATACCAGAATGGAGAAAAAATTGGTATAATAACTAGCGGCGGTCCATCTCCTACTTTAGGGGTGAATATTGCTCTTGCATATGTAAAAAATAATAAAGAAATTTGCAATGGAACTGTAGTTCAGGTTATGATAAGAGAAAAGTTACATGATGCTGAAATAGTCAAAAAACCATTCATTGAAAAAAGAAATAAAATTAAGTTATAACAATAAGGAGAAATTCATGAGTATTATCGAAAATATGCTTTGTTCAAAATCCCACGAATACCTGTATGACAATGGTGATAACATTTATACTATTGGTTTAACAGATTATGCTATTGAACAGCTTGGCGACATTGTATTTGTTGAATTACCGGAAATTGATTCAGAATTCAAAAAAGGTGAAACCTTTGCGACAATAGAATCTGTAAAAGCAGCTTCTGAAATTTATATGCCAATTAGCGGTAAAGTTGTTGAAGTCAATGAAAATGTTATAAATACTCCAGAGACTTTAAATGAAGATAGTTACGAAAACGGTTGGCTCATAAAAATTGAAGCTACAGGAGACGTAGCCTCAGAAGAAAATGATTTATTGGAATACGAAGACTACAAAGAAGAATTGGAATAATTAAATGAAAAATTTTTTAGTACATACTGATGAAATAAAAAAAGAAATGTTGCAAAGCATTAATGCTTCAAATATAGAAGAATTATTTTCACAAATTCCTCAAAAAGCAAGGATGGAAAATCCAAACTTTGGAAAACCGCTTAGTGAAGCAGAAACTCAAAAATATATAAAATCACTTGCAAAGAAAAATAAAACTGATTATATTACATTTCTTGGGGCAGGCACATATAATAAATTCATTCCTGCTTGTATTTCTCAGGTAGCTAATAGATTTGAATTTTTGACAGCATACACACCTTATCAACCTGAAATTTCCCAAGGAACACTTCAGGTTATGTATGAATTTCAAACAATGATTTGCAGACTAACAGGTATGGATATATCTAATGCAACAATGTATGACGCTGCAAGTGCATGCGCTGAAGCAATTCTCATGGCTGTTAGAATTTCTAAAAAAAATAAAGTGTTAGTTTCTAATAAATTAAATCCTCAATATATTGAGGTTATAAAAACTTACTGTTGGGCAAATGACATTGAAATCAATTTGTTTGATAAAATCCCTGATAATACTTCTGAATACGCAGGGATTTTATTTCAAAACCCTGATTTTTACGGTGAAATTAAAGAAATTACACCAACAGATTGCCTGTTAATTGTATGTACAGATGTTTCATCTCTTGGAATACTAAATCCGCCAAGCGATGCTGATATAGTCGTAGGAGACGTACAAACTCTTGGAATTCCAATGAGTTTTGGAGGTCCTCATGCAGGATTTATTGCTTGCAAAGAAAAATTTATGAGACAAATTCCGGGACGACTTGCAGGACGAACAGTAGACGCCGATGGAAATCCTGCATATTGTCTTACTATACAGACAAGAGAACAACATATAAAAAGAGAAAAAGCCACTAGTAATATATGCTCAAATCAAGCATTGATTGGACTTTGCGCAACATTATATCTTACTGTAATGGGAGAAAAAGGATTTAGACAAGCTTCATACCTATCCGCAAAAATGGCTCATATGCTATCCAATAAATTAACTGAAAAAGGTATAAAAACTTTAAACAAAAACTTCTATAACGAATTTGTAATTGAAGTTGACGACGCAGATAGAATTTTAAAAAATTTAAAAAATAATGGCATTATTGGAGGTTTAAAGTTGGATAACCATAAAATCCTCGTTGCCACGACTGAAATGACATCAGATGAAGATATAGAATCTTATATATCAAATATCTAAGCTTCCTTAAATGTATTATAAAAAATGGTAAAAGATTGAATTTCGGCGTTATGTTTTTTGATATAACATCCTTTCAAAAAATACATGTTTTTATCTGTTTGTATCATTAAATCTATTCTTTTTTTGCTCTTGTTCCATCCAGCCAAAAATTTTAC
This sequence comes from uncultured bacterium, assembly GCA_949290355.1. GTDB lineage: Bacteria > Cyanobacteriota > Vampirovibrionia > Gastranaerophilales > Gastranaerophilaceae > Stercorousia. Next base: position 239,766 of record CASERN010000011.1, on the reverse strand, counting down.
GACATTAGCAGAATAAGAACTCAAATCATACTGTACTTCTAATAAGCCGCTTAACTCAGTAGCATTGGGCAGCCTTACTTCCTTATCATCAATATACACAGTAGTGTAATTCTTTTTAAGAGATGGATATTTATCAACTTTAACACTAAAAGATAAATTTGAATTTAATTCTGTAAGTATAGCATCCAACATTATTACTCCTCTTTAGATAAACTGGGCGATACGTGACTCGAACACGTGACCCTCACAACGTCAATGTGATGCGCTACCAACTGCGCTAATCGCCCATCAATATTTATATAGTTTAACACAAAAATACAATTTTTGTAAAATTAGATATATTCAATGAGAAAAATTAATGAATGACAATAAATTTGCCATTCATTAATATAAAAAACATTAACTCAAACTTAAAAATGCATAGCATCAACTTGTTTCAAAATAGCTTGAATATCTTTTATCAACTCTGCCTCTATAAATAACAATTCTTGTTTTGTATAGTCATCATTTTCATATTTTACTTTAGCAAGTTTTGTCATGACTATTTTATTGAATGTTAAATAATTTGAAACATATTCAATAATATCAACCGCTCTATAAGGTACTGCACAATCATGCAATCTTAATACCGATCTAAAAATCACAATCAAAGTTTTTATTACATTACTTAATAGTTTCTTCATTTCTCGATCAGATCTTACATTTAACAAAAAATTATTCTTATATTTTAACAAAAGATTTTTTAACTCAGACTCACATTCCAAACGCAAAAAATATTTATTAATACAAATTGATTGTACTAAATCTTCTCCATAAATTATCCTGTAATTATCCTTCATATCAGAATATTCAATAGCATAAACATCAAAAGAAGAATACCACTCATCTTTATTCATTATAATAGGAATAGGATTTTTACCTTTAACCCATTTTTTTACAGGTTTTGAAATTGAATATAAATTTTCTGCAGTAAGTTCATTAGATACAATCATTAAATTAAGATTATTTTTTGCATCTTCAACATTTGCGTTAGATCCAAACGCAATAACAGAAACTAAATTTTCACCTAAATTAAGTTTTAATTCTTCTAAAAACTTATCTAAATTCTTCATTTCAAATCCTTTCCTAAGATATACCTAGTAATTCTCATTATTAAAGTAAAAATCTACCAACTGCCGGAACATCCGCTTCCTCCGAAGCCGCCACCACCACCAAAGCCGCCAAAACCGCTTGAGTTGAAAGAACGTTTTCTTGGAGAAAATATGGGCATAATAATTATAATAGGCCATGCCCACCAAGGAAGAGCACTATTACGAGAAGAACTGCCTGATGCGCCAGAAAGTCTTGTCGGGCAAATACCCTGACGTTTTACTGTAACACCTTCAACTTGTGCAATTGTATCCACAAGCAAATAAGTCCCTCTTTGAATACCTGCTTCATAATTATTTTGTTTATAATACGGCAAAATATCTTCGTTCATGATACTTTTAAGGGTACTTACACTAATCTTGTTTTCAAGCCCTATGCCTTGTTCAATACGCATCTTTCTTTCATTCAAAGCGGTAAGATATACCATTCCATTATTCTTTCCGACAGCACCGAGTTTGTAAGAACGTCCAATATCAATAGCGACATCCTCTACAGTCCTACCGTTTAAAGAAGGCAAAGTAACAACTACAAGGTCAGCTCCAGATTTTTTTTGCAAATCCCAAAGTGTCATATTCAAATCGTTCTCAACTCTTTCTGAAAGTAAATTTGCCTCATCAGCAATAAACCCATTAAACTTCAGCGTTATTGCATTTGCACTTATACAAGTAAAACAGATAAAAACAATACTTAAAAACCAACTTTTCTTATTCATAAGAAAAGTTTATCAGTATATAAAAAATATGTCAATAGGCAATAAAAAAAGGCGACACCCAGATTCGAACTGGGGGATAAGAGCTTTGCAGGCTCCTGCCTTACCACTTGGCCATGTCGCCGTCTCGTTCTTTTATAATACGAAATACATAATAAAAAGTCAAGTTAATAAAACGGTTATATACAAAAAAAGGGAAATAATCATTATAGATTATTTCCCTTTTTATTAATTTAACTGCTTACAAGAACTATTTTGCAGGATAATAATCTCTTACAATACCATTATAAGCATCTTTGTATATAGCTTTGATGTCTTCCATCAATGGATAAGCTGGGTTAGCACCTGTACATTGATCATCAAATGCAAGTTCAACCATTTCATCTAATTTAGCATTGAAGTCAGCTTCAGAAATACCGAATTCCTTAATAGAGAACGGTAAGTTTGTAGCTTTCATCAAACCTTCAATAGCCTTGATGTATAATTCAACTTTTTCATCATCATTTTTACCGCCCAAGCCAAGTTCATCAGCAATTTGTCCATATTTTGCTTTTGCATTAGGGAACTTATATTGAGGGAAGATACATTGTTTTTTAGGACAATCAACTGCGTTATATTTAATTACTTGTCTAAATAACAATGCGTTAGCAACTCCGTGAGGTACATGGAACATAGCTCCTAACTTGTGAGCCATTGAGTGGCACAAACCAAGGAATGAGTTAGCAAATGCCATACCTGCAATAGTTGCTGCATAGTGCATTTTTTCTCTTGCAATAGGATCGTTTGCTCCTTCTGTATAAGATCTTTCTAAATATCTGAAGATTAATTTTGCAGCTTCCAATGCATTTGAATTTGTAAAGTTTGTAGCCATTGCTGATACGTAAGCTTCTGTAGCGTGTACTAAAGCATCAATACCAGAAGCAGCAGTCAAACCTTTTGGCATACCGTCTACAAAATTAGGATCAATGATAGCCATATTTGGAGTCAATGCATAATCTGCAATTGCATATTTTACATGAGATTCATCATCAGTAATGATTGCGAATGGAGTAACTTCAGAACCTGTACCTGATGTTGTTGGGATTGCAACCATAGTAGCTTTTTTACCCAAATCAGGAATTCTGCAAATTCTCTTTCTGATATCTAAGAATCTCATAGCAATATCTTCAAATACTGTATCAGGTTGTTCATATAATAACCACATAATCTTAGCAGCATCCATTGGAGAACCTCCACCTAATGCAATAATTACATCAGGTTCATAAGGTCTGATAATTTCCATTGCTTGATTAATTGTTGATAATGTTGGATCAGGTTTTACATCAAAGAAGATTTCATGATCAATACCTACTTCATCCAAAACATTTACGATACTGTCAACAGCGCCTGAATTAAATAAGAATCTGTCTGTAACGATAAATGCACGTTTTTTACCTTGAAGTTCACGAAGAGCTAAATCAACAGCACCTCTTTTGAAGTAAACTTTTGGTGGAACTTTGAACCAGAGCATATTTTCTCTCCTTTCAGCAACTGTTTTGTAGTTCAATAAATTTTCAACTCCGATGTTTCCGGAGATAGCGTTTTTACCCCAAGAACCACAACCTAAAGATAATGATGGTTCTAACTTGAAGTTATATAAATCGCCGATGCCACCTAATGCTGAAGGTGAATTGATTAATACACGGCAAGCAGGCATTTTTTCAGCAAACTTGTCAACTCTTTCTTGGCAACGAGTATCTGTGTAAAGATCTGCACTGTGTCCTGCTCCGCCTTTTGATACTAGTTCATAAGCCATTTCTGTAGCTTCTTCAAAATCTTTTGCTCTATACATTGTTAAGATTGGTGATAATTTTTCTCTTGAGAATGGATCTTCCCAATCTACAGAAGGTCTTTCTGCTAACAAGATTTTTGAAGTTTCCGGAATATCAAACCCTGACAATTTTGCAATTTTATAAGCACTTTGACCTACGATATCAGGATGAGCTGTTCCACGTTTTGGATCAATAAATGGAAGATCTATCATCTTCTTTTCTTCAGCTTGGTTCAATAAATATGCACCTCTATAGATAAATTCTTTTTTAACTTCTTCATAAACTTTATCTACAACAACAACTGATTGTTCTGAAGCACAAATCATACCATTATCAAATGTCTTTGACATTAAAATTGAAGAAACTGCCATTTTAATATCAGCTGTTTCATCAATAACTGCTGATGCGTTACCAGGACCTACACCTAATGCAGGGTTACCTGATGAATAAGCTGCAGTTACCATACCAGGACCACCTGTAGCCAAAATACAAGAAATTGATTTGTGTTTCATTAATTGGCTTGATAATTCAATTGATGGAGTATCAATCCAACCGATAATATCTTCAGGAGCTCCAGCTTTTACTGCGGCTTCCAAAACGATTTTTGCAGCTGCAATTGTTGATTCTTTTGCTCTTGGGTGTGGTGAAAAGATTATTGCGTTTCTTGTTTTTAAAGCAATTAATGATTTAAAAATTGCTGTAGATGTTGGGTTTGTTGTAGGTACAATACCTGCAATTACGCCTAAAGGCTCTGCTACAATTTTAATTCCATTTATTTTATCTTCTTTAATAATTCCGCAAGTTTTTGCGTTTTTATGTTTGTTATAAATGTATTCTGCAGCAAAGTGATTTTTGATAATTTTATCTTCTAAAACACCCATACCTGTTTCTTCAACAGCCATTCTTGCTAGAGGAATACGTGCTTTGTCTGCAGCTGTAGCTGCTGCTTTAAAAATTGCATCTACTTTTTCTTGTGAAAAAGCAGAATAAATCTTTTGAGCTTTTTTTACTCTTTCGATTAACAATTCCAATTGTTCAGCGTTGTCAACCAAAGAAGACTTATTCAAAGACTTTTCAAGGTTTTCAACAGTTTTTTTGCTTTTTGTTGTCATAGTTTTTATATCTCCTTTTAATTGTGATTTATTTCACAATTACATTATAAAATAAAGATATTCGAAAAGCAAGTGTAATTTTTACAATCTTTATACAAATTTAATATTTCCACAAATAATATTTTTAACGTTTATAGTCCTTAAAATTACTTTATTAATAAGCCAAATGATAAAAACAAGAAAATATTTATCTGTAGTACTAATAATGGAGTTTGCACAAAAAATATTTACATATTGCAAATAATATAATATATTAATACTATGAATATATTCAAAAAAACTTTATATTTTTTATTGCAAATGCAAGAAAAAGCAATCAAAAAAAGGCTTTATAAACATCTTAAAGCATCAAGCACTAATTCAACATCAAAAACTATTATTTCGCACGGTACAACTATTACCATAAAAGCAGAAACAGAAAAAAATATTGAACTTGTAAAGAAAAATGTATCAGACATTGTTAACTCATGCAACAATAACCCTGAAAAACTTTTAGCATTTGTGGAGAGTAAAGGAACAAAAGTTTACAAAATAGAAAATGCTGATAAATTATTAGCACTAATAAAAGAAGAAGAAGGATTTATCACCCCTTTAGAAGGCCTTGAAGCACTCTATATTAATGTAATTACTGGAGCAGGAATTTCTTTAAAATCTAATCCTATGTTCATCATGAGGAATGGCGAAATTGATCCTTACTATATGGACCATCAATTTTACAAATGGTACTCACTAAATATGGGACTTCCGGGGTTTGATTTTCTATCTCAAAAACTTTTTAAAATATACTTAAATAGTGAAAATACAGAATTTTCTAACCTTAATCTTGATGAATTAGTAGGTTTGAAAGAAGCAATAGCTAGAGATAGTGAAGCCACAAGTTTTGCTATTAAACTTGCGAAAACAAAAGAAGGCAGCAAAAACGTCATAAATAAAATCAAAAATGACGGTAGAGCAAATATTTAAAATCAAGGGAGAGATAAACTCTTCCCCTGAAAAATTATTAATTATGAAGAGACCGCAAAGCGGAAATCCTCATTCCAAGTTTTAAAGCCACCTTCTAAAAGCATTACTGGATACCCATATTCTGCTATTAGCAGACAAGCTTTAATCGACAAATGGCACTGAGCGTTATAGCTATACACGACAGTAACTTCTTCCTTAGAAAGTTTTTGTAAATTATCAGCAAGCTCACACTCAGGAATATTTATTGCTTGAGGAATATGAGCAATATTATAATCCTCAGGTCGTCTAACATCTAAAAGTTTTACATTTCCTTCCTCTAAAAGAGATTTCAACTCAATTGGTCCGATTGTAAAAGCTACTAATTTTCTAAAAAAGCATTGTGCCTTATCTGTGTTAAAACGCAGTTCTTTAATTTTTTCATTCATAATAGAATATCCTTTCTGTTTTTATACAGAAAGGATATTCTAAATTATTAAATAAATACTTAGCAACATGGTTATAATCAATGAAGCAAGTTTTGTGGGGTAAATTTACGGCAGAAAAACAATTTCAAACTAACCTAAGAAAGAAATATGTTTTGGGCTTTTGCTTGCTCTGTCGTAATCAGGTGAAAATAGTATATTATAAGTCTTGCGAAGCTTAGCACCTAAAGCGTTAAGCATATTTGGATTTTGAACCATATCCGCTCTTTGAGTACGGTTAAGGTCATTCTCAAAATTAATTTTCGCATTTGGATTTTGTAACGATAAAATCGCTACGCTTGGGGTTATGTTATTCAAGTTACCTTCACCAAAAGTAACTGTTTTCATTGTATTTAATTTTACTGGATTTATTGTAATCATTTCGTCCTCCTCTCGTGAGGTTTTTCTTATTAAGTGTTTTTTTAACACTTCATTTAACACTTTTACTATAAACTATAAAAAATGTTTTGTCAAGTCTTTGTATAAAGAATTATTAAGAATACTGAAAACCCTTATATATCAATAATTTTAAGATAAAGTGGTATTTATACACTTAATCTTTTTTGTTTTTGTTTTTTTATATAGAAGCATGGATAATTTATTATTTTTTTTATTATACAAGTGATTAATAAATATTTACCATAATGGGTAATTGTAAAATAAACACTTATTATCTTTAATATAATTGTTAAATCTTTTTCATACTTCCAGCTATTCTTAATTCCAATAGGAGCAGCCTTTCACAAAAAAGCATGCTCCTTTTTTTTATATAAAAAAGCAGCCTGTATAAATATACAGACTGCTTTTTAAGAAAATCTATTTAACTAAATGTTTGGCAAATCACCTTTTACTTCAGCTATTTCTTCACTTTCTAGATCAAATACTTTATGCAATGCTTTAACTGCAAATTTCGCTTGATCTTTATCTACTAAACAACTGATTTTAATTTCACTTGTCGAAATCATACGGATATTAATTCCCTGTTCTGCTAGCGTCTCAAACATAGTTGATGCGACACCTGGTCTATCGATCATTCCTGCTCCAACAATTGAAACCTTTGCAATATTTTTATCAACTTGAATATCACCACTAGCACCTATTTCCGCTTTCAATGAATCTAAGGCAGCAACTGTCTTATCCAAATCGGACTCATCGACTGTAAAAGCAATGTCATTTGTATTAGAAACTTTTCTTGCATAAGATTGGATAATCATATCAACAGATATGTTTTCTGACGCCAATTTTCCAAACAGTTTTGCAGCTACACCCGGTTTATCAGGCACATCACAAACAACAATTCTTGCTTGAGATAAATCTGCTGCTACGCCTGCAACTGGTTTATAAATTTCCATTTTATCAACTCCTAGTATTAAAGTACCCAAATTGTCCAATTTGAAACTGCTTCTTACTCTCATTGGAACGTTAAATTGTTTTGCAGTTTCAACACTGCGAGGATGAAGGACATTTGCTCCAGCATGAGCGAGTTCTAACATCTCTTCATAAGAAATTTCATCAAGTCTTGATGCGTTAGGAACAATTCTTGGATCTGTTGTATAAACTCCTTCCACATCAGTATATATATCACATCTTTCAGCATTCAAAGCTGCTGCTAAAGCTACAGCTGATGTATCAGAGCCACCTCTGCCCAAAGTTGTAATCTCTCCATCTTCTGTAACTCCTTGAAATCCTGCAACAACAATAATTTTACCTTGTTTTAGATTTTCTCTAAGTTTATCAGTCTTAATATCAATAATTCTTGCTTTTGAATGAACATTTTCTGTCATTATACCTATTTGCATAGCATTAAAGCTCACAGCATCATACCCTTGAGCCTGAATAGCCATTGCTAAAAGAGCTATTGAAACTCCTTCTCCTGTAGACAGAAGCATATCCATTTCTCTACCAGAAGGATTTGGGCTCAAATCCTTTGCCATTTTCACTAAATAGTCCGTTGTATGCCCCATAGCAGAAACAACAACTACTACATCATTTCCATTTTCTTTTTCTTTAATTACTGTTTTGGCTACATTTTTAATCTTGTCAGTATCTGCTACTGATGTTCCACCAAATTTTTGAACGATAATCTTTCTCAATGTTATTCACTTTCTGGATTTTTCTGTAAAACAGCTTCCAACTCCGCTTTCTGCTCGGGGTATTCAAATGCGCCCGGGGCAATAGTTTCAACTTTTTGCGCAATTGCAATTGTTTCTTTTACATTATAATCACAAAGGTTTTCTTTGACAAGTATGTAACTTACATAAAACATTAAATTTAAAAATTTAACATCATCAGGAAATACTTTCAAAGCTTTACGAAGCTTCCTTTGAGCCTCTTGATAGTCATTTTGCCCTATTAAATATTTTGAATAATCCGAAAAAACTTTTATTGATTTAGGGTTGTGCAATAAAGCTGATTCGTAATACTCCCTTACTTTCGTATCATTTTTTAATTTTTCATAACATTTTGCCATATAACAACAATTTATTGAATCTTCATCATTACTTCTGAAAAAAGCCATAGCTTTTTCTATTTCATTATTTTCATAAGCTATAATACCAAGAGCTTGTTTTGTAATCAAATTTTCGGGGTCTTTTTCCAAGACTTTTTCCAAAAGAGGCCTTGCTTCTTCAAATTCTTTTTGATTGACTAAAGAAAGTCCTAAACAAGCCATGACTTTTATATTCTCCGGAGAAATCTCCATAGCTTTAGATAATTTAGTCTTAGCCTCTGAAAATTGTTCAAATTTTTCAAGAACCTTACCCCATTCCAAGTACAAATCAAAAGATTGCAAATCTTTTTGTTCTGCTATTTCAAAATACTTCAAAGAATTTTCCATATCAAAACGAGCAGCATATAATTGTCCCAACAATATATATGCAGAAAGCATTTTTTCATTGAAATCCAAAGATTTTAATGCATAATGTATTGCACTTTCATAATCATTTTTTATAGCTTTCAACCTTGCAAATTCAAATGTATTATTAGCATTAGGGCATACATTTGCCAAAAATGTTAATTTCATTTCTGCCTTATCATACATTTCTAATTTTATCTCTGCTACTGCACATAAAAATACCGCAACAAAATTATATTTGTTAAATTTTGCAGCTTCAGAAAACTTTTCTCTGGCTTCTGCATATTTTTTTTGTTTCATCAAAGCCATTCCCCAACCAGTAAAGGTGTCGGAATTTCCTGCTTGAATTTTATTTGCGTTATCAAAAGATTTTTCCGCCTGCTCAAATTTTCCAGAAGATATTAATGAAAAGCCTAATCGCTGCCAAATAACTTTGTCTTGAGGAGATAGATCGGCTGAAATTTGGTAATTTTTCAAAGCTTCTTCGTTATCGCCAAGCTTTTCATAAACAGCACCTAAATACTTGTATACCAATGGATCTTGTTGAGGCAAGGCAAGCGCCTTTTGCAAAACTTCTTTTGCTTCTTCATACTTGCTTTCCTCAATTAGTTTTTTAGCTCTATTTACATAAGTATAAGATGGCAAAGATTGGACAACTGTATCTTTTTTATATTTATCGATATTACTGTTTATTTTCTTTATTTTTTCAATTATTTTTTTTACGGAATCAAACAATCTGCCACCTCTCTAAATGCTCCATTACCAGCTTGATTTTGAGTAATTTGAATATCCTTAACAGCCTTTACTTTTTCAACTGCATGTGGAACACTTATTTTATATTTTGCATAATTCATACATTCTATATCATTTATGTCATCACCAATATAAACAAATTCTTCTTTTGTTAAATGATATTTTTCAACAATATTTTTTAAGACATCAATTTTTATTCTTATATTTTGATGAACCTCTTCTATAGCAAATTTCTTTGCAAGAATCTCTATAGCTGAATTTTTCTCTCCTGAAATAATTCCAATTTTAAAATTATTTTTCTTTAATATCGAAAAAGCCATGATATCTTTAAAATTTAGTTTTCTTGATGTAGAAAAATCATCGTTTATGTACACACAATTGTCAGTAACTACACCATCAAAATCCGTAATAACCATTTTTATGGTATCAGGCAATTTAATTTTTCCCATATACAAAACTTCCCTTATCTGCTATAATTTTACCATAAAGAGAGGGAAAAATAAATGCTTTGGTATATTTTAAATTTGAGCATAATTTTAGTATTTATAATTCTATTTTTAATTGCAAGACAAACCAACAAACGTTGGTCAAAAATAAATGACTATCTTGGAATGGTTACAAATACAGTGAACTCTGTAAGATACGGGAATCTATCAACAAAAATTGATGAATTAAACCATCCTACATACCAAAATGTTACAGATAGTATCAATAGAATGGTCGAGACATTGAATGACAGAGAAAAAATGATTGTAGAATATCAAAGTGAGCTAATGAAGCAAAATAAGTTACTTGAATCTGTAATCAATTCTCTTTCAGACGGAATCCTTATAATTAATGATAAATACAATATTCTAAGAACTACCCCTCAAGTTGGAATATGGTTTGGAATAAAAGGAAGCGAAGCTATTGGAAAAAACGTATTTGACTTTATACAAATAAGTGATGATACTCCAATTGAAAAAGTTAAAGACAAAGATATATTTATCAAACATACTCCAACAAATAATTTTGTAATGAATACAATAAAATTATCTTTAGATGAAAACAACAAAAGAAGATATGTACTATTAATTAAAGATGTAACAAATGAAAGAGAAATTGAAACATTAAAAGAAGATTTTGTAGCAACCCTAACTCACGATCTTAAAGTACCAATCGTTGCAGAATCCAATATTATAAACTTCCTGCTTGACGGTAAATTTGGTGAAATATCAGAAAAGCAACAATTTGCTCTTTTAAATATGAAAAATTGCAATCAGGAATTAATAGAACTTGTACAAATAATTTTGGAAACTTACAAGATTAAAGAAACAGGCATTAAACTTTTAAAAGAAAGTTTTATGCTTAATAAGTTCATAGCAGATATTGTTGAAAGCACACAACCAATAGCCAATAACTCAGGGATCACAATATATTTTACACCGTCTAAAGATATTAAAATATCAGCTGATCCTCTACAATTAGAAAGAGTTATAAAAAATTTAATTTCAAATGCAATTTCTCATAGCAACACAAAAGATAGAATAGACATAAAAACAGGAGAAATTTCCGGCTATGCAACAATTTCCGTAATTGATTACGGGCAAGGGATCCCTGCAAACGAATTAAAACTAATTTTTAATAAATATTACTCAGCAGCTAAAAAATTCAGAAAAATAGGAACAGGCTTAGGGCTTTATCTTTCACAGCAAATAGCAAAATCCCATGGGGGCGAAATAACCGTAAAAAGTGAAGAAAATGCAGGTTCTGAATTCTGTGTAAAAATACCGTTATAACAAGTAATATCAATATGTTAAGAATATTAGACAACCTTTTAGACTGGATATACAAGAAAAAATGCTACTTTTGCAAAAGCTCAAAAGAAGCTGTAAAAATGTGTTCAAAATGCTATGATCAAATGGATTTTCTTCCAATTAGAATTAATAGGTCTATTTTAGGCAAAAAAACTTACTGTGCCGGAATATACTCAAAAAATTTACAAAAACTTATAAGAGGTCTAAAATATCATAGGCAAAAAGAATTAGCATACTACCTTGCTAAATTTATGAGTGAATATTTTGTAAAAATTCCTGAATTTGAAAATGAATTTGAAGTTGTTCCTGTTCCAATTTACTCAACAAGAGAAAAGAAAAGAAAATATAATCACATGAAAATAGTCGGAGAAGAATTTTGCAGATTAAACAAAAACTGTATACTTAATAATTCTTTAATTACACGAGTAAAAGATACAAAACCGCAATATAAACTAAAACGAGATGACAGAATTAAAAATCTTACAAATGCATTTTCCGTTGATAAAACAAAATTTTGTGGCAGAAAAATTATAATAATTGACGATATCTGTACAACAGGAGCAACATTTGAGTCAATGATTAAAGAATTGAATAAAAAAGGAATTACTGATATAATATGTTTTGCAGCAACAACCCCATTTGAGAATTAGAAGGATTATTAAATTGATACTAAAAGAATTTTCTAAATTCATACAAAAAAGAAACAAATCTATTATCAATAATGAAACAACTGCAACTAAAATTTTATGTGAATGGATAAAACTTGTAATTAACAAAAATCCAAAAAATCATGTTGATAAAATTGTACATAAAGAAATTATGCTTGCTGAAAATAAATCTGGAGATTTTCTTATAATTGGGAAATCAGATAGCGGAAGAGTATTGATAAATGCATTATATAACTATGCACTTAGCTATGAGCATTATATTATGAGCAAGTGGTTAGAAAATAAAAATTCAAATGATTTTTTAAATTAATTTTAATATATTACCCTACAGGAGAATTCCTTTTTGATTATTAGATATTTAGAATATTTGTAATATCAAAAAAGGAGTCAAATTTATATGAAAAATTCAATTTTCCAGACACCTGCGTGCCAATTAAAATCCTTAAACAATTTGTTTATAGAACTAACAGAAAAAAATTGTAATCAACATTGCAGACATTGCTATATTGACTTTCCGCTAAACAAGAACGTGAAAGATTTTATAGCATTAGATTCAATAAAAAAAGCAATAAATGATACAAAAGCAGAAAATATTGAATGTATATATTTAACAGGTGCAGAACCTATGACTCATCCTGATTTTAACACTATTTTGCGCACCTGCCTAAAAAGATCAAATGTCTGTATTTTTACAAACGGAACATTTATAAATGAAAAAAAAGCAAGATTTTTAAAAAGAGTAGAAGACGACAGTTCATTTGAAATTATTTTTAAGTTGAGTATTGATCACTATGAAGAAATAAAAAATGACAATCTCAGAGGTAGAGGCTCTTACAGACAAACGCTTCACGCTCTAAAAAGTCTTGTTAAATATGGTTTTAATCCAATTTTATGTATAACAAATTATTATAAAGAAGATAAAAATACCCTCTTACAAGAATTCAAACAAATTTGCAAAAAAATTGGATTTGAAGCAAAAGATAATAATTTTACAATCAACGAATGGTATGATAAAAACAAACCAGCTCAAGAAATATCAGATTGGACTTGGGAGACTCTCGACTGCGAATATGGGAGAATACTTACAAGAAAAGGGGTATATTGCTGTCCTTTTTTAGCAAATGATCATAGAGGCAGATGCGGTTCTGATTTTACGGACTACGCAAAACATAATACACTAGAGACACAATCATGCGCCGTATGCATCAACAACAAAGAGAAGTTATTCGGAATAAATTATAAACTATTCCAATAAAAATCTTATTGAGGATTTGCCTCAGGAGAAACTCCTCCCGGAGTAATAGGCTGTGGAGAAGGTATTGCTGATGGAGAAGGAGATGCTGGTGCAGATCCGTCTTGAGGTTGAGCAGTACCACCACTTGGTGCAGTCTGTGCAGGAGCAGGAGGTTCTGTTGAAGGATCTTTTTGTGCATATAATTTTAATTGTAAATTAATTAATAAAATTCTTTTATTCTTTTGATATGGTGTAATTTCTACAGATAAAATATCTAAAAAGTGTTCATGTCGATATAAATCTCTTAAGAAATTTTCAAAATTAGCATAATTTGCAATCATCTCTGCAGATATTTTACATACGTGATATTTATAAGAAACATTTTTTACGAAATTATCATCTTTTGGATCATATTCATAATTAACAGATCTTGTTTTTATTTTATTTTCTCGCAACAGCTGTAAAATTTCACCAAATTCATCAGATATTGCAGCCTCAGAATCAAGACCTTCATTTATTGGTCTAAAAAATATTTTCAAAGCCTTTTCATCTTCAGCTTCCCTTCTTGCAGCCTCAGCTTTTAAGGCTTCTAATTGCCTTTCAGCATCAACTAAAGCTGCAGACTGAGCTTTATACTGATCTTGTAAATTAAAAATTTGTTGCACTTGAGGTACTGTCTTATATATAACGAAAATTGTTAATAGCAGAGTCCCAACTAAAATAAGAATTGCCATCTGAAATTTTTTTAGATATACATTAGATTTATCCACCGTAATTCTCCCTATTTTTTCTCTGCTTCGGTAGTTTTTTGAGTACCATCACCATTTTTTTCATCTTTAGCTGCATTAGCTTTTTCTAATTCCGCAACTTCTGAATCTGACATATTTGTTATTTCAAATTCATACTCTGCCGGAGCATTCAAATCTATAGTTACAGCATCATCAACAGAGTTTGATTTCATTTGTAACTTATGCAACCTTAATTTTGTATTTATCAATGAATCTTTCATGTTGCGGAAAAATTTATATATATCCTCAACATTCATTGCTTCACCTTTAATATCAAATTTTCCGTCATCTTTTGCGACAAAATAAGTTAACCATAATTTTTTAGGAACTGATTCGCCTAATGCAGTATATGCCAACAATTTAGAACGGTTACTTGCTAAAACATTTTTAATTTCAGTATTTACATCAAAATTATTAGTCTTATTTTGCTCATCCTGAATTCTCTTTATCTCCGCATTTGTTTGCTCAAGTCGAGAATTTACATCATCCAATAATGCTTGTTTTTGATTAACTATCATTGGAACACCGAAAAATATCCCCATAACAGGAATCAATACAATTATCCCAATTAATAGCGAAACATTTCTTGCAGCATTTGGGGAAATATCAAATTCTTTAGAGCCAAGAACAACATGTACCGGTTCATTAGGATCAAATGATGAAGAATCAGATGCCGTTCCAGTCATAAAATTAAATTTTACAGGTAATCCAACACTATTACCGCTTGCAACACCAATTGCTTCTAATGATATTTTATGAGCAACTTCTTCTAAAACATCAAGACTTACAGGTAATGCATCTTGTTTTTTAAAATCATTATTATCCCAATATTTTACAGGAATATCACTGTGCATTCTATTTACAAGTAACTCTGCACTTACCATATCAGTCTCTGAAATTATGTACAGAGAATTAGCAGGGTAACTCATCAATGTAATTTGAGCTGAAGCATTTATCGCATTATAAATTTCATCACCTTCAAAAGATTTGATAGCCAAAGGTTCTTCATAATAGTCAATAATATTTTTACCAACTAATGAAACAATAGAGTATCCACTTTGTGTAATCAACATCAAATTCCAAGAATTATTATCCTTCATTTGCTCTTCAGCAAGTCCTGTAAAAGCTAAAGCTTTTAACAAAGATGTCAAAGAAACTTCTATACTCGTAAGTTTGATGCCTAACTCTGTAAGAGCATTAACAATTTCTTCCACAACATTTTTCTGAATAGCAGAATAAAATAATTTTCTCGATTCTCCAGAACGATTATTATTAGAGTCATACCAACTAACAATAGGTTCATATCTTCTAAAAATATAAGACTGCTCTACTTCTGAAGTAATGGCTTCTGTAACTGCATCATCAGCTAATAAAATTGGTAAATCTGTACTGCCAAAAATTACCATTGGTAAATTTAAGACCACATTGCTTTTTAAAGGGATTCTTAGTTCTTCAAAAAGTTCTGATACTGCGTTCTTAAACGCTTCCATATCACCGATTTCCCTTAAAGATTCGTTATACTCTAAAGGTCTGCAAGAATAATTTTTTACTGTCTTTGCGGATGTATCTAGCTGTATGACTTCTAATCCGACTCCTGGGGTTATTGACATATATACAGCTTCTTTTCCAGCTCCAACACCTAATTGAGATAATAATTTATTTAAATCCATAATATCTTTTTCTTAAACTTGTTTACTCTATCACATTTTTATTATACAATATATTTTACGAAGTTCACATAATTTACATAAATTTACACTAAACGTAGGAGAGTTTTACCCAAATGAATGAACTCATATCAAAAATTAACAAACTAAAAAAAGAAAAAAATGCTGTTGTCTTAGCCCACTGCTATCAAAATGCTGAAATAGATGAAGTTGCGGATTTTGTCGGAGATTCTTTGTACCTAAGTCAAATGGCCGCAAAAACCAACGCTGAAATAATCCTTTTTGCAGGAGTATATTTTATGGCGCAAACAGCAAAAATATTGTGTCCTGAAAAAAAAGTTTTACTGCCTCGTTTAGAATCTGGGTGTAAAATGGCTGACATGATAACACTCGCAGACTTGAGAGAATTTAAGAAAAAACATCCTAACATTCCTACAGTCTGCTACATTAATTCAACAGCCGAAGTAAAATCAGAATGTGATATATGCTGCACAAGCTCAAATGCTCTGAAAATAGTTGCAAGTCTGAATAGCGATAAAGTGTTGTTCTTACCTGATACTTATTTAGGCAAATGGGTTGAAGCTAAACTAGGTAATATTGAAGTAATAACATATCCGGGATTTTGCCCTACTCACCTCCAAATAAAACCGGAAGATATCATTAACGCAAAAGAAAAATATCCGGACGCTCCTATACTTACCCATCCAGAATGCCATCAGTCAGTAACCAAACTATCTGATTATGTCGGCTCAACAACCGGAATTATGAAATACGCCGCGGAAAGCAATAAAAAAAGATTCATTATTGCAACAGAAAAAGGAGTAGTTGACAGATTAAAAAGAGATTATCCGGAAAAAGAATTTATACACATAAAAAACAGTATAATTTGTCAAAGCATGAAATGGCATAAACTTATTGATATTTATAATGCTTTAGAAAAAGAAGAACATGAAATAAATGTAGATAAAGATATTGCTTCAAAGGCAATGAACTGTATTAACAGAATGCTTGAAGTATCTAATGGAGCGAAAAATGGATGATATTATCTTTGGTAAAAATTCTGTAACAGAAGCCTTAATTGCTGGTGATAGAGAAATTAATAAAATTATTATTTCAAAAAATATTCATAGTGATAATAAACTAAATAAAATAAAAGAACTAGCAAAAGAAAAAGGGGTTGTATTCCAGTTTGTAGCAAAAGAAAAATTTCAACCATATGCAAAATTTAATCACCAAGGTGTAATTGCATATATTTCTCCAATACAATATACAGATCTTGATGATTTTTTAGAAAAAAAATTTGAAAATTCTTCTCTTGTAATCCTTGATGGAATAGAGGATTCTCATAATCTTGGAGCAATAATAAGAACTTGTGTCTGCGCAGGAGTCAGCGGAATTATTATACCGTCAAGAAGAAATGTTCAAGTGAATGCAGTTGTCGAAAAAACAAGTGCAGGTGCGATAAATCATATCCCTATAATAAAAGTCAATAGCCTTGTCAACGCTATCCAAAAATTAAAAAATTCAGACTGGTGGGTAGTTGCAACAGATGCAAGTGCAAAAGATAATTATTATGATATAAATTATAAAGATATGAATTTTGCCTTAGTAATGGGGGCTGAACATGCAGGTGTATCAAAATCAATCTTAAAACTTGCCGATTTCACGGTAAAAATACCAATGTACAAAGATTTTAACTCACTTAATGTTTCAAACGCTCTTAGCGCAATTATTTTTGAAACCGTTAGGCAAAAATTACAACAAAAAATTAAGTAAAATTACAAAATAGAATTTATACACAAAAAAATTGTATAATATTTGAGCAATGGAGAGAGTTTAAAATATGGAAAAAGAAATTGAAAAATACAGCCTTTTACCTGATGAAATTTCTGATGAAGATGTAAATTTTCATGATTTAGATATTCCCGAAGAAGAAGATGTACTTGAATCTGTAGAAGATCCAAAAGTCCAAGAGAATTTGTCATCCGTTAATTCTGACGATAGTGTCAGAATTTATCTTCAACAAATTGGAAAAATTCCACTTCTATCTTCTGAACAAGAACATGATCTTGCAAAAAAAATATATGAAGATCACGATGATTTCTCAAAAAATTTATTAGTTAATGCAAATCTAAGACTGGTTGTAAGCATCGCAAAAAAATATATAGGCAGAGGCTTGTCTTTCCTTGATTTAATACAAGAGGGAAATATGGGGCTTATGAAAGCTGCAGGAAGATTTGACTATACAAAAGGTTATAAATTTTCTACATATGCAACTTGGTGGATTCAACAATCAATAACTAGAGCAATTGCAGACAAAGCAAGAATTATAAGACTGCCAATACATATGATAGAATCTTTAGGGAAAATCCGCAGAGCAACAATTGACTTAACTACTGAATTAGGACATACTCCAACAAAACAAGAAATAGCATATAGACTTGGAGTTCCTCTAAACAAACTTAATTCAATAATTAAATCTGCTCAATCAACAATAAGTATGGAAACTCCTGCGAATTCTTCAGAGGATTCTTCAAAAATTGCAGATTTTATTGTAGACGAAGATTCCATAACGCCTGACAGCAGAGTCTCTCAAGAAAACCTTTTTGATGATATCAGAAAAATGCTGAATCAGTTAAGTCCAAAAGAAAGAGATGTTTTAATCTTAAGATATGGACTTGACAGTAACGGAAACAAAAAGACATTAGATGAAATAGGTTCTCAATATGGTGTCTCAAGAGAGCGTATAAGACAAATCGAAAACAGAGCTATTGCAAAATTGAAAAAATTATGCAAAAACAAAAAACTTGCAATTGGTTTAAAAAACTATTTTGGCGAATAAAATAATTTAAATAACAAAAAAGTCCCGTATTAAAATACGGGACTTTTTATTGTCATCATTTAATTATTCAGCATCTTTATTTATATCTTTAATACTCAAAGCAATTCTATGTTCTTGTGGAGTGAATTTTTTGATAAGAACTTCTACGCTATCTCCAACTTTGAATGTATTAAATGGATTTACATTTTCTTCTGCCATTTCAGAAACTGGCAACAATGCTTCAACACCAGGGAAAATATTAATAAATGCACCAAAACCTGTTACTTTATTAACTGTACCTGTAATTACTTGTCCTTCTTCAAATTGACCTTCAATTTGCTGCCATGGATCTTCACCCATTCTTTTTAAAGATAAAGATATTCTTTTTAATTCATTATCAATTTTAATAATTTTAACTTCGATAGTTTCACCTAAAGAAATTACATCTGAAGGATGTTTAATTCTTGACCAAGAAATTTCTGAAATAGGTAAAAGTCCATCAATACCGTTGATGTCTACAAATGCACCAAAATCGGCAATTCTTACAACTTCACCTTTTACAACTTGACCTTCTTCTAATTCAGATAAAATATTATCTACTACTTGATCTCTTTGTTCTGCTACAGCTTGTCTTTGAGACAAAATTAATTTATTTTTCTTTGGATCAGCTTCTAAGACTTTAACTTCAATTTTTGTATCCAATAAACCATCAAATGGTGTTCCTGTTCTCAATTGAGATGATGGTATAAATCCTTTTAAATCAGCAACATCAACTAATACGCCACCTTTAACGATTGATACAACTTTTGCAAGAATAGTATCTCCTTGAACTTTTGCATCATTAAGTTGAGCCCAAGCTTGAGCATAAGCAAGTCTTTTTAATGAAAGAACCATTCCTTCTTCATCATTTTCTTCTTTCAATACGTAGAATTCTCTTTCATCACCTATTTCAAGATTATCTGATGCATCTGAAGACAATTCTTTGTTTGGTAAAAATGCTTCAGTTTTAGCTCCTTTTACACTAATCAAGTAACCTTCATTTTCTTTTCTTACAACAGTACCTTCTACGATATCAGCAACTGAATAAGACTTTACGAAAGATTCTTCTAACAATCTTTCAAATTCATCTAAATTTGTTTTTTCTAATGTTGTTGTCATTTTATTTATATTTCCTTTCTTAATTTTTTAATTACATTTTCTATTACATTTTGAGGAGTAGATGCCCCGGCTGTAACAGATATACTTTCAGCTTTCGCTATCAAATCTTTATAATTATCTAACTCATCATCTTTTTCAATATGAATTGTCTGAGTTATGTCTTTTAAAATTTCTGCTAAATGAGTTGTATTTGCACTTTTTTTTGAACCGACAACTATTACCAAATCACTTTCATCAGCTAATTCTCTTGCTTCTTTTTGGCGCATTGAAGTACTTTGACAAATAGTATTTGCAATATGTAGTTCTTTAGCTATTGATGTTAAATATTCAACAATGGAATTTAACGTAACTAATCTTTGAGTAGTCTGGACAACCACACCAACTCTTTTGTGATTTTTTATCCTTGATTCGCACTCTTTAAGCTGCTCTACAGAAGCTGCAACAATAACATTTTTGCTCCATAATTCAGCGTTAGCTCTTATAGCCTTAACCTCCGGGTGCTCAGATTTTCCAACGATTACGACGAAATAGCCGTCTTTAGCAAGTTCTACAGCTTTTTGCTGAACTTTTTTTACATCGGGACAAGTCAAATCTACAGGCTCAAATCCAACCTGTTTAATTTTTTCTATTACTTGTGGACTTTCACCATGACTTCGTATGACACAAATTCCATCTCCCTGTTCAGGAATATCGGTCAAAGTCTTAATCCCTAAACTTTCAAGTTCATTAATTACCTGAGTATTATGTATCAATTCACCTAATACAAAAACATTTTTATCGGGATTTTCACTTTTTAATTTTTTTACGGTCTCTACGGCTCTTTTCACTCCGTAGCAAAAACCTGCAAATTTGGCTAGTTTTATTTCTTTAGGCAATTTAAAATTGTCTTCTTTCTATAGGAACTCGCGATTTTTCAATCACTGTAAGAATATTAAAATATAAAAAAATAAAAAAATCAAGAAATAAAAAAGCTTCTTTAATAAGAAGCTTTTTCTTTAACCACTACAAATTTTGTACCTTTATACTACAAGATTACCGTTTTTGTCATATAAATATAATTCTTTTGCATCAAATTTATAAGGATTAGTATTATATGTGCTATTTTTTTCAGAATTTGCAGCACTTTCATTATCATTGCCATATTCTTTGCTTATATCTGCAAATGAATTAATTGAATTTTTCTTTTGGTTAGCAACTCTTAATATTTGATTATTAATTTCGTTTGATAAATTCATATCCAATATAGTTTTTGCAATATCAGGATCTGTTATCATTCTATTAAACAAATCATTATTAGTACGAGCAATCATTTTATAAATACTTCTTTTTTGAGAAGCATTAGATATTGAACTTAACAATTTTATCTTTTGTGCAGGAGACAAAGATTTAAAATAATTAGTTATATATTCTCGTTTTTCTGAAGGTGAAAGAGATGCATATTCTTGGACTGATAATTTTTCACCTGAGATAACCTTTTCTCTAATTGTTTTATCTTCACTAGAGACAGCATCAATATTTTCTAAGATATTTACATTATTTTCTAAAGTTTTTACAACAGCATTTGTGATAGTTTTATTTAAATTATAATCAACAATATCTACAGAAGCTGTATTTGAAAGACTTTCAACTGCAGCATCAATAGCTTTTTCATTTCCTGATTTATATACAGAATCTAAAGCTTGGGATTGAACTGTAGGATCATAATCTTTGATATTTCTAGCAGTATGTTCTTGTACTTCTGAATATTTGGATTTCATCATACTATTATGCATATCAAGTTGGTTACTTTTATCACAATCTCTAATCTGATCTGATAATAAATTCAATGCCTTTATTGCTTCATCTTTTGCCATCAAAGATTCTGCATTATTCTTTAAGGTGTTTAATGCTTCTGTTTGGTTTTGAGCATACATTCTTGTAACTGTCTTAGCTTCAATTGCAGATTGAGTTGCTTCTTTGTTGCCATCTGTAAACATTTTTAATACAGGATTTTGCAACTCTGCTTGAGCCTTATCAGCATTTGCTGCGACATAATTTAAAGTTTCTTGAGTGGCAGCATTTCTAACATTTGTATATCCTATTTCAGCTTTATCAATATTTTCAAATTTTGTAATTCTGTCATACATTGCATTATTAACTTTTGCAAATTTTGAGCCTACATAAGATATTTCAAGAGCTTGATCTTCTGTCGTTTGGGCAACAAGAGCTACCCCGCCGGCTTCTGCAATAGCTTCATTAGCATTATTGCCGATATTTTTATGCAACTGCGAAGCTTCTTCTGGGGATAAATCTTTCATGACTTTTGTCTTCAAAGATATTTCTGTAGCAGAAGCATTTTTATCAACTGCAATATAACGATCTTTGTTAATAAACTTGGCCATTTTTACCAAATCACTAGCAAGAGCTCTATCTCCTGTTTTATATGCATCTGATGCAGAAGCCATCAAATTTTCATATAATACATTTTTATCATTTCCTGATTCATCTTTTAAAATACCAAATAAAACTTCAAATTTTTCATTTGGTAACGCTGAATTATATTTTTCTGCATATTCAGTACTTTGAATTTTTGAATACAATGATGGAGGATCTTGCAATTCTTGACTTTCTTCATTCGCAAGTTTGTTTAATTGAGCATCTGTCTCAAAATTATCTTTTGCATCAGATAAATACGCATATTGATATTTTTCATATTTTGATAAGTTTTGACCTTGTTTTACCTTATTATCAATATAGTTAAATTGAATCTGTTCAAGATTTAAGTTTTCTTCTCGCAAAACTCGTGAAACATCACCTGGGCAAATATTACTATCTAATCCTTTTTGTTCATAATAGTAATTTACAGATTCTGCTAATAAATTATTTCGATCCCAATATTGTTTTTCAAATTTACTATATACAGGTTTTCTATTTTCTGACTTTGCTAATCGATTTTCTGAATCTAAATAAGAATAAATATATTCTTCACGCTTTTCTTGGGATAATTTTTGAAAATCTTCAAAAGACATACTATAAACATTAGCAGTCTGGATTTTAGTCATTGTAGATTCAGCAATAGAACTTTTTCCATATTTAGTAAGTATTTTAGCTAAACCATTTTTATCACTTTTTACAGCGGATAAATATTCTTTAACAAAACTTTGTCTTTCTTCTTCTGTCAAATTATTCCAATCTTCATCTGTCTTTGGATTATTTGAATCAGAATATAAAAATTTATTTTTTGCTAACTCTAAAGCTATTACCTCAGCTTTTTGAGCAGAAGTTGATCTAATAAATGCAGATTTATCAAACGGTTTTTGAGTTTCGGTCAATTCTTCTTCTGTATTGGAGTTAACAACTTCATTACCCTCAATTTTTGAATTATCACTTATTACTGTTTCATTATTATCCGAAACGGAATTATTTGCTTTAATTTCTTTGTTTACTAAAAGTTTTAAATCATCAACAGACAAAGATTGAGCATCAGGATACTTTAATAAAACAATATTATAAAATTCTTTTGTAATTCCTAATTTATTAAGCAGCTCCTCTTCTGTATATTGAGATACCATAGGAATAGTTTGAGTCGATTTATTTACAGATGCAGATTCATATTTCGATGTATTATTCTCAATTCCATTAGTTTTTATATTTACATATATATTATTCATATCAGCCATATGCTCTCTCAAGATTTTTTTTACATCATACATTTATAAAAACATGCTGAAATGTACGATTTCAGCATGTTTTTACATGTTTACAATTATTTACATTTCTTCGTCGTAATCGCCGTATTCGTCATCACCATCTAATGCCATTACAACACCATTATGGCAAATATATTCTCTTTCAAAGGCTTCACATTTAAATGCAAATTTATTTGTTACGTCGTTATTGAAAACATTAATCAGCATCATTGAAAGATCTTTATCTGATATAAAGTAATTTTTGTTATTATTATCATACAATTCTGTAATACCATATTGGACTTCTACAGGAGAGCTATCACCTTTATTAAATACACCATTTGCATAAATATTTTTTCTAACTCCTAATTCAGGTCCACCTTCTTTTTGAACAGTAACAAAATCAACTTTCTCTCCATCATCCATTGCATAATAACGTAGCGTATATTTTCCATTTGAAGCTACTACATTACTATGTCCTAAAAGATTATAATCCGGTCTTTCAATTGATACTGCATCTTTCATTTTATTTTGAGGAGCTACATTTTGTAAATTAAAATCAATAGATGGTCTGATTTTCCTTGTTACTGAAAGTGGTTTAACTGATGAATTATTTAGCTCTGAATTGATTTCAGATTTTATATATTCACAAATTGGAGTATCTGTAAAATATGTTTTATTTCCATATGTATTCTTACCCAAATTTGCATCATAAGCCTCAATTTCATCTAATGAGAAATTGTTACTTTCTGAACCATCTTCTGATACAATTCCAAATTTGTAAGTTGAAAATTTATCTATAGTGTATCTACGACCTTTTGAATTAGGATTGTCTAAATCTCTGTATACTATTTGTATTTTTTCAAAATTTGAATCATCATTATCATCACTTATAAAATAAACATTATATATTGCTCTGTAAGGAACACCACCTGCAGATTTTCTATTAAGAACAAAGGTTCTAGCTTTTACTGTTTTCCCTTCAGAAACCAAATTGTTCTCTGGTGCCATTACTTCAACATTTGCAGGAATAGCTTCATATATATTACTATTTGCAGATGATTTTACTGTTGGACTCATTGCTAAAACGGTTGCAGCAAGAGGAACAGCTAATCGATGAGAAACATAACTCTTATTAATATTATTCCCATCATTTTTGTTCTTTTTAGCTTCAAAAGCTACTTTGTTTGCTGTGTTTTGAAATGAAACTTGCGATACTGGTCTAATTGCCATAATATTTACCCCACTTTATATTACTAATACATTGATTTACCTAATTTAAAGCAAGCCCAAAAATTTTTTTGCTACACTTATTTTTTATTAATTCCTTATAACTTGAATTATAGCAAGTGATACAGGGTTTTGTAAAATAATATATACAATATTAATATTTCTTTACACTTGCACCGATTTTTTGTTTGTTGTACTTTACATGTGTATATAAGATGAAGCTTTAAGCTAAATTAGATATATAGTTAAAAGAAGGAGAACTCAAATGAGTGAAAGAAAATTAGTTGGAACAGGCGAAATGTTCAAAAAAGCATTAGCTGGCGGATATGCTATTGGTGCTTACAATGTTAACAACATGGAAATTTTGCAAGGTATTGCTGAAGCAGCAGAAGAAACTCAATCACCTATTATTTTACAGGTTTCTGCAGGTGCTAGAAAATATGCAAACCAAACATACTTAATTAAATTAGTAGAAGCTGCATTAGCAACAACTACAGTTCCTATCGCTTTACACTTAGATCACGGTGCTGACTTTGAAATTTGTAAAGCTTGTATTGATGGTGGATTTTCATCTGTAATGATTGATGGATCAAGATTCCCATTAGAAGAAAATATTAAATTAACTAAACAAGTTGTAGATTATGCACATCCACGCGGAGTATCAGTTGAAGCTGAATTAGGTAAACTTGCAGGTGTTGAAGATGATGTTAAAGTTCACGCAAAAGATTCAACATATACAGATCCTCAAGAAGCTGCTAGATTTGTTAAAGAAACAGGTTGTGATTCTTTGGCAGTAGCTATCGGAACTTCTCACGGTGCTTACAAATTCTCAGGTGAAGCTAAATTAGACTTCGAAAGACTTGCTGAAATTAAAAAGGCAGTTAATGAAGCTGTTGGATATGACTTCCCATTAGTATTACACGGTTCATCTTCTGTACCAGCAGAATTTGTTGCTAAATGTAATCAATTTGGCGGTCAATTACCAAATGCACAAGGTGTTCCAGAAGATATGTTAAATTATGCTTCTAAACACGGTGTTGCAAAAATTAATATTGATACAGATTTAAGATTAGCAATGACTTCAACAATCAGAGAATTCTTTGTTGAACATCCTGAAAAATTTGACCCACGTGAATATATGGGACCAGGTAGAACAGCAGTTAAAGAAATGGTTATGCACAAAATGCGCGACGTACTAGGAACTGCAGGACACGCTAAAGACTAGTTTATATTTTTTAATTAAAACTTAAAAAGAAATAGTCAAATCTAATAAAACCGCTTTCTATATAAATAAGTTAGAAAGCGGTTTTATTTTATATTATTATTTAAATACTAAACACTTAAAAAAGAGAACCGATTTAAAAATCGATTCTCTTTTCATCTTTTTCATATTCCAACTTGTTAGTGTGATTTTAAATACGTTTATAAATTATTTTTTCAAGAAATCTGGAATTTCAATATTTGTAAAACTTGGCGATACTTCAGGCATTGAAGTTCTTCTTGGAGTTGATTGACCAACTGATGAAGAATTTACAGAACTATTGAAAGTTCCAGCGAAGAAATCTGAAGCACTCAGTTGTTTTACATCTGTTTTTTCTTCTTTTTTATTATTCATCTCAAAACCTGTTGCAATAACAGTGATTTGAATTTCTCCTTGAATATTTTCATTAACAGCTGTACCGATAATAACTGTTGCATCATCATTTACTGCATCATGAATAATATTTGCAGCATCTGAAATTTCATGCAATGTCATATCCGGTCCACCGGTGATATTTACAATTACACCAGTAGCTCCATTTATTGAAGATTCCAAAAGTTGTGAATTAATTGCAATTTCAGCAGCTTTAATAGCTCTTCCTTCACCTTGACCGCGTCCGATACCCATTAATGCTGAGCCAGAAGCTTGCATTACGCATTTAACATCAGCGAAGTCAACGTTGATAAGTCCAGGAACTGTAATGATATCAGAAATACCTTGAACACCTCTTAATAGTACTTCATCTACAATGATAAATGATTCTGTTAAAGATACCTGTCTATCAACTACTTGAAGTAACTTATCATTTGGAACTACAATTACTGCATCTACAGCTTCTCTAAGTTTTTCTAACCCTTGATTAGCTTGGTTTTGTCTTTTACGGCCTTCCCAAGTAAAAGGTTTTGTAACAACCGCAATTGTCAAAATTCCTAATTCTTTTGCTATCTTAGCAACAACAGGAGCAGCACCTGTACCAGTACCACCGCCCATTCCAGCTGTGATAAATACCATATCAGCGCCATCTAAAGCTTCTGTAATTTCTTGTTGAGCTTCTTCTGCGGCTTTTTCTCCTACTGAAGGATCTCCGCCTGCCCCCAAACCAGCTGTAGATTTTGCTCCTAATTGAATTCTGTTTTTAGTTTGTCCATATTCCAATACTTGCAAATCTGTATTCATTAACCAGAACTCTACACCTGAAAGGCCGGCTTTTATCATTCGGTTTACAGCGTTTCCGCCGCCACCGCCTACACCGATAACTTTAATGTTAGTAGGGTTTATTGGAGACCTTTGAGTTTGATCATTGCTTGTTGTTTCATCTTTTTTAGCAAAGATATCTGATACGAAATTTTCCACTTTTTTACCTCTTTTATAAATTTATAATTTTCTAATGCAATAATATAATAACATACTATTTTAAATAGAAAAAAAGTACAAGAATTTACAAATAATTATGAACAAAAGTTAATAAAACAATTAATAATAACAACAAAATTATTTTTTATACGCAGGAGGAATAGACCAATACAATTTATTTTTAAGGATTGAATAAAATTCTGATGACTCTAATAGTGCAAGTTTTGCGCAATAATCAGATTTTGTAATCTCAATTTCATCCGCGAATTCATACAGCTCTTGCCCATCAACAGATAAAACATATTTAGATTTTTTATCAGTACAAACAGTTATTTTTTCAGTATCAGGAACAACTATTGGACGTGCAGTAAGAGTATGAGGGCATATTGGAACAATTTCCAACGCATTTAACGACGGAGATAATACCGGACCGCCTGCGGAAAGTCCATATGCAGTTGAGCCCGTCGGAGTTGAAATTATTATACCGTCTGCTAAATAATCACATACAAATTTACCATTAATCTTTAAAGAGAATCTTGATGTTCTCCCCATATCACAACTTTTTATAACAAAATCATTTAAAGCAGTATAATCACCAGATTGAAGCATTATTCTATCTTGAACGACAAAATTCCCATCAAGAATATTTTCAACAGAAGTAATTAATTCTTCAGTTGAACATTGTGATAAAAAACCTAATCTGCCTAAATTTATTCCAAAAACAGGTGTTTTATATCTTGCATAAAAACGTGCACTTTTCAAAAGAGTTCCATCTCCGCCAATTACAAAAACAAAGTCAAATCCGCTTTTTAAATTGTCGATATTTAATACGCTAACATTCAGACATTTATCCGATATAATCTGATAAAGTTTATCTTTGACTTCAACAGAATGAATAATATCTTGATTATAGCAAATTGCAAAATTTTTAACTTCCATAACGCAACAAATATAACATATTTTATTAATAATAACAAGTAAAAAAAGAGGTACTAAAGTACCTCATATTCAACTATCTCTCTCTTTCTCATATTAATTACGTCTCTATTGTTGAAGAGGAGCTCTCCACAAAGAGTCGTTAAATTTATTTTGGTTGGCATTAATATCAACAGACAAAGTAACATTGCTTGGTGTAAATACAAATACTAAATCACCAACTTTTTGAGGTTTACCATCAAGTGCATGAGCTGCACCGCAAACGAAATCAATTGTTCTTTGAGATTGTTCTTTATCTAAAAGATGAAGGTTTAAAACGATTGTTTTTCTATTTCTTAAATGTTGAACAATTGTTGCTGCATCTTCAAATGATCTTGGTTCCATAACTTTAACTTCATATCCTTTGAAGCTAGGATGATTAACAACTTTTAACTCACTTGTTTTTTCTACTGTTGGTTGATAAGAATAAGCCGGATCAATTGCTAAATTATCTTGAACAGGATAATCTTCATCAACTTCTTGAGCCATTTCATCAAAAATTGTTTCTCTTGGTTCAAATCCTTTTACTAAAAAATCTACTACTGATTTAATTTTGTCTGTTACTACTGCCACCGTTTTTCCTCCGTTTATCTTACTTAATTAAATAATTTTCTACCAATCCTTAACATTGTCGCACCATGTTTAACTGCAATTTTATAATCCTGACTCATCCCCATTGATAATTCTTTTAAATGGAAACTAAATTCTTTCTCCAAAGTATTTTTTATCTGAAAAACTTCCCCAAACAATCTATTTAATTCGGATTCAGAAGCATTGAGCGGAGCCATATTCATTAAACCTGAAAGGTTTATATTCGGAAGTTTTTCAATTTTTTCAAAATTATCAAATAATTCATCTTTCGAAAAACCGAATTTTTGAACCTCATTAGCATTATTTACTTGTAGCAGTATATTTTGAATTTTACCTATCTTCTGAGCTTCTTCAGATATAATTTCTGCAAGTTTCAAAGAATCAACAGAGTGTATATAATCAAAATGATTTACAACCTTTTTAGCTTTATTTGATTGAAGATGCCCAATAAAATGGAATGTTGAATTTTCTAAAATTTCAACAGGCAATTTAGAAAATTTTTCAATTGCATCAAGCACTCTAGATTCTCCAAAGTTTCTCAATCCTGCATTATAAGCTTCAATTATGGCATTCTCATCGAAATACTTAGTAATTGCAATAATATTTGGTTTATAAGGTGCGATATCTTCCTGTATTTGTATAAGATTTTTTTCTAAGTTATATTGCATAAATAATCATCCTACCTCTACAAGAAGTTGAATATATTATTAATTGTACTCTATACATCATGACAGGACAACTTTTTTATTTTTAAACCTTCCTCCAATTTTATTTTCTCCTGAAAACCATGATGATGACATGTTTTCAGCGGATTTTACATTTCTTCAAGTTTGGTTAATATTTTGTAATATTGCCCATTATTGAGCATGCTTTTAATATTTTGGGGCATGCCCTTGATGTACATTTACAGAATAAACTATATTTTTCCGGATTTTATCCTATAAATGCATGAGATTTTTTGATTTATTTGAAGAAAAATGTATATAATAACTTTATGACTGATTTCAACAAATTTAATAAAGCATTCAATTTGCATTCTCAAGGCAAAATCAAAGATGCAGAAAAAATATATAAAGAAATTCTTGAACAAAACCCGGATAATGCAGAAGTATTAAATCTTTTAGGAATAATAAAAATCAAAGAGAATTTGTTTAATGAAGCAGTAGATTTAATAAAAAAAGCTTTGTCAATTGTGGAAAATTCGTATTTTTACGAGAACCTTGCAAAAGCATATGAAGGAACGAAAAATTATAAAGAAGAAATAAAAACTTTAAAAAAAGCTTGTAAACTTAAAGATTGTGGGTTTGAAATTTATTTTCTTCTCGGACTTGCATACAAAAATAATATAGAATTCAAAAATGCTGAAAAAGCATATTTAAAAGCATTAGAGATTAATCCTCAATCTGAAAAGACTTGTTATAACCTTGCAAGTTTATATTTATTTCTCAACAATCCGCAAAAAGCAATTGAATACTTTAAAAAATGTCTTGAAATCAAACCTGGCGACAAAGAGGTTTTATATTTTCTCTCACTTGCATACTTTAGAATAAAAGACTACGAGACAGGTGAAAAACACTTTGAAAACAGACTATGCAGGCAAACAGCAATAATTTCTCAAGAAATAACTTATCCCAATTTGATAAAAAAATCAAAACTTTGGCAAGGCGAAAACATATTTGATAAAACTTTATACACATACTACGAAGCAGGTTTCGGAGATATGATAATGTTTGCAAGATACCTGCCAGAGCTCCAAAAACGATGTAAAAAAATAATACTCAAACCTCAAAAAGAATTATCAGAGCTATTTAGAGAAAATTTTCCTCAAATAGAAGTTATGGACTTATTTTATGATGAGAATGAATTTGATTTCGATGTACATGTTCCATTTTTAAGTGTTCCATACACAATGGGACTTAAAAATAAACAAATATTTACGGGGCACAAAGGATATTTAAAAGCAAAAAAAGAAAAAGTAGCATATTTTAAAACTAAATTTTTCAATAATGATAAATTTAAAATTGCAATTAAATGGCAAGGTAACACTTATTATGAGAAAGATAGAGTTATCAACGTCGAAGCTTTTTCTCCATTATTTAATTTACCAGATGTAAAAATATATTCAGCACAAACATTTGAAGGCTCAGAGGAATTTGAAAAACTTTCATCCAAATATGACATAACGGATTTATCGAAAAGTTTTAAAGATTTTTCATACACAGCAGGAGCATTAGCAAATATTGACCTTGTTATATGCAGTGATACATCTTTAGCTCATTTAGCCGGCGCTATGGGCAAACCTTGTATAGTATTGCTTCCATACAATTATAATTGGAGATGGCATATGGATTTAACTCATTGCGACTGGTATGACAGCATCAAATTGTTTAGACTGGGAGAAAAAGAAAGTTGGAATGAATTAATGATTAGAGTAGTTAAATCACTTAAAAATATATAAAACAAAAAATAGAGGTGGTACCTCTATTTTTTTTCAAATATCATTACATATTCATGTTTAAATATAAAAAATCCGCCGGCTAAAGCTCTGTAACGCCATAAATTAGCAGTTTTACCTTTTGCTCTTTCATTCCCTTGTATATCTTTTACAATAATACCTTTCAGTCTGAATCCCAGTTTCATCATTCTCGCCATACACTCAAAACCTAGAGGTTGAACTTCGGAATTTTTATAACTATCACCTATAATCAATGCTGCGAAACGACCTTTTTCAAGCATATCATAGCCGTTTTTTGCAACTTTTTCAAAAAGATCGTAGAATTCTTCTGTCGATTCACAGTTAGACAAATCTTCCTTTTTATCAGAAAACTTTATTATATCATCATAAGGAGGATGAAGAATTAAAAATTGAGCTTTTTCTTCTCTCATAATATCAAGACTTGCCTGTATTTTTTCTTTAGCAGCTTCAGATGCTGAATCTGCACAAATAATACGAACATCAGTTACAAGTTGTTTTGATGTGAACTTTTGAGACACACTTTCAGCAAGTTCATCTTTTAATTCAACACCAATACATCTTCTTCCCATATTTACAGCTTCTATGCCTGAGGTACCTGAACCGAAGAACAAATCTAATACAACATCATTTTTCTTTGTAAATCTTTCATATAACTGCTGAGCAATTTGAGGAATATAATTCCCATGGTATTCGTTAGAATGTCCATTTTCTTTTAATCTTGAAGGGAATTCCCATAAAGTATCAGTTTTTACATGGTCATATGCTTTCCAATTATTAAGATCAATATCATTATATCTTGTAGTTTTTACGGGTTTAACTACCTGCAAATCCGCTTTTTTGGTTGGTTTTAATTTTGTATTAATTTGAGCTCTTACCAAGTCTTTATCTCCCTATAAAAAATTTTCTCTTTATAGCATCTTATAGAAATGTTTCAAATTTGTAATCAAACATTTAGATGAATTTGTGTTTGTTGTAGATTGAAAAATAGATGGAGGTATGATGTTCGAGGGAGCATTTACACTAAGCGATTTTTACAGAATAGCAGGCTTTTTACTTTCAATGTATGCTTGCGTATCAAATGATATTATACAAACACTCGGAACTTTTTTAAGTGCAAATAAAAAGACACCATTTTATTATCTTTGGGCTTTTGCCGTAATAGTTTTAACTTTAACAATAGGAATAGGTTGGGTAGTTAATGACGGAGATATGTCATTTGGGCTTTTAACAAGGATACCAGTTACAGAACATTACACGTTCTTATACTTATTGCCGCCTATTATTTTAATAATTTTGACAAGATGGGGAATCCCTGTAGCTACAACATTTCTTGTCCTTAGTGTTTTTTCGGTGAGTGATGTATCAGTAATATGGATGATGCTTACAAAGTCAGTCCTTGGATATGTAATAGCATTCATTGTGGCTATTATTATTTATAATATTATAGGAAGACCTGTTGAAAGATATTTTTACTATACTCAAAAACGCTCTGGTGATACTAAGATTTCTAAATGGTGGATGGCTGCAAAATGGTGTTCTACAGCTTTCATATGGTCGCAATGGTTAATGCAGGATTCTGCAAAATTATTTATATACCTTCCAAGAAAAGCTTCTATATGGGAATTATTGTTTGTACTTGTATGTTTTACAATTTTCTTAGGTGTTTTAACGTACAAACGCGGAGGAGATATCCAAAAAATTGTAAAAATGAAAACAAATGTTCAAGATCCTCGTTCAGCTACAATTATAGATATAATTTATGCATTTTTGTTAATGTATTTTATCAATCTAAACAATGTTCCAATGTCTACGACTTGGGTATTCATAGGTTTACTGGCAGGCAGAGAAATTGCATTATACCAAAGATTGCGTTTTGAATCTCCCAAAAAAATGTATAAACATATTATAAAAGATTTGTATAAAGTTACATTAGGATTGATTGTATCAATAGTTGTGGTCGTTTTACTTACTCAATTTGATTATGTTAAACATTTCTTCTTCTCTCATTTTATAGGTGGTTAATATGGCTCGCATTCAACAATTATCAAAACATTTAATAAATCAAATTGCAGCAGGAGAAGTAATTGAACGTCCTGCATCTGTTGTCAAAGAACTTGTTGAAAACTCTGTTGATGCAGGTGCAACTAAAATAAGTGTTGAAATAAATAACGATTGCAGAGATATTAGGGTTGCAGATAATGGTTGTGGAATTCACCCTGATGATATAATGCTTGCATTCTCAAAACATGCAACAAGTAAAATTGCGACAGATGAAGATTTATTCAATATTCACACTTTAGGCTTCAGAGGAGAGGCCTTATCCAGCATAATATCAATTTCAAAACTTACTTGTACAACAAGGACAAAAGAATTTGAAACCGGTACCAAAGTAGTATGTGAAAATTCAGAAGTAAAAAAAGTAGAAACTGGCTGTGCTGTAGGAACAATAATGAATATAAAAGATTTATTTTATAATATTCCTGCTCGTTTAAAATTTTTAAAAAGTCCGAATACGGAATTTTCATATATACAAGAACTTGTCCAATCTATAGCACTTGTACACCCCGAATGTTCTTTTGAATTAAAAAAGAACGGCAAAACAATGCTAAAGACATCAGGACAAAACAATCTATTACAAACAGTAAAAGAGGTTTATTCAGCAGATGTAATATCTCATCTGAAAGAGGTTTTAAAAACTGATGCTCTTGCAGGATTAAAAATAAGCGGATATGTAAGTACTCCTGATTACACCCGTTCCAGCAAAAAAAGTTATCATATATACATAAATTCAAGAACAGTAAAATGTCCGGTATTCCAAAAAGCAATTGATACCGCATATAAAAGTCTTATTGCAAATGGGAAATACCCTTTTGTGGTTTTGAATTTAGAAATTCCTCCATCAGATGTTGATGTAAACGTCCATCCGACAAAAAAAGAAGTCAGATACAAAAATACAAACCAAATATTCAACTTTATATACTCATCTATTCAAGCAGGGCTTTCAAATTACGTTGAGAAGCAAACGGATGAAAAATATATTGAAACGCCTAAACAAGATAATATTGTTGATTTTGTTCAACCTAAAATGGAAAATTCCAGAGAAATATTTTTTGACAAACAGAATGATACAATTTATATTTCTGAACAGCTTTTGAATAAAGAAGAACAAAAGTTTAATCAAAAAGAAGAAGAAAATACAGAACAAAAACAATTTTTTGTACCTGTTGAAGAGGAAAAAGAACCTGAAGAAAATATTGTAGGTCAATACAAAAACACTTATATTTTAGTAGAAAAGGAAGACGGACTTGAAATTGTAGACCAACATATAGCCGAAGAGCGCTATATTTACGAAAAACTTATGAATGAAAAAAATATTGTATCTCAAATGCTTTTTGTATCAGATGTAGTACCAGTATCAAGCACCGAAGCAGAATTGATTAAAGAAAATATTGGCAAATTTGAAAAATTTGGATATGGTATAGAATTTTTAAAAGAAAATGAACTTATTTTCCGCAAAGTACCTCAAATGATTGCAAAAGTAAATCCAAAGGAAATATTGGCAGATATCTTAGAAAATATAGACGGAAATATCGACAGACTTGAAGAAAAAATACTAATTACTACCGCTTGCAAAGCATCCGTAAAAGCTGGACAAAAATTATCAACTTGGCAAATGCAAGAAATAATCAAAAAATGGCGCACGACA
The DNA here is from genome assembly GCA_949290355.1 of uncultured bacterium. Lineage (GTDB taxonomy): Bacteria > Cyanobacteriota > Vampirovibrionia > Gastranaerophilales > Gastranaerophilaceae > Stercorousia. The sequence goes on along the minus strand of CASERN010000011.1, from coordinate 204,562 downwards.
AAAATGCCATACACTTGTCCGCATGGACGTCCAATTGTAAAATTCTTCCCTCATAAAGAAATAGCAAGCTTTTTTCAAAGAAATTTTTAATTACCAAGGATAACTATCTTTGATTTTCCATCCATCATGGAAAAGTAATGAACCGCAATATAATCTTCTATTCTTTTGAATATTGCTGTTGCATCCGTATGAAGAATGATTTATATAATCATCTCTGGTCTTAGAATTATTATAATTGAAAAATTTAAGTTGATAATTTGTGTAAGTAGAATATTCCATCAAAAAGTCTTTTCTTGAATAATCTCTTGAGGCATCCATAAATGTAGAATGGTTATGGTTTAAACTGCCTATTATATATATTCTTGATTGAATAAAAGTACTTCCATCAGGGGTTACTCCGCCATCAGGATAAAAAGTAAGTGTAACTCCATTATTTAAAGTCATATAATATAAATATAACCCTTCACCTTCATCAATAACTTTTAAATAAGGTTTAAAATATTTTGCAGCGACATTTCTCATATGAGCTTGATGCTGCTTATTATACTCATCAGGGTCAGAAGTATCAAAATTCATAAAAGTATCCCAATATTTAGGATCACCATAATCAGCTCTGGCGGCCTCTAGCGCATTTGAGACCAAACTGTAAGTTTGTTTAACTTTAGTTTCATAAACATGTTTTTGATGATTTTTTATTAATGTTGGAATAGTTAAAGCCGCAACAACACCTATTATTCCTAATGTAATCAATACTTCAGCCAAGGTGAATCCAAAATATTTTTTCATAAACTCTCCATCGCAAAAATGTTTGCTCACATTTCTATTATAACAGAGGTTCTGTTTTTTTACAATCCTTAAATAGTTTCAAGAAACCTCAAAACCCAATACAAAGCCTTACAAATTTTTTAATAATTATATATATTCAATAAAAAAAGAGGGACTAAACCCTCTTTTTTTTTAATCAACATTTACTGATAGACAAGTTTTTTCATAATGAAGCCTGTCTTTAAATTGATTAATTCTTCCCATAACCTCTTTAAACATAGGAATAGGTAGACTTTGCTTTCCGTCAGAAAGAGCATTTTCCGGATCATGATGAACCTCCATCATAATACCATCTGCGCCAACTACCAATCCTGCTTTTGCCATAGGTTCTATCAAATATCTTTGCCCAGTTCCGTGGCTTGGATCAACAATTATAGGCAAATGTGAATATTTCTTTATAACTGGGATAGATGCAATATCCATAACATTTCTTGTAAAAGCACTATCAAAACTTCTTATACCACGTTCACAAAGAATTACATTCGGATTGCCGTTATACATAATATGTTCAGCTGCCAGCAAAAATTCTCTTATTGTACTTGCAAGACCTCTTTTTAAAATTACAGGTTTTCTGCAACGTCCAACAGCATGTAATAATTTGAAATTCTGAACATTTCTTGCACCTATTTGCAAAACATCTACATAATCGCACATCATATCAAGGTCAGATGCATCCATTACTTCTGAAACAGTCAAAAGTCCTGTTTCTTCACTTGCTCTTTTTAAATATTTTAAAGCTTTTTCTCCATAACCTTGGAAATCATAAGGGGATGTTCTTGGTTTGAATGCACCTCCTCTTAAGAATTCACAGCCCATTTCTTTTGCTGCAATTGCTACTTTTAACAAACCATCATAATCTTCTTCAACCGAACAAGGGCCTACCATAGATACCGGTTTATTATTTCCCCCGATTTTTACACCGTTTGCAAACTCTATTACAGTATCATCAGGTTTTCTATCTCTTGATGCTAATCTGAAAGGTTCTCTTATAATTTTTACTTCTTTTACACCATCAAAAGCTGCAATTCTTCCCGGAGTAACAGTTGTTTTATCTCCTATTGCATCAATTACAGCATGAACTTGCCCCTGATTAAATCTTATATCAAAGCCATTATCTTTTAAAAAGTCGATAACTCTTTGTACTTGGACCTTTGTAGCATTACGCTCCATTATTATAATCATAATTTTCTCCTGTTATTTGTCGCAAAAACAATTCTATCACGAACAGTTTTTTCAAACAATTTATTGAACTTCAATCTTAATTTTTTTTAGTAAATCTTTTGCGGGGAAATAATTAGGGAGAATATATAAACAGTCTTCTAAAGCCTTTTGAGCCTTTTGATAATCTTTATCATTATAATAAATATAAGCTAATAAAAAATGTAATTCAGGATCATGATAAAAATAATTCCTTGCACGATTAAGAAAAAACATTGCCTGTTCTTTCATATCATTATTATAAAATACACGCCCGATATATTTATGCACCTCTGGATTAATTGTAAACATATAATCAGCATACCTGATAATTTTTTCCACATAATCACCTTTAAAATAATTTATCAGAATATCTAAGTCAATCTCTAAAAAATTCCTTAGTTCAAAGTATGAAGGGTATTCATAGATTATCCCCTCTATCATCAAAATCAAAAAATATCCCCAATGCGCTCTTATATCGCTATCTTTAATCAAACTGAATATTTTTTTTGCATTATCAATGTTATCAGAAAGCAATTCACAATAACCACTTTCCAACAAGTATCCTTTTTTTACAAAAAATTGCTGACAGCTTAAGTCATAGCTGGTCAACAATTTTTGTTTTGCTTTTTCATAATCAGTAATCATAGATTAATACTTATTATCATTATTTGAGAAACTAAAATCTGACATCATTGAATTCATCATCACAGCTTGCATTAAACGAGGATCAATATTTTCACCTTTTTGAGCCTGAGACATTAACATCGGAAGCATATTCATCATATTACCGTTATTATTATTGTTATTATTCCCTAGCATCATGCTGATTTCCATCATTCTTGGATCTTGATATTGCATCATTTGGGCATATGGATTATCTGATTGTACAGATAAATTTAAGCCTGCTTCTTTTAATGTTTTAATAGCTTTTAAAACTTCCTCATCACTCACTTGAGCAATTTTGTCATTTGAATCAATTGAAGACTTATTTTTTGTATCAAAATTCTTGATCCTTTGAATATCTCGTTTTTCAAGGTCTTCTTTAGTATTAATAGTCTGCTGAATATTTTTCAATTGATTTTGTTTTACTTCTTCGGTTAATTCAGGAGACAGCCCATTTCCATAAGGAGCATTTATAAACTTATCTAGTTCATCCATTTGTTCAGCTTGTTGTTCTGGAGGTTTGCATGCCGGTCCACCAGTCAGACAATCACGGCCTTTTGTTGCATATTGAACCAAAGAAGCATTCGGATTTAAAGATAATACTTTTTCATAAGCAGAAATTGCGTCATCTTTCATATTTACATGAGTATATGCCATAGCCATATAATAATAAGCCAAGGCATTAGAAGGATCTTTTTTAGTTAATGAAAATAACTCTTGCAAACATCCTGTATAATTACCTGCTTTATACTTTGCAATTGCACTTTTTATATTTGCATTTGGATAATAAATTGTATTTTTATCAAGTCCGCTTGAAGCAGATGAAAATGTAGATGAAGTATTTGCAGAACCAGACTGAGATAAATTGCTTGCAGGCGGATTAATCGGTTCCAATTTTTCAATTCCTGCAGAATACACCGATAAACAACTTAATGTCATTATTGCTGATAAAGTCCATATAATCTTCTTATTCATAAATACATCCTTTTTTTATGTTTTAATAAAAATTTTCAATTAATCAAGTTTTTATTCTATTATATAACATTTTTTATATTAATCATAGTGTAAATATATGATTTATCTCATTGCAAATTTGCAGCCACAATAATTTTGTCTGTATAAATTCAACTCTTTGGATATTCTATTGGTCTTTAAAAATCCGTCTTTTTTCTTAAAATCAATCGCCAAATAATTTATCCCTTTATTTTTGGCAACTTCTTCTCCTATCTTTGTTAATTTTGCAAAATTTTTATGCGGACTTATTACAATTGAAGTAGTAAAAATATCTACTCCAATTGATTTTGCAAAATCAGCAGTTTTATTAAGTCTTAATTCAAAACATTTATCACATCTTGCACCCTTTTCAGGTTCTTCCTCTAAACCTTTTACAGCTTCATAATATTCATTTGGATTATATTCTGCTTCAACCAATTCACATCCTAGACTTTTGCATAAAATTCTTTCAGCCTGAAGCCTTTTTTCATATTCTTCAACAGGATAAATATTTGGGTTACAAAAATACGAAATAACCTCATATCCCATATCTTTTAAATAAGATATGGGATATCCAGAACATATCGCACAGCAAGTATGAATAACTATTTTATCTTTCTTCTGCTCCAAGTTTCTTCACCCAATCCTTATACTCTTTGTATGTTTTCATTCCAACTTCAGCCTCATTGTTAATCATAGTTGCAGGAGTACCGTTTAATCCTTTATTATATGCAAAATCGATTTGTTCTTTTATTTCCTTAGAAGTCTCAAGGCTATTTGCATCCTTTTGTAATTTATCAATATCAAACCCCATATCACTCGCCAAATCTATTATTGCTTGCTCTGTTTGAGGTTTTTTCTCGAATAAAAGATTATTCATTTCCCAGAATTTACCTTGTTTTTCGGCAGCTATTGCATATTTTGCATCTATACAAGAACCTTCATGGAAAGGAGCTTGCAAATATGGGTTACAATCCATATCTAAAGGCAAGTTTTTATGAACAACTTTTATTCCTTTCATTTCTTTTGCAAGTTTATGCATCATAATATTATGAGCAGGACATATAGGACATTGATAATCAGAAAATGTATATACAATTATTTTTGCATTTACATCACCCAAGATATTTCCGGTAACTGCATATTTATTTTTCTTAGCTCCTACAAATTCTTTTAATTCTATCTGTTTTTTTACCTGTGGAGTAAATTTATAAGTTACACCTGTGTATGTCAAAAAACCAACAGCTACAAGTGCAACAATTATAAATGCTATTAAATATTTTTTTATTTTTATAGCATCCATAAAATCTAAAAAACTCTGTTTAATAGACTTTATAAATCCACCGTTTTTGAAATCTGTCGCTACGCAACCAATTAGAAGATTTAAAATGTATGTAAAAGCACAAAGTACACATAATTTTTTTATATCGAATAAACTTACACACAAAAGGGTCATAGATATTATAAAAGCAAATAAGCCTAATGATGCAATATAATCAAAAGGATTTTTAAATACTTCCATAAATTTAAAAAGTTTAAAATTTTTCAATTTGTCTGCAAAAAGCATCCAAAATATAAAAGTATAAAAAAACAATCCCCAATATGCAAGAGGAATTCCAAAGAACTGTGATTCCACTGTTTTTGCAACTCCATCACAATCTATAAAATCGTTGACAGAACAAAAACTTGAAAGCGCATATGGATTAAAATTTGCATTGTAATATATAATTGCCAGCTTTATTGTCGTTATAATCCCAATAATTGCAATAGCTGAAATAGTTATTTTTTTCTTTGTTTCTTTTTCCATACTCATTAATCTCCTATTCAATAGTATTAATAATACAATTTTTAATCTTATAAATCAATAGCAGAAAGAAGAATATTTTTATGCTCCTTTTCGGCAATAAAACTAAGCGATTATAAAATTATAAAAAGGTTGAATTAATCAAACATCTATGTTATAATTATAATTAGCGCACATTCTTGAGAGGTCAATGTGAAACAAAATATCTTTAATCTATTTTTAGACAAAGTTTTCAATGTCCCACTTTGGATTAAACAGGTTATGTACCTTAAATTGATGGATGAAATGCAAGCAAATGCTTGTGAAGATTTTTTGCGCTCTCATAAAGATGATATATTTTCAACATTTATACCAACATTAACTTTTAAAGGAAAAACAGAACTAACAGAAAGAAAATGCGGTCTTGATAATAATATATATAACTTTTTACAAAGCTGCGCAAATGGATACTCAATTTTAGAGATATCTGTAAACACTTTTCTTTCAATGGAAGAAGTTGCTAAATATTATGAACTTTGTTTAGAACAGAATTTTATTAAAATTCCTGAGTCTAAAGAAATACATGCAATGGCAGGGTTTATCGCAGGGAAATTTAGAACTGGCGAATATTTTAAACAAAAAGGTGAACTAACTGTTGATCAATTGCAACAAGCTATAATTTCCTACAAGGAAGCAAACCAAAACGGAAACACTGCAAGATTCGGAGAAATTCTCATTTCTCTTGGATATGTAAAAGAAGAAAATTTAAAATCTCTTTTTATCCTCAAAGAAGAAGCTAAAAAAAGGTTTATACTTGACTATACTACTGTTCCAAAATCAGAAACAACATTCACAAACGAAAATCAAAAATATGAAGAACAAATTTCTGCATTAAAAGATGAAAACATTAAACTAAAACGCAAAATGCTTCAGCTATTAGAACTTGTAAAAAAGAATAATCAATAATTTATTTTTTATGTGTTAAATATTCTATCGCCGGCGTCCCCCATTCCTGGGACAATGTAACCTTTTTCATTCAAATGATCATCCACAGCTGCTGTAATTATTTCAATATCCGGATAATGTTTTTGGATATTTTCAATACCTTGAGGAGCAGCTATTATACAAATACATTTTATATTTTCTATTGGAATACCTTTATCTGCATATAATTTTATCGCTTCCAAAAGGGAATTTCCTGTAGCTAACATCGGATCTGTAATATATATATAAAATTTTTCAGGATTTGGAGCTTCCATAGGAACCTTATTATAATACCAAATAGGTTTAAGAGTTTTTTCATCTCTATACATTCCTATATGTCTTATGCAAGCTTGAGGAAGAATATCAATAGCTTCATCAGTAAAAATCAATCCTGCTCTTAATATTGGAGATATAATTAAATTTATATCAGGATCTACTGTTTTTGTCGTAAAGGTTATTAAAGGAGTTGTAATTTCAGTATCTACAAGAGGAAGATTTTTTGCTGCTTCATATAAAAGACATCTGGTAATCTTTCTTGTCGCAATCCTAACCCCTTGGCTATCAGTATTTTTATCCCTCATTGTACATAAGTTTAATAAAACAACAGGATTATTGATTATTCTCACTTTCGTCTTGTCCATGTTTAACTCCTTCATTTCTTATATCAGAAAACTCTTTCATTAATCTGTCAAAAGCACTTATATTCCTTTGAATTTCAACTGTTTCAATACCTTTAGTCAAATCAGCACCGCCAGTTTCTTTAGCAAAAAATGACAAACGACTCGAAATTGAACCTATTTTATCAAACATATCATTTAAAAGCCCTAAAGAATCATGAAGCCTTTTAGGATTTTGAACAACAATCAACTTATTAGCTGCAAGACTCTCTTTTGTCGGCGGATATACCTCAAGAGATTTTGAGCCGCCCATACCGTTAAATTCAACTGTTGCAACAGAACCTTTAGGTAATTCTACATCTTTTGCAGTTATTACTATTTTTAAATATACATCATTCCCAACAATTTTTACCTTTTCAATATAACCAACCTGCACTCCGATAAATTTTACAGGAGAACCGACTATCAAGCCATCAACATCCGGCATAAATATCTGATATGTTACAAGTTTTTTTTCATTGTTGTAATTATGTATTTTAATACAAGCAACGGCAATACATAATATAAAAAACCATACCATAGCTTCTATAAGAATATATTTATGTATGCCATCAAAAATTTTCATAGCTTGATTATACAACAATACAGAAAATTTTGCCACTTGCCAAAATTTTTTTTGTATTATAGTATAGATATATAATTTAAACAAAAAGTGAGGTTTTAACTTATGATGGATCAAATAATTAGAATTGCGTGGGATTTAAACGAAAACACTGATAACAGATATCAACTTGTATATGAGATTGCAGAACTTGCAAAAAAACTTGTTGATGAAAATCAAGCTAAAAAAGCTCATGACGATTTTAATTTTGAAGAAAATTTTGATACTACATATAAAAAAGAAAATCCAGTGGAACATGCAATTATGGTCAAAGCAGCAGAAGCTGACGATGACAGACTTGTAGGTTAAGAGTTTAATAAATGCACAAGATAAATCTAACATCTTGTGCATTTTTGTGTTTATTTTTTAGGGGTAGACTATATGCAAAATACAATTGATTTTATTAATACAAAAACTAACTTTTTTAAACCGGAAATAGGCATTATATTAGGTTCAGGTCTTGGAGAAATAGCAGATGAGTTTTGCGATTATGCTATTAGTTATAATGATATTCCGAATTTTATAAAATCAACAGTACAAGGACATAAAGGCAGATTGGTCTTTGCAAAAATTAATAACAAAAATGTCATTATGATGCAAGGACGAAACCATTTTTACGAAGGTCATTCAATGCAAGAAATAACATACCCCGTAAAAATTATGAAGTTATTAGGAGTAAAAACTCTAATCCTCACAAATGCTGCAGGGGCAGTAAATGAATCATACAAACCTGCTGATTTAATGATTATAAAAGACCACATAAATAATATGGGAACAAATCCTTTAATCGGTTTAAACGATAATAGTCTGGGAGAAAGATTCCCTGATATGACCGAAATATATAAAAAGCAATTAATTCAACTAGCAGAAAAATGTGCCAATAATCTGGGACTTGATATTCAAAAAGGTGTATATTGGGCAAATTCAGGACCATCTTATGAAACTCCGGCTGAAATAAAAATGATTAGGAAACTTGGAGGAGATGCTGTAGGAATGTCGACAGTCCCTGAAGCAATAGTTGCAAATTACTGTAAATTGAATGTTTTAGGAATAAGCTGCATTACAAATACTGCCAGTTCAGAAACAAGCGGAGAATTAACCCATGAAGAAGTAATTGAAGCAGCCAACAAGGCAAAAGTAAAATTCAAATCCTTGCTTTTAAAGATTATACAAGAATTGTAGCTATTTGTTAAATACTGTAAATTTTTTACAGTCATACACTTGTGCTAAAAACATTTTCGATTAAGAATACATGACGGGAAGGAAATGAAAATGTTAGTAGAAAGATTATCGTACAGTGCGATTAAACAGCGACAGAAGTCTACAGGAGATTTATCTCCAAAACATGTTCCTCTTTCTTCCGAGTTCATGTCTTCAAAAAATTTAATAAACGAGAGACCTTTAAAAAGTATTTCAAACGATTTATCTTTTAAAGGTCTTTCTTTTAATGGGGATAAAAAACAACCTCAAAAAGAAGACAAAATAAAACCACTTCTTTATACTGTAGGAGCTTTAGTTGCTACCGGATTAGCTCTAAGATTTGCTCCAAGCTACAAAAAAGCTGGAGAATACAGTATTAATGAATTCTTGCAATTTGCAAAAAAATACACAGGAATAGAGAAAAACGGTAAAAATGGAGAAAAAATTCAATCATCTATCGGTCAAGAATTATTCGAAAGTGTAAAAGATTCTGAACTTACTCAAAAAATGGTTAAAATTGATGGAGATAAAATCACTTTCAATAAAAAAACTATTCCGCAACTAATTTGGGACGGATTAATATATCCTGTCAAAATTCTTCCTGCAGATATCTTAAATGGAACTGTAACAATTGCGAGAAAAATAAAACCTCTTAGAGGTTGGGCAGATAAAACACTGCAACAACCATTTTTTAAATCAATAAGACAACGATCAAAAGTTGATGCTAAAGTTAATTCTTTACGCGGATTATTTGAAACAATGAATAATCTAAAAGGGAAGTCTGATTCTGAAATATCAGCAAAAATATTCCAACAATCAGTAAAAATGTTTGACCCCAAAACTGGCAATTATGATACAAAACATGAAAGATCTCTCAACAGAATTGTATCAGGTCTTCCACCTGCAATATTTTTAGCAAATGATGCTTATAACCTATCAAGAATGATGGATGATGATAAAAAAGCTGCTTCTCATGAACAAAAAGTAAGATTTAATCAAGAAGTTGCAAGAATAGGTTTTAATGCATACATAACACTTGTTACACTTGGAGCATTAAATAAATATATTAACAACTCAAAAATGGGTATAATGCTCATGACAGCAATAACAACCCTGACAACAGAAGCTTTCTCACGTATCATTAACGGAAAACATATTACTAGATTAACTCCTGAGAAAGCTCGAGAAGAAAATGAAAAAAATCACGCTCCTGAAGCTAAGATAAAACCTGAATTAACCTTCAAAGCTTCAGATAAAAGCGAAACTGAAACAGACAAAACCCAAAAACCTATACTTTCTTTCAACACTTTAATGAAAGCTCTTGGTGTAATAATTGGCGGTGGATTTGCTATTAAAGGTTTAAGAAAAATTAAAACTATTGATAATACTTGGAATAAATTTTCAGGATACTTCATAAACGCTTATAAGAATGCGACAGAAATAAAAGATTTCTCAATTTCTAAAAATAAATTCGATAACATAACTAAAGTTTTGGAAGAAAACGGTTTTACCGAACTAGCAAATCAATATAGACAAATAGCTTCTAAAGCTGTTAATGCTGATGGTTCAATCAATCTCGGAACTAAAGAGAAAAAATTTGCTAAAAATAGTATTGATTTTGTACTCGCTCCATTTAGATTTATCTGGAAATACGGTTCAATGCCTTATAAAGCTGTAAATGATGTAGTACAAGCTTTATTTTCTAAAAAAGGTAATAAACTTTCAAAATCGAAAGCATCAAATCCAATATCAGCATTAGCAAGAAGTGTTGAGAATATTGGACGAGAAGCCGAAAAATATTCAAAAGGGGAAATCAGCAAAAAAGCATTTAGAGATTATGTTAGCGACAATATTTTGAAAGCATTCAATATTGATACAATGTCAAATGTACCAAACAGTGAATTATCAAACTTAGCTAAGACCGCATCTACAGCAGCAACATTATGGTTCCTAATGACAGATAACTATAATATGGTTATGTTAAAGTCAAACGGAAATGATGTAGATGGTGCAAAGGCTAAATTTAATGAAAGATTTGTACAGGAAATGTCAAGATTATTCTATCAAACATTATTAATTGACCTGTTCAACAGTACATTCAGCAGACAATATAATAGTTCACTATTCGGTATGAGCTGGATTACAGCAACCAACACAACACTTGGGGAATGGTTAACAAGAAAATCTGTTGGAGTTCCTGTAGGTACTCATACAAGAGAACAACTGCTTGCGATTGAAGAAAAACAAGATAAAGCAACAGGGTTTACAAAAAAATATTATAACTTTATGAAACGATTAACAGGTAAACGTTCAATTAAATCATATGAAGTAGCTCCTAAAAATACTGAAAAGAAAATCGATACAAAATCTGAATCTAATCAACAAAGTATAAATTTTACAAATAATTCACAGCTTGTAAAGATAATTAAAAGATAATAAATGATCCAACAAATTAGTTCATCAGAAAATAATTATAATAACATTAAACAAAATATTATATTATAATCATTAGGCGGTTTAGCTTTGGGTGGTAAAGAAACATACAATACTTTTTACAAAATAAAAAGAAGTAAAGATTCATATGTAAATCTAATGAAAGGTTTTTATATTAAAAATGAAAAAACTCTTGAAAAAGATTTAAAAATGAAAAATATACAAGAAATTGAAATCCAAGAAAGAATTTCTTATTACTCAAAATTAAGAAAAGAATGTATACAAAAATTTAAATCCAATTGTCGCAATGAAGTTCGTAAAATAAAAAAATTTGCACCTTTAAAAATATCTATAAAAACACTAAGCGGTGCAATTATAGGATTAGGAACTAGCATTTTAATAAGTTATATTAAAAATAGAACAAAGAATTAGATATACAACTTGTCTTTTGAAAATTAAATTCATTATTATTATTTTTCCAAAGGAAAAATCCGACAGCAATAACTGCCACAAGAATTATGATCAAAAAGATTTTTGTTAATATTGCAAAAATCTTTCCGATTATAAAAAGAACAATAATTATACCTAAACCTATTAATAAATATGTAAAGTCCATTTATCTTACCTTATTTTCTTCACCTTTAATAAGTCTTTGAATATTAGAACGATGAAGCCATATTATATACAAAGCTCCAAGTGCGCAATAGCCAACATAAGCAACAGGAGCATTAAATGCATACATAATAAATGGAGATAATGCCAATGCAATAATTGAACCTACAGATACATATCTTGTAAAAAATGTAATTACTGCCCATATCGCTGCAATAATTAATCCGACCTGCCAATTTAGAGCCAAAATAGTTCCAACTCCAGAAGCGACAGATTTGCCGCCTGTAAATTTAAGAAATATTGATTTACTATGCCCTAGAATTACTGCAATAGCTGCCAATACAGGTAATAATCCTATTCCTGTGAAAGATTTTGCAAAAGCAGCTGCCAATAAAACAGGCAAAGCTCCTTTAAAAGCATCTAATAAAAGAGTTATAAAAAACCATTTTTTGCCCATAACCCTTTTTACATTGGTAGCACCTGTTGATCCTGAACCAATAGTTCTGATATCTTCACCAGTAAAAGTTTTTACAATAATATACCCTGTAGGTATAGAACCTATTATATAAGCACTCACGACTACCGCTAATAATTCCAATATTTTTTCCATAATTTACCTCTCCTGTGAAACAAATTATAACAAGGATATTGTAATAATTCAACAATGGATTATAATATATAAATAATGAAAAAGATTTTAATTTTATTATTATGTTTTCAACTCTTAACTCTTCCTGCTCTTGCAGAATATGATTTTTCTGACGAAGCTCAAGCTGAATTTGACAGAAATAAATTTCAACCTGTGATAAGTCAACCTATAAAAGACAATTTTTCTAAAAAAAGACAGCAAATACAAAATACTAATACCCCTCAAATTCTTGAAGAAGAAGTAATAAACAACACATATCAACCAAAGCCTAAAATCCTATTTGGCAATGTTACAGAAATTCCAACCGGTACAAGTTTTTTAGTAAGCTTTGACTCCGGAATAAATTCAGGGAGCCTAGAAAAAAATGATAGATTAATCGCAAAATTAACACAAGACTTTGTATATAACGGAACACTCATAGCTCCAAAAGGCAGTCTTGTCTATGGCAATGCAATCAACGCAAAAAATGCTGGTTATGCATATGGAAGCGGGGCATTAGAAATAAGCTTTAATCAAATAATGACACCAGATGGGAATATGATTGATATTTCTACAGAAAAAATATATATGGAAGCTAAAAATGAACGTACAAAAAAAATGACTCGAGATGTTTTAATCGGAGCAGTTGGCAGTATGCTTATTGGTGCAGCCTTTACAGCTTTAGGAGGAGGAGATGATTGGGGAAGAAATATGTTAATTTATGGGGGACTTGGAGCTGCAGGCGGAGGAATTAGAGGAGCATTACAACGAGGAGAAGATGTTGACATCCCAAATGGAACCACAATTGAATTAAGACTTAATCAACCATTAAACGTTTCTCCATACGAAAGTTATTAAGCTATTCTTTTAAAAGACTTTTTATAACATGTTACCAAAAACAGAAGGTCTGCAGGTCGAATCACATTAGGACGCACACAGCTTAAACAAATTGCTGAACAAAACCAACCAGTAGCAAGAACTATTAATAATGGCTAATATTAGACAAGGTCTAAGAGGCGAAGCCCCTAAAGCTAAATTTGATAAAGCGAAAACAATATTAAAAGAAGCAGAACTAAATAAATCAGATAAGAATATGAAAAAAATTTACGGCAAAAACAGATTTTTGTAAACTTGACCCAATATCACAAGAAAACTTTCTTAAAAAGTTAAATGCGAATAAAGAAATAACCAAAACATTATTGACAGACGCAGAAATAAATAAACTTATAAAGGAATTTAAAAATTCATAAAAAAAGGGCATAAGCCCCTTTTTTAATACTTAATATTTCCATTTGCAGATATAACAAAAATATGTTATATTTTATTTATGAAGTTAAATAAAAGATTTGTTACATTAGGCTTATTAATATTAATACTATCAGTTGCATTAAAGTTTATCTGGACAGGGTTAAAGCAGATTAAAGTAGATGATTTTCATCCCGCTGCTGTAATATTTGTAATAGATTCATCCGCTTCTAACCAAAAAAGGCTGCCTGAACAGAAAAAAATATTAAGACAAATTTGTAATCTTTTAGATCCTGAAGATCAAATCAAAATTCTTAGAGTATCAGAAGATGCTTATTTGATATATGAAGGTGGTCCTATGAATGGAAGTACTATTACAAAATCCATGGATGCCTTTACTAAATATGATCAAAAAGATTATGGCACAGCATATGGGGTAGGACTGAAAAAAGCATTTTCTCATGCACTTACAATGAAAAAAAATGGTTATATTCCTGCAGTTGTTGTAATTGGAGACCTTGAAAACGAGGGAGCAATAGAAAAACAAATTAATTGGAATACATTACCTAAAAATGTTCAGAATGTAAAAAAATATGCACCGGATATTTCTATGATGTTTTTAGATGCACATCCTGCAAAACTTGATCTGGTTAAAGAAAAATTGACTCCTGTTTTAGGAGAAAATCATCTCATAGTATCCCCTGAACAAAATATTGACAAATCAATCAGAAAATTTCTTCATGCATTAGGAAGATAAAATAACAAATGAGGTAATTAATGGCTATAATAATATCAACTTCACAAGGTGAAAAAGTATTTAATAAAGACGTTATAAATGTAGGAACAAACCCAAATTGTGATATTGTTTTAAAACTTGGATATGATGTTTTGCTGACTCTTGAATATAAAGTTGCAGAAAATAGATGCTCTATAATCAATACTTTTAAAAGTGATAAAGTTTTATTTAAAGGTCAACCTATAAAACGAGTTGAAGTAAGCAATATATGTAAACTTATGTTTGCAGGTACAAATGAGTTTTTAAGCATCAAATTATTAGCAGAAGCTCCGATAAATCATTCTAAAACTGTAACATCAATCGGGAAAGAAGATTTTACAGAAGAAGATATAAAAGGACTATATGGCAAAGATGTAAATGCCGTTACAAAAGTAAAACTTGAAAAGCAGAAAGAGGATTTGGAAAATGCTCGTGTTGCTATAATTAAACAAGTAGCATTCCATATTAATGATTTAAAACAAAAACTTTCTACAAATACCAAAACTAGTATATTCCTACATATAGCAATGTTTTTAAGTTCTATGGTATGCGCATTCGGCGTATCAAATTACCTTATGGGACTTGAAATTAAAGAATCTGCGAACTTTTTACATATGCCTACTAACATAAAAGTTTGGGGGATATATACAATTTTAATTTACGGCATTTGCTTACTTTTAAAACAAGGAATTTACTTGTATCTGCAAAGCAATATCCAAAAAGAAATGTCAAAATCAGCTAAATTGGGACAAAGTTTTATGTTAATTTTTTCATTGATTTTTGTCCTTGGTATATATGTCGTAAACCTTATATATTATATGAATTTGAATGATTTTATGACATTTGCAATCTTTATTTCATTCTTTTTCTCAGGCATAATGGCGGTTTTAGCTATAAGCTGCGGATATTTCAAGTGTAACGGAACAGAGTGGACTATTACACTTGATAAATACGAATACAGAGAAGATTTTGAAAGCGTTATAAAATCATACAGACAATGGATTGAGAGATATATTAACAGTTTGAGTAATTCAAAATTACAATACATAAAAGATAAAATGTTTAACCTTCAATTAAAATCCGTAGGAGAAACTATAATAGGGATTTTAACAGCACCATTTTTGGCTTACGGTGTATCAAATACTCTTGCAATGTGTTTCCCTGAAGCTGCAGGATGGGTAAGAATTTCAGGATTAAGAATAAGCCCGGTATTTTTAACTCTTGCAACATTTTTAATCATCTTTGCATTTTTCTCTTTTGTAAATGCATTTTTCTGTACAAAAAAAGTACAAGGTTCTCAAGTAATTAAACAAGACGGATTTTCAGATTATCAACATCACGGTGTTACAATATACGGACTTGAAGGTGTAAGAAGACTAAACTCCGAAAAAAACAGATCACTTGCAATTGCTTGTGCAATTATATTTATAGAATTTGCAATGAACGTTTCATATTTTATGACAGAAATAGGCGGAGATATGCAAGGAATGTTTTTAAGTTTAGTTGCAGCTCTTGTACCAACATCTCTGTTAATTGCAGAAACTTTAATGTTAAGTCAAACAAAATTTGACATATATGCTTGTGATGAATTATTAGCAAAAGTTGATAAAGATTAATTATGGATTTTCTAAAAATACTTGTAATAATCGCATTTATTATAGTTTCTATTTTGACGATAAAATTTCATCCTGAAATTCATAAGCCAATGATTATTGAGGATGCAAATTTTAAACTTACAAGGATTAGCGATTCTTTAATCACTAACAAAAATATCCCTGTAAGTTCTGCTGCACAAACCTCTACAAAAAACATACAAAATACAACAAATAATAAAAATATAAACATTGAAAACAATAAAAATTTTGCCAATATACAAAAAACACAAAATACTAATACTCAAAGCAATAAAATACAAGACGATACAACTCAACTAGAATTATTACAAAGAATCATTGACCAAACAGAAAATAATCAACCAACTCAAACTGAATCAAAACAGGTAAAAAAACAAAAAACAGAAGTTGCAAAAAATCCTAAATACAATAATCCATACATGACTGAACAAGAAGAAATCATCGCTTGGAATAGATGGAGAAGCAATATTCAAAATCAAATAATGAGAGATTCAAAAATTGATTATGCTCCACTTGGGACAATGTTTTTATTCACATTTGTTGTTGATAAATTCGGCAATGTTTCTAACATTAAAGTAGAATGCTCAAATCCTGATTTCATGAATATCGCAAGAGAAAGAGTAAAACCTGCTATAGCTGGGTTGCAAAAAAAAACTATATTAAATTTCCCAAGAGGAACACAAAGGACATCCACTGTTGTAACAGGAATTTTCTTAATAGGGACACAAGAAAGATATTCAACCCCAGATGATTTTTCTGATTATGAAAGGGTTACATACTAATGAATATAAAAAAAATTGTACTCATATCTTTAATAAGCATTTTAGCACTTTTAATAACCACAATTACTGTTATTAAAATAAAGCCTATAATGCACAAAACAATTCAATTGGATAATATTATTTTTGTAAGGAGTAAATAAATGTTTAAAATTATATGCATTATTCTATTTTTAATAATAGAAACTCCATTTGTAATTAAATTTATAAAAGCAAAAAATGAATATGATATAATCAGACAAACCGCAATAATTATACTAATGGTTATTTCAGCGTTAATAGTTTTCATTATATATAAATTAGGATTATTTGTGGTAAGATAATCTTGTTATGTACAGATGTAAAGAATGTAAAGCAGAATATAAAAATAAAGTTGAGTACTGCGATTGCGGGAATAACACATTTGATTTTATTGAAGATCAACCAGTTAAATCAAATATAAAAGAGAAAAAGACATTAACAGTTGAACAAAAAAATGACATAATATCAAAAGTATTTTTTATATTATGTATAATTTTATCCGCAATAGTATGGCTTATTCCTATTGGGGATAATAATCACAAAAATGTTCCACAAACTCAAAATAAAAAACAACAAGCTGTAACAAAAAATATTCCTAGTATTGATAAAATATGGGATAGCACTCCTATATATCAACCAAAAACAATTGAGCAACAGACGGAAAAAATAACGCCTGTTGAATATGCCAGGCAATTATAATGCTGACAAAAGAAATAATAATTCTCAAAATACTACTAAATCGACTGAAACAAAAAATATCAAAGCTAATACTGAAAGACAAAAAACAGCGTATAATCCTAATAGCGCAGAAATGCTGAGATACAAAAATAATTTAAGAGCAGCATTATTTTCAAAATTTGCAGTAGGAAGCATCCAAGGGGCAGGAGAATGTTCTATTCAGTTTTCTGTAGATAAAACTGGGAAATTAATAAATAGAAAATTTTCAAAAGAATCATCAAACAAAAGTTTAAATGACACTGTATATTATATGCTTATGAGCGTACCGAAATTTTCGCCACCTCCTAAAGAATATAACGGTGAGACAATCCGTATGAATTTTAAAATCAATAACGGAAACTATGAGATTACGATCTTTTAAGAATTATATTTCTATAAACTAAAATTAAAGTTTAGAATTATCACAAGTTCTTCATTAAAGAAATTTTGCGGGAAAGGTTTGAAAGGAGCTGCAGAACGAATTGCGGCACCTGCATTGTCTTCAAGAGCTTTTATCTTAGATGATTTAAGGATTCTGCATTTTTTTACATGTCCATCACGCCCCAAAGTCAAAGCCATTTGAACCATTAAATCTTTTTGTCCTTTAGCTAAAATATCTATCTGTTTTCTCGGAGGAACTTTCCAATTTTTAATAACTTTTTCTTTAACTTCTTTTACATATGGTGCATAATCCACATATTTACCGTCAGGACTAAATACATAAGATTCAGTTTCTGATATAAAAATTTGGACTGCATGCAATTTACCGGATGGATAATCATATATTATCCTGCATTTTTGTAATTCAGGGCGTCTGAAAGAGACATATTTTAATTCATTTGAATCTATATTATAAATTAATTCCGCACTGCCATTTTTTACATAATGATAAGCTTTATTTTGCGTTCCATCATCTTTCACAAGAGTAAAATCATGATAATACTTTGGATATTTAGAAGTTTTTATTTCCGGTTTAATTTTACTGAAAATAACAGCGAGAGTTTCATTTACTTTTTCATAATTTTGAGATTGATTTTGAGTCAAAAATTGAGGTTCAATTTTAACATATTGAGCAGCATTAGCTTGCAAAGTAAGTAAAAAACTAACAAAACACAATATTAAAATCTTTTTCATAACATAACTCCTTTTGTCTATGCTAACACAAAAATACTCAAATAGACAATTTTTAGATTTTTTAAGCAAATTTATTTAAGAAATGTAAAATATTTAACCAAATATTTAAAGATTTACCTCAAATATCCGATATATTTTTTGACATTAAAAAAAAAAAATCATTAAATAAAACTCGTAAGACAAACCGAAAGGAAGTGGGTATGTCGTCAATTAGTTCAGTTAGCAGTAATCAAGCTGCGATGGTATCTACCTACAAAAAAGATGAGTTGAGCACATCAACTAAACAGCAATTGGAAGCATTAGGTATAGATCCATCTACAGTAACATCAGAGGCTCAGGCAAAAACATTAATTGCCCAAGCACAAGCTGCAAAGCAGCAAAATAATTCGGGAGCACAAAATCAAGGAGGTAACACATCAGAACAAGAGCTTTTGTCAGAAGCAAAAAGTCTTGCAACATCAGTTGGTGTAACAGTTTCATCAAACGATTCATTAGACGATATTATTGATAATATCTCTGAAGAAATTCAAGCAATGCTTAATTCTGGGGATCAGTCAAAAATATCTGCAGCACAAGGTTATCAAACACAACTGGCAAGTATTTCAGACAGAGCAGATACTATTCAAAATACACAACAGAATATTTTTAATGCGATGAATATGATATCCACAAGTAATAAATACGCTTTGGGATTATAGAAGATTATTCAAATTTCTAAATTTCTAAAATTTTACGTTATTGGAAAGGCTTTCTTTTTAGAAAGCCTTTTTTGTATAAAAAATAAAAATTGTTTTAAAATTCCCCACATCTCCTATCAACAACTTTACCTGAAATAATATCCTAAAGACTAATGCTAATAAGCTATCTGTAAAAAACAATAAAAAAAGAAATAGCAACCAGAAAAGTCAGGATAATTATGATAAAAAAAAATATAATCATTTTAATTTTGCTCTTATTATTTCAAAATATAACACTGGCGCAAGAATTATTAAAACAACAAAGTAAATATCCTGATTATTCGTACATGTACCTTGGAGAAGACAAATACGAAAAATTTAACCGAAAAATGTTTGCATTTAATCTGGGGCTTAATAAGTATGCAATCAAACCTGTTCATATACTTTGGGCATCAATTATGCCTGATTACGGAATGGAAAGAATACAATACGCATATAAAAATATTGAATATCCCAAAAGACTTATCAGCAGCCTTATTCAAAAAGATTTTAAAACATCTAAAAATGAAACTCTAAGATTCTTGACTAATACTACAATTGGTCTTGGAGGAATGTTTGACCCTGCAAAAACATTTTTTAATATTGAATCTGCAAATGAAGATATGGAACAAGCTTTGTCAAATTGTAAATGTCAACAAGGCTCATATATTGTCCTGCCTGTTATCAATGGTACAACAGCGAGAGGTGTTGCAGGGAAAATTCTTGATACTGCACTTAATCCGACAACATACGTAGGTACACCGATACTTGCAATGGTAAAAGCAGGAATTACAGTAAATAGAACATCTTATATGCAACCACTGATAGGTATGATTGAATCAAATTATGCAGATCCATATGACATTACAAAAAAAATGTATGGTATAGATAATTATGTAAAATGTAACAATTTTGATAGAAAAGAAATTTTACAAAAAGGCTATAAAGAACTAGAAAATAAAGAAGACAACGAAAAAAACATTGAACTTGTCGAACATACTCTTGATAACGCTTTACAAGCATCGACAAATTCTTTTGAAAACACAAGAGATAGAAAACTTACTATATCAGAGATTGTAAGAGGAGGCTCAAAAATTAACGATATTATCCTACAGAGTTACAATTTCGATAACTCTCAATTAATGGCTGATATAATCTTATATGATTTCAACGCACAAACTCCAATAGTAGATTCAATGCGTACAGCATTGCTTGATGATAAAGACATTAATAAATCTGTTTGGAATGAGCTTTCTTTATGGAACAGAAGTTTTAATTGCCAAATTAAAACAGGAGAAATAAATATTACACCTGATAAACCTAATTATAAGTTTAGATACATTTTGCAAAAAAATAAACAAAGTCCTCTTGCAATAATTTATCCATCAATTGGAGAGGGTATAAATTCTCACCATTCAGTAGTTCTAGCAAAACTTTTTTATGATGAAGGATATTCCGTAATAATTCAAGGCAGCCATTTTCAATGGGAATTTGTAAAAAGTATGCCAAATAACTATAGACCAGGAATTCCTTCACAAGATGCAGATTATTTAAAAAGAGTTACAACAAAAATTGTAGAAAATCTTGAAGATAAATATAAATACAAATTCAGTGAAAAAACACTAATAGGGACATCATTTGGAGCTCTTACAACAATTTTTCTTGCAGATAAAGAATTTCACAATAATACCTTAAATATTACAAAATATATTTCAATTTGTCCTCCAATAAACCTGATTTATGCAATGGAACAAGTAGATAAAAATGGAGAAGACTGGAATAAAAATACTGAAAATTTAGAAGTCAAAACAGCAATCACAGCATCAAAAGTAATGCAGCTTTTCGAACAGCAGGAGAATGAAAATATTCCAGAAATATTACCTTTTTCAAACGATGAAGGAAAAATTATAACCGGATTCATTATGCATCAAAAGCTTTCTGATTTGATATTTACAATAGAAAATACTAAAAAAAACAAACCTGTAAGTATTTATTCAACAATAAATAATATGAGCTACAAAGATTATGCAAACAAATACCTTGTCGGAGATAAATACAATTCCTTGAAGGATTTGGAATATGATTGTAGTATTTTATCATTAAAAGATTTTTTAACTAACAGTGATAACTACAAAATATACCACTCCTTGGATGATTATTTAGTAAATGCTGACCAACTAAAAAAATTAAAAATTTATTCAAAAAATAAAACAGTACTTTTTAGCAATGGAGCTCATTTAGGATTTATGTACAGACCAGAATTTATAAAAGAATTGAAAAAAGATATAAAAAGTACACATATTTCAAGCATTAATTAAATATATTTGGATGCCCAATTTATGAGTTTTTCAAAATAAAAATCAGAATTTTGGCTGACACTCAAAGAGCCCCAATTCATATTTACCAATAATATTTCCTTATCCTCACCATCAAGATTCTTCAAAAGCTCAACTTTAGAACCTATATACTTAGAATTTGATGCAAAAAATATCGCCTGCAATATAAAAAAAGCAGATTTGTAGCCTTGATATAATATTTCAGTTTTTTGATTATCAAATAAATACCCATGACACATCTGATGATAAAGATTTGCTGTATTTATTTTTATAGAATCCAAAATATCATTTCTTTTTATTATAGGAATAAAATCCAACAAATCACCATGCAAGGAAACTGTATCATTCAAAAGTTGAAATAAATCAAATTTTGGCCAATTATATATTTCTTTTTCACCGGAAATAAATCCGCATATCTTTTCAGAAAAAGGCATAGAATTAACGATTTTTTTATATTCTACAAGATCTTCAAAAGTTAATTTATCAAGAATAATTACGATATCAATATCACTGTCTTTATTGGCCTCTCCTCTTTTATAACTTCCTTGAAGTCCTACAAATTTTATTCGCGAACTAAAATCATCAAACAACTTTTTTGAAAATTCTTTTAACCAAATTTCAATATCAAATTCCATAAGAAAATTATATAGTTTTTTTATAAAAATTTCAATACAAAACTTCAAAATCTATATTACATAATAATTAGCTAAAACAAGCTATAATAAAGGATTAGTAATACAAATGATTGAGTAAATTAATATTTTATTGACAGCATATAAATAATATTTTACGATAAAACATAGGAATAAAAAATCTGGAGAGAAGTATGAAATATAATTTAACTAGAAAAAAAGCTGGAATAATAATCTTAATCGTGATTATTGCACCTATCATATATAATAAAATATCAGGACAAATTGCTGCACTAATCCAAAGGCAAGCTATGCTAATGCCCAAAGAAGTAATTGTAGATACTCCGCATATTGAGCAGGTAAATGTATCAGCAGAAGCTACAGGTAGAGTAGAAGCCAAATATTCAGTAGATGTAATAGCAAGAGTTCCAGGTTTTTTAATAAAAAAATACTTTAAAGAAGGAGATTTTGTAAAAAAAGGTCAATTACTATTCCAGATAGATCCAAGAGAATACCAAATTGAAGTAAATAATTCAGCAGCTAATGTCAGTCAATATAATGCATTGTTAAAAAATGCACAACAAGAACTGAACAGAGCAAATGCCTTGATAAAAGAAGACTTGATAAGCCGTTCTGATGTTGATCAAAGTCTTGCAACCAGAAATCAAAATAAAGCACTTTTAGAAGCAGCCAGACAACAATTAGCTCTTGCAAAAGTAAATTTAAGCTACACTTCAATAAAATCCCCAATTGACGGTAGAATAGGCAAAGTTAATATTACAGAAGGGAACTATGTTACTGCTACATCAGGTTCACTTGTTAATATCTCAAGCGTAAACCCTGTATATGTAACATTTAGCCTTAAAGGAGATGACTTCGTTAAACTGCTTCAATCAAGCAATCACTTGAAAGATGTAAAAGTACAAGTTCAATTTGATGATGGACAATGGTACGACAAAACGGGAACAATCAATTTCGTAGATAACAAAATTGATAAAGACTCAGGTTCAGTATATATGAGAGCGACATTTGACAATTCAAAAAGCTGGCTTGTACCGGGTGCCTACATGAAAGTTAAACTAACAGCACCGAAAATCGTAAATTATTTAACAGTTCCTCAAGCTTGTACAAAAGGAGACGCAATGAGCGGATATTATGTATGGGCTGTACAAGATAATAAAGCTGTAAGAAAAAATATAGAAGTATCAGATGATATTAATAATAATTGGGTAGTTGAAAAAGGTCTTAACAACTCTGATGTGATTGTTGTATCAGGTATCCAAAATATTACTACAGAAGGACAGAAACTCAAACCGGTTTCTAACACTGAAACATCTAAAAAATAGAATAACACAGGGATTAATTTAGTATGAAAAAAATATTTGACAAAGAAAAGCTCTTCTTTTTTATAAGAAAACCTAGATTTGCATTGGTAATTTCAGTATGTATTGTTTTGCTTGGGTTAATTTCACTTTTAAGCCTAAAACAAGAAAGCTATCCTGATGTAACCCCACCTCAGGTAAGAGTTTCAGCGAGCTACCAAGGCGCAAGTGCAGAGGTTGTCGAATCAACAGTTGCTACCGTTTTAGAAAACAAACTTAACGGTGTTGAAAATATGACATATATGACTTCTACATCTTATGATGGTAGCTATTCTTTAACAATATATTTTAAAGTAGGTACAGATAAAAATATAAACCTAATGAATGTACAAAACTTAATCCAACGTGTACAATCTCAACTACCTGAAGATGTTCAAAGAACAGGTGTAACTGCAATAAGCAGATCTTCCGGTTCAGGAGCAATAATTTTAACACTATACCCTGAATCAGGAAACTGGACTCAACTAGATTTAACCAATTACGGATCAATATATATCAAAGATGAATTAAAACGTGTTGAAGGAGTTGCTGATGTAAGTGTTTTCGGCGGCGGTAATTACTCAATGAGAATATGGTTGGATCCGCAAAAAATGGCTGGACTAAATATCTCAACAAGTGAAGTAAAACAAGCTATTACAAATCAAAATACCCAAGTAACAGCAGGAGCTTTAGGGCAACTCCCTACAGATGAAGAACAAGCATTACAAATTACCCTAAAAACTAAAGGCAGACTTGAAGATGTAAAAGAATTTGAAAATATAATTATACGTTCAAACTCTGATGGTTCAACCGTTAAAATTAAAGACATTGCTAGAGTTGAACTTGGAGCTGAATCTTATTCTAACCTTGGTTTAGTTAATGGAAAACCTTCTGCGGTTGTTGTCATATCTCAATTACCTGATGCAAATATAATAAATCTATCTAAGGCAGTTAAAGCAAAAGTTGACGAATTAAATGCTAGAATGTCAAATGGAATAAAAATTCTTTATGTAAAAGATGATGCTGATTTTATCCATGAATCAATGAAAGAAGTTGAATTTACAATTCTTTTAACAGCATTAATCGTAGTAATAATAATATTTTTATTCCTCGGAGACGGTATGGCAACGCTCGTTCCTTGTATTACAATACCTGTTTCTCTAATTGGAACATTCTTTGCCTTAAAAGCAATGGATATGTCAATAAATTTATTATCTTTATTTGCACTTGTACTTGCAGTAGGTGTAGTAGTAGATGATGCTATCGTTGTAATTGAAAACGTAAAAAGGCATATAGATGAAGGGAAATCTGCAATTATTGCCACACAATTAACTATGGAAGAAGTAGGATTTGCACTTGTTGCAATGGCAATGGTCTTGATGGCAGTATTTGTACCTATTATATTTATGACAGGAATGACTGGAGTAATGTATAAACAATTTGCGGTTTGTATTGCAGTATCAATTGCAATCTCTGCGATTTGTGCATTAACTCTTTCTCCTGCAATGTGTTCTCATTTTCTTGGACAAGAGCAAAAACAACATGATTTTTCTAAATATCCTCTTCTTTTGAAACTAGACCACATAAAAGAAAAAATTGAAAAAAGAACTTCTGTTCTAGTTGAAAAATTCAATGAAATATTCAACAAAGTAGAAGACTTTTACATGGAATATGTAGTTAAATTTGTAAATGACAAAAAACTCGTAGCCACCATATATGCAATAATTATTGCATTAACATTAATCAGCTTTAAAACAATTTCTACAGGATTTATTCCAGATGAGGATCAAGGAGTTTTGCTTGCAAGTATTACCTTGCCAGATGGAGCATCTCTACAAAGAACTGAAGATGTATCTAGAAAATTTGTAGATGAAATCAAAAATATTGATGGAATAAATGAAGAAAAATTAACCGTGTTTGGGGGCGATGGTTCTGTCAACCAATCAACTGTAATTATTCAGCTTGATGACTATGCTGAAAGAAAAATTAATCCTATAAGCTGGGTAATAAGAAAAATAAAAGGTCAAGCAACAGACCTTTCGCATGAAGCAATTCTTCAAAAAGTAAGAGTAGTTGCATCAAATACAAAAGAAGCATCAATTGTAGCATTTTCTCCGCCGGCAATTTCCGGAATGAGCATGATGGGAGGTTTTGAATTCCAAATGCTTTCTCAAGGAGAATACAGCGCCCAAGATCTTGAAAGCTGGGCTAATAAACTTGTATCAGCAGCAAACCAAGATCCGTCATTATCAAGCGTATACACATCTTTCCAAGCAAATGTTCCGCAATACATTGTAGATATCGATTATGAAAAAACTTTAGCTCAAAATGTCGATTTACAAGAATTGTATTCTACACTATCTTCTATGCTTGGAACATACTACATAAATGATTTCAATAAATATGACAGAGTATTTAAGGTACAAATGCAAGCTGAAAGTCGTTTCAGAAATGAAGCAACAGACCTGTCTGGAATATATGTAAAAAATAACAATGGAGTAATGGTTCCTATCTTATCAATGGTTAAACTAAAACAAACAGTAGGTACAGCATCTATTCCAAGATATAACCAATACAAATCAGTTCAAATCCAAGGGCAACAAGCTGCGGGCAAAAGTTCAGGAGATGCTATGAATGCAATGGAAGCAGTTGCAAAAAAAGTATTACCAGCAGACATAACATTTGATTGGTCAGGAACATCTGCTCAAGAAAGAGAAGCTTCAGGTCAGACTGCAATGATTATTTCAATGGCTCTTGTATTTGTATATCTTTTCTTAGTTGCACTGTATGAAAGCTACACAATTCCTATTGCAGTACTACTTATTTCTCCAGTAGCAGCATTAGGTGCTCTGATATTCCAGATGATGATTAACCAATCATTCGATATATATTCTCAGGTCGGAATGATTACTCTAATTGGTCTTGCAGCTAAACAGTCAATATTGATTGTTGAATTCGCAAAAGAAGAACATGAAAAGAACGGACTCCCTGTTAAAGAAGCTGCAATAAAAGCTGCAAAACTAAGATTCAGAGCTATTATGATGACAGAGTTAGCATTCATTATCGGGGTATTACCTATGATATTTGCAACAGGAGCAGGCGCAAATTCAAGAATTTCTGTAGGTTCTACAGTATTTGGAGGTATGATAGCCGCTTGTACACTTGGGGCAGCACTAACTCCGGCATTTTACGTTATAGTTCAAGAATTTGTAGATCTATTCCCTAAAAAAGAAATTACAGAAAAAGATTTGGAGATATAAAATATAATGAAAAAGATTTTAAATGTAGTTTTAATATGTTCAATACTTACACTTTCAACACCTTCTACTTTTGCAAAAGGCTTTTTCAAAAAAGATAAACAACAGACCGAAACAAAAGAAAAAGTTGAAATAATTAAAACAGAAAAAGAAAAACCTAATCCAAAACATGAAATAAAAAAAATAAAATATAACACCCAGTCTCAAAAAGAATCTTCAAAAGAAGCTGAAGGGATGTATGAGACAAAGTTTCCGGCAATCAACAGTAAAATTGAATATACTGAAATGAATGGAGAAGTAACATTAAGTGATTGTATTAAACTTGCAATAACTCATCATCCTACAATTATGTCTGCAATAAGCAATGCTGAGATTTACAAAACCCGCGTAGGTCAAGCTTGGTCAAATTATTTCCCGACAATTAGCGCAGGTGTTAACTACTCAAGAAATGATATGTTTATGACAATGTCAAATTCCTATATGCGCTCTATGAACCAAAAATATAACATGTACTATATGCCACAAATTTCTGCAGACATGCTGCTTTTTGACTTTGGGAAAACAAAAGCTCTAGCAGATACTGCAAAAAGAAGTTTTGAAGCATCAAGATATGATGCAGAAACCAGTATTGAACTTGTAATATACAATGTTAAAGTTGCATACTACAATCTTGTTTTTGCAGAAATACAAAAAACAGTCTACGAAGATACCGTAAAAGATTTTGAATTACAACTAAAACAAGCAAAAGCACAATACCAAATAGGGAGAAAAGCTAAAATTGATGTAACTACTGCAGAATATAACCTTGGAAATGCTAAAGTAAATTTAATTAAGGCAAAAAATACACTTGAACTTGCAGCTGCACAACTTGCAAATTCAGTAGGTATTCCTGAATTAGAAAATGTGGTATTAAAAGACAAATTAAATACAAAAGAATATAATGTAAATTTTAAGGATTTACTTGCAACAGCAGAAGCATCACGTCCTGCACTACTTTCAGCAAAAAAACAAATGGATGCAGCAGAATTAAATGTTAGAAGTGCAAAAAGAGCATTTACACCTGATATCAGTGCTTTTGGATCATATAACCAAGGCGGAAGACAAATTGATGCTGATTACGGTTATCAATTTGGTGTACAGCTAAATTATACAGCCCTAAACCTAATGTTATTGAAGAAACAAGTTGATGAAGCAACTGCAACATATAAAAAAGCAGTGGCTGATTATGAACAACAAAAACAAAATGTTTATCTTGAGGTAAAAAGTGCTTACATAAGCCTTTTAAACTCACATGACAGTCTTGGTGTTTCAAAACTTGCACTACAACAAGCTAAAGAACGTCAGTATCAAGCTTTTAGAAGATATCAAGTAGGACTTGGTGATGCAATTGAATTTAAAGATGCTGAAAATTCATACCTTAATGCACAACTTGACTATTACTCAAATCTCCTTGATTACAACATCAACGCCGCAGAAATTGAGCGTGTAATCGGAGCTCCAATAAAAGAATCTGATGTTGATTTATAAAAGATAATTTATTGATTTTTTTAAATCTTTAATATAGATTATTTTACAGAGGAGATTAAATTGAACAGACATATAAAAGGCATACTGAACGGTGCTATAGCATCGGCCAGCTATGGAACAAACCCCTTATTTGCCCTGCCATTATTTGCAGCAGGAATTGGTATTAATTCTGTGCTTTTTTATAGATATGCCTTAGCTGTGATAATTTACGGATTATGGTTAAAATTTAAGAAAAAAATGTCTTTTCACTTAACGAAAAAAGAATTTATCCCGCTTTTTATACTTGGAATATTTTTCTCATTATCATCTTTGACTTTATATGATGCATTCAATTATATAGAAGCAGGGATTGCCTGTACAATTTTATTTATCTATCCTGTATTAGTTGCAATTATAATGGCAATATTTTTCAAAGAAAAAATCACAAAAACAGTCATTTCTTCTATATTATTAACCTCAGTAGGAATTGCTCTTTTATATAACGGGAAAACAGGAGTAAGCCTTAACATTTATGGTGTAAGTATGGTTTTTGCTTCCGCATTACTATATGCTTTATATATAGTCGGAGTCAAAAATACAAAAGCAATTCAACACATAAATAGAGCAAAAATGAGTTTTTATGTAATGTTATTTGGACTTATAGTCTATATAATAAATTTAAAATTCTGCACACAATTACAAATTTTAGACAAACCATATTTATGGCTTTTAGCAATAGGTCTATCAGTATTTCCAACAATTATTTCGCTCGAGACAATTACAATTTCAATAAAACTCGTCGGATCAACTACAACCGCAATTTTAGGGGCATTAGAACCATTAACAGCGATATTCTTTGGGGTTTTAGTATTCCATGAACAACTTACTACAAGAATATGCATTGGTGTTTTGCTAATACTTTTTGGGGTTTTGTTAATCGTTACAAGAAAAAAACGTTAGACTAAAAATATTACAACAAAAAAAAGAAGTCTTACTTAAAAGACTTCTTTTTAATTGGCTGGGGTGGAAGGACTCGAACCTCCGAAATGGCGGTACCAAAAACCGCTGCCTTACCACTTGGCGACACCCCAATATTACGGGTACGTTTATTATTGTATTCGCTAAAAGTTTAATGTCAATATTTATGTTTGAATAAATGGACTTTTTTCTTTCGCTTTTACAACATCAACATCTGAATTCAATATCTCTGTAAATACATTAAGTACCATTATCTCACTTTCAAAATGCCCCAAATCAAATAATAAAATAGGACTTTCTAAAGCTGTGTGGAATTTTACATCTCCGGTAACAAGAGCATCAGCACCATATCCAAAAGCTTCTTGAATAAATTCTGAACCACTGCCGGCGCAAAACGCTATTTGTTTAATTTTTTGATTATTAGAATTATTTACATAACGAAGATTTGGGGAAATTTTTTTTAGAAGATTAACAAAATCTTTTATATCTATTTCTTTATTCAGAATTACTAACCTTGTGAAATCACCAATATTACAAGATTTTTTTAGTCCGATTGATTCTATTAATTTATCAGTCGTCCCCCCTTCAGCTCTGTCCATATTTGTATGAGCACTGTAAATATTTATATCTTTCCATGCAAAAGGAACAAAAAACAACGGGTGATGAGATATTATCATTTGACAATTTTGTTCTTTGGCTTGTTTTACAATATCATCTGTAACTGTTAAACAAAGCATTATTTTTTTTATTTCAAAAACAAAATTATCAACTCCCCAACCTGAACAGTCCCAACTTTCTGCAAGTTCTAGCGGTGCAAATTTTTCAATTTTTTTTGCAATTTCGTATTTATCCATAAATTGCCTCAAAAATCTTTCGAGCAACAGTTAACTTGTCAGCTCTTTCAACTTTTGTCATATTTCCGTTTTTATCTAAAATTGTAACTTCGTTATAATCACTTGAAAAACCTATATCTTTTCTTGAAATATCATTAGCAATTAAGAAATCACAACCTTTTTTAGAGATTTTTTCTTTTGCATTTTCAATCAAATTTTCACTTTCAGCACAAAAACCTACTACTATTTGAGATTTTTTTATTGCCGAAATTTCCTTTAAAATATCAGGATTTTTTACTAAAGTAAGCGTAATTTCATTTTCTGATGTTTTTTTCATCTTCTGCGGAGCAATATCTTTGACACGATAATCAGCAACAGCTGCCGCCATAATAACACAATCTGCATTATCAAATTCTTTTTCAACAGCTGATTTCATATCAATTGCAGATTTAACTTTTACAACATTGTATCTTCTTTGAACATCTTTTGTCGTAATTAATGTAACATCAGCTCCAAAATTTTTTGCAGTATCGGCAAGAGCTAAACCCATTTTGCCTGATGAATAATTTGAAATATACCTTACAGGATCAATATCTTCTATTGTACCGCCTGATGTAATCACAATTTTTTTACCACTTAGAGGTTTATAATTTAACAACTCAACTGTTTTATCAAATATCTTATCAATACTGCACAAACGCCCCTTACCATCATATCCGCATGCCAAAAATCCGCTTTCGGGTTCTATAATTTCATAATGAAGTTTGTGCAAATTTTCCTGAAAAATAGGATTTTTCCACATATTACAATTCATAGCAGGAGCTATTATAACAGGTTTTGTAAAAGCACAAGCTATCGATGTTAATAAATTATCACATACACCTGTCGCAATTTTTGAAATTGTATTAACTGTAGCCGGAGCTATGACCATAATATCTGCAGAATCAGCATATGATATATGTTCCGGCTTAAAATCCTTTACATCAAACTCTTCTACTGCAACCTCATTCTGGCTCAAATTTTGCAAAGTCAATTTCGTTACAAAATTCAATGCATTAGGAGTACAAACAACTAAAACATTTGCGTTTGCTCGTTTATACATCCTTATAAGCTCACAAATCTTATAAGCTGCAATACCACCTGTTATTCCTACAAGTATAGTCTTACCGCTTAGCATCTTCCAAGCTCCAATTTTATTATGTTTTCAAATTCAGAAATAGTTCTGTCTAAATCATCATTTACAATTTTGTAATCAAAATTTTCTGCACGGTGTAATTCTTCTTTGACTTCCTGCATACGTTTTTGAATAGTAGCTTCATCTTCTGTATGACGACCTCTCAAACGTTTTTCTAGAGCTTCTAATGAAGGAGGACATATAAAAATCAAAACTGCTTCAGGCATTTGTTTTTTCACCTGCAAAGCTCCTTTTGTATCAATTTCTAGAATTATATTTTTTCCTTCTTCTAAGCATTTATTTATAAATTTTTTCTTTGTACCGTAAAAATTTCCTGCAAATTCTGCCCATTCCAAAAATTTATTATTTTCTATACATTGTTTAAAATCTTCTTTTGTCATAAAAAAATAATTCACACCATCAATTTCACCTTCTCGAGGGGATCTTGTAGTGCAAGATATAGACAACATAAAATCAGGATTTTTTTGCAAAAAACCTTTTAATACAGTGCCTTTACCAACACCTGATGAGCCTGATACTACAAATAATTTTTTGTTCATATTATAATTATACAATGAACAAAAAAGCAATATATAAATTTGTTAAAAAAATTAATTCTGCAAAATCCTATAAAGATCTTATAGATATCACAAATGAATGTTTTATTGATATTACAAATGCGTATGCCAGCTGGATTGGACTTGTAAATTTTGATAATAATCAACTTGACCTAAACAAACTGAAAATATCGAACAAGCTTGATGAAAACAAATTTTTAAATTCTGAAATAAAAAAAATTAAACAGATTATGTTTGATTCATATAAAAATTTTGAAATAGAAGATATCAATGAATTTCTTGATTATGCTTCTAAGAAAAATAAAATCTTAAAATCAATAATATATAAAAACAACACACTTGGATATATTGCGTTAATTAGTGCAGACAGCAATTTTTATAAAAAAAATATAAATACTATAAATATCTTACTGGAATATATATCTTCTAAATTAGAAATCATTTCATTATACGAAGAAAGAAAGAAAAATATAAAAGAAAGAATGGAGTTTCTTGCAAGTGTATCACACGAATTTAAAACACCACTTAATTCAATAATAGGTTTTTCTGATTTACTTGCTGAAAAAAATCAAGATACAGAAAATTTAAAATATTTAAATAATATATCCCAAAGCTCTGTTTACTTGATGGATTTAATTAAAAATGTTTTGGATTATGCAAGAAGTGAATATAGTCCAATGGAATTAAAAATCGAAAAATTTCGTCCTAAAAAGGTTATAAGTGATATAATTTGGAGCTTTGATGAAATGAGAAAAGAAAAAAATATCACTTTTAACTATACTCTTTCTGACATTATAATAAGTGCTGATTTAATAAGATTTAAACAACTAGTCTATAATCTTATATCCAATGCTTTAAAATTCAGTAAAACAAACAGTTCAATTTCTATAATTACATATTTAAACAGAAAACAAGAATTCATTTTCGAAATAAAAGATAATGGTGATGGAATTAGCAAAAAAGATATGTCTAAAATTTTCAATTTCTTTACTCAAGTAAACAGAAGCCAATTAAAAAGACAACAAGGCTCTGGAGTAGGACTTGCATTGTGCAGAAAAATATTAAATGCACATGGAGGGAAAATTTTTGTTAAATCAAAACTTCATTATGGAAGTACTTTTTGGTTTACAATTCCACAAAAAAAATCATCTCAATAATGAGATGATTTTTTTTACTTATTTTCTTTTCTATGCCTGATTACGTTTTTTCTCATCAATCATCAATACAACACATATTGATATACATATTAATGCTGATAATACCCAAAATACAATAGCACCGTTCCATCCGAACTTATCTACCATAAAACCGGTACCTGTAGCGGATAACACAGCTCCAATGTATCCAAATGTTCCTGTAAATCCGGTAGCTGCTGATGCAACTTTTTTAGAGCTTGATTCTACTGCACATAGTCCTCCAATCATCATTTGAGGTCCATAAGTAAAAGCTCCTAAAAGTCCGATTAGTACAAAATCAATATTACTTATTGTATTAAATCTCAATAACAACAAACAAATTACAACACCTGCCAAATAAATTAAATTAACAGGAGCTCTTTTCCCTTTAAATATCTTATCAGAAATCAAACCTGCACATATAGTACCTGCAATACCGACTAAAGGTAAAGAACTAAGTTTCATTGCAGCTAATTCAAGTGAGTTATGTTTAGCTTCACTTAAATATTTTATCATCCAATCTTCTGCTCCAAATCTGATGATATAAACAAAGATATAAGCAATCGCTAAAAGCCAAATTGTCTTATTATATAAAATATTTTGTTTAAAAATCTCAACATAAGTTCTATTATCTTCTTCTACATCAGCTTTTTTAGCAGACGGCTCATTGTTGTATGTTTCAATATCAGGCAAACCTAAAGATTGAGGTCTGTCTCTCAGTCTGTTAAACAACCAAATTGCAACTAAAATAGCTAAACTACCCGGTACAAAAAATGCCATCTTCCAGCCCCAATGAGCGACAAGGAATCCTGAAATTATTACGCTTAAGAATGTTCCTACTTGATGAGAACAAGACCATAGCGACCATTTTGTACCTCTTTCAGAATTTGAATACCAATATGTTAAGCTCTTTGCTACTGCAGGGAAACCGGCAGACTGAAACCAACCGCTGGCACCCCAGAAAAATACAAATAACCATAACAAAATTGTATTAGTAGGCAATCCAAAAAATGAAACATGTCCAGGAGTAATAAATACAGCAGACAACCCAAAACAAATATTTGCAATAGCTGTTAAAATTAATGCTGTAGGCAAAAATTTACGAACATCAGACCCATCTGCTAATACTCCATTAACAAATTTTCCAATACCATAAGTCAAATACAAAGAACTTCCTAATAATCCAAGTTCCGTATTTGAATATCCATACTCAGCACTCAATCCCGGTAAAGCTACAGCTATATTTTTCTTACATAAATAAAATACAGTATACCCAATAAAACAAGCATAAAAAATTCTTAAACGCCAATGAGCATACATACTTTTTACTTTTTCACTGTCATTAATAGTCTCTTTTACCGGAGGCTCTTTAAAAAATTGTGCTATTTTAGTAAACATAATCCTTTTTCTTTCCTATTTTCCTGCTTTTATAATTTGTATATTACGTGTCTCTGTTATTTCATGACGAGCATCTTTGATAATCTCTTTTTTCTCCTCATCAAGTCTGCATCCGCCAACTAATCTATCAATAAATCCTGTATTTAATTTTACAGCCTTATCAAAAGCACCGACTTCTTCCAGCACATCTTTTATTTGGTGCAAATCATATCCAAAAGACTGCTTTGAATTATAGACCAATGTCTCTCCTGATTGAGAAATGATAGGTTCACCACCTTGTTCAAAATATAATTTGAATACAGATTTCAAATCCTGCAATTCAGACTGTAAAGTAGTTACAGTCTGTTGAATTCTTAAGAATCTTTCAAATAAATATTCTACATTATCAAGTTGTTTTACTTCCCAGTCATATTTTTGCAAATATAATTTTTTCAATTTCGGATAAGCTAAAGCTAACCCCATAGTATCAGCCATTGCTCTGTGATGATTATTTAACTCAACATTAAATTTGTTTGTCAAAGCCTCTAAACCGTGTGAAAATAAATCCGGATAAACTTCTTTAAACATTTGCTGAGAATCTATACGAGGATTTTTTAATTCTTTACCACAAGTTCTCAAACTTGCTTCATTTAAAAATGAATAATCAAAAATACAGTTATGAGCTACAATAGGATAATCTCCAATAAATTCTAATATTTTAGGCATTACCTCCACTTCTGTCGGAGCATCAGCAACCATTTCAGGAGTAATACCATGAATTGCGATACTTGATTTTCTTATATGCTGTTGAGGATTAATCAAAGTCTGAAATTCATCTTTGATTTTCCCATTTTCCAACCTAACTGCTGCGAATTCCACCATTCTTTCTTTTGTATAATCCAAACCGGTAGTTTCAGTATCCAAAACTATTTCTATTATCTTTTTTCTCGCCATTTTCTTATCCTATAGAGTTCTACCAAGATGATAGCACAAAAAAAATTTCTGTGCTAAAATATAACCGTTAAACTTAAATAAGGAGATTTGATAATGTCAAATGCAGTAGATATTAATGATGCAAGTTTTGAACAGGAAGTTCTAAATTCTGAACAACCTGTAGTTGTTGATTTTTGGGCTCCATGGTGTGGCCCTTGCAGAAAACTTGGTCCAATCCTTGATGAAGTAGCTACAGAATTTTCCGGAAAAGTAAAATTTGTAAAAGTAAACACTGATGAAAATTTAAAAACAGCACAAGATTATTCTATAAGCGGATTGCCAAGCCTTTTAGTTTTCAAAAATGGAAAAGCTCTTGAAAGACTTGTTGGATTAATGCCTAAATCTACAATTATTTCTAATATTGAAAAACACTTATAGTATTTGTTTTTGTTAAATTTTATTAAGCCTTGTAAGATATCTTACAAGGCTTTTAACATTTTTTTACAAATGTGCATGTTTATTAAAGATTTTCCTTTAAAATTCCGATACTTTAATAAAAAGGAAAAAGGATAATTATGCAAGTTAACGGCGTTCCAAACAAATATGAAATATTTCAGGAATATTATCTGGAAACAAATGGCAAGGAAATCAGTTATTCCGAAGCCTTAAGCTTGTTTTCTCAATTGAACGCTGAAGAAAAGTCTGATTTTGAACAATATTATAAAGATGAAACAGGTTATGAAATTATTTCATCAAGCGGCTATAATCTTGAACCTAATATTAATATTGAAATAGATTCCAATGGAAAAGTAAAAAGAGATGAAAATGGAAATGTTATCTCAAATTTGAGTGCGCTAAAAAAATATCAAATTTTCGAAAAATATTCTATTGAAGCATACGCAAAAGGGAATGGTTTAATACTTGACCCTATTTGGAGCGGATATTCTGCACAAGAAATAATTTTGATGAAAAACAATGGAGTAAATATTCCTCAAGATATTGTCGACATTGCAAATACTATTTTAGAATCAACAGGAATAAATTATGAAAGTACGGCTTCTGATTCTGAAGCCACAACCAATGATACAACTGAAAAACTTCCATATCTTGAATTAATTCCAAAAGTTGCGACAAAAATTCAAGCATGCGAAGATAACAATGAAAAATTAAATTCAGAACTTGATAAAATATTACCAAAACAACAAAAACAAGAAAAAGCTCTTCAAGAAACAATTGAAAATCGCAAACAATATCTTAATGAATATGAAAGTTATTTAAGAGAATGGAATCAACTTGAAGATAAACTTAATAACGGTCAAGTTCTTACAGAAAGAGAACAAGCAAGATACAAAGAATTAAAATCAATTATTTCAAACAATAATGATGATTCTGTTGACTTTGAAATTGACAAAAATGAAATTGCAAAATCCTTAAGCGAAATAAATATCTATTCCACTTTAGGAGAAGAATTAGCAAATGACACAATAGAAATTGCAGATACTTTAGCAGATTATACATCACAAACAAATTACAAAACAACTTATAAAAATGCTTCGCAGCAAATCGGATTCTTGCGTGCAATAATTGCAATGGCACAAGGAAAAACTCTTTCTACAGAAGCAACAAAAATAGCTGGAGATACAAAGGACAACACTTTAGAAACTAAAAATTTCGCAGCAAATACTGCATCAACATTAGGCATGAATATATCAGCAGATATTAATGAAAACACTCAAAAACCTGCAAAAATTGATACAGAAAATACAACAGAAAATAATGAAGAACAAACTATTCCTCAAAAAACTCAAGACGAAATAACAAAAGATGAGGAAGTTCAGAACAACCCAGAAATAATTTCATCTGAAGGTAATAATACTGATCCAAATGCAGTATCAGATGAAAACATTCAAAATGGAACAGAAACAGAACAAAAAGAAGAAAATACTAAAGTATTTACAGATGAAGAAGTCCTAAACTTAATAAAAGAAGGACAAACAATAAATGCTGAATTAGCTAAACAAATTATAGAAAATTTAGCTCAAGATAAAGTTTCTCAAGAAGATTTTAAAACAGCTGCAAATATTGATAAACGCATAAAAGTTCTTGTTCAAGAATTTTTGGAAGAAGAAAATAAGCGTCAAAAAGAAATTCAGAAAAAAGAAAAAGAGAATACTGAAGCTAACAAAACTATAGAAACCATCACAGGCAAAAATAATCCTGAAATACAACAATACACAAATAAAAATTCAAATGAATCTACAAATAAAGAAGTAGAAAAACAAAAACAAATTATTGCAGACAACAACAAAGATATAAATTCAATCAATAAAGATTCAGAAATTGCCATAGAAAAATTTAAACAAGATACAGTTGAAGATAGATCAACAATTGATAAATTATCTTCGACAGAAAATGCTGCACAAAAAGATAATAATACATACTTGCAACAAACACTTCCACAACAAACAGCAAGAATGGATTATATCAATTACGCAGGCGTAAATCTTGCAACATTTGGATCTTATCAAGTTTCAATTGGTCAATATCAAGTAAGCACCGGACTTGAATTAATGAGAAGTATTGCAACTCTTAGAATAGGCGCAATACTTGTTATGATGGGTATTAAAAACGTAACTGAAGGTAACATCAGTATAGGTATTGGAACAAATGCAATAAATGTATCCACAGAAGATTCTCTTATTGACGAAGCAACAACAAGCGCAAATTCAACTTCTACAACAATTGGAACAGCTGTAAATCAAATTAATGTTGTAAAAGAAGAAGTAGCTTCTGTTACAAAAGAAGGTAATAATCCTCAAAATAACGAAACAAACACAACCCCGACAACTACAAACGGTAATGAAAATAATAACGAAACTACAAATGCAGAAAATACTCAAACAGAAGAAATTCAAACTAATACAAATACAAATAACACAACTGAAACATCATCTGAAAATACAACAGCTGAAACTAACGCAAATAATATAATTTCAACTGCCACAGTATCGCCTGACAATACAAATGTAGCAACAATAAATGCAAATAATACAACTGAAAATGAAGCTGGCAGCACAACTGAAAATACTGAAGAAAAAACAGAAACTGACCCTGATGATGCTCAAAAAAGCGTTGATACAATTGATGCTGATGCAAAAGATGCTGGTAAAGATTCAAAAGAAATAAAAAAAGATTCAGACAAATCAAAAAAAGAATTAGAAAAAGAAACTAAACAACTTACAAAAGAAATGAAAAAGGATCAACAAGAAGCCATAAAAATGACTCAAGAATCCGAAAAAGCAGCAAAAAGGCAACAAGAAATTCTTACAGAATACGAAGGACTTGTCGCAGAAAATGAAACATTGACAGCTGAAGATACAGCATCATCTCCTCAACAACCTCAAACACAAGCTGCAGGTAATAATGCTCTTGCTACAAATAACATGGGTATAATTGTAGGAGCACAAGCTGTAACAGGAAATTCAGATAGAATTTTAAGTAATAACAACCGAATTAATGAACTTGGTACAGAATTTTCCACTCTTGGAAGAACAATCACAACAAACAGTACTAAAATTCAAACAATACAAAAAAATACCCAAAAAAATCAAAAAGCATTTGAAAAAAAGACAAAAACAATTCAAGACAAAATAAAGGCTGAACAAAAATCAGAAGAAGATAAACAAAAAAGATTATCAAAACAACTTGGCGCTGTGGGTATAGCTGAAAATGTTTTTTCTATAACTACATCAACAGGTATAATAATGAATAAAGTTGGCACAGCAATGATTACTTCAGGCACATCAATGCTAAGCAATCCATTTACAGCTGCTGCTGGTGCTGCTCTAATTGCAAGTGGTACTCCAATACAGGTAACCGGCGTTACTCTTACTACTGTAGGGACTTATGGAACTGTTGCTTGTGGAGTTACAAAAGCTACAATTAATATTGCAAATGGAAATCTTGCTGCAGGTTTAATCTCTTTAGGACAAACTGCAGTATCTGCAGCAACATCAATTACCGGAATTGGAGGAGCTGCAAATAGCACACTTCAAGCAGTTAGTGCAGGACTGAATATCGTATCTTCAACAGCAGATTTAGCTAACAATGTAAAAGCAGTCCAAGGCAAAGAAGCTAACGGGGCTTTAAGCAAAATCTCAACAATTGCAGGTGCTGCATCTTCTATTACTGGAGCCGCAAGTTCAATGGCAACAGATTCTTTTAAACAAACTAATACTTTTGGAAAAGTAATGACATCTACGACACTTGCAGGTACAGTATTATCTTCTACCAGTGAATTAATGACAGAATTTGGTGCTGATAATAAAGCTGCAGAAATTCTTGGTATGGTAGGAGGAGCTGCAAGCACAATAGGAAGCGTAAGCCAATTATTAAATAACAAATTCAATCAAGAATCATCTAAAAATAACGAAAACCAAGAACAACAAAAAGTAAATGAAACTAACAATGAAGATTCTCCAGAAGTTAAAGCTGCTATGGATAAAAAAATCCAAGAAATGCAAGCTCAAATAGATGCGGATTTACAAGCTGAATTAGCACAACTACAACAGCAAATACCAGCTGATAACGGGATAACTCAATATCAACCAATAGATAATACTCAACAATCTCAATCAAGTGCTTTATTATCTGATCTTGATATGAGAGAAATGCAAGGAATAGGTATTGAGCAAACTGACTTACAAATTACAGGAAAAATCCAAGGTATGGATATCTCTAAAGCTCAACCGATTAACTTGGAATCTACAAATTCTTCTTCAAATAATTTAGAAAAAATCATGCAAGGGTTAAATGCAGCATCTAATGTTGCAGGACAATTATTCAATAAAAATAACCAAAACCAAAACGAAACAGCAAAAAAACAAATTCCAGCAGGACAACTTTCTGAAGAGGCAAAAGAAATAATAAAAAAACATCGCCGTCGTATTGCTGCTTTATCAAAAATGAAATATTCAACTTAATAAAAAATCCGGCTTAAAAACCGGATTTTTATTTTAATTTTAGGGAAATTCAACTATTTTAATTCCAAATCATTTAATAATAATACTTGAACCTCTCCAGGCATTAAAGTACACTTTATCTGTCCTTTATCAATAATTGGGATACTCTCAATTTTAACAGGAATAGATATATTTGACGGGGACAATTTAGGAACATTCACTACTGTATCAACGTTAGTCCTAAAATTTAAATTCCCTATAACAATAACACTTTCTCCTTTATAACTTAATGCATAAGCAAAAGAAGAAGGAGCTGACGTTTTCAGAGGTATAAATTTACCATTATTTATTATGTGAGCAATTTGCCTTTTAAATCCATTTGTAAATACAAAAGTTGAAAGCAAAAAGTCATTTTTTCCACCAGGTTGTCTTGAGAAATTAAATATATCTATTTTCCCTCTATGCACAAAATAATAATCATCATCAGTATAAGTTACTGGCGCTTTTTTATTTGCCCACAAATAAATGTAATTATCACCGGTATCAAATCCATCTACAAAATAAGAATTTACAGGCAAAGTTGCATTTAGCCACATAATCATTTCACTATATTTTGTACCGTTTATTAACATTGGGCTAATTTCATCATGAGTTGTAAAACTTCCGATAACTGCTTTTGGCTCAGAGTATTTAGATAAATTAGTGTTTGTCGTTATAATTTGATTAATTAAATCTCGACCATTTTTGTAATTTTTTAAATTAAAGAAACTTCCGTAATATCCATCAAAACCTGCCTCTAAAAGTTTATTATAAGGTGTAAACACAGCATAATCAGATACAGGTTCATTCCAACTTTCTGATGCTTCTGCTAACCATAGAAACTGAGGGTCTTTCCCTCTTGAATATTCAATTAGATCTTTCCAGAATCTCGCGGGCTTATTAGTTGCAACATCAGCACGTATTCCATCTGCACCGATATTTATAACCATATCCACAAATTCTTTATACAAATTATAAACATCTTTATTTATATTTTCTTCCGTACCGGCATTCAAAAGTCTTACATCCGTCCAATCTGATGGAACTACAGGCTGTCCTGATTTATCTTTTACAAACAATTCTGGTCTTTGCATATACAAGTCATAAGATCCGCAAGATGGTAAATCTATAATAACCCTTATACCTTTTTTATGAGCTTCATTTATAAATTTTCTTGCTTGATCTTCAATAGACAGAGCAGTATTTTTACTTCCTAATTGCGGATTGAACGAATTAAAAGAAGAAGCTGAATACAATGAACCAGCTGTACCCAATGCTTTAATTTTTCCAACAGGAGTGATTGGCATAACATGGATTGTATTTATACCTTTTTGAGCTAATTCTCCAAGACGAGGAATAGCATTCAAAAAAGTTCCGCTTTCTTCTGCTTCATCAAACTCTATAATACCATCTTTATTTGTATCTTGAGCTCCGAATGTTCTTAAATTTATTTCATATATAATAGCAGAATGATTTGCATACATACGTCTTAAATCATTTACCCAAACATCAGCACTATAAGCATTTTGAACAGTGAAACATACTAATGCCGATAATATAAATAATTTTTTTATCAATCCCATACACCTACTCCCTTCTCAAATAATATGCTAACAAATAATTTGGCTTTTTGCAAATTTTATATTTTTTATATATAATTTTAGTAGTATGAAAAAATATTCAATCGGAATTGATCTTGGTGGAACCAAAATTTTAATTGCCCTTGTAAACAAAGAGACAGGCGAAATAATAGACCACGTAAAAAAGAAAACTAAAAAAGACAAAGGTCCAAAAAATATTGTAAAAAAAATGGTCGAAGGTATTAAGGAACTCCTTGAAAATTGTTCTGCAGATATTAACGACATAAGTTCTATAGGAGTAGGGGCAGCAGGACAAATTGACAGAAAAAACGGAATAATAATTGCAGCTCCAAATTTGGACTGTTATGATTTAAACATAAAAAAGATTTTATCAGAACACTTTCCAATTCCGGTATTTGTGGGGAACGATGTTGAAATTGCAACAATAGGAGAGCAAAAATTCGGAGCAGGGAAAAATTGTGATGATTTTGTATGTATCTTTGTAGGTACTGGCGTTGGATCATCAATAGTCAAAGAAGGGGAAATAATCATTGGAGCAACCGGTACAGCAGGAGAAATCGGGCATATGATAGTCGATTTAAACGGTCGTCCCTGTGCTTGTGGAGCTCACGGATGTTTAGAAGCATACGCATCACGTTCTGCTATTGAAAAAAGAATAGAAGGGGCTTTAAAAAAAGGTAGAAAATCCTGCATTTTAGATTATCTTGAAACTGGGAAATCAATCACTTCAAGTATGATAGAAAAATCAATTGAAAGAGAAGATGAACTTGTCTTACAATGCGTAACTGAAGCATCAGAATATTTGTCAGGAGGGATTGCAAGTATCATAAACTTTATTAATCCTAAATTAATAATTCTCGGAGGGGGATTAATAGAGGCTGTTGATTTCTTTTACCAAAAAACTATAAAAAAAGCTAAAGCGAAATCGTTACCTGTACCTGCAGAAAAAATAGAGTTTAAAAAAGCTATGCTCGGGGATTATTCAGGAGTTACAGGAGCAGCTTTTTTAGAAGACAGGGGGTACTAATATGAAAAAAGCTTTACTTATAAGATTATCTTCTCTCGGGGATATTATATTTAATCTACCTCTTGCAAATGTACTGAAAAATAACGGATATGAAGTTACTTGGATAGTTTCAGAAAAAGGAATTGATATAGTAAAAGACAATCCAGTCGTTCATAAGTCAATTCTTATACCTATTAAACAATGGAAGAAAAATGGATTTTGCCTGAAAAATTTTTGTGAATTTCTTAAAATACTTAAAGAAATA
Source organism: uncultured bacterium (assembly GCA_949290355.1). Classification (GTDB taxonomy): domain Bacteria; phylum Cyanobacteriota; class Vampirovibrionia; order Gastranaerophilales; family Gastranaerophilaceae; genus Stercorousia. The sequence continues at coordinate 160,930 of CASERN010000011.1, read as the reverse complement.
AGAGCAGAAAAATATGATATAGCAATTGATACACAGATGATGTTTAAAAGTTTTATATGGATGAAACTTTGTCGTGCAAAAAGGAAAATTTGTACAAAACATGGTAAGGAATTTTCAAGTTTTGGCGGCAATGAAGTAATAGATCCTATTCCAAATCCGAACTTTTCAAAACATATTGTTTTTCACCATTTGTGGTATGCAAAATATCTGGGATTGGAAAATCCAGATGATGTTAAATTTTCCCTACCGCCAACAAGTCAAGAAACAAAAAATAAAGTTGATAACCTTTTAAAAAATCTTGATAAAACAAAACCTATGGTCGTAATTTCTCCTGCTACTACATGGAAATTAAAGCATTGGAACAAGGATAATTGGAAAGCTGTTGTTAATAATATAAAAAATGATTGTTCTCTTGTATTTACAGGTATGGAATGCGACAAAGAATTAATTTCATATATTGGCGGGAATAATTTTATTAATTTAGCAGGACAAACCAATATTAAAGATTTAATTGAAATATTTTCACGTGCTGCACTTGTCATGGCTCCTGATTCAGGGAGTGCTCACCTTGCAAGAGCGACAGAAAAACCGGCTGTAATTTCAATATTTTGTTGTACACCTCCAACTTTATATGGCCCGGCCGGAGATGATAAAAAGTACTTTGCTCTTGATGGCAAATTAAAATGCCAGCCTTGTCATACAAGAAGATGTCCGCTTCAGGGAAAGGATTATGAACAATGCATAAATTATCCTAAACCTGAAGAAATTATAAATATTGTTAAAAAAATATTACAAAACTCGAAACATAGTGTATAATAAATATATGAGTTTCTTGGATAATTTAAAAGATATTTACAGAAAAGTCTCTGAGGTCGAAAGCGCAATATATAACGGCAAACAAGATTATCTTGAAATATATGAACGCAATTTACAACTTGAAAAAGAAATTAAAGAAAGGACCAAAGAACTTAATATTGCAAATAAAAGAATGCTGACTCTTCAACATATCTGGGATATGATGAATGCTTCACGTCCGCTTCAAAGTGTATTAGAAACTATTGTTAATAGCATTCAAGGAGAACTCGGATACCTGCATTGTAACATCATAAAAAAATGTGAAGACGAAAACGGAACATATTTATCAGTAATTGCTCAATCAAATGATGAATCTATAAAAAGAGTTGATAATCTAATAAAAACCCCTATTCAAACAAAAAAATTGGTATTTGATAACGAAAGCATATATGCAAAAGCTGCAAAAGAAAAAAAGATAATGCAAACTCTAGCTATCGGAGAAACACTAAAAGGAGTAGCTCCTGATATCCCTGATGAAATAATTGAAGAAATAATTGAACACAGTGAAAGTAAATCAATAATTACAATTCCCCTATACACAAGAAAATCACACTTTGGTTGGTTTAATGTATTTTCTTCAAGAAAAGAACTAACAACGGGGGAGACCGACTTTTTAACCATTTTTGCTCAACAAATAGAAATGGCTATCACAATAGCTGATTTGTTTGAAGAAGTAAAAGCTCAAGCCGTAACTGATGCTTTAACAGGATTATATAACAGAAGATATTTTGAAGAATATTTGAAAAAAGAAGTAAGACGTGCCAACCGTCAAAAACAGCCATTTAGTGTTATTGGTCTTGATCTAGATCATTTGAAAGAAATAAACGATAAATTCGGTCATGCATATGGCGATTTGGCAATTCGAACAGTTGCTAAAGTTTTAAAAAAGAATGCTCGTTCTATTGATACAGCTGCTAGGATGGGAGGAGAAGAATTTAACGTAATTTTACCTGGAGTAGATTCTTCAGGTGCAATGATTGCTGCAGAAAGAATCAGAAAAGCTTTAGAAAATGAAAATTTGGAAACAATTGGACATATTACAGCAAGTGTCGGTGTTGCAACATTTTTAGAGCACTCTGATAATATTGAGGATATTCTGGAATTAACAGATCAAGCAATGTATCAATCTAAAAGGAACGGCAGAAACCAAGTTACACTAGCTAAACCAATCTCAGAGACAAGCTGGCAGGAAGTTGCAGTTAACACATTTATGGACATATTATCCAAACATAATATTCCGCTCGATGAAGAGGTTAGCAATAATATTATTAATAAACTTGAAAATCATAATAATGACACTTCAAAAGAAGCCCTATACACTGTAGCAGACATGCTTACACAGACATATAACCCGCTTCATCATGCAGGAGTTATGAAATCAAAGGTTTTACTTGCAGTTAGTCTTGCTAAACGTTTTGACCTGCCTAAAGATGAAATTGATAAACTGAAAATTGCTACTCTTTTATATGACATAGGTAATCTTATGTTACCTGCAGAAATTCTTCAAAAGAAATCTCCACTTACTGAAGAAGAAAGAAATCATATAAAAGAACACCCTCTTATCGCAGCTAGAGAGATTTTAAAACCTATAAGTTATATCCAAGATATAATCCCAATAATTGAACATCACCATGAGAATTGGGATGGAAGCGGGTATCCTGCTAAAATTGCAGGCGAAGCAATCCCTATGACATCGCAAATCATTCTTATTGTTGATGCTTATTATGCACTTATGGAACCGAGAACTTATAGGGCAGAACTCACTCCAAAACAAGCAATTGAAATAATAAAACAAGATGCTGGCAAAAAATGGAACCAAACTCTTGTTCAGGAATTTATTTCTCTTGTTGACCACGACATATAATGAAAGAAAAAAATTTAATTAATATAATAAAATCGACATTGAATTCTCCATATATTGGAGATGATTGCGCATATTTAAAAGATTTAGGGATTGTGATAACACAAGATAGCCTTGTAGAAAATATTCATTTTAAATTGACTTATACTACCCCATATCAATTAGGCTATAAATCAGTAATGGTTAATATCAGTGATATTTGTGCATCGGGAGCAGAACCTGCATATCTGACAATAGCATTATCATTGCCCAAAAATATAGATGAGAATTTTGTAAAAAACTTTTATAAAGGAGCAAAAGATGCCGCTAAAGATTGTGAAATCGTAGGCGGGGATATAACAGGCAGCGACAAAATATATATATCAGTTACAGCAATAGGGAAAACAAAAAATAGAAAAATATCCTCAAGAGCAAATGCTAAACCTGGATACAAAGTAATAGTTTCAGGAGAACACGGATCCAGCGCTTATGGGCTAAAACTTCTTCTTAAAGGGGAAAAAATAGAAAATGAATTTACAAAAGCCCATCTCATGCCTGAAGCCCAAATAGAATTTTCAAAACAAATTGCCCAAAATATAAAACAAGATTACGCTATGATGGATACATCAGACGGGCTTGGAGATGCACTTATACAAATTGCGAAAGCCAGTAATGTTGAAATCTCAATTAACTCCAAAGATATTCCGCATAATCCAGTTGTTAATCTTAATACAGTACTTTATGGAGGAGAAGACTATCAACTTATAGCAGCAGTACCCGAAGATATATTGAAAAAGATAAATTATTATAAGATAATAGGAGAAGTAAAAAACGGAAATCCATGTATTAATATTGATGGAAAAATTTACACAGATATAGATAAAAATATATTCAATCACTTTAAGGAGTAATGAAGATGAATTTCAAAGTTAATGCAATCATACCTGCAGGTGGCACTTCATCACGCTTTGGAAATAAAAATAAACTTTTAGAAAAAATTAACGGTAAAGAAGTTATTAAATACACAGTCGAAGCCTTTGAAAAATCTGAAGTTAACAAGATTATTATATGCGCAAACATATCAATAATGGATGAACTAAAAGAAATTTTTAAACATAGCACTAAAGTCGAAATAATTGAAGGAGGAGCTACCCGCCAAGAATCAGTATTTAACGGACTAAAAGCCGATGAATGTGATTTTGTTTTAATTCATGACGGAGCAAGACCAATGATATCTACAGATATTATAAACAGTGCAATGGAGGAAGTTATTACAAAAAAGGCCTTAACTGTCGCTACAAAAACTATTGATACAATAAAAGAAGTTATTGACGGAAAAATCGTAAGAACGATTGATAGAGCTAAATTATATAACACTCAGACTCCGCAAGCGTTCCAGTATAATTTAATAAAAGATGCACACCAAAAGCTATATGGTCAAAATTTTACAGATGATGCAGGAATGCTTGAACAATTAGGCGAAACTGTATATATCTTAAACGGAAGTTACAAAAATATCAAAATTACAACTCAAAACGACATTGATATTGCCAAAATATATCTTGAAAAATAAAAATTTCAAACACAAAAAAAAAGTCCCTCATTTTGAGGGACATTATTTCACACTTTACCTACTAATTTCTTCTACAATTTTCTTTTACCAAATATGAGGAATCATTAATTATAATTTTTTTTATGCGACAGCTCTGGCAGACTGTTTTTTTAGATACTTAGCAGGCTCAAGCCCTGCATCTTCAAGAGCATTCGCTAATTCTACATAGTCTTTGCCATAATAATTTTTACCTGCAATTCTTATAACAAATTGACCATTTTCATATTTAACTTTTTCAGAAATTTCAGCTTTATCATCACCCAAAATTTCACGCATATCGTCTCTGAACTGAGTTTTTTGTTTTTCAATTTTAGCATTTTCTTCTGATTTTTGAGCTGCTGCTTTTGCGTTATTGTTAGCTTTTTCTAGTTCAGCATCGTGAACTTTTTTTGCCTTGGATTTTTGAGCTGCTGCTTTAACTTTATTATATAACGCATTTACTGCTTTACAAATTTTGTCATCATCTCTGTAGCCTATCCAATTTGAATGAGTAGAAAGTTTTGCTTCAGCAGCTTCAGCTGATACATCAACACCTAATTCTTCAGCTTTATCAACTAAGGCATTAATTAACAACATTGCGATTTCTTCTTTTTGGGCACCTTCACAATCATTCATTAATGTTCCAATAAGACCGTAAGTATTATCATCACCATCGCTGTAAATACCTTGACCCTTATATGTCTTATTCCAAGCTTCAAATAAGTCTAAGACATTATCTTTATTAACTTCATCAGTCAAAATATTCTTTATACCATTTTCGTCATCATCATAGTTTGTACCAAGACCTCTGACTGATTTTTCAATTCTATCACATAATTTTATTGCATTAGATTGAGCTTTTTTGTTTGCTTTATCAACAGATTTAGCATTAGAAGAAGAATCAGATGCTTCACCTTCTTCTGTTGTATCAGTAGCACCTTCAGCTGCAGTTTCTTCTTGAGCTGCTTGTGCTTTTAACTCTTCTGCAATATTACTTAATGTTTCATTTGCACTCTTTATAAATGATTTTATTTCTTCATTATAAGATCTCATTTCATCAGTAGAAATTTGCTTGTTTACATTATTTTTAATTTTTTCTTTTAAATCAGTAATTCCATCCAATATTGACTGTAAGCTTTGTTTTTGAGTTTCACTTAATTTATCAGATTTTATAGCTTCTTTAATTTGCGATTCAAAATTCAACAAATTATTTACTGAAGCACTCAAATTAGCTTGAGCCATCAATGAAGCTCCATAATTATATGCAGCGGCATTACCTTGAGCTACCAAACTTGGGTCAGTTACATTCCCTTGACCTAAATTAAAACCAATTAACAAAGGATTTGTTTGACTTAGTCCATTCGGATTCCAGAAATCTCTTGCAAATGGAGCCAATGCCATCTTTTGCATTAAGAAAGAATAATCTGTATTTACTGAATCAAACATTTTCCTTATCCCCTAGAAATTTTTTATTCCCCGTACTTATATAAAGAATTTTTGGATTACAAAATTGCTTAAATTTATCAAAAAATTATTAATGAGAAACTAAAAAAATAATAAAGACAAGGATTAGCGGTTGTTTACATTACTTAATAATTCTATTATATCTTCTTTTTTTATTGTGGAATCTATTTCTTTTATAGAAACAATAGTCGATGTATCGACTTTTTCCTTAAAAATTTTCTCAAGCAAAGCTCTATCATAATCATATAAAATCGAGCCATGTTGTAAGATATATCCTTCTTTTCTATACTGAGCAGATCCTATGAGTTTTTTCCCCTGATAACACAAATCAGCTCCGGTAGAAACTAACATGCAATAATCCATATGACCTTTTGCCTTTTTTTCACCGCCAAACTCTAGAGCTATTCTAAGTTTTTTAAAGGAATCAATTAATATTTGGGATATCTCTTTATAGGATTGAACAACATTTTCTCCATTTTTTAGATAAGAAAAAGGACAGACAAAACTATAAGTAACTTCATCGCTATGCAATAAAGCTCTTCCACCTGTAAGGCGTCTTACACAATCAATATTATTTTTCTTTAATAAATCAAAATCCAAAAAATCACTTTTTTGATTTCGCCCAAGAGAAACACAAGCAGGCGACCATCCATAAAGTCTAAAAAAGGGATCTGACAATTTATATTTTATAGCATTTTCAAGCAAATCAGAATCAATTTGCATATTCTCAGCACCGTTTTTTATTTCATACGGAATAAATTGCATTAATCTGCCTTTTCTTCTCTTTTTTTCAAATCTTGCTCAAACTGAGCAAAAACTTCATTACCGACAAACTGTTCCAGCGCAGCTCTTTTAGCATAAAAATCAGATCTTGCTTTCATTTGATTATCAAGAGCTGTTCTGTAATATGCATCCGTAATCAAAATAACTTCTCTTGACATATTTTGAGAAAGCTCATAATTTTTCCTGCGATCTTCAGCTATTTTGTCTATCATTTTAAGTTTTTTACGTGCAGTCATGTAATTATAATATAAATCAACTGTTTTTTGCTGGAGATCTTCTATTTTTCTGACAAGAATAATCATATCAGCATCAGTTACCTTTGTATATTTATAATTCAATGCTTTTGTATCCTGAGACATAATTCCAAGGACATTACCGCCAATTATTGAACCTGTAGCAAGTAAAGGATTGCCCATACCAGCCCCGACTAAAGTTGACATACTTGCAATTGTAGTAAGGACTTTTTTTACAGATTTTTCATCAGGTTTATCTTCATCTGGGTTTGCGAGTTTATAAAGTGCAAAATTTATTGTATCACTTTGGGAAGCAGCACCTTGCCAAAGAACAGATAAATCTCCAACCATATCTTCCTGATCTAATTCAAGATCTGCTGCAACTTCTCTTGAAATTTGTTTAATACTTAAATCCGCAAAAGTTAAATCTGTAGAATCAAATTGTTCAGCATCTTTTTTTACATACTCCTGATGAACTTTGTTTTCAGCTTTTGCTTCCATATATTCTTTTTCCGGTTCTTCAGAAAGTCCTGTTCTATATGCAGGCTGTTTCGGATTTTTAATATCTTCATACTTTATTGCATAAACAGGCTGAAACATTCCTATAAGAATTAAAGCAATGATTATTTTTTTCATTTTTTCACCGCCTTGTCTCCTACAAGAGTCGAATTATAATTAAATTGGTAAAGATTTAATTTATCGACAACCTTTTTCCCCGCAAGCCTTTGAAGCTCCAAATGATATTTTTTTGCACATTCTAGATAATAAAATTCTTCAACCCTCATATTATCATACAAAGCTGAGGAAATTGTAATTTCCATTAAATCTTCTTCATCCAATGCTTTTGCATAATTTTTATTATATAAAAGCAGTCTTTGCCTTGTTTCTTTCAATTGAGATAAAGAACTTTTATAATTATAATAAGCAGTAATAATTTTATCTTGCAAATTTTCTACTAACCCTGCAAGTTCTATAAGCTCAGTATCTGTCAAAGGGATTTCTGTCGGCATATTTTTCCTGTTAATAAGATTTTGAGCTAAACGACCTGCTGCAAATGCTGACGACTGAACCATATAATCTGCACCAACTAAAGATGGAGCTAAAGATGCACCTGCAACAACAGCTGAAAGAGTTTTAGCCATCAAAGATGAATGGATTCTCCTTTGACTTTCTGGTGTTGCTAATTTTTTTAAAGCGAATCCGATTACCTGATTATTTTCAACAGTCCCTTTCCAAAGGTTTTCAATATCTTCAATATCTTTGTCTTTTTGTAATTTTATTAATTCATTAAGCACCTGCTCATCATTAATAATAAGAGATTGTTTAGTATTAATATTATTTTTTGGCAGTTCAATTTTTTGGTTTTCAACCCCCTCCAGAGCAACCTCATCCGCAAATACAGGTAATACTACCAACATTAATACCAACAAAAATAACAAATACTTTTTCATAATAAATTTATAGCACAACATCATTTATAAATCCAATGATTGATAAAGTATACATCAAATGGTTGTTCTACGAAATTAAAAAAAAATCTATCATTAATATTGAAGGAAGGTTTTTAAAATTGAGTTCAAGTAAAAATTTACTAAAATACACAGCCACAAATATTTTTTGTGAAAAAGCAAATGCCTTATTAATAAAAAAATTATATAAGGAAGCTGCTTCAAACTACTTGAATGCAATTTTAATTGACAGGAAAAATGCCCAAAGCTATTATGGACTTGGAATTTGTTATAAAAATTTAAAAAAATATTCAAAGGCTATAAAATATCTTAGTATGGCAACAGAATTAAAAGAAGATTTTTATGAAGCTTATTATGAACTTGGAATCTGTTGTTTAAATGAAGGCTCTACTTGTGCAGCTATAAAAAACTTTGTATCAGCAATTCAAATCAACCCTGATAACCCTGATGCAATATTACAACTTGGAATTGCACATGAATTATGCGAAGAATATGAACTTGCATTAATGATTTACCAAAAATTAATTGAGAATTCTAGAGGATTTTTAAAAGCCTATGAACATAAATCCACACTTTTAATGAAACTAGAAAAATACAAAGAAGCTGCACAGAATTTAGGACAACTAATCAAACTTAATCCGGATTTTTATAATGCATATATCGGTCTGGGAGTGTGTTTTGAAAAATTGGGCAGAACATCAGATGCTCAAAGATATTATAGAAAATTTATACAGATGAAACCGTTTTCTCAAAAAACAGAATTTGCAAAAAACAGACTAGAAAAAATTAAACATACTAAAGATTTAAAACAAAAAAGATATTTAAAAATTGCAAAGTAAATAGATTGATTTTCAATAAATTATAAACTTTTGGCTAAATGAATTATATTTCCCTAAATGATATAATTTTTCTTGATCCGGAGGTTATTATGGAAGACGTGAATAAAGAAAACATTGAAAATGAAATCTCAATTATCTCCTGTGAAATTGATAAAATAGACACAATAATAAAAGTATTACAAAATACACTAATTGAAAATTCTGACTATAAAATTAAAGACAGTCAAAATCTTTGTTCTTTGTTAAAAGACAAAGTAAATATTCTTAAGCAAAGATTAAACAAAATAGAATCTTCTTTTTATAACAACCAAACATCTTGTAGATAAAATTTTTTCATGTTAGCATTAACCTCGTATAATAAATATGAAAAAGAGGTAAAAATATGCAAGCGCGCAGAGCAGCCAGAGAATTGGCTTTTATATTATTTTCACAATTTGACAAAAAAATAACAAATTATTCAAGAGAAGATTTACAAGATATAATTTTAAAATCAGTTAGAATACTAACAAGCAGTGCATCAGATGAACTTAAAAATGCTCTTGCAGGTTTGGTTGCAATGAGAGATCAAATTGAAAACTACGAAGCAGATTCTGAAACCAATTTAAAAAGACCTATAGGGGCTGCAAACATTCCTGTTCCAATTCCGATGACATCAGATATGATAGGTAGAATCAATGAAATGATTGATATTGCAGAAAAATCAATGTTAGCTCTTGAAATTGCAGAATTTACAACATTAGACTCTCAACACGACGTTAAAAATTATGCAATCCAAATTGCAGAATTTTTCCAAAAAAATCACAAAGAAGTTGATGATATTATTCAAAAATATGCTAAAAATTGGGATTTAGGACGTCTTGTAAAAATGGACAAAGATATTTTGAGAATAGCAATTGTAGAATTACTTTATATTAAAGATGCCCCAATGAAGGTAATTGTTGATGAAGCTCTTGAACTTGCTAAAAAATACTCAACAGACGAAAGCTCTGCTTTTATTAACGGAATTTTGGCAAAAGTTATCGTAGATTACGGCATAAACTAAAAGAATATTTAACAAACATATTAACAAAAAAAGACCTATAGAGTAGGTCTTTTTTTGTAGCTAATTCTTTTTCTTTTCCCGAATAACTAATTCATACCCTAAAAAATCTAAAATTTCCTGAACAGTTTCAAATCTTACGCGTTTTTTGCGCAATTGAACAGACATTGTACTTGATTTAGGAATATCATATCCCAAATCACTCATCCGAGTAATTAATTTTCTCATAGAAATTCCACCGGATTTTAGCAACAATATTTCAATTTCTTGTTTTATATCTAACATATTAACAGTCTAAATTTTATTTTTCATATTGACAAATTAATAAAAAATTGCTAGATTATATAAAAAAGTATTCGTTATTATAAAACAAAGGTTACAAATGGACGAAATTATTTTCAATGAACAAGAAGACATTATACTCCCAGACACAGTCTGGGGAGAAATAATTTACATCAAATATATACTTACAGACATTTTTAAAAATCCACAAAATATTAATCAAAAATTTTTCGAACTGAAAAGACAAATTATTTTTTTTTTTAAAATGATGCAAATTAAGTAGTTTCATGTTATCATCAGCGTATGTTCGGATTTTTTAAAGATAAATTTAACAACCTTAAAGAAACAGTTTCAAACACAGCACAAGCACTTGTTAACAACGTCGTAAATTCAGTTGAAAAAGAAGAGGAATTCTCTGAATTTGTACTTGATGATATGGAAGATATGCTAATTAGCGCTGATTTGGGTGTTAGTTATGCATCTGAGCTTGTAGATAAATTAAGAAATCAGACTAAAATAAAACCTGCTGACGTAAAAAAATATCTTAAAGAAGAATTTTTAAAAGTCCTGAAAGCTGCAGGAGAAAATCAATTAAAATTCTCTGACGGCTTAAATATATACTTTATTACGGGAGTTAATGGAGCAGGGAAAACAACTTTGATAGGAAAGCTTGCTTATAAGTTTAAAAATGAAGGCAAAAAAGTTTTAATCGCAGCAGGAGACACATTCAGAGCTGCAGCAGAAGAACAGCTTGATATTTGGTCAAAAAGGGCAGAAGCATCTATCGTAAGAAGAGATAAAGCAGATCCTGCATCAGTTGTTTATGAAGCAATTGAAAAAGCTCAAAAAGAAAATTTTGATGTAATTTTAGTAGATACCGCAGGTCGTTTACAAAACAAATTTAATTTAATGGAAGAATTAAAGAAAATTAAATCCGTTATAGATAAAAAAGCCCCTGAAGCTTTAAGAGAATGTATACTGGTACTTGATGCCAATACAGGACAAAACGGACTTCAACAGGCGAAAGTATTCACAGAAGCAGTAGATGTAACATCTGTTGCGCTTACAAAACTTGATGGTTCTGCAAAAGGAGCAATAGTTCTTGCTATCGCAAAAGAATTAAAGCTTCCTGTAAAACTTATTGGTGTCGGTGAAAAAATGGAAGATTTAAAAACATTTGATAACGAAGAATTCATAGAGGCTTTATTTGAATAAACTAAAATCAACAAAAACTAAATTAGGAAATGAAATAGAATTATTAGGAAATCAAAATGCTAAAACTCTTATCATAGGAGTATTTCATGGTGATGAACCACAGGGTGCGTATTTGATTAATGAATATATAAAAATACATAATCCTCAAAACCTCTTATTCATTCCATGCCTAAATCCTGACGGCATGCAAAAAAATAAAAGAACAAATGCAAATGGAGTCGATTTAAATAGAAATTTTCCTACAAAAAACTGGGGAAAAAATGAAGGTGAAAATGCGACCTGTGATGACTCAAACACTGACTATTACGGAGGAAAGAGTGCAGGAAGTGAGATTGAAACACAGTTTCTAATTGATACTATTAGAGTTTTTAAGCCACAATTAATACTTACACTCCACGCCCCATACAAAATCGTTAACTATGATGGTCCTGCACAAGAAATTGCACAGCAAATCTCTAATATTATAAATTATCCTATAGAGGCAAGTATAGGATACCCAACACCAGGCAGTTTCGGCACATATGCAGGAATTGAGAGACAAATTCCAACAATTACTCTTGAATTAGATGAAATATGTCCTGTACAGGATTTAATAAAACCTATGAATATGATATTTGATCTACTAGATAAAAAATAATACCGGTAAATACCGGTATTATTTTTTATACTTTAATCATTACCATAAATTTCAACATTATAAGTATGATTTATCGGGTTTTTGTTATCTCTAAATGTTACTCCGCCCTCACCTTTATATACACCGGCATCAGACATTTCACCATCTCGAACGCTATATTTAATTTTTTTTGCATCTAAATCTTTATTTAATTTACTTGCAATTTCAAAATCTGTATCTTTTTTATCTATTTTACCATCTTTATTAACATCCATACGTTCAAGAGCAAGTCCTAACATTTCAAACCCGTTTTCACCTTTTTTGCCTGTGAAAACAGTCTCATTATTAAGTTTTACGCTAGGATCATGTTCCTTTCCGTTAACCTTTATTTTTTTCCCAACAGGGATAAAAAATGTTTTTGTCTTCTTTGAGGCTTCATCGTACATCTTAATTTTAGTATAACCTGCAGGTGTACCGTTGTTTTGAGGTCCATTAACTTTTGTCATAAGCAATCTCCTTAAAATAATTTTATTGCACGTATATACTTTATAAATATTTTTTATATATTAAATTGCTAGATATTTCATTTTTGTTTACAATAGTTAACATTTTTATTTTTTGTAGTAAAATTGAGAAAAAGAGGGATTTTTTATGAAATTACATAATTCTTATACAAACAAGATTGAAGAGTTCGCACCAATTGAAGGAAATAAAGTAAAAATGTATGTATGCGGACCTACGGTTTATGATTACGCACACTTAGGTCATGCAAGATGTTATATCACTTGGGATGTTTTATATAGATACTTGAAATTCAAAGGTTATGATGTTACATATTGCCGTAATGTAACGGATGTTGATGATAAAATTCTTAAAAAAGCTGAAAAAGAAGGGAAAACACCTGAAGAAGTATCTCAATACTGGTACAAGCAATTTGCATCATCAATGAAAGCATTGAATACCTTAAAGCCAGATATTGAGCCTTTTGCGACAAAAACATTAGGTGAAATGATTTCAATTGTAAAAGATTTAATCAACAAAGGTTTTGCTTACGAAGCAGACGGTGATGTATATTTCAGAGTAAAAAAATTCCCTAAATATGGATATCTTTCAAAACAACCTATTGACCAGCTTGAAAGTGGTGCAAGGATTGAAATCGGAGAACATAAAGAAGATCCGCTTGATTTTGCTTTATGGAAAAAAGATGAAAAATTCGGATATAAATCACCTTGGGGAATAGGCAGACCAGGCTGGCACATTGAATGTTCTGCTATGAGTAGAAAATATTTAGGCAAAACAATTGATATTCACGCAGGCGGAGCAGATTTAATATTCCCGCACCACGAAAATGAAATTGCACAATCAGAATGCGCTAACGGCTGCAAATTCGTAAATTACTGGCTTCACAATGGTTTTGTTACAATCAACAAAGAAAAAATGTCAAAATCTTTGGGGAATTTCTTAACTATTGATGAACTGCTAAAAAAATATGATTCAAACACAATAAGATTTTTCATTCTGACAAATCATTACAGAATGCCTGTTGAATTTTCAGATGAAGCTCTATCATCTGCTCAAGCAGGTGTAAAACGCATGCTTAACGCTAAACGTACAAAAATTAATGAAAATCTAGATATTACAAAAACTGATGAATACAAAGCATTTACAGAAGCTATGGATGATGATTTAAATACATCAAAAGCTCTTGCTGTCCTTTTTGAACTTACAAGTAAAGCAAATAAAGATGATAAAGATGCTTACACCATTTTGTATAAATTGGCATCAGTTTTGGGATTTACTTTTGAAAAAGCCACTCTTTCAGAAGATGACTTAAAAAACGCAGTAAAACAAGTTTCTGAAAAATTGGGAAAAGATTTTAACACTATGGAAGAAATCATTTCTTACAGAAAAGCAGCAAGAGATGAAAAAAATTGGGACATTGCAGATAAAATCAGAATTGCCCTTGATGAAGTAAACATAGTATTAAAGGACTCGAAAGAAGGAACTACATGGGAAGTAAAATAAATACATCAAATATATTCAGATGTAAAACTACCAAATACTTTAGTCTTTGTGCCATTACATTAATTTTTACATTACCTTGTCAAGCTCAATATACTCCTACAATACCCCAAAGTACTCTTCAGGCTGCTAGGGAAGCTGTAATATCTCAAAAAGGACCATCTTCAGAAGTTGTAAGAGTCGGTATTGGAACTCAAAATTTTGGGACATACCAATATAAAGATATAACAATTTTCGGGACAGGTGATACTCAAATTTATGATAATAGAATGCTTATTGGAAACTATCCGCCAAATCAAGAAATAAGAATTTCTATAAAAGATGGGAAATTTAGTATATACACACCTGGAAATATGTTTCCGGAAACAGTTGATGGGCCTATTCAAATAACAAGCAATTTTGGTCTTCTTGGCGTTTCAGGATTAAAACGTGCAGGCAAACAAGCCTTATACCACGGAGCATTTGAGCTTGTAAAAAACAACAATGGTACTTTTAATCTTGTAAATATGATTGAAGTTGAAGATTATTTAAAAGGCGTTGTCCCGAACGAAATGCCTGTAAGTTTTGGACTTGAAGCATTAAAAGCCCAAAGTGTTGCTGCAAGGAATTATGTACTATCCCCCAGAACAAAAGCATCTGCTAATTATGATGTAGTCGATAGTGTTGCAAGTCAGGTATATTATGGAGCTAATACAGAAAAACCTCTATCAAATCAAGCAGTAGAAGAAACAGAAGGGATCGTTGCAATTTACAATTGGGATTTAATACTTGCACAATACTCATCTACTGCAGGTGGATACACTGAAAGTTATTCAAATGCTTTTTCTGATCCCAAAACAAAAGAATTCCCATCTTCAGAGAAACCTTATTTGAAAGCAAAGCCTGATATTATCGGGCAAACACCTTTAAACAAAGAAGATGATGCCGCAAAATATTATAAATCTAGACCTGACGCATACGATATCCGTTCTCCTTACTACAGATGGGAAAAAGAATGGAATGCAGATGAGTTAAAAAAAGTATTGCAATCAAACTTGGTTGCACAATCATCAACAGGTTTTGTTCACCCCGCATTTAAAAAAGGAGATATTCTTGGTGATATTCAAGAAATTAAAGTTATCAGACGTGGAGATTCCGGCAAAATTATTGAAATGGAAATAGTTACACGTTCAGGAAATTATAAGGTATATAAAGAACTTGTAATAAGACGTTTAATGACTAAAGACGGGAAAGCACTACCAAGTGCAAATGTAGTCTTTGACAACATTAAAGATGAAAACGGGAATTTGATATCAATCCATGCATATGGTGGAGGTTTTGGACATGGTGTAGGTATGAGCCAATACGGAGCAGGCTTTATGGGGTCTGAAATGCATATCCCTTATGATAAAATTCTACAGCATTACTATACAGGTATAACATTAGCAACAAAACCTGTAATAATATCATCAAACTCTGCTCAGCAGGCAATCAAACAAAAGTTCTATTCAAAAGATAAATATGCAAAAATAATCATAGACAATAAATTCATGGTTAATAAATTGCCCGTAAATATAAACGGGAAAGAATATTCATTTGAACTAGATCCAAATATTTTAAAAAGAAATACAGAAATAGATATTTCAAAATATATCAACAAAGGTGAAAACACCGTAATATTTCATTACCCTATGGATGAAGGAGACAGAAAAGCTCTTAGATTATATATAGAATTAGTAAAAAGAAGAGATTTAAGTATCTGGTATGAATAAGAGCATAAAAGTCTACAATGTAAAAATAAATAGCAGTAAAGATGGTGAAAATGATGACAACAAATACCTCCTGTGAGGATAAAAAGACAAGTGTATTAAAAGCTGCATGGATTATTGCAGTTGTTACAATTATAAGCAAATTGATAGGTTTCATCAGAGATATTATTATCGCAAATTATTACGGTGCCACGCTTGTGTCTGATGCATATTATTATGCTTACCAAATACCATCACTATCTTTAATTTTGCTCGGAGGTGTAGGAGGACCTTTCCATAGCGCAACTGTCGCAATTTTTTCTAAACTTATACCAAATTTAAAGGAAAAACCTGAAGAAGCAGTGAATAAATTATACTCCACTTTCATGACTGCAACTACAATATTTTTCCTTGTACTTTCTATAATAATGTTTGTGTTTCCACGTCAAATAATGGGATTAATCATCTCAAGCGGTTCTGTAGAGATGATTAACCTTGCCGCAGAACATTTAAAAATTATGACACCTCTTTTAATAATCGGAGGAATTGTCGGAATATATTATGGAATTTTAATTATTTATAAACAGTTTATGCTGCCTAATTTATCCCCAATCATAATGAGTGCGGCGATAATCGGTGTAGTTATGGCTGTTCCAAATGACAATAAAGGATACGCTCTTGCTTGGGCAACAACTATCGGCGCTATTCTACAACTTGTAATTCAATACCCGAATGTTAAGAAATTAGGTTTTAAATGGAGACCTGATTTTCATTTTACTAATAACCCACATTTCAAAGAAATAATGGAACTTTTATTTCCTGCTGTATTAAGCTCCACTGTGGGACAAATTCATATTTATGTTGATATGTTTTTTACATCATCAATTTCAGAAGGAGCTTGGACAGCAATCGGTTATGCAAACAGAGTATTTCAATTTCCTGTAGGGATTTTGGTTACAGCGTTTTTAGTTCCTTTGTTCCCGATTTTTTCAAGACTTGTTGCAGAAAAAGATCTAGATGGCATTAAATCATATTTTAATAAAGGAGTAGGGGTTCTTTTCTTTGCAGCAATACCTATTATCATAGGAATTTTAACAGTTGGAATGGACGCTGTCAGATTAATTTTTGAACGCGGAGCATTTGATACTAATGCGACATTTATGGTAACTGAGGCATTATGGTTCTTGTCTGTTTCTATATTACCTTATGTATTCAGAGATTCTATCACAAGAGTTTACTATTCTTTTAATGATTCAAAAACTCCTTTTATCGTAGCCTTTTCATCAATCGTCTTAAAATATCTGCTTAACGTAATATTTATAAGCAAAATGCACATGGGAATAGGCGGAATTACTTTATCTACATCACTTGTAACTCTATTCAATGCTTGTGTTCTCGGAAGTTTAATTTATAAAAAAGTCAAAATGGATTATAAAGGATTATTTACAAACCTTTTAAAAATGTTTATTGCAGGTATAATCTCCATTACAATATGTTTTACATTAGCGTACGGATTTGATAAATTTATTCACATGCCAAAAGCATTATTTGAAATAATAAAAATCACATCAGTAGGTATTGTATGTCTTGTAAGCTATACAGGATTAAATTTAATGTTAAAAATGGAATATGCAACAGAATTAGCTCAAAGATTTATGAGGAAGATAAATGTTAGAAAATAAAGAAAAAATTAAAGAAGTTTTAGAAAATGATGGTGTAATTGCATACGTAACAGATACCGTATGGGGTTTGGGCTGTCTTCCAACATCTGAAAAAGCCGTAAAAAAAATATATGAAATAAAAAAGAGAGAGGCTCAAAAACCTTTAATATTAATGTCTAACGAAACATATAATCTACTTGAATATGTAAAACCAATACCGAAAATCGGCTGTCAATTAATAAAAAAATATTTTCCGGGAGCGCTCACACTTGTAGTTGAAAAAAGCGACAAAACTCCATATTTTATGACATCAAATATGGAAACTGTTGGAATAAGAGTCCCTGATAACGAAGTTTTTAAAGAAATTTGTGAAATTACCCCTGGTCATGTACTGGCAACAACAAGCGCAAATCTATCTCATCAACCATCAGCAAAAACTTATGAACAAGCATTATCAAACATGCAAGGACTTGCTGATTTAATAATTCCTGATTACGGTCATATATGTAAAGGGCTTGAATCAACTGTTTGCGGAGTATTTGGCGATGAATTAAAAATCTTCCGACAAGGAGCTGTCAAAATTGAACTTTAGTTTTTTATCTACACTTTTTACGCTGCCATCAGCATTATAAAATGTAGTTTCTAAACATTTTCCAGAAACTGGATCATAAATGTTTACATAATCAAATTCACAACCATCACTATAGTATGCATCTTTTTTAAGGCTGCCTGTTTTTTGATCATATTCAGCTACATATCTTGGAGATTTTCCATCTGAATTGTAATATAAACTTTTTACCTTATTTCCGGTCTTTGAATCGTATAAATATTCTCTTGATACAGTTTCTCCATCTAATTGATAATATATCTTGCGAGAAGTCAAACCTGTAACTTTATCATATTCAATTACATTATCAATTTTATTACCTTCAGAGTTATAAAAAGTTTTCTTCAATAAATTTCCGGTTTGAGGGTCATAATTTATAATTTCACTTAAAGTTTTTCCGTTCTCATAAACATAAGTTTCAAATACTCTACCAGTATTAGCCTTTTTATTTATATATTTAGCACCATGTTTTTCATAAGTTTCTATATTTTTGAGTTTAGAAGAACCTATATTATCAACTGAATGTCCAATAGAAGAATCAAGGGCTAAATTATTTATTACGTCTTGCTTTTTTTGAGCTACTTTTTGCCCAAGTAGGGTAAGCTTTTGGAACCAATTATTCTTATGTCCGATAACCCCTATTGCTATTGCTCCAGCCAAAGCTGTAGCCCCCAACATATATTTTGCAGCATGAGATTTTTCTTTATCTACATAATAATCATCACTTAGGGTAAAATCTTCCTGTTCACTTTCATAAGCTTTTTGAGTAGCTTTAACTCCTTGAAATAGAATTTTACTTACTGGCATTAATTATTCCTTTACAAAAAATTTTATAACATTATTAAATAAAAGAAATTTAATTTTTGCAAATATTTTTTTATTTTATTTTTACAAAAAACAACTACACCAATTCAGATGCCCGATAAGAACTTCTGACTAAAGGCCCTATCTGGTAATGCTTTATCCCGATTCTTTGAGCTAAGTATTTTAATTTTTCATATTCTTCAGGCTCGTAATATTTTGCAACATTCAAATGAGACTTAGATGGTTGAATATATTGACCTATTGTTAAGATATCACAACCGACATTTTTTAAATCGATAAGAGTTTCTTCGATGTCCTCAAAGGTTTCACCCAAACCTATCATTAATCCTGACTTTGTTATTATATTACTATTATCTTTAATATATTTCAAAACCTCTAAAGAACAATCATAATCACCTTGTGGACGAGCTGTTTTAAAAACATTCCTTACCGTTTCAATATTATGATTAAATACATCAGGATGTGCTTTTATAATGGTATTTAATGAATCTTTATCCCCTTTAAAATCCGGAGTTAAAATTTCAATTTTAACATCAGGGGATATTTTTCTGATTTCATAGATACAATTTGCAAAATGCTCTGCCCCGCCATCAGGCAAATCATCTCTTGTAACAGATGTAATTACAGCGTATTTTAGTCCTAGATCATTTACTGCTTCTGCGACATGCAAAGGTTCACTCAAATCCAAAGGTTCAGGACGAGAACACGTAATATTACAATATCTGCAATTTCTTGTGCAGTTATTTCCCATAATCAAGAATGTAGCGGTATTTTTCGTATAACATTCATTCTTATTAGGGCAACGAGCATTCTCACATACGGTATTTAAGCATTTTGTCTTTAAAATCCTGCGTACAGTTCGAGTTTTGTCTGTATCAATAATTGGTCGTTTTAAATAATCTGGTAATCTTTTCTGCATATTTAAAATTATATAGCAAAAATATTGATTTTCATGACTTTAAACGTTATAATATATGTAAGGAACAACAGGAGTAAAAGTATGAAAAAATTTATAACATTATTTTGTTTGTTATGCTTTGCAGGATGCGCTTATGCGGAAGTATATGAAATTCCTGGTTCAAGAGTAGAAACAACACAAGAAGTTCAAGTAGAACAAGATAATACTAAACAAGTTAGTGATACTAAAGTTAAAAAGAAAAGAATTTTCAGACACAGAGACCAAAATCCAACAAATACATATTGGAATTTTGGGAAAGTTCCTTTCTGGACTGGCACTATCTAAACAAACACTCAAATATCCCTTCTGAATATGTAGGATGGGCAAAACATACTTTTTTCAAATCATCAATGGCTATGTTATTTTGCATAGCTATTGTTATTTGTTGAATTAATGCTGAAGCTTCTTTGGCAACAATATGGGCACCGAGAATTTTTCCATTTTGCGAAAGAATTTTAATAAATCCATCCGTACAATTATCACAATGAGATTTTCCAAGAGCCGAAATTAATAAATTTGATTTTTTATAACTTCCTTCTTCCAAATCCTGTTCACGCTTTCCAATCCAAGCAATTTCTGGACAACCATATACTACAGATGGTACCAAATTCTCATCAAATTCTACCCCAGCAACTTGTGCAACAGCTTGTTTAATTGCAAAATGAGCTAGTTGAATTTTTCCGCAAGCATCACCGATACAAGTAACATTTTCAAAATTATTTTCAGGCTTACGACCTACTGCTAAAAGAACAAGTTCCGGTTCTAAAATATCACCAGAGGATAAATAAACCTTTTTATCTTCAATCTTTTCAACAGAATTCGCTAAAAACATCTTTATTTTTTTAGCTTTGAAAATTCTTTCAACCCTTTTTGAAACCTCAATATCAGCTAAAGGCAGCAAATGTTCTGATAGTTCTACAATAGAAACTTCAACATCAAATGCTGAAAAAATTCTTGCCCATTCAATCCCGATAGCTCCTGAGCCTATTATTAAAATACTTTTAGGCAAAGTATCTAAATTTAAGATATCATCAGAACTCAATACAAATTCATGATCAAATCGAAGATTTGGAAAATCTTTAGGTTTAGAGCCTGTTGCAGTAATTATACTAGCACATTCATAAACTTTATCATCAGTAGAAATTTGATTACTAGAAATTACTTTTGCCTCTGCATTAACTATTTGCACACCGCTGTTTTTCAATGCAAGTTCAAGAGATTTTCTAATTTTTTCTACAACTTTATCCTTTCTTTCAACAACTTTTTTGTAATCCACTGATAAGTTTTCAAGATTTATACCGAGTTCTGAAGCCGATTTCATCTCTTCATAAATTTCAGCCGAATGCAAAATTGATTTTGTCGGAATACAACCTCTATTAAGACATACGCCGCCGACTTTATCTTTTTCAAACAAAACAACAGACAAACCCTTAGCTCTTGCCTGAAAAGCTGAAGTATATCCAGCAGGTCCTGCTCCAATTATACCTAAATCAAATTTGCAATTTTCACTCATTAAACTATTCCCTTGTATAAACTCTTGGCAATCTAACCTTTAAGCGGCAAGTCAATTCGTAATTTATTGTCCCTAATATTTTTGCCCACTCATCAATTGTATGATTTTCATCTAATAATGTTATGATATCACCTAAGTTTGCATCCACTCCTGAGATATCAAACATCATCTGATCCATTGTAATGTTCCCGACTTGCGGGACTTCTTTGCCGTTTAATATACCTGAAATCTTATTAGAAAGTCCGCGTGGAACGCCATCTGCATAACCTAAAGGAACAGTCGCGATTTTTCTTGTACCATGAGCTGTAAACGTATGCCCATAACTAATTCCTTCACCATCTTTGGCTTCATGAATATTTACAATTCTTGCTTTTAATGACATTACAGGTTTCAATTCAGGTTTTTTCACATCACCATCTTCTGGCAAATCAGGATAAAGACCGTATAAAGCAATTCCTGCACGTCTCATATTTGAATTTGGGACATCATAACACATTGCACCTGCTGTATTTAAAATATGTAGAAGCAGACCTTTTGTATCAATTTTTGAAATAACACTATTCCATCTATCTATTTGAATTTGAGTCTTTTCTCTAATTTCAGCATTAGCAAGATGCGTAAACACACCGCCAAAATCTAAATAATCAGCATTTCTAACTTCGTTAATAAATTCAACGGCATCATCAACAGACACCCCAATTCTATTCATGCCTGTATCGAGTTTTACATGAACTTTCGGTTTTATTCCGGTTCTTTCATAAGCCTGACGACAAGCTGATAAATGTTCTTTTGAAAAAATAGCAATAGTTAAATCAGATTTTACAGCTGTTTCCACAGCCCATACAGGGACAGCTCCTAAAACTAAAATTTCACAATTTATTTTTGCCTGTCTTAAATCAACACCTTCGTCAATTGATGCAACACCCAACATATCAGCACCTGATGCCAAAAGAGTAGGAGCAAGCATAACAGAGCCATGCCCGTATGCATCAGCCTTAACAACTGCTAAAAGCTTAATTCCTTCAGGGGTATTTTTTCTGATAGAACGCATATTGTATGCAATATTCTCTAAATTAATCTCAACCCAGCTATCTCTATGTATATTTATATTTGTTTGTCTTACATTTTTCATAATGCTTCAAGTATATTACTAAATTATCAACTGTGCAAGAAATCATCTAAAACTTTTATAAAATCCTTGGCAGCTAATGGCAAATATTTCCTATTGTCATAGACTACACAAAATTCACGAACAGGTTGACAATTTTTAATTTTATAATAATTCGAATTTTTCTTATCCGAATATTTTACAAAAAGTTCTGGAACAAAAGTTGCCCCTAAGCCTTGTACAACAAAAGCATGAGCAGTTTCTACAGTATGACATTCCAATGATATTTTAGGTTCAAAACCATTTTTCATACACAAATCTCTTGAGATTCTCCCTAACAATTGTTCATCTGATAACATTACAAAAGGTTTATCTGCAAATTCAGAAAGTTCCACTTCATTACCATTAACATTCCAGTTCATTGGCACATCAATCAATATGTTTTCTTTTAATAACGTAATGCTTGTATAATCTATAGTATTAATATGAGGAGTATCTATTAAAATATCAATTTTTCCATCATCCATCATTGAATGCAAAACGGTAGTCGGGTGTTCTTCTATCACAAGATGACATTCAGGATATAATCTTTTAAATTCTTTTATTACCGGCGGTAAAATACAAGTACTGCGATAAGGAGAAATCCCTATTACTAATTTTATATTTTTAAGGCCTGAAATATCTGCAATTTGTCTATTTATTTCTTCTGTGGAATTTAAAATCTTTCTAGCCCAATTTATATAAACTTCTCCTGCATAAGTTATTTTTAAAGGAGTCGTACTCCTATCAAAAATTTTTGTACCAAGTTCTCGCTCAATATTTTGAACACATTGACTCAATGATGGCTGCGAAACATAAAGTTTCTGAGCTGCTTTAGATATATTCAATTCATCCGCAATTGCTACAATATATTTTAATTGGTTTAAGTTCATAACTAAATTATAT
Source organism: uncultured bacterium (assembly GCA_949290355.1). Taxonomy (GTDB): domain Bacteria; phylum Cyanobacteriota; class Vampirovibrionia; order Gastranaerophilales; family Gastranaerophilaceae; genus Stercorousia. The sequence goes on along the minus strand of CASERN010000011.1, from coordinate 137,338 downwards.
CATAAATTTAATAAATTATAAGAAAAACTTATAATTATTATAACATTTTTTGTATTTTACACACTACTTTCAAGTCTTAGAATAATAATGGAGAAAAATATGAATACCCCTTTCAAACAGTATTTCAAAAACTTTTGTATTAATCTAGGACAAAAAAACAAAGCTCTTTACGGAGCTTTAACAATTGCTGTATCAAAAGGGATTTTACGTCCGACATTTACAATGATGGACAAAAAACAAGAAAAGAACTCAAGAAAATATACAGCTTTTAGAGAAGGTTTTACAGGAGCAGTTGCATTTATAACTTATTTAATAACAGATTCAGCAGTGGGCAAAGTCGCAAAACATATTGCACAAAAAACAAATCACATGAAAGAGCTTCCTAAAATGCAATCTACACTTTCATTAATCAGCGTAAGTTTGACAGCATTATTCGTAATACCTACTATTTGTAATATTGCAACAAAACCTCTTATGAATATGCTTGATAAAAATAAAGAAACAAAAAGGACACCCCAAAAACCTTTACCCCATAATCTTAAACAACTTAACTTTCAAGGTTATACAACACCATATCATTTCAGGAATTTCTATAACTCCGGAATGAAGATTGGAGGTATGTAATGCTTGATAAAGTTGCAGGTATACTTTTAAATCCAAAATTTGTGAATTTTGCAAACAACACAAAATATACAGTTTCAACAGAATCATTATTTAAAGCAACAGGACGCCCTGCAGCCATAATGTTGGATAAAAATGTAGACAAAGATACAAGAAAATATGCTGCAACAAAAGAAGGGCTTTACCAAGCTCTTTGTCTTGGGATATATCTGACAATGATTCCTTTTATATTCCAAAAATACGGATTTAAGATTGCTCAAAAGATTCTCAAAGGGGACTCTGCATTACCGGCATTTAAAAATGCAACAGAATATCTAAACTATGCAAAATTAGCAAAAATGAATAAGGGAGAAAGGCAAAACCATAAACTTTTAACAAAAATTTCTGACACTTTGAAAATTTCTGATAATGACAAATTAACATTAAAAGAACATCTTTTAAAAGATGAAAAGCCCCCGGAATTCCCCGCAGCTAAGGGAGCAATAGAATTAAGTAATCTTGTCGGAACAGTAATAGGCCTTGCTTGGATTGCTTCAGAATTGAGCAACTACATCCTACATCCTTTAATGAAAGTATTAGGATTTGAAGAAAAGAAAAAAAATAATAAAATTAATATAAAAGGATAAGTAAAAAAGGAGAAATATGAGCGTATTTGAAGCTGGAATGATGGTATGTTTTGGAATTAGCTGGCCTGTAGCAGCATTGAAAACATATAAATGTAAATGCGTACATGGTAAAAGTATTCATTTTTCAATGCTAATTCTATTAGGCTATGTATGTGGAATAGCACATAAAGTATTGGATAATATGGACTGGGTATTTTGGTTGTACATATTAAATACATTCTTCCTGCTGGTTGATATGTACTTATACTGGCTGTATAAGGATAATAAAGCTCCGACATCTGATAGAAAAAATGAAATAGAAATAAAACAAGAAGTTGAAATTGATTAAATTTATTTGTAATATAATAAAATTATGGACAGACAAGAATTTATTAATGCAAAACGCATCGTTTTTAAATTTGGAACAAATATTTTAAGAGGTGATGACGGTTATGTTTCATTACCAAGAGTTTTCTCCTTTATAGAAGATCTTTCTCACCTTGCACGCCAAGGGAAAGAAGTTATCGTAATAACATCAGGAGCAGTAGGATTAGGCAAAAAAAGGCTAGGGATTGAAAGCACTGAAGGTGTAGCTCTAAAACAAGCCTGTGCGGCAATAGGTCAAGGGAAACTAATGTCGATTTACGAAACAGGATTTGACACATACGGTCTTATTGCATCTCAAATTCTTTTAACAGAAGATGATTTCTCTTTAAGACAAAGATATTTAAGTCTTAGAACAACTTTAAACAAATTACTTGAGCTTAAAGTTATTCCAATTATTAACCAAAATGATACAGTATCAACAGTCGAAGTTCACCCTCAATTTGAACATATGCAAGTATGTTTCTCAGACAATGACAAACTGTCAGCACTTGTAGCAAGTGAACTTGATGCTGATTTACTTGTGATTTTATCTGATGTAGAAGGTTTGTATGATAAAAATCCGAAAACAAATCCTGACGCAAAAATTATCCGCACTGTAGAAGAAGTAACTGATGAGATTCTAGCTCTAGGCACTGATGCTTCAGAAGGCGGCAGAGGCGGTATGAGGACTAAATTAAAAGCTGCCAGAATGGTAACAAGATTTGGCGGAAAAGTTCTTATTGCAAACGGAAAAATTCCTTATGTTATCCAAAAAATATTTAACGGAGATGAAATAGGAACAATGTTTCTTCCTCAAACGGAAGGTCTGTCTGATAAAAAACGTTGGATTGGCTATGCAACAAATATTATTGGACAAATTGTTGTTAATAAAGGTGCTAAAAAAGCCCTTCTTGAACAAAAAAGCCTATTACCCATCGGAGTGCTGGATGTAATCCATGAATTTAACAAAGGCGATGTTGTATCAATTCTTGACGAACAAGGTGTCGAAATCGCAAGAGGTATCGTAAATTACAGTTCAGATTCCTGCAGAAAAGTAATCGGTAGACATTCTGACAACATTATGGAAATTCTTGGATTTAAAAATTATGATGCTATTATCACTCGAGATAATATAACTCTTTTATAAATCCACATATGTAAAAATTTTTTCCAAACAAGGAGAGAAAAAATGATTGACTTTGTAAAAATTGCAAAAGATGCAAAAGATGCTTCATTAAAAATTGCAGATTTATCAACAGAAATTAAAAATACTGCATTGCTGAAAATTGCGAATGAAATTGAATTGAACAAAAATGAAATTTTTGACGCTAACCAAAAAGATTTAGAAGCTGCTAAAATTCTAGTTGAATCTGGAGATCTTACAAAATCAACATTTAATCGTCTAAAACTTGATGAAAACAAAATGCGCGATATGATTCAAGGTATTCGAGATATCGCCCATTTAGAAGATCCAATTAATAAAAAACTTATAATCAGAGAACTCGACAGCGATTTAACTTTATACAAAGTATCTTGTCCTATAGGAGTTTTAGGGATAATCTTTGAAGCAAGACCTGATGTAATTGCACAGATTTCATCACTTGCAATAAAATCTGCCAATGCAGTAATTTTAAAAGGTGGAAAAGAATCAATAAACACAAATAAAAAAATCCTATCAATTATAAATTCTGCACTTGAAAAAATAGAAGGATTCCCTAAAAATGTTATCCAACAAGTATTCACACGCGATGACGTTGCTGAAATGCTAAAATGCGACAAATATATTAACTTGATAATTCCAAGAGGCGGAAATAAACTTGTTAAATTCATAAAAGAAAACACAAAAATTCCTGTACTTGGTCATGCTGACGGAATTTGCCACATATTTGTAGATGAAACAGCTGATATTGATATGGCAATAAAAGTTGTAACAGATGCAAAAACTCAATATCCAAGTGCTTGTAATTCAGTTGAAACTTTGCTAATTCATGAAAAATTTCCTAAAATTGATAATTTACTTGCAGCTTTGCAATTATCAGAAATTCAATTGATAGACAAACCTGAAAGCTGGTCTCATGAATACGGTGATAAAATTTTATCGTTCAAAACAGTAAAAAATGTTGATGAAGCAATCGAACATATTAATACATACGGTTCAGGCCATACAGACAGCATTATCACAAAAAATATTGAAAATGCGGAAAAATTTATGAACAAAGTTGATTCTGCAGGAGTATATTTTAATGCATCTACAAGATTTGCAGACGGCTTCCGCTACGGATTCGGTGCCGAAGTCGGAATTTCAACAAACAAAACCCACGCAAGAGGCCCTGTAGGATTAGAAGGTTTAACAATTTATAAATACAAACTTATAGGCAACGGAAATATCGTAAAAGATTACGTTGACGGAACAAAACATTTTTCACATAAAGATATAAGAACATGACATACATAAAAAAGGAGAGGTGTCCGAGTGGTTTAAGGTGCGGATCTCGAAAGTCTGTGAGGGGTAATACTCTCCGTGGGTTCGAATCCCACCCTCTCCGTATTTCAATTATTTTTATAAATACGTTATCCCATATATAAAAAAAGAAAGAAGGAATTTGTTATGTTAAAAGATTTATTAGATAAAAAAGAATGTTTCAAACTTGTATGCGGAGCAGGGAATGAAGATGCAACAGAAGTAGAAAGACTTGTTACAATATATTCTCTAGCAGGATGCCCATTTTTTGATTTATGTGCAAAACCTGAAATTGTAGATGCAGCAAAAAGAGGGTTAGAAAGAGCAGGTATAAAAGAGGATAGATATTTATGCGTAAGTGTCGGAATTGATGGCGACCCCCATATTACAAAAGCTGTAATAGACCAGACAAAATGCGTTAAATGCGGGAAATGTAAACAAATTTGTCCTCATGATGCAATCATTGAACTTGATAAATATAAAGTAAAAAAAGAAAGATGCATCGGCTGCAATCAATGTGTAAATAACTGTCCAAAACAAGCAATTGAAATGGTCAGCCAATTACAAGATTACAAAGAAGTTTTACCAAAATTAATCGAAAAAGGTATTGACTGTATTGAATTTCATGCAATATCAACCGATGAAAAAGACGTGATGGACAAATGGTTACAAATTAACGATTTCTTTGATGGAATGCTATGTATTTCAATTGACAGATCCGAACTCGGCGATAAAAAACTTAAAGAAAGAGTTAAAAAAATGTTGAGCTTAAGAAAGCCTTACACAACTATTATTCAGGCTGACGGAATCGCGATGAGCGGAAGCAACGACCATTTCGGGACTACACTTCAAGCTATAGCTACAGCTCAATTATTTGAAAATGCGCAAATGCCTGCATACATTATGATGTCTGGCGGAACTAACTCAAAATCTATTGAACTTGCTCATATGTGCGATGTTCACCCACATTGTCTTGCGGTAGGTTCTTATGCAAGAAAAATCGTAAAAGATTATTTGACAAACGATAATCTGTTCAACGATCCAAAATTAATGGAAGAAGCAGTAAAAATTGCAAAAGAACTTGTAAATACAATCGTAAAGGCTGACAAATAATGATTAATCTAAAAACTGAAAAATGGGCTATCAGCAATATTGATACAATATTGTTTGATAAAGACGGAACTTTCATTGATTTGCACTATTTTTGGGGCAAAATGACAGAGATGAGAGTTGAAGAAATTATTGAGAAATTTAATCTGTCAAAAGACTTATTCCCAAAACTTTGTCTTTACTTAGGCTATGACATTTCAAAAGGTGAAATGCTTCATGATGGCATTACAGCGATGTATTCTAGAACTGTGATTATCGAAATATTTTGCAAAAACCTAAATGACTTAGGCATAAAAATTACAGAAAACGATATTGAAAAAATATTCGACCACGTAAGCAAAGTATTTTATCAAAATATGTCTGAATATACAAAACCAATTGAATCTGCAATATATTTCATAAGAAAAGTTAAAGCTAAAGGCTTGAAAACAGGAATTGTTACTTCTGATGCAAAAGAATCAACACTTTTGACCCTGCAACATTTCCAATGGGGGGATTTATTTGATGTCGTAATCGGCAGAGAATCCACTAAAGAAACTAAAGAAAGCGGAGCTCCTGTCAAATTGGCACTTGAATTATTAAAATCAAATCCTGAAAATACAATTATGGTAGGCGACGCCCCAATGGATTTTATTGCAGCAAAAAACGGCGGAGTAAATCAAACAATCCTTGTATCTACAGGGCAAATTGACGAAAATACTCTTATGCAGACATCTGAATTTACAACAACTTCACTTGATAATATCGAAATATATTAATCTAGAATTTGTTATAAAAAACGGTATGACTTAATTCATATCTCTCATTATGATGAGGATTTGGAGTGGAATCTTTAGCAGGATAACCAATAGGCAAAATCGCTACAGGTTCAAAATTGTCAGGAATATTAAAAAATTCCCTCAATAATTCTGTTTTAAAAGATCCCACCCAAGTTGTGCCGAGTCCGATATTTTCGACTTCTAGCATCATTTGAGTAGTTACAATACTTGCATCTACAGGTCCCATTTCATAGCCGTCATGACCTCTTTTCCAACTCACGGTATTATCATAACAAATTAATAGAGCTAAAGGCGCATCAAAATGATATGGCGTACATTTCTTCAAATTTTCAAGCGCTTCCTGTGATTCTATTACAAGAATTCTTTGAGGTTGAAAATTAACTGCTGTCGGAGCGACTCTGCCCGATTCCAATATCAAATCAAGTTTTTCTTTCTCTACTTTTCTATCATCAAATTTTCTTACAGAATATCTTTTCTTTAAAAGTTCTAATAAATCCATAATATAACCCCTTTTTATTTGATAATTATATTAAACAATTACAAGTTAGTCAATTTATATGTTATAATAATCTTATGAAAATAGGAATTATCGGTTTAGGTCTAATTGGCGGATCTTTATTCAAAGATTTAACAAAAAAATATGATGTAATAGCTGTTTCTAAATCTCAAAACGGAGATAAAATCTTTAAGACTTATGATGTTTTAAAAGATAGAGATTTAATTTTTGTATGCACTCCAATGAATAAAACTCTTTCTGTACTCGATGAATTAGAAAGCTATTTATCACCAGATACTGTTGTTACAGACGTATGCAGTTTGAAAAAATTTGTATCAGAAAAACAAAGACCATACAAATTTATCCCATCGCACCCAATGGCTGGAACTGAACATAAAGGGTTTGAAAACTCTTTTGAAGGTCTTTTCAAGAACGCAAAATGGGTGATTATTGGCAATAAAGAGGACAAGAAGACAAGAGGTCAAGAATTATTACTGGAAATTATTAATTATGTCGGTGCAACTCCTATTTTTACCACAGCAGAAAAACACGATGAAGCAGTTGCAATGATTTCGCATATGCCAATGGTAATTGCTCAAGGACTTATGCTTGCTGCAAAAGAAAATCCTCTGGCATTAGAAATTGCCTCAAGCGGTTTTCGTGATATGACACGTCTTGCAATGTCTAATGAAGAAATGGCAATTGATATGGTTACAATGAACCATAAAAATATTGAGCAATCAATTTTAAAATTATACAAAGCAATAGGCGAATTAACAAACGGCGACTATCCAAAGACAATCGCCGAGCTAAAAAATATTCGATCTAAAATGTTTTAAAATTTTATTTTTGTTATTTTTGCGAAATTTTTAATTGTCATATTTAACAAATCAATATTTGCATAAATTAATTTTAAAACTTTGTTTACAGCATGCTTATCCTCTTTACTATAGCTATTATATTTGTATGAAAAAGAAAAATTAATTCTAGATTTTAAACGCTTCTGCTATCGATTTGTTATAATCAGGTCTTAAAATTCCTTTTTCTGTAATAATACCTGCAATTAATTCATGAGGTGTAACATCAAATCCTGGATTTATTACATTTACATCAGGAGCACAAATTATTTTTCCGTTAATGTGAGTTACTTCATCATGTGAACGTTCTTCAATTACAATTTCATCACCTGTTTTAATACTTGTATCAATCGTTGACAAAGGTGCTGCAACATAAAATGGAACGTTATGGTATTTCGCTGCGATTGCTACTGTGTAGGTCCCGATTTTATTTGCAGCATCCCCATTAGCAGCAATTCTATCTGCTCCTACAACAACCATATCAATCATACCTTTTTTCATAAAGTATGAACACATACCATCTGTGATTAATGTTGTCGGAATTCCATCCATTGTCAATTCAAATGTAGTGATTCTTGCCCCTTGCTGACGAGGTCTTGTTTCATCTGCAAATACTTGAATAGTCGGATCATTTGCAAATGCTGAACGTACAACTCCCAACGCTGTTCCGTAACCGACAGTTGCGAGCGCACCGGCATTACAGTGTGTTAAAATAGTTGCACCTTTTGGAACAACTTCCGCACCGTAATCTCCTATTTTTTTATTGATTGCGATATCTTCATCTTCTAATCTAATTCCGTTTTGTTTTAATTCTTCTACAATCCCTTGAATATCCGATTTAGAATTTTTTATAACTTCTTTTTGTTTTTCACAAGCCCACATCAAGTTCACTGCGGTAGGTCTTGATGTTGCCATATAATCAGCTTTTTCAAGAAGTTTTTTTACAAATTCATCTCTTGAAAGATTTTCTTTTGCAAGTTCTTGAGCATATAAAACAACACCATGGGCACCTGCAACACCAATTGCCGGAGCTCCGCGTACAATCATAGTTTTTATTGCATCAAACATTTGCTGACCGCCTGTAATATTTACATACTTAAATTCATAAGGCAACAATGTCTGATCAACCATTTTTGAATAATCATCTACCCATTCGATTGTTTTTATTTTTGAATGAAATTCTGCCATTTATTTTTCCTCATTTTTTACTAAGCTGCAATAATTTATCACTTATTATCAGCACCTATTAATTCTAAAATATAAAAAGTTAAAAAACCTGTAAAAGCATTAATTGTAGCACTTACTACAGCTAAAAATATTGAAATTGCAACTAATATGAAAAAAGTTGCATTTTGTAGCATTAATCCAACACCATAATTAGCTGCGAGATGAAAAAGTTTCATCAAAATTACTGAAATAGGGACATAAATTATCGAAAAACCTAAGAAAGAAACAAAACCAGAGATAGCACCTACAATAATACTATCTTTTGTAGATTCTAAAGACAAACAGTTGTACTTAACTAAAAGCCAAATAACTAAAGGTGATATAAAACATAATAAAAATATAAATGAAATAGTCCCAACAAAAGGAATCAATGTCAAAGCCCCTAATAATGCTCCAAAAAATATACTTAATATTGTAATTTGTCTCAATAAAATCCAATTAATATTCATACAAATTATCATACCATGACAGAACGAGTATGACAAATTGCAATCGCAATTGAATCGACAGTATCATCAAGTTTTGGTAAAGTATCAACCCCTAGCGACAATTTAACCATATGTTCAACCTCTTTTTTATCAGCACGTCCATATCCTGTCAAAACCTGTTTGACCTCCATCGGAGTATATTCATATATAGGAACATGAAATTTTTCAAGAACAGTTAAAATCACACCTCTTGCATGGGCAACAGGCATTACGGTTGTTTGATTTCTAAAGAAAAAAAGTTTTTCTATTGCCGCACAATCAGGTCTGTATTTTTCAACTATTGTATTCATATCCTCAAAAATTTCTAAAAGCCTTGCAGCTTCTCTAGCTCCTTTTTGAGTTTGAATAGAACCTGAATGCAAAAGTACAGGAGTTTCTCCATTATATTCAACAATAGAATATCCTACAATTCCTAAACCTGGGTCAATACCTAAAATTTTCATAAAATTATTATAACATAATTAAATATTTATTTTATTTTTCTAGCTAAAGATAAGCCCGCAGGTAATGGTAATACAACGTTTTCATAATTTGGATTTGCATTAATCGCATCAATGAAAGGTTTGCATTTAGCTTCGTGCGACAAAACATTATCACATGCAATAATCCCACCTTTTTTCATGTGCTTATCTATAAATTCAAAATACTTGATATATTCCGATTTATTTGCATCAACAAATGCAAAATCAATTTCAAAATCATCAGGTAAATATTCAAGATGCATCAAAGCAGAACCCTTCAAAGTTGTAATTACATCATCAACTTTGCAAGTTTTAAAATTTTCTTTTGCGACATCTAGTCTTTTATCATAAAACTCGATAGTTGTTAAATGTCCGCCATTTTCTTTGACAGCTTTCCCTAGCCAAATTCCGGAATAACCGTTTGAAGTTCCAATTTCTAAAACACTTTTTGACTTTTCAGCTTTTATCAGAGTATATAAAAATTCTGCCGTAACTCTTGCAATATTCCAAAATTGTTTTTGAGTTTTTTCTAATTCGCTAAGTATATTTTCAGTAGTGTCATCAAAATATTTAATCATATAAAACCTACTTATTTATTTTTTTAACCTTATCTGTTACAACAATAGAACTTGCAGGAATATCAATAGGAACAGATTTTATTACTTTGTTTGTTCCTAAATCAAATACTGTGTATAATGAAGCCTTTGTGTCAGTAACAAGGGCTATATTTGTATTTTCAATCTGGTTTATCTTTGTCGAAAAACCATTTGTATTTAAATAAATTGAATCAGTTAACTGATCTGTTTTTGCATCTATAATTTGAATAGAATTGTCCCCCGCACCAAGCACATATACTCTTTCATGGAAAGTAAGCATATCAATAGGTTTTTCACAAATTTCAATTTCAGCAATCAGACCTATTGTCTTATAATCTATTATCGCTAGTCTGTTTTTCGTCCTGCTTGTTATGTATATTTTATCATTTGTATAAGCAATTTTTGATACATTCGGGAATTTCCCAACCTCTTTTAATAGATAATTGTTATCAAGTTCTATAGCCCAAATATCTCGTGTTAATTTATCATAGTAAAACAACTTTGATCCATCATCAGATAACGTAAGTTTTTCACACATACCTGGGATTTTAATTTGTTTAGTCAGAGTCATTGTTTCCAAGTTAACAAGATAAATACTTGAAGATTCCGGACTAGAAATATAAGCTATATTTTTAGTTTTATCAATAACTATTTCACACGGTTGAGATTTAGTATAAATTTGTTTAATTATTTGATCATCAGCCAATGAAATTACATCTACAGAAGGCTTTTCATAAGCTGTAACCAATAAAAATTTGTCATCAAAAGCTTTCATTGAAATAGGAACATTTGTTTGAGCCAGTGAGTATTCTGGAGTTTTTGCTCCCAAATTCAATACTTGGATATTTTTTGAATATGGAGATGCTACATAAAAATTCTTATTTTTTAATTGCGGAATTTGAGCTAGAGTTTTTAATGTAGACCCTGAAAGTTGGGTAACAACAGGCTTTGAATTTTCAACTCTTATCCCAGGATCATTCACCGTTTGAATTTCCAAATTCCCAACTATTGATTTAAGATTTTCCGGAATAACAAGACCTTTTGGCACTAGCATATCTTGAGGCAAAAGCCCTGTTCTTAATTCAAGAGGGGGATTAGCCATTTTATAAATTGTTTTATTTCCATTAGTATCAGTCAATACTTTCAACAAAGCAAAGTCATTGTTAAATATCACAATATTAGGTTTTGCTGCCAAAGTTTTCCCTGATGGATAAGTCTGCTTTATAGACACTTTTTCTACGTTTATTATCTTTGCAGGGAATAAAGGTAAATAAATAGTGTTATCAGGTAGTATTATGACACCGTCAAATCTAAACGTTGTCTTAGGGAAGTCAGTGCTTATAACCTTTTGTATATTATCAGGAATTTTCGCACAAGAAGCAGGTGCTACAATTGAAAATACCAATATTGCTGAAATACAAAGTTTTGTTGCTATATTTTTTAACTGCTTCATACCTTTCTCCCGTGTTATTGGAATACACCTTTCACCTTATCCATAATAGACTGCTGTTGAGCAGATTTTCTATTATTTTGAATTTCATAAAGTTTTTTATAAAGCATTCTTTCTTCATCAGAAAGCTTTGTAGGAGTTTTAACAGCTACAACAACAATATGATCTCCTCTTTGAGAAGGTCTTTGGATATAAGGCACTCCGGCCCCTTTAATTTTTATTGAGTTACCGCTTTGCACACCTGCTTGTACTGTAATTTTTTGTTCACCATCAAGTGTTTTAACAACTACTTCATCTCCTAAAGCTGCTTGAGCAGGAGTTATATCTAATCTAGAATATACGTCATTACCTTCCCTTTTTAAATAATCAGAAGCTTTTACATGCAAAACTACGTACAAATCACCGGCAGGTCCACCGTTAGTACCAGCATCTCCCTCTCTTGATACTCTGATTTTTGACATATTATCAACACCGGCCGGGATTTTTATATTAATTTTTCTTTCTTTTTGAACCTTCCCTTGGCCTTTGCAATCTTTACAAGGTTTTGATATTTTTTTACCTGCTCCATGGCAATCAGGACAGGTAACTATTTGAGCTATAGATCCCAATGGAGTACGCATAACTTGTTTTACTTGACCGGAACCATGGCATGTAGGACAAGTTACAGGTTGAGAGCCTTTTTCAGCTCCTGTACCACTACAAGATTGGCACAGTTCCAAATGATCAAACTTAATTTCTTTTTCACAGCCAAACACTGCTTGCTCAAAATCAATTTCAATATCCAGTCTTAAATCATCACCCTCAATTGGCGCATTTGGATCAGGACCTCCCCCGAAACCGAAACCTCCCATTCCTCCAAAAAATGAGTTAAATATATCATTCAAATCGCCAAATCCACCAGCGAAAGGACCACCTGTATCAAATCCGGCATTTTTTAATCCATCTTCGCCGTAACGATCGTAAGTTGCACGTTTATTATCATCTATTAACGTTTCATAAGCCTTACCAAGCTCTTTAAACTTTTCTTCAGCATCTGGGGCTTTATTTACATCGGGGTGTAATGTTCTTGCTTTTTTTCTAAAAGCAGATTTTATTTCCTCTTTGGAAGCATCCTTTGATACTCCAAGTATTTCATAGTAATCTGTCATTTTATATTAAATCTTCCCTATTCTAATTTTTAAATAATTTTAACAATTTTATTTTATCATACAAAAACTGAAGAGTAAAATTACTCTTCAGCAGTCGCAACATTAACTAAAGCAGGGCGCAATACTTTATCACCCATTTTATATCCTTTTTGTAATTCATTTATAATTGTATGCTCAGGTTTTTCTGACGTAGGAGTCTGCATTACTGCATCATGGAAATTAGGGTCAAATTCTTTACCCTCAGTTTCAATAATCTCAAGCCCAAGTTTCTTCAAAGCTTCAAATACCTGTTTATGCACAAGATCAAAACTTTCTTTTACTTTTTGACAATCCTCAACACTTTCAAGAGCTTTTTTCCCACGTTCAAAGTTATCCAGAACTTCAATCATCTTCTTAAGAGCATTTTCTGTACCAAATTTCAATAACTCTTCTCTTTCATGTTCTTGTCTTTTTCTATAATTATCAAAATCTGCAGCCAATCGTAAATATTGTTGATTTAATGTATCATATTTTTGTTGAAGCTCTTTTAATTCAGAGTCAGAAGAATCATTTTTAGCTTCAGAATTTTGATCTTCTTGCTTTTCCTCTTCTTGTTTTACTTCTTCGTCTAAATTTTCGGAATTTTTAAACGGGTTGTTATTATGATGTTTATGTGTCATATCTCTACCTCTTAATTTTACTTATATAAAAATATTATAGTTTATCAATATTAATTCACAAGGAAAATTTATTATTTTTTAATAATTTAATAAAGAAAACATATCCTATTTTTGAAGATTTTTCTTTACATTATTTAACTTATTTACACCAAGCTTATGTGGTTGTATTATTATAATATATGTAATAAATATTCATTTAAAAGGTAAGGAAATTGACTGAGAAATTTTATATAAAAGGTGGCACCCCATTAAAAGGTGAAGTATCTATAGGCGGAGCAAAAAATTCTGTATTAAAACTTATGGCTGCCGCTTTGCTAGCAAAAGGTGAAACAAAAATTTATAATGTTCCCGATTTAACAGATGTTGAAATTATGCTTAGTGTAATTGCACAATTGGGAGCTAAAACGACTTATGATAAAAAAGAAAAATCTGTAACTATTGATGCGACAGATTTAACAAGTATTACTGCAAAATATGAGCTTGTAAGCAAAATGAGAGCTTCATTTATCGTTCTTGGAGCTTTAGTTACGAGATGCAAAGAAGCAATTGTTGCATTACCAGGTGGATGCGCTATAGGGGAAAGAAGAGTTGATTTCCACATAAAAGGGTTAGAAGCTCTAGGTGCAAAAATAAAAATAGAAAATGGCTATGTCCATGCAAAAGCATCTAAACTTGTAGGTACAGATATTTATCTTGATATACCATCTGTCGGCGCAACAGAAAATTTAATGTTGGCATCTATTCTTGCAGAAGGTTCTACAAGAATTCAAAATGCAGCTCAAGAACCTGAAATTGTTGATTTAGCTAATTTTTTAAATTCAATGGGAGCAGATGTCGTCGGAGCCGGGACTTCAGAAATTGTTATCAATGGGGTAAAACATGAAAGATTACATCCTATTGAATATACCACAATTCCCGACAGAATTGAAGCTGGAACTTATATGTCTGCAATTATTGCAACTAAAGGAAAAGCAATCATAAAGAATGTATTTCCTGCACATTTAACATTTTTCACAGATAAATTGTTAAAGATGGGAGCAAATATAAAATTAGTTGATCCGACTTCTATTGAAGTTTCTTGTAAAAACAGACTTAACTCAATCAATTTTATAACACAACCATATCCAGGGTTCCCTACAGACCTTCAATCAATGGCTATGACTCTTTTGACAACAGCTAACGGTGTTGGAATTATCACTGAAAGTTTGTATGAAAATAGGTTTATGCAAGTTCCTGAATTACGCAGAATGGGAGCTGATATCCATCAAGATAGAAATCATGCAATAATAAAAGGGGTCAAGAAACTTACCGGGGCAACACTTGCTGCAAGTGATTTAAGAGCTGGTGCATCTTTAGTAGTTGCAGCTTTAATGGCTGATGGCAATTCTACAATCGAAAATTTACATCATATAGATAGAGGATACGAAAATTTTGAAAGTAAGCTAAGATTGTTAGGAGGTAAAATAGAGAGAAAAGATGATGCTATAATTTCTCCTGTTGAACCTAAAGTTAACATAACGGAGGGCTTGCTGTAATGAGTTCTGGCTATAAACGCTGGTATGATCACGACCCATTATTACTTGAGGTTATTGAACTCTTAAAAAACTACCAAACAGAATTAAGAGCTCAGGCTGAAATTTTTCTTCAAAAAATTGAAGAAAAAGTGTCCAAAGAAACTATTGATAAATTTTATGCTATGGTTAAGCCGGTTAATGCAAACAACCGTTGGTATGATAAAGATCCCGTGATTTCAAAAACCGTTGAAATTTTGAGAATTGTACCGCCTGAAGCTCAAAAGATTTGTGCTCAGAATTTTATTAGAACGCTTAAAGAAATGGGCATAGAATACGTAAGCTCTAATAATACTGAAGCAAAAAACTAAACCATGTTCAAAATTCAAATTCCTGAGAATAATGAGAATTATGCCTTGTTTGAAAGATACCTTGCAAGGTCTTTTTCGTTTGCAATCACAGGATTGACAACTATCTTAAGACTTTTTTTAATTACTAAAATAAAAAAGATTTCTGATAAAAAAATTCTTTTTATTACATCCAGTGAACAAAATGCTTTAAAATATCAAAATGATTTACAAAAAGCATTTGCGGAGAAATCAGACTTATTACCTTTTCAGAACATTTCAATGTATGAGAGTATCTCTCCAAACAGATACGATTATGCTGAGCAAATAAGAATTTTAAATGAAAAACCTGATATAGTTATTTGCCCTGTTAAAGCTTTATTAGAAAAATTCCCTAAAAAAGAATTTTTTGAACAAAACTCAATATCTATTAAAGTCGGTGATGAAATTGATTTAAAAAAACTTTCTCAAAAATTTATTGATTTAGGATACAAAAGAGCAACTATGGTATCTGACATTGGAGAATTCAGTATCAGAGGAGATATTATTGATTTTTACTCGTTAGATAAACATCCTACAAGAATTGAGCTTTGGGGAGACGAAATTGTTGATATAAGATATTTTAACAACGAAACACAAAAATCAATCGAAAAATTAAAATCATCTAAAATTATGCCAATGTACAAATTTACATTGGATAAAGGTATTCCGAAAGAAATTAAACCTGAAGATGAAGATGGTTATTTTGAAGGGATTGAAATTTATCAAAACTATTTTAATAATGAATTAGTAGGTATTTTAGACTATTTCGATGATTATATTTTAGTTTTTGATGAAACATCCGAATTATATCCAAAATATGAATTCATCGACAAAAATTTTGAAGAACAACTGCAAGAAAATTTAAAATTAGGCTTGAATATAGACCTCAAAGGTAGAAATCATATACCATTTGAAGAATTTATCCAAAAAAGTGCAGGCTTTGTCAAAATTGCATTAAATAATTTTCTCGACAGTGAAATGGATAATATTGTCGAATTCAATTCTGGTACAGTGCAAAATTTTGGAGCAAAACTTGATGATATTATAGACTACATAAATTCAAGACAAGAATACAAAATTATAATAGCAACAGACTATCCAGAACGTGTTAAAGAAATTCTTGCAGAAGGCAACATCTTCAACATAGAATATAACGAGAGTATTTCATCACACGGTGCTGTATTAGAAGATTTTAAAACAATTATAATCACAGACAGAGAACTATTTAACAAACGAACTAAAGAAATTACCTCAACAAAACGGTCTTATTACAAAGAAAAACCTGAATATATAGAAAATATTAATGACATAAAAGAGGGGGAATATGTTGTCCACAGTATACACGGTGTAGGTATTTACAAAGGCTTGTCCCAACAAGAAATTGATGGACAATTAAAAGATTATTTGACAATTGAATATGCAAATAAAGATAGACTACATATCCCTGCAGAGCAAATTAATCTTCTTGTAAGGTACAGAGGCTCAGGTTCTATAAAACCAAAACTTTCTAGAATGGGTGGAAAAGATTGGGAAAATACAAAAACCAGAGTAAAAAAAGAAGTCGAACAGGTAGCTTATGATTTATTAAGATTATACGCAAAAAGAAAAATGCAAAAAGGAATTCAATTTTTACCTGATACAACTTGGCAAGTAGAAATGGAAGAAGCTTTTGAATACACAGAAACTCCTGACCAAATGAAAGCCATCAACGATATTAAAACTGATATGGAAAGTGAACAACCAATGGACAGATTAATATGCGGTGATGTTGGATTTGGGAAAACAGAAGTAGCTATGCGAGGGATTTTTAAAGCTGTAACATCAGGGAAACAAGTTGCAGTAGTTGTTCCAACTACAATTTTAGCATTCCAGCATTACCAAACAATTTCTGAAAGATTCAAACCATTCGGGGTAAATGTTGAATTATTATCAAGATTTAGAACTCAAAAAGAGCAAAAAGAAACTGTTAAACATCTTGCAACAGGGGAATGTGATGTTGTAGTTGGTACTCACAGATTGTTACAAAACGGAATAATATTTAAAGATTTAGGGCTTTTGGTTATTGATGAAGAACATCGTTTTGGAGTTCGACATAAGGAAAAATTAAAACAATTACGTGAAAATATTGATATAATAACGATGTCTGCAACTCCTATTCCAAGAACTCTTTATATGTCTTTATCAGGTATAAAAGATATCTCTATAATAAATACACCTCCTAAAAATAGATTACCAATAAAAACTTATGTGGGGGAATGGAATGAAAATATGGTAAAAAATGCCATAATTCATGAATTGGACAGAGAAGGACAAGTTTTTTATCTATATAACCGAGTAGAGACAATTGATGAATTCAAAGTAAAATTACAAAAACTCGTTCCTAATGCAAAAATTGCAATTGGACACGGACAAATGGATGAAAAAACTCTCGAAAAAGTAATTATTGACTTTGCAAATCACGAATATGACATCCTACTTGCAACAACAATTATTGAAAATGGTATTGATATACCAAATGCCAATACAATGATAATACACAATGCTGACAAATTTGGTCTTGCGCAATTATATCAACTAAGAGGGCGAGTAGGGCGCTCTCAAAGACAAGCTTATTGTTATTGTCTATATACTAAATCAAAAGAAATAACCCAAGATGCAGTCCAAAGATTAAAAGCGATAAAAGAATTTACAAATCTTGGAAGCGGTTATCAAATAGCAATGAGAGATGTTGAAATTCGCGGAGTTGGGAATATTTTAGGGACAAAACAACATGGACATATGGTAAATGTAGGCTTTGATACTTATTGCCAACTATTAGAAGAAACAGTCCAAGAGTTGCAAGGTGAAGCAGTTAATAAAACAGAACCTACAATTGTTGATATTAATATTACAGCATTTATTCCTGATGAGTGGGTAGGATCTTCTGAACAAAAAATGATAGAATACAAACGTTTAGCAGATGTAAAGTCAGATATTGAACTTGATTATATAACAGAAGAATGGAAAGACAGATTTGCTAAACCGCCTGAAAGTGTAGAAAACCTTATTAAACTTATTAAAATAAGACTCGCAGCAACTGACGTTAAAATATCTTTAATAAGAGAAACAGAAGACAATATTAGAATATATACACCATATACTCAGCCGGAATGGAAAATTATCCAAAGAGCAATTCCTTCAGAAATTTTAAAACGCATAAAATTTACAATTGCTCCAAGTTCTTGCACTGATGGCAATTCTATTTTATTATTAAATAATTCATACTTAAATTTTAATGAAGTATTTAACATTTTAATAGATTTGTTTTATTATATGTATAAAGTAAGTAATGAATATAACGTTGAAAAAAAGGAGACATTATGAGAGGGAAAAAATTACTGGTAACACTTGCACTTGGAGCCGTTTTATTTACAGGGTGCGGGCTTAAATCAGGAGAAACAATTATAACAGTAAATGACAGAAAAATTACTCAGGGTCAATTTGATAAAATGTTTAATGAACAAGCTGGTTCTAGCATGCTAAAAGCATTAGGGGTAGATGTTAAAAGTGATAAAAACAGCTTTTTATATTTGTTAATTAAAGATAGAGTAGTTAATGAACTTATCGTAAAAACATTATTAGATGAAGAAATTGCTAAAAGAGGCATTAAAGTAACAGATAAAGAAGTTGATGCAGCTGTAAAAGAAATTATAGACAAAATAGGCTCTAAAGAACAACTTGCTGCATTACTTAAACAAAATGATATGACAAATGCACAATTCAAAAAAGATTTAAAAGAAGAAGTTAAAATGAAAAAACTTGCAAAAGAATTAGGAACATATAATGTTTCTGATGCTGAAGCAAAAAAATTCTATAATGAAAACATTAACAAATTCAAACACCCAGAAAAAGTAAGAGCATCTCATATTCTTATTAGCGTAAATCCAGCTGAAATAGAAGAAGTTATAAAATCAGATGCTAAAAATAAAAATCTTGATGAAACAGCAATTAAAGCTAAAGTAAATGAAGAAATTAAAGCTAAAGAAGAAAAAGCTACAAAACTTTTATCTGAAGTAAAAAAAGATCCTACACAATTTGCAAAACTTGCTAAAGAAAATTCTGAAGATACAACTACAGCAGTAAAAGGCGGAGATTTGGGATTCTTCGCTGCTAAAGAAATGGTTCCTGAATTTTCAAAAGCAGCATTTTCTATGAAACCTAATACCGTATCAGACAAACTTGTAAAAACAGAATACGGATATCATATTATAATGGTTACTGACAGAGCTGCAGCAGGTCAAGATTCTTTTGAAAAAGTAAAAAACAATATAAAAGGATATCTTGAAAATCAAAAACAAATCGAAGCTATAGACAAATTGACAGAATCATTAAAGAAAAATGCAAAAATTAAATACGTAAATCCTGAATATGATCCTGCTCAAATGAAAAAAGATGTACAAGAATCAATTAAAAACAGCGGAGAAGCAGCAAAAAAAGCTAAAGAAGACGCTGCAAAAAAACAAAAATAATAAAATAATATTCAAATGAATAAAAAAATGACCTTTGTATGAACAAAGGTCATTTTTTATAAAAATAAAGTAACTCATAAGCCGTGTTCTGTTTCTAAATAATCATCTGTCTGGTATTGAAATTACTTTCAATCTCTAGCGATTTTTCTGAAGTTGGCGGACAGCCTTTATAACCCTCAATTCAATCTTGCATTCGGTTGGGGTTTACCTAGCCGACACTTTTCAGTATCGCTGGTGAAGCTCTTAACTCACCGTTGCACCATCGCCTGTAATATAAAATCCATCGGCAGTCTACATTTCTGTGGCACTTTCCACCGGCTCACGCCGTCCGGAGTTTCTCCGGCAACCTGTCCTTGAATGCACGGACTTTCCTCACTTGATAAACTACCAAGCGCGATTATTCGATTACTTTATTATAAAGCATCACGAATTGACGTATTTATTGTAACATACTCAATTGCCTTAGCATCAGCGGGATCAATTCTTAATTTCCCGTTTGCTTTTACAAGTATTTGGTACTGATCAAAATCTTCACTGCTTGAAGCATTTTCTCTTTTATTTGGCGGGTCATCTCCATTCACATCAATTACAATAATTCCCTCACCAGCTCCGTCAACAGTAGAAGCTTTTTTTACCCAAGCACCAGTACCTCTTAAGTCCCATTTTACACCATCAGTTGTATAAAACTCATAACCATTATCTTTTGATAAATTTAATTTACTTTTAAATAACTTATAAAACTTACTGGATCCTGAATATGTAACACCTTCATATTTTACAGATTTATCGTAATCAAATCCCCAAGCACAAGAATCAGCTACAGGAGTCGCATCACAGCCATCTGTCATATCAGGATACAAACGCTCATCATTAATCAAAGTCCCGACAATTTGCTCTGTTGTGTAAAAAGTCTTTTTTACCATCATTTTATTTTTATTAGGTCTGGTTTTCATTATCGCAGGTGTAACGATAGCAACCAAAATACCTATTACAGCCAAAGCAATCATCAACTCAGTAAGAGTAAAACCTTTAAATCTTTTCATAAATATATCCTCATTAATTTTATATACATAATAACATATTTTTCAGTCATTTTCAACAGAAAAACAAGACAATTCTGATTAAATAGAACAATAATATAATAATTAAAGTTGTAAATTTTTATTAACAAACTAGCAAAATAATACTTTCAGACGAGTTAATATCTCATTCAATTTGATACTATATATCAAAAGTATAGTAAATACACACTGAGGATAGAATATGGTCGATAACAGGTCAGCAGGATTTTTTGGAATCGGAGGCTCCTTCAATTTTAAAAGTGGAGATATCTCAGGTACCGCAGCAAAAACTCAAGATGACAAAATGGGGCAAGGTGGAGAATATTTTGCTCAACAACAGCAACTTGAAGATGAAGAAAATCAAGACAGTCAAAAATATACAGACAGAAGTGC
The DNA here is from genome assembly GCA_949290355.1 of uncultured bacterium. Classification (GTDB taxonomy): domain Bacteria; phylum Cyanobacteriota; class Vampirovibrionia; order Gastranaerophilales; family Gastranaerophilaceae; genus Stercorousia. Next base: position 116,152 of record CASERN010000011.1, on the reverse strand, counting down.
TGTCCTACGCGCGACTTTAAATTCTCTCGCAATGATGAATGTTGCAAATGTTATAAATGCTCGAAAAAAAGCTCTGGAAGAACAAAAAGAACGTGAAAAAGCGAGCAGTTATAAAAAAGATCCGGAAGAAGAGCTTGAAAAAGAATTTTACAATTTGTCAAAAGAAATGAAAAAAGATTTAGATAAATAAATTGCAAAGATTACGCTACTGCTGCTGTTTCTTCATTTTCTTTATCTTTTTTAATGAATAAAAATTCACCTTTATAAGACGGTGCTGATCCATTCTTATCTTTTCCTGCAGCTAAACTGATTATACTATTGAATGCTGGAGCTGCTTGAGATTTTTGAGCATTACCAACCCCTTCATTCAAAGCAACTGTAATTTTTCCGTCAACATTTTTTTGCATATTTTGAGCAGCTTTTGTATTCAAGTATTGAATTGATTGCATTACTTCTTGGCTCAATTGAATTTGGAAACCTGAATTATTCATCGCTACTTGACGTGCAACTTTAGTATCTACGTTACCTTTATACAAATCCAAGCCTAAATCAGCAGATTTGAATACACTGTTGAATGATGAGACATTACTATATTGGCTATTTTTTTCAGCAGCACGTTTAAGAATTTCCTGAGAAACTTGTTTTAATGTTGTTGTATCAATCCCTAATTTGTATTGCGCATTATAAACACTCATAGCCATAATATCAATCCCTTTTTTATCTTTTCCTTAATATAATATTCGGCATAGATTGGTAAAATCTTTAAAATAAAGAGAAATCTTCTTCACATAACTTAATATTAAAGAATTAATCAAGCAATTTTTTAAATTGGATATACTTTATATATACATAAGTATATAAGCGAGAGAAAAAATATGAGTTTAGACAATGCTATACACGCACTGAGTAATATTAATGCATTTTTAGGCAGTACTAACGGCTACATTAATGCTACACAAAATGGAGTTCCTGCAGGGAATGCCTTGATGGACTTTGGATTTAACGTCATGAATGGTGTTATAAGAAATAAAGCTGCAGAAGACATTCAACACAGGACAGGCAGTTATATTGGTTATGCAATCAACTCCGCTGCCGGATATGGCAATCCCATTGCCAATTACAACGGGACAATGGGACTTATTGGAGCTTCAATGCTGACTTCACCTTTTGGAATTTTCGGTTGTGGATTTAACCCTTATATGACATCAAGCATATATGGGTGCGGCCCATTCTTCGGAGGATTTTTCGGCGGAGGATGCGGATGCGGAAACTTCTTTGGAGGGCCGTCGATATTTGCCACAAGGGGTTTTTGGTGCTAATCAGCTTCTATAGTATTAATTTTGTTTGAAACATCATCAAGAATTTTCTTGGTGGTGTTTTTATTTAACAGAATTTGTTGAACAGCTGTATTTACAATAGTATTTATTTCTTTTTGATCCCTTGCAGTTTTAAATGAAGGTTCAATTTTACTCAATTGTTTTGCACTTATAACTCTTGCTTTTGCAAGTAAATCGTCATTTTCATATTTTGTATAAAATTCATCATTTAGCGTATTTTGATTTACAGCCAAAACATTTGTCAATTTTGCAAGTTCAAGTTGATTTTTGCTGTTGGTAAGGAACAATGCGAATTTTAAAGCCTCATCTCTATGTTTAGCTTTCACGGGAATTACAAAATTCATTAAAGAAAAGTCATTTTGTCCTAATTCACCGGTTAATTGAGCAGACACATCAGTTTTTTCATATGTAGAAGGAGCATTTTCTCTAATCATAGTTAAAAAATTTGCACCTGCTTGAAAAAATACTATTTTCTCTGCCATGTATTTTTCTAAAGCCTCACGGTGCGTCTGAGTTATTGATTCTTTGGGAATCAAATCATCAGCATATAATTTTTTAAAAAAATCAAAAACTTCAATAGATTGAGATGAATTTATATTATTATATGTAACCCCATATTTATTCAAAATTCTCAACATAGTATCATTTTCCGTTATATTCGGTAATAAAACATATGCTCCGGTTTTTGCTTTTACTTGTGGAGCGATTTGAGCTAAATCATCATACGTCGCAGGTAATTTTACCCCTGATTTCATCACTAATTCTTTATTGTATATAGTAACTGCAGATGTAGCATACCAAGGTAAAGAATATAACTTTCCTTTATATTTTAAAGATTCAATAATTTGAGAATTAAATTGTGCAGTATATTCAGGTTTAATTTCATATAAAGCACCTCTTTGAGCCAAAAGAGAAGAAAAATCAGGATTCAAATTAATTAAATCAGGAGGATTATCACTCAAAACCGAAGCAAGTGTTCTTTTTTCACCTTCAGAAAACGGAACATCAACCCATTTAATTTTCACTCCCGGATTTTCCTTTTCAAACTCTGCAATTACATTTTTTATATATGGTGCAAAATCATTCATTTGCAAAGTCCAAAATACAACCTCATTATCTGATTTTTTCTTATTTATAGGCACAGTTACGACCAAAGCTAAAATTATAACAATTACTGAAATAAGTTTTACAAAAATGTTTTTCATAAATTAACTCCTGATATAAATTGAAAACTTAAATTACAATTTCCAAATTATTCTAACCATGTTACAATTATACTATGAATAATCTATTTACGGAACTTGAAAATCAAAACAAACAAATACCGCTTCCTGAATTATTAAGACCTAAGACAATTGAAGAATTTTTAGGTCAAAGTAATGTTGTATCTCCAAACAGCCCAATATTAAATTTACTCAAAACAAACAGATTATTCTCATTAATTTTTTGGGGAACACCAGGTTGTGGGAAAACAACACTTGCAAGACTTATCGCGACAAAGACAAATGCAAATTTTATCGAAATTTCTGCGGTAACATCTGGTGTCAAAGACATTAAAGATGCCGTTGAAAGTGCAAAAGAAGCTCTTAGAAGCGGAGTTAAAACAATCCTTTTTATTGATGAAATACACAGATACTCAAAAACTCAACAGGATGCTCTTTTACCGCATCTTGAAAATGGTACATTATTTTTAATAGGTTCAACAACAGAAAATCCATCCTTCCAAGTAATACCTGCTCTTTTGTCAAGAGTTCAAGTTGTAAGACTTAATGCTATTGATGATACAAGTATGGAAAAAATTATTAAACGTGGTTTTGCATATTTGGCCAAAAACTATCTGCCAATGGATTGTGAATCAGGTGCGATAGATTTTATTATAAATCTGGCAAGAGGAGATGCAAGATATGCATTAAATATTGTTGAAAATGCTTATTTTGCGAGTAATTTAAAAGATAATAGGAGAAACTTAACTGTCTCCATAATTGAAGAAATATGCCAAAAACGCAATACTAGATATTCTCAACAAGAACATTATGACTGTGCATCTGCTTTCCAAAAAAGTTTGAGAGGCTCAGATCCTGATGCTGCAATATATTATTTGGCAAAAATGATAGCTGCAGGAGAAGACCCCAGATTTATTGCAAGAAGATTAATAGTTTGCGCAGCTGAAGACGTAGGCTTAGCAGATCCAAACGCAATGAATATTGCAGTTAATGCCTATAAAGCAGTAGAACTTTTAGGATTACCTGAAGGGAGAATACCTCTTGCTCTAGCAGTTATATATGTAGCTAAAGCTCCAAAATCGAATAAAGCTATTTGCGCTATAGATGAGGCTCTTGCAGATATTAATAACGGTAAAGATTATCCTCCACCAATGCACCTTAGAGATGCTCATTATAAGGATGCTACAAAATATGGTTTTGGAATAGGCTATATTTATAGCCATGATGCACCTGATATTTATCAGCAATTTTTACCTGACGAACTTGTTAATAGAAAATATGTTAAATAAAAAAGCCTTCTATTTAAAGAAGGCTTTTTTATTTATTATTGTTGCGGATTCTGTTCCATCGGAATAGTTAACTTCTGTCCGATAGACAATTTATTTGGATTTGTTAGATTATTTGTTTTTAAAACTAATGATTCTTTTTCTTTGCTATAGGAACCATAAAATCTGATTAAAATGCTTTCCATAGTATCACCGCTTTGCACAGTATAAATTTCATTTGAAGCAGTCTGTTCTTCTGTCTTATCTTGTGAGGATGGAATAAAATTCAAACTAAGTTTTTCTTTCTTTACAGGAGCATTCAATGCAACATGTTCCTTGGCTGAATTTATTCCATTAGCAGAAAAACTAATAAAAACAGTCAAAATAAGCATTACAACAGCACCAATAATAAATCCTGTCGCAAGATACACACTTGGAGATTTATCTGTTTTCTGATTAACTTTAAAATTCTGCCAAAGCAAATCTAATTCTTTTTCTTTATTTGGTCTTAAATATACGTTTGGAGCATTATCATATGCATCATGCCTGTAATGAGACAAAGCTTCCAATACAGCCATTTTTTCCTTAGATAAATTTGATCTTCTGATAGTTGAACTTTTCATCTTTCCATACCCTAATAATAAATTGTTCTTAATATACGCAATATATCATAAGGTAAAATTTAATTCAAGTATACCCTAAATTACACTGTTACCAACATTTTCCAAAAACGGCTTAAACTATTTTAACATGCTGCTTGATTTTTCAAATTTTTAATATATTATTAAAATACACAAACTAGCTAGAAAAGGAAACAGGAATTATGTCAAAAAAATGTGATATATGCGGAAAAGCTCCAATTAAAGCAGCTAAACTTACATTCTCGCATAAACAAATCGTTCATACACAAGAACCAAATTTACAATCAGTTAAAGTAAATGTTAACGGTAACGTTAAAAGAATTAAGGTTTGCACTTCTTGCTTAAGAGCAGGTAAAGTACAAAAAGCGGTTTAATTTATTTACTATTAAAAAATTAATTAAAAAAAAGAGAACTTTTTTTAAAGTTCTCTTTTTTTTATCTAAAGTTTATATTACTGATTTCCTTAAATACTTATAATCAAACACAAATTGAAAATCTAAACTGGAGATATTTTTAACAATATGTGGGAATTTATCAAAAGGAACATTTTTCTTTAAAGCAACTAATATAGATCTATCCATTGCATCATCCCCTGACGATTTTGCAAAATGATAGTTTTTTATACTGCCATCTGGATTAATTGATATAATTACAATAGCTTGGGTATTTCTGCCGGATTTTGGAGGATTCCAATTTTCATAAAGTTGTTTTGCAGTTATTGATACATACTCATCAATATTCTTTGCAGAATTTTCTTTTTGATTTGGAGACAAAACCTTTATAAATGAAACATTTTTTTCCGGATTAGCAATATTTCCAGAATCTCCAGATGATACAGTAGGAAGTTTCCCTTGATATTGAATCATATTATTAGAATTTTGGGCTAATTGAGTATTTTTATCAGCTATAGAAGCTACATAATTATGAGCAATAGCTAAGAAAGAATCTCCGTTTACAGGTTTCATAAACACATGCGGACTTGTTAAATATACTGCAGGATTATAATTTTTAGAATTATAATCAAGAGCCTGTATTACTCCTAAATAATTTTTATCAAAATTTGATTTTAAATAAACAACTTTTTCCTGCTTGTCAGTTGACCTGAATCTAATTGCATAAACGCATTCATTTTCTTTTACAAAATTTACTGAATCTCTATCAATATCAATACTGAAATTCGGAATATTAGCATCTATAGGCTGCCAATCAGCACCAAAAGCTCTTACTCCAGTAATCAACAATAAAGATGCAATTAATAGTACTTTCTTTTTCATTATGCTACCCTCTTTTTAATCCCATTAAATAAGAAAAAAATTTTTTACGCAAGTACTTAAATATATAAATATTTTAAAAAATTTTTCTTGCTAATTCAATAATAAATGCATTTATTAAAGATTCCTAAATTTTATATATTAAGTGATGTTACAAGATTACAAAATGTATTTGTCTTTTTTTCATATATAAAATAGAATATAATTGGAGAAATTTTGAGGGATATAAGATGATATTAGAACAAGAGTTGAAGGGGAAAACTTTATCTCCACAAGAAGTGAGAAGTATTTTAAAAGCAGATAATAAAGAAATCGTAGAACTATGCAAAAAAGCTTCTATATTACCCAGAAAAAACAGTAAAGGACAAACATACTTTTCATATGAAGAAGTTAAAAATTTGAGAAAAGTTCAGGCAATGAAAGGAGCTGTAATGCCCCCAGTGAATACATCAAATAAGCAGGCTCCTGCTATTATAAATATTTTAAATTCAATTAAAAACATGGAAAATACTCTAAGCAACAAATTATCCAAAGTTATTGACGAAAAACTTGAAGGTATGGATGAAGTTGTTGTAGAGCTAATTCGTTGCAAAACTGATAATGAGACATTAAGACAAAAAATTATTGAATTAAATAAAGAAATTTATCAGCTTAAAAATGAACTAAATACTTTTAAACCTGTTGGTTTAGGTTTTTATAAGAAAAAAGAAAAACATATCTGGGAATAATATAAAGGAATTATAAAAATGGCAGTAAAAGAAAAAGAAAGTGAAAATACAACAACTGCAGATGAAAGAAGTAAAGCATTAAAACTTGCTATAGAAAAAATCGAAAAAGATTTTGGTAAAGGTGCCATAATGAAACTTGGCGATAAGGCAACCGTAAATGTCGATGCAATTCCGACAGGAGCCTTATCTTTGGATGTAGCATTAGGTATCGGAGGAATTCCAAGAGGTCGTATTATTGAAATTTACGGTCCTGAAAGTTCAGGGAAAACAACACTTGCACAACATATCGTTGCTGAATGTCAAAAAAGAGGAGGTATTGCAGCATTTGTAGATGCAGAGCATGCTCTTGATCCTGAATATGCAAGAAATCTTGGAGTCCAAGTTGACGATTTACTTATTTCACAACCAGATACCGGAGAACAAGCGCTTGATATTACAGAAGAACTTGTACGCTCAGGAGCTGTAGATGTTGTGGTTGTAGACTCCGTAGCAGCGCTTGTTCCTAAAGCTGAAATCGAAGGCTCAATGGAAGACCAGCAAATGGGACTTCAAGCTCGTCTTATGAGTAAAGCACTAAGAAAATTGACAGGAATCATCGGAAAAACAAATACTACAGTAATTTTCATTAACCAGTTAAGAATGAAAATTGGCGTTATGTACGGAAATCCTGAAACTACTACAGGTGGTAATGCTTTAAAATATTACGCTTCAGTTCGTATGGAAATTAAACGTACCGAAGGTGTTAAAGGCGAAGATGGAGATGTCGGAAACCATGTAAGGGTAAGAGTTCTTAAAAATAAAGTAGCACCTCCTTTTAGAACAGCTGAATTTGATATTATATTTGGAAAAGGAATCTGCAAGATAGGTAACATTCTTGATGTAGCAGTAAACTTGGATATTGTAAAAAAAGCTGGTTCTTGGTTCAGTTTTAATGAGGAAAAATTAGGACAGGGTAGGGATAAGGCAAAAGAATTTTTATCCGAAAACCCCGATATTTTAAATACAATAGAGACATTAGTAAGAGAAAAATTAGCTGCAAATTAATATTAAATTTTGTAAAGTAGCTTAAATGCAGCAATAATAAGAAAATAATATAGAAACATGTTTTTTTTCTGTTTTTGATAGCAACTAAAAACATGTTTCTATATTATATACATACAAAAGTATAAAAATTGGAGGCTCAAATGGAAATCAAAGCAATTAATGCATTAAGTTTTAATGGCACAAATAATACAAAAAACGTAAGAAATAAACAACAAAAAGAGTTTAATAATCCAAATAAAGTATACCAAACATCACCTGAAGCAGCAAAAGCTATGAGAAATCTAATATATGGTCTTATGATATTAGGAGCAGCAGGTGCAACATCTTCATGTGAAGATTTGGAAGTAAGTGCAAGCGCAAGCGCATCATCAAGCGCTTCGGCAATTGCAATAGGCAATAATTGTGATCACCATGATACAATTACAATAATTAAAACAGATACAATTCATGATACAGATACAATTATTAATACAGAAATTAAACCTATTTATATAAAAGATTATCCATTTCATCTGGGTGATTCTTTAATTGCACAAGGTATGAATATTAATATTCCTATTGATGGTCCAATCCCTAACGGAACAGGCAGAGACAGTGTTGTATACGTTGGTTCAAAAGCCCACAACAGATATGATAATAAATATTATGAATCAATGGTAGATAGCATCGGAACTAATCGCAGAGAATTAGCTATTGTATCTAAAATAGTTGATTTATATGATTCAAAAAATCCCAAAACTACATATATGAAATCTGTAGTAACAGATGTTCCAGGAAAAGGTATCAAAATTACAAGATACGTAGCAGACACTCCTAAAAAACCTGGGGATAATGAACAATATTTATGGAATTATGCTGGATATGAAATTAGAACAAACGGTAGAGATCATAAACAAAATATAAGGTACATTTTTGATAATCAAAATAACTTGCTTTTCAGAGGCAACTATGAAAAAGGACAAGAGGCAGGAACATTTATGTATGGATCATTAATCTTTGACCCTGAAACAGGTGCACCTGTATATGATGAAGATGGAAACTTAGAATTTGCAAAATATAACTTTGATCAAGCAGTTGTATACTCTGATTATGCAAAAAGAAGTGATGACTACCAACATCCAGGTTGGAAATACTAATTAAGAAAATATATTTATAAACTTTAAACATCCTCTTGAATAAAGAGGGTGTTTAAGTTTATAATAAAACCTATGAAAACATTAGCTTTATTTATTCAACATAAAAGAGATGATATTGGCTTATCTCCAAAAGGTTTGGCCAAAGAATGCAACCTTCCTTTAAACTATATTGAAGACATAGAAGCGGGTAAGGAACTTTTTTTGCCGGTAACAGTGAGACAAACTTTAGCTAAAGTTTTAAAATGTGATCCTTTGGAAATAAAAGCTTTAGAAAAAGATTTCACAAATTACACAATATCTCAAGAAATCATTGATAGCTTAAAAGAATTAATTTTAAATGGAGCAGGAGGCTTAAAATGTCCGAAATGTGGGGCTCCATTAGTTACAAGAATTGCAAAATTATATGATTTAGAAGATAATTTGATGCTCCATCCAAAAGCACATTGTTCAAAATGTTCATTCCACATTACAGAATGATTGCTTGAAATAAAAAAGAAATAGTTTATAATATATAATAGCACATTTAAAACTAAATATGGGGACGTTTTGGATTTGACAGGATGTTCGGTTGAGATGAATTGCGAGTCCGAGCGCTGTTCTCGGTTATCAACGAGCAAAACAAATTAAATGCTAACAATGTAATTAAAGCAGACTTCTCTAGAGCACAAGCTTTAGCAGCGTAGTCGCTTCTAGCTACTCATATAACCCAGCTTGCCGGTGATATGAGTCCATCATGCAAGCGGCAGTGCATTGATGACGGTAAATGCATCAAGATAACCGTTAAAGGTTAGTGTTTCCGCAAAAAACACTTTGGATTATAATGAAGGTTTTGATATTCCCTGCATAATCCGAGAAAATTAATATCTACACTCGTAGACGTTTGTCAAGATCCATTTTGGACAGGGGTTCGACTCCCCTCGTCTCCAATTTTACCAGTCGTAGCAAGGCTTAGCGCTATTTTATATGGCGCAAATGCACGCACTGTGCGCGATATGACAAGATTAAGAGAATTTTAAAAGAGAGAATGTAGAGAATTTTGAGTTAAGGAATCGCAAATTCTCTTTTGGCAAATAAAAAGAGTCCTTTTGTAAAAGCTTTTGTAGTGTATATTTCAGCCTAATTGGATATTTGTTAGACATTCGTTTCCCCGAGAAAAAGGATATTACAAACTAATGTACACTAATAAAGAACTTATATATTCTTAAATACTTTTTTCCTATTATGTTTATGGTTTTAATTTGCCTTGAAATTTCCAGATAGTAAATAATGCCACGTAAAACATCCATACACCACCTAATGTTAGTATCTCATACGCAAGAAGAGATGCCCATTCAAAACGATATTCTATAATATCATGCAATGCAAAACATAACATTATAAGTGCATCATAACCAAACGCCAATAACAATGAATGCATTCTAAGAGTGGGGCTTGTTTTTAATTCATCTGCCACTCTAATCAATTCTAAATTAGGGGAAACTTTTACCAATGTAACAAATAATAGGTCTAGAATAAATAGTTTTGCAAGTAAGTATAGTAAAATAAAGCAAATTGGAAGTATCCAGTTTTGTGATATACAACAAGTTATAAAAAAAACTAAAAACATTCCATACATAAACATAACTAATAGAATATTGAAAAGATTTAGATAAAAATAAAAATCGAATTTCTTCACAAATTCAATTTCTCCTTATTTATTTCAGTTTATATCTACATTTCACAATTGTAAAGTATGGATTTAATTTTCCTGTTTCTTGAGCACTACGACCCATTTTAACCAAAGGATTCTTATCATTTTTATTAAAATCAAACGTATCAAGTAACTCAATATCAACGTAATTCCCGCGAACTTTTGCAGACAATACTTCTACACTACCAAAAGCATTATGTAAATTATTAAATCCATTAAACCTGAATGATCCGGATATTTCTTTCCCAGATTTTAAATCGGCATAATTATCTCTTATAAAATCCACAAGTTCCATTTATCTTTTACTAAATAAAGAAGAAAGTATAAATTTAATTATATCCCATCGACTGGATTTTTCAGGACATATATCTTCCTTTAAAGGAGATGAACCAAATTCCTTACATATCAGCGGGCGATTTTCATAAACACTGCATCTCGCATTATCAGTTATAAACGGACAATAATTATATATTTTCTGAGCTTCATATTGATTTAACAGTTTATTTACATCATCAAGACTTTTAAGCTTCATCGCTTCCATCATGTCTTTACTTATACCATAAATTTTTTCACCGGTTTGTCTATTTATATGAACAATCTGTATAGGACGAGTACTGTATACTATTGAATTATAAGCGTCTTTGGGATCATTTATCCCGATATTTAAGCCTCCATAAATTGAACGTTGAATTTTAGATTGAAAACGCTCTACAAAACCTTCAGGTAAAGGGGCATCTATACAACAATGCGCTTTGCATTTAGGACTGTAGCATTTGTTAGGTTTTTTAAAATATTCTATTATTTTTGATTTAATTTTCATAATTATATTAAATAAAAAAATAAAATATTTTGCGAACTAATAATCTTATTTATAATATTATTTTTATATATTAATTTGAAAAATTTTCAAAAAATATACAAATTTTTTTATTTATTGGGTATTATATTATTAGAATATAGTATATAATATGGTTAAGTAAATTATGAAATCAATTAAAGAACGTTCTCTGGAATCAAAAATATTACAAAGATTACAAAATAATCCTACCTGCACTGAACTTGTAAATTATTTATTTGCAGATGAAGAATTACAGGAGATGCAGGATTATGCGAATAATGTTTCAATAAAAAGGCTTGGATATAACGATCACGGCCCTGTTCATATGAGGCAGGTTGCAAGCAATGCTATAAAAATGCTTAACTTGCTCCAAGAATCAGGGATAAAAACATCTCTTGAAAGAGAAGAAATTGGGACATTTGAAGATAGCGTTTGTGCCGTAATAATTGCCGGTTTGATGCACGACTTGGGAATGATGATAGGCAGACAAGGTCATGAGGAGATGTCTGCAATCTTGGCGCAACCTATTATAGATAGAACTTTAATGCATGTTTTCCCTGATAATTTACACAGAAGAGTTATCATTAAATCACTTGCTACAGAAGCAATTATCGGTCATATGTCTTCAAGAAAAATCCATTCAATAGAAGCAGGAATTATCTTAATTGCTGATGGTTGTGATATGACTAAAGGAAGAGCAAGAATTCCTATGGCAATAAACACAACTCCAAGAGTCGGGGATATCCACAAATATTCTGCAAATGCAATTAACCGTATAGGAATCCATCACGGACAGAAAAAGCCAATCAGAATAGATATTGAAATGTCAGGCGATGTTGGATTTTTCCAAATTGAAGAAGTATTATTAACAAAAATTGATTCAAGCCCTGCAAAACAATATGTTGAGCTTTACGCAGGTGTTCAAGGGCAACAACCAAAGTGCTATTTAATATAGGATTTACATAAAAAATTCATTACGGAAATTTTTTTGAACCTTTTTTATAGCACCATCCAAACTTGTAATCACATCATTAAAAAACACAAGTTCATTATCATTCGCTTTGTTAATAACATCTACAAGTCTACTTTTTAGAGGATTGTTTATATCTTCAGTATCAAAACCAAACTCCCTTAAATCAATTTTTAATATTTTCACAAGCATGAAAAAAGTATTTAAAGATGGAATATAACAACCACGTTCTATCCTTGAAAGATGCTGATCACTGATATCAGTCATCTCGGCAAGTTCTGCTTGTGTCAAATTCATTTTTTTTCGATGATATTTTATTTTTTCTGCTATAAATTTTTTATCATCAAATTTCATCATAAGCATATCTCCAATTCTAAATTATGATGTATACAAATATTTTTTAAGAACGTATACATATAATTTTAATAATAATTTGATGTTTGCATACATAAAACTTAATAATGCATTGCTTTTGAATATTTGCCTATGATTTAATAGACGCATACGTATAATTAATAGAGAAAACTTTATGGGAGAGTATAATAATTTTATTGAAACATTAAATTCAGAATTAGAATTATATGAATATCAATATAGCTTTGAAAAGCCTAAAGTAACAGTTATAATACCTGTTTACAATGCTGAAGACTATATATATGGATGTTTAATATCTATTATTAAACAAACCTTAAAAGAAATTGAATTAATAATTGTCAACGATGGTTCTACAGATAACACTTTTTCCATAATTTCTATATTTGGACAGCATGATAAAAGAATTAAAATTATTAATCAAAAAAATGCGAAAACAGGAGCAGCAAGAAACAATGCTTTAAAATTAGCAAAGGGAGAATACATAAGTTTTGTAGACAGTGATGATAAACTCCATAAAACAGCTTTAGAAGAGTTATATAAAAAAGCAAATCTTAATAAAAGTGATGTAGTTATTTGCGGAGCATACTCAGTTAAACACAATAAAAAGGGAAAAGGATATTACAGCATAGAAAAAATCCCACATTATTTAAAAAATAAAGTACTTAAAAATAACATTATAAAAAAATATATTTTCAGCTTTCCAACTACTGCTTGGGGTAAATTATATAATACTAATTTCCTTATTAGAAATAATATATTATTTCAAACAGGTTGCAATGGGGAAGATCAAATGTTTTTTATAAAAACTATGCTTCTTGCCGACAGTATATATATTATAAATAAAAATTATTATTATTATTTAAAAGATCGAAAAACTTCGCTTACATATTCAAAACAAAAAAATGACAATTCTGTAATTTTAAATTTTTATGCAATTGAAAAATTTTTAAAAAAACAAAATATTGATTCAAATCTAAATTACAAAATACTAAACAAATATTTTATCAAAGCAATATCTTGGCTTGGGAAATGTTCAAATAAATATAAAACAACATATTTTAATGACTTAAAAAAATTACAAGCGAACTTATTAAAAAACTATCCGACATATTATTGGGGTAATTTGAAAATAAAAGAAAAAGATTCTTACATATCAATAAAAATAAAAATTTTTATATCACAAATAATTTTTAATAGGAGGCAAAAATAATGCATATCGGAACTATAAAAGTTTCAATAATAATACCAGTTTTTAACGCTGAAAAATATATTGCAAAATGTCTTGAAAGTCTCATAAATCAGACACTTAAAGAAATAGAGATAATATGCATTAATGATGGTTCATCAGACAATTCATTAAATCTTCTTAAATTTTATCAAAAAAAAGATACACGAATAAAAGTTGTTAATCAAAATAACGGTGGTCCAGGGAAATCAAGAAATACAGGTATTAAACTTGCGAAAGGAGATTTTATAGGTTTTGTGGACAGTGATGATTGGGTTGACAAAGATTATTTTGAAAAATTATATAATGCAGCAATAAACAATAATTGTGAAATTGCCGCAGGAAATTTTTACAGAGAAGGGAAAATTCTAAAATCAAAAAAATTAAATTATAAATATACATCAACTTATTTTAAACCAGAAGAAAAAATAAATTATGCATTTATTCCTAAATACAATTATGTATGGAATAAAATATATAAAAGAACAGCAATATTAAAAAAAACTTTTCCTGAAAATTGCTATTATGAAGATATGCGATGGTTAGTTAAGATAATATATGATCTTAAAGGTTTTGTTACTGTACCAAATACTTTTTATCATTACAGAAAAAATCAAGGCTCTATCGTTACACAAAAAACATTAAAACATCAGCAAGATTGCAAACTAGCTGAAAAAGAAATAAATCATTTTTTAAAAATGCACAATATCCCAGTTCTAATACAATATAAACTTTCAAAAAAAATAAAAGTTAAATTTTTGGGTTTACAAATGTTTAAACTTGAATACTACCATCCTGGGAAAATAAAAATTAGATTATTTGGCTTTATTCCAGTAATAGAAATTAAAAAATTTAATTAATATTTGCTTTCATCAATTTTATCAATAAGATCTGCATATGCAGGATTTGAAGAATTTTTTGCATAACGTTTTAGACGTCTTTTTGCTATTTCTTTAAGGTAATCTATTTTTTGAGGATTACCATTTTTTACAAAAAATAGCATTGCTTGCTTTCTATTTTCGAATAATTCTTCCTCAGACATCTTAGCTAATACATCGCCAAAAGTAACAGGGCGAGTCTTTCTATCCCATTCATATAAAGGGGTATTTATAAAGCAGAATTTATCAACATAAGACAAAATACAAGGAGTCCAAGAGACATCCTCATATTTTAATAAGCCTAAAGGATGCTCTTTTACAAGTGAAGCTTTATACAATTTATTCCAGATAGCACAATTATAATATCCTGGAGTGTACATTATATCTAAGTATTTATCAATCCCTATTGGAATATCTTCTAAAAACGGTAAATTACAATGAGTTGTATATCCTTTATCTGTAATACGATACAAAGGCGCTACAGCTACATCACAATTATTTTTTGTAATTGAATTATACAATTTGCTTATCATATTAGGACGAATAAGGTCATCATTGTCCATAAATGCAATATAATCACCCTTTGCGGCAGCAATTCCATAATTTCTAGCATCTGCCACACCACCGTTTTCTTTTACTAAAGATACAACATTTGGATAATTTTTTGCATACCAATCTATAATTTTTTGCGTTTCATCAGTACTTCCATCATTTACAATGACAATTTCTAAATCCGAAAAATCTGAACCAAGAGCACTGTCAATACTTCTTGCAATATAATCTTGTGCATTATATGCAGGAATTATTAATGATACTAAAGGCTTTTTATACCTTCTTATACCTAACGATACAGGAGCTGATTCCGCTAAAATCAACCGACCATTAACTGTATTTACAAAAGCTTTAATTATAAACTTTGTCAAGCCTTTATAATCAAATATTTCAAGGAAATGTTGCATGCCATCATTTATTTCAAATGCAGGTTTATCAGCGTGTTCAGCAAAAATTAAAAAACCATCAGCACAACCACTATAATTCCAAGATAAAAATAAATTATAGTTATAAGATTTATAAATTGATGCAAATTCAAATCTGTTTTTATCTATAGAAATTTCTGCAGATGAAGCTAAAAATTTTCTTTCACCATCTTTTTTCACATAAGGTTTAATCTTGAATTCCGTTTCATTCGCTTTATCAATTGTAATGAATCCTGTATCTGAATTTTTACAACCGTTATATCCTATATTTTCCTCATTTTTATAGAGTCTGTACCCTTCTGCTCCATCATATGTACTGTAGAAAAATTTTACTTTATTATCTTTTTCAAATCGATATTCTACATCTATCAAATCATATAAAAAAGTATGTTTTTTCGATTCATCAATCACAATACCATCTTTAACTGCTTGAACAAAACATTCGTTTTCACCATAAGGAAGTAAGGACAATCTTAAAAATGTATTTCCATATACTTTTGCACACTCCATAAAAAGATTATCTTTTTTGAAAAATACTCTATAAAAATCAGCTTCAATATCTTCCCAAGATATAATTATTTTTGTATCTTTTATCTCAATATTCAAATCCATAAAAATATTATATCAGAAATTTTTTTTTGTTATAATATTATCAACAAATATAAAGGGGATATTATTATGAAAAAATTTTTATTAACTTTTTTGCTAATTACTTTTGCTACTATACCTGCATTTTCAGATGAAATTAATCTTACCCCGAAAAATACGTTTTCAGGTTTTAACAACAGAGGTGTTCGCTCTCAATATCCTCAATTACACAAACCTCTATCTGCAGCTGATCTTGTAGAAGAAGAAGGGACACAAAGCATTATAGGCCCAAAATCTGTTAGAGAAATGGGAGATATAACACCTTCAAATAATACCAGCACACCAATGACATACAGTCAATTTCCTCAGCATCTTGACAGTTCAAACACTATGATGCTTATGCAGGGTGGAATGCAAAATATGTTTATGGGCTATTAACTATAAAATTATCTTGCAGAATAAGAATAAGACATTGCCGGTCTCGGGTAAGTATTTGGTTTAATTCCCGGCATTGGAGGTCTATCTTTTGGAAGCGGTCTAATATATGTTGCACCACTTACATATTTTGGGGTTGATGTTGCCGGACTGTGAGTATATAAAGGTGCAGGTTTGTCATACCAACGGCAAATTCCATTCTTACACGCATAATAAGCATAATCAGGTCTTCTACGTTTGTATCTGTAATTATTATGATACTTATTGTATTTGTGATTGTCTTTATTAATAATCTCTACAGGATGATCTAATCTTACGGTTCTTGCACAAACTGGTAAAGATAAGCCTATACACAAAATCATAACTATAATTAAAAGTTTTTTCATACACACTCCAAAAGTAGTTTATCGTACGTATTTTAAAACAACAAAAAACAAATTTTTGCTAGTAAAAATTAAAACTTTTTCTCAAAAATTATAATTTAATAACTGCACTATGACGATTAGTCGTTCCATTTTCTTTTCTATAAGAGAAAAATAAATTGTTATCACAAACGGTACAATATGGACAAATATCAATGTTATAAGGGTTTACACCTATTTCTATAAGTTGACGTTTATTAATATTTTTCAAATCTACAAATATATTTCCCTCTCTTATTTCAGATAATCCATCAGAATTTCTAACTGAATTCATAAGTTTTCTATAAACATCTTCTCCTACATTGTAACAGCAATAAGATATAGCAGGCCCTATAGCACATAGCAAATTTTCAGGTTTTGAATCAAATTCACAAACCATTTTCTCAACAGTCTTTGTTGCAATATTCCCCGCAGTACCACGCCAACCTGCATGAGACACAGCTGCAATATGATTTTTAGAATCATAAATTATGACAGGTGTACAATCTGCAAAATTCAAAAAAACAGCTTGCTCCTTATTTGTTAAAATTAAGCCGTCAGTATCAGGATAAGAATCAACTCCAACTTTTGCAATCTCAATATTTGATGTATGTGTCTGGGAGGGATATATTAAATTGCATTCATCAATACCTAAAAAATCACAGATATCTAGCTTATTTTGCTCAACAATTTTCTGCCACTGAGACTCTTTTGATTTAATTACAGATTCCCTTGTTGTAAAAAAATGATTAAGACTTTGTAATAAGGAACTTTTTAAAACTCTTTTACCGTTAATTTGCTCAAAATAAAACATAATTTATTTATAACACAAAATTATAAATCAGATATAATATTTTCAGGAACTTTTATAGCGCCATCAGTAGCTCTATCATATAAATTGCTTACATCTTTTATATATTTAATGTAGTTTTTATCTAATTCTCCACTTTTAATTTTATCTTTTACAAACATAATATATTTTATAAAATTATCTTTCGTTTCAGGGTGCATTTTATTATAATATTTTAATGTGTAATTTGTTTTGTTGTGGTTACAATCTTTACATAAAACTACAAAATTTGATTTATCATCCTCTCCATCAAGATTTCTTGCAACAACATGATCTTTCGTAGCTACAGACATTTTAAAAACATTTTGGACGGCAATTTTTGTATATGAATCATACTTGCTACCAAGAGCATCTGACACTGTTACCAACATATGAGAAACAAATAAATCTTTTATATTATTCCTAAGGAAATCATAATATTTATTTTTTATTCTGTAATTAGTTTGGAATATAGTTTTTTCAAGCAAAATCCCATATTCCCCAAATCTAAAAACATCATTATTTGGGATATTATCAATAATTTCGTTTACACCTTGGATATATTCTTTAATTTTAACTTTATCTTCATCACTTATATATGGTTTGTTTAAAGTAGCAGACATTATATTTCGGTTTTTTATAAGTCTGTTTCTTATCCTTTTCAAAGAAATTTCTCGCAGGCTTTCTATCATTTCTTTATCCGTAATTTGAGGGCAATATTTCAAATTTCTTTTAAAATCTCTAACTATTGGGATAAATTTACTTCTAACGTAGACAATATTTTTATCAAATATATTTTCTAATTCTTGCATACTTTCAGCATTAGTTATCTCATCATATAACTTCATTTTTTTATCATGAGATAAACAATATTGTCCGCAACTTGCGCAAGGAACATTATCTAAAGAAACTAACTTAAAATCTATCTTTTTTGCCTCTTCAAAAAAAACATCCTTTAATTTTGCTAAACTTTCAGAATGCCTTACGTTTATCCCGCCTTTTGTTAATTTTTTTATGTAACCGTTAAAAAGAAGCGGGTATTTGGGTTCAGTTTTTATATTACCATTTATAACGTTATTACAAATATCATCAAGATATTTCACATAATTCTCATATGCATATTCATCTTTATAATTTATATATTTTGTTTTAATATTTTTATCATTAAAACATTTATTGCAGACTAAAATTTTATTAAACTTAGTTTTACTGCTATCAGAAAAATCATAATTTATAGAATCTACTCTGGATGTAACATCTGAAAGCAAATTTCTCAAAAACAAATATGTAGAAGAATCACTAGGATCATCCTCTTTTTTATAAAAATTAAATACTGTCTGAGTCTGACATTCTTTTAAAATTGGTTGTTTTAAGTCTGTATAGATTTGCCACTTATTATAATTTTCCATCTTTGCAATAGTATCTTGCAAAGCATTTTTATAATTCTTAAAACTAAATTTCTCCGAATAATTTTTTTCTAAATCTTTTATTTTTTGTTTAAAAATTTCAACCAAACGATTATCGTCATAATTTACATAATTAGTCTTTTGGTAACTACTCAAGTATTTTACTTGGTTATCAAGCATTGAAATAATCCGAACAGATCCATATTTTTTTGTTTCATTAACTAAATCATCACAACCTATTGAAGGATTTTCATTATACAAAGATTCCATATATTCCAAATAAGGGCTTAAATCTTTTGATAATCTTTCTTTATTCTCACGTAAAAAATTAATTAAAGCTTTTGATGAATCTATTTGAGAAACTTGATTTAAAAGCTCTTTCCTTTGTTGTCTGGAAACCATTTCAACACCACAATGGGGGCAATGTATATCTTGCAGATTACTTAATTCTTCTACAAAGTCTTTTGTATCTGTTTCTGAGCAGCCAAATACTGGATAATAAAAAGAATTCAATTCTAATGAATTTTTATGAATATCAGAATTCTTCTTATTATTAGGTAAATTTATATTTTTATAAATAATATTATTGTAAGCAAAATGCAATGGATAAATTTTCATACTACAGCTAAAACACCAACATGAATATTTTTGATATTAATATTAAGATTAATTGCAGAAAATTAAGCAATATGCTAAAATCATCAAAAAGGAGAGAGAAATATGAAAGAAATATTAAAAAAATGCTTAGTTGAATTAATCGGAACATTTTTCCTTGTGTTCACAATAGGTTGTTCATTATTCCCAAATGGGGATGTCTCATTCCCACCAATGGCCATCGGATTTATACTAATGGTAATAGTATATGCAGGCGGACATATTTCAGGCGGGCATTATAACCCTGCTGTATCTTTTGCAGCAGCTATCAGAGGAGCTCTTAACTGGAAAGATTTTGTTCCTTATATTTTATCGCAATTTGCCGGCGGGGCATTAGGCGCACTTTTAGCTTGTTATATAGTTGCCATACCACCATATACAGCAGAAAAGATATATAGCGTTTGGCCTATGGTAATATGCGAATTTTTATTCACATTTGCACTATGCTATACAGTATTAAATACTGCTACATCTGAGAAAAATAAAGGAAATTCTTATTTTGGTTTTGCAATCGGCTCAGTAGTACTTGTAGGATTAATTGCGACATCAGGTACATGTTATGGCGCATTCAACCCTGCAGTTGCAACAAGTATTTGCATAATGGGTATTGCTCAAATAAAATTAATACTTTGGACAATATTAACAAACTTTATTGCAGGGGCAGCGGCAGCTGGAATTTATAAATTAACAAACAACGAATAAAAAACACCCTTCGGGGTGTTTTTTATTTAATTGCAAATATTCCAATACTTTTTACTTACAAACTGCATTCGTTTATTTATTTAATTATATTTTATGATATTATATAAATATGAAGAAGATTTTAGGGCTTATTTTAGTTTTTTTATTATGTCAAAATATATGTCAAGCACAAACTGGAGTTAGTTTTTTATATATAAACGGTTCAAATAACAATGACGAAAAAATGCGCAACTGGTACATTGAGGGCGTGCAAAAGTTACATCCTGTTATGAAAGAAAAGTTTGAACATAATAAAGAAATTAAAAAAGCCTTTTTAAATACTAAACAATACAAAATCAACAAAGAACCTGTAATATTTTTTTGGGGAGACAAAAGCAAAAACGATTTAGAATTTGTTCAGAAACAACTGGATTTAACAAAAGCATTCAGCCCGACTCTAGCATATAAAGTAAGATCTATGCTTACGGCTTATTTACACGACGCAATCTGGGTGCAAAAACAACATAACATGCTCCCTATTTTAGATGAACTAAATGATACTATATTAAAAGAAAGCCAAAAAGGGAATAAAGTTGTATTATATGGTTATTCTGCCGGTACTTTTATTACATATGAATATATGTTCAACAAACTTCCATACATAAATCCGGAAAATTTATTCAATACAATTGAAGTTAGCGAAAATGTCAGAAATTTTGTAAAAGAACATAAAATAGAAAATACATGTATTTCTGCACTTTCAAAAGCAGAAATTGGAATGGTTTCACAAGACGGACATTTAATTTTAAAAAAAATCGACGATAGTTCTATTGAAAAAAATTATTTAAAATTACAAGAAGCGACAAATTCATCCTGCGCACCTACAGATTCACTAAAAGGTGTTGTTAATTTTGCAAGCCCTTTGGTACTATTCTATTCAGATCTTGCTGATCCTGATTACGAATTAACCTATTATAACAAATTAATGCTTAAATATATAATTGAAAACGGTTTATTCTTTATTACAGTAAATTTCAGAGAAGATCCTTTAGGATTTCCTTCTTCAAGAAATCTTACAATAGGAGAAATCGAAAAAATTGCAAACATAAAAATTGAAGATCCAAAGGGATTTGTATACGACAATTCAAGCGTATGGTCAAAACGTTCAGTGCTTTTTGCTCATACATCATACTGGAGCGCAAGAAAAACTTTTGCTAACGCAGTTGTAAAAGCTTTCACAAACGGATATAGACTTCAATATGATAAAGAATTTCAACAAAAAGTACTAAAAAATAATAAGAAGAAAATTAAATTTGAAATGATGTAGGAGAAAATAAAAATGATAGATACTAAAGACGGAGTACAATTTGATCCCGGTTTTATACAACACATATCAGCATTTGAACCTAATATTGAATATGTATATGAAACACTAAACGGATGCAGAAACTTTAATCAAAAAAAATTACAATTTAAAATGTTTTATCCCAAAATACAATCTTTGTTAAAAAATTACATTTCATTTTATCTTGGCTGCATTTTATGGGCTGTATACATAAAACATATTGATGAAAAACCAATATTAAATAACATTTGCTTTGGTGGAGAATACTCTGAAAAAGATACTCTTGAAGAAGTAGATTTTGTAAAACAATACATTGAAAAATTAAAAAAAGATGTGAAATATTATACAGGGCAAAATTTTGATATTGATGAAAAAAGTTTGAAGATACTTGAACAATATAGAGAGTTTTTAAAAGCTAATGAGGGTTTTGTGAAAACAAAAACTACAAATGATATTGTTTTACCTGCAAGTCTAAAACAACCGTCAGAAAAGGATATTAATGAAATATCAAATGCAATTGAAAAAGTTATTGATAATGGGAAATTGTATGAATTACTACCACTTGCAGAAAAGGTTTTGTAACAAATGGATTTAAAAACAAAATTATACCAAATGTTCATTCTCGGTACAGAAGGAGAAGGATATATAAAAGCTCTTAAAAAAGGACTTGGCGGAATGATATTCTTTACAAAAGATATTCAATCCGCAGAACAATTTCAAAAACTTGTATCAAATATTAAGTCAAAAGCTCTAATCGCGCCTTTTTTGTCAATAGATCAAGAAGGTGGAAGAGTTGAGCGTACTGAAAATATTCATAACGGTAAAAAATACCTATCTGCAAAATTTGCTTATGAAAAAGGAGAAAATTTCTTGCGTAATCAAACAAAAGAAATTGCACAAGAATTAAAAAGTTATGGACTTAACTTAAATTTTGCACCTTGTATTGATGTAAACACAAATCCTAATAACCCAATTATCGGGGAACGAGCTTTTTCAAGTAACCCTGATGAGGTTATAAAATGTGAAAAAATAGTTTCTCAAACATATAGAGAAAACGGAATTATACCTTGTGCAAAACATTTTCCGGGACACGGGGACGCTAATGCAGACAGTCATTTGACACTTCCTGAAATTAATCTACCGTTAAAAGAAATGGAAAAAACTCACATAAAACCTTTTGCCGCTTGTGCAAAAACAATAGAAATGATAATGGTAGCACATCTTCACTGCACCTGCTTTGAAAAAGATGTAATTCCAACATCTTTAAGCAAAAACGCAATTTCTTATTTAAGAACTAAATTGGGCTTTGAAGGTGTAATAATTTCTGATGATATGATAATGGCGGGTGCTACGCACGCAGCCCTGCAACACAAGCTCTGTCAAAACTTATCAAATCATAGCAATTGTATAGCTCAAAGAATTGCAACTTGTGAAATGGGAATTCGTGCAGGTTTGAATATGTTTATTTACAGAAATTCCAACCCTGAAACAATCAACATAATAGAAACAATTGCCCAAAAAACATTAACAGACAAAGAACTTCAAGAAAAAATTGAGTATTCATTCGAAAAAATAAATAATTTAAAATCTAAACTATTTTAAATATTTCTGCAATATCAGCTTTTTCAAAGCTCTTGAATATATTGCCTGAGGATCAATTGCCAAAACTTTATCTAAAGTTTCAACAGCTCCTTTATAATCCTCAAGTTTCATTTGTACAACTGCCTTATAATAAAGAGCATCTATAAATTTTGGATCTAATTCAACAGCTTTATCAAGATCTTTTAATGCTGATTTTAATTTTTCATTATCTGCATTCTTATCCAATAGCAAAACTTGAGCGCGATTGTAATATGCATCAATCATTTTATGATTTAATTCAATAGCTTTTGTGTAATTTTCATAAGCAGGTTCTAATTCATTCAAGTTATGAAAAACTATAGCCAAAGAAAAATAAGGCATTGCACTATCAGGATTTAAAGCTATTGCCCTATCAAGAGAATGCATTGCTTCATCAAATTTTCCTTCGTTAGTTTCTGAAATTCCTTTATCTAAATAAAATTTGTAATCGTGCTCACTCACTTTTTTAATTCCTTTTCTATAATCCATTTTTTATAATTAAATCACATAATGTATAAAACCTCAACCCGCCTTATGATATAATAATTTGTATGAATATTCTTTTTATAACAGATTTATATCCGGTAAGTGAAAATGAAAAAACAACGCCAAGAACTCTCTTTGACTTCGTCCAAGAATGGGAAAAACAAGGACACATTGTCAATGTTATAAAACCGAATTTCATATTAAATTCTTTTTTGCGAGGCAAACCTTTTTACAAAACCGGACAATATGGAAAAGTATTCAATGTCAATTATTGGACTCCATTTTTGTTTAATATTAAAAGTAAAATACCTGACCTCCTGTCCTCTTACCCTCAGGAATTTCTAGTTATAGCTCATATGCCATCAGGAATTTTATTTGCAGACAAACTTGGAATTCCTTTTGTTGCAGGTGTACATAATTCTGATTTAGAAGTACTTACAAACCCGCTATACAAATTTCATTTCAAAAAAAGACTTGAAAAAGCTTTGCATAATGCAAAAGCTATAGCTTGCCGCTCTTTTGTAATAAAAGATAAACTGCTAAAACTCTATCCTGAATTTGAAAATAAAACATTCACAGCTCCATCAGGTATAAAAAAAGAAATAATAAAACAAGATTTTCTCCCCATAAATAAAGATAAAATCAAAGTTTTAACCTGTTCTAATTTCAAAAAAAGAAAAAATATCGACAAAGTAATTGAAGCCTGCAAAGATCTTGAAAACTTTGAATTGACAGTAATTGGGGATGGCAAAGGACGAAAAAATTTAGAAAAAATTGATAAATCCGTAAAATTTACAGGATATCTGCCGCATAACCAAGTTCTTGAAAAAATGCACGATAGTGATATTTTTATCCTACCTAGTATTGGAGAAACCTTTGGTATGGTATATTTAGAAGCTATGTCGCAAGGCTGTATTACAATCTGTACAAAAGACGACGGGATAGCAGGAATTATTAAAAACGGAGAAAACGGATTCTTAACTCTTCCTAATCCAGATAAAATTAAAGAAATACTTCTTAACATAAAAAACATGGATAATGACAAGCTGAATATATTGCGCAACAATAGTTTTCAGACAATCAAAGAATATACATCAAATAAATGTGCAGGTGAATATTTGCAACAATTGTTTAAGATTTTGTAAAGATTTGACATCATGCAAGCATGTTTTTGGTAGTATAATTGTGGGTTGGTGATTTGCCCTATTGCTTATAATAGCCGAAATCTTATATTATACCCGAAAGGAAATATTTAATGAACAAAATTTTAATTGTACTTTTGACACTTTTATTTAACATTCAACAGGCTAATGCATTTAATATAGATGCATTTATGGATAGAAATGTTGCACCTATATCAGATGCAATTGCTAAAATTATATTTCATCCTGTACATGTTTTCGGTGCGGACGTACCAATTATTATTTTCTGGGTATTATTTGCAGGAATATTTTTTACATTTTATTTAAGAGGAATTGCTGTTTGGGGCTTCAAACATGCAATTGATTTAGTATTTAAACCTAAAAAAGGGGAAGATGGATCAGGCGAGACATCACCTTTTCAAGCTTTGATGACAGCTTTGTCAGGGACAATCGGATTAGGTAGTATTGCAGGTGTTGCAATAGCTATTTCAATGGGTGGACCAGGTGCAGCTTTTTGGATCATAGTCGGAGCCCTTTTAGGTATGTCATTAAAATTTGTAGAAGCAGCACTCGCTGTAAAATATAGAAGATTTAACCTTGACGGTTCTATATCAGGTGGACCTATGCACTATATGGCTCACGGTTTAACAAGAAAGAAATTAAGATGGTTAGGTCAACCTTTATCTGTAATTT
Organism: uncultured bacterium; assembly: GCA_949290355.1. Lineage (GTDB taxonomy): Bacteria > Cyanobacteriota > Vampirovibrionia > Gastranaerophilales > Gastranaerophilaceae > Stercorousia. The sequence goes on along the minus strand of CASERN010000011.1, from coordinate 90,274 downwards.
TCGCAATACTTTGTATTTGCGGGGGTATTACAGGCGGTAATATGATTCAAATCAACCAAGCAGCTAACCAATTCGTTAATGTTTGCGGTGGTGAAAATGGTTTCATGCATAATTTACACTGGGTAATCGGACTTACCATGGCAATTATAGTAGGATTAATTGTAATTGGTGGAATTAAAAATATCGTAAAAGTTACAGAAAAAATTGTTCCTTTAAAGATTTTCGTATATTTATTTGCTGCAATGGCAGTAATTGTATGTAATATAAAACTGGTACCGCATGCAGCTTGGATTATAGTAAAAGAAGCATTCAAACCAGAATCAGTATATGGCGGAATGTTTGTTGCAATGATTATGGGACTAAGACGTTCTGTTCAATCAAATGAAGCAGGTACAGGTTCTGCTCCAATTGTATATGCAACAGTAAAAACAGATGAGCCTTTGTCTCAAGGTTTCGTAGCTCTGTTAGACCCGTTCTTAACTGGCTTTATGTGTACATTAACAGCATTCGCAATTGTTATTACAGGTGTTTACAAAACACATGTAGGACATACTTCCGGTATAGAAATGACATCTGATGCTATTTCTTCAGTAATGCCATTTTTCCCAACACTTTTAGCTGGAATCGTTCTTTTATATGCATTATCAACAATTATAAGTTGGGCATATTACGGTCAAAAATCTTGGAACTTTTTATTCGGAGAAGGAAAGAAAAGAACTCTTACATTTCAATTTATATATTGCGGATTTATTTTAATAGGTTCGGTATTAAATGTAACTTCTGTTATAAATATTACAGATGCAATGATGATTGCAATGTCTTTACCAAATATTATTGCAATGTATATTTTGGCACCTGAAGTGAAAAAAGACTTGGCAGAATATTGCAGAATACACCAATTAGGGAAAAGAATAAACAAAGATTGGCTTGCACCTGTTGAAGTTAAAAATGATGACGAGGAAGATGAGGTAATATGTCAGATCAACAAATTATCATAACAGTATCAGGAAAAGATAAAGTTGGAATAGTTGCAAAAGTTTCTAACGTACTTGCAAAGTACGAAGTAAATATTGAAGATATTAAACAGACATTAATGCAAGGTTATTTTGTAATGTTCATGCTTGGGAATATTGAAAAATCCAAATACCCTTTCAAAGATATAAAAGAAGCTTTGAATAAAGTAGGAGAAGAACTTGGAATGGAAATTTGGATCCAGAGAAAAGAAATTTTTGACAATATGCATAACATTTAAAAATGTAAATTATATTCCTTTTTTTGCTTTTGAATGCTATAATGTTTTTGAGAATAGCATTCTGGAGCTGGATTTGTCATGAGCCAAGCAAAAAAATTATCTATAGCATTCTATTGGCATATGCATCAACCTGTTTATCAACTTTCTCCAACAGGTGATTATTTAATGCCATGGGTAAGACTACATGCTATTAAAGATTATCTTGACATGGCTTTGATAATCAATAAATTTAAAAACATTAAACTTAATTTCAATTTAGTTCCTGTATTAATGGATTCTTTGATAGATTATGGTGAAAATGGGCTGCATGATATTCATTCAAGATTGACAGTTACAGATGTTAAAGATTTGAATAATGATGATAAAGAATTCATTATTAATAATTTTTTTGATGCAAATTTTCACTCAATGATTTTACCAAATGAGGAATATAACAGACTTTATCAAAAGTATCAATCAAATACGGAAAATAGCATAGATATTTTTTCACCTCAAGAATATTCCGATTTGATGGCTTTGTTCAACCTTGCGTGGTTTGATCCTATATACAAAAATATGTACCCTGATTTAAAAAAACTCATTAAAAAAGGAAAAAACTACACTCTGGAAGACAGAATCAAAATCATAGATATTCAAAGAGATATAATTAGACAAATTATTCCAACATATAAAAAATTAATCAAAAAAGGGAAAATAGAAATAACTACAAGTCCTTATTATCACCCTATTTTACCTATTTTACTCGATATAAAAAGTATCAAAATATCACATAACAGTGATTTGCCAACAAATTTAAAAATGGCACTTGACGCCAAAATGCAAACCCAAAAAGCTCTTGATAGAATGGAAGAACTTTTTGGTGTCAGACCAAAAGGGATTTGGCCATCAGAACAATGCATAAATTCCAAAGTCATGGACATGTTCAAAGAACTTGGAATTGAATGGACAATATCTGATGAAGGAATTTTGTCTGATTCAATAAAATTTGAATTTATACGAGATTTTAGAGGATACTTAGAAGATCCATATCATTTGCTAAAATCATATGATTATAAAGGTACAAAAATTATATTCAGAGACTCCGTTATCCCAAATTTAATAGGCTTTGAATATCCTAATCACTCCCCTGAAGGAGCTGCGAATGATTTATATGACAGAATTAAAGCAATACAAAGTAAATTATTAACTTCACCTGACGGAAACCACTTATTAACAATTGCAATGGATGGAGAAAATTGTTGGGAAAATTACACTGCAGATGGATCAACATTTCTTTCTACTATATACTCATTAATCGAAAATGACCCAACGTTAGAAACAGTATTGATAAGTGATTACATCGAAAAAGACACACAAAAACCTTTAAATAAATTAAGCTCCGGATCTTGGGTGAATAGAAACTTCAAACTATGGATAGACGAACCTCTCAAAAACCTTGCCTGGACATATTTAAAACAGGTAAGAGACGATTTTTGTGCTTATGTTAAACAAAATCCGTTTAATCCGAATATAGAAGCAGCAAGACAAGAACTTTTTATATGTGAAGGCAGCGACTGGTTTTGGTGGTATGGAGAACCTAATGATTCAGGCAGAGACAATATTTTCGACTACATTTTTAGAGAACACTTAAAAAATATATATCTTTATCTTGGGATAGAAGTTCCTGAATATCTTGATATTCCTCTGCTATCAGCTATCACAAAACCTTCACGATATCCCAAAGGAGAATTTACTCCAATATTGGACGGGAAAGAACACGATGATGAGAATTGGCTCAATGCAGGTTGTATAAAAATTCCTGATGGCCCAGTGCTCGATGAAGATAAATTTTACGACAAAATTTGTTTTGGATATGACAAAGATAATTTGTATTTGAGATTTTATATCAATGAATACAATAAAAATTCAGCATCTACTTCTAAAAGAGTAAATCAGATGTATGTTTATATGCGCAATCAAAATAAAAAACAATATCTTTCGCCTATTAGAATTATACAAACTAATGAAAAATTATTACCGATTTCAAAAGAAAAATTCCACAATGAAATGCAAATTTCAATATATAACGGAGAAATAAATCTTGTTAGACTTGTAAGCGCAATTTCAAATAATTTATGGGTAATAGCTTCTCCTAAAAATATAAAAGCAGTATACGACAAAGTTGTGGATTTAAGCATTCCTTTTGACGACATTGAAATTGATAAAGGCGATACATTAGAATTTCTATTTGTAAATGCAAACTATGGAATAAAGGACTATTTTGTGCCTAATGAAATGTTGTTAACAATAAAAAGAATGTAACAAATTTTTAATAAAATAATAATAAATACTAAAGTTTTTTTTATTATTGACGTTAATAAAAACAAGCAAAGAGGAATTAATATGATCGACTTTAACAATGAAATACCAAAAGGGAAACCACAAATACCTTCTGATTACTTAAAACAAAATAAAGTTAAGGAAGAACAGCAACAAATTCCTAATGCAATTTTTGATCTTAATACTAATGTAGCACTTAAAGATATTTCAATCTTTAAAGGCAAAAAATAATAAAGTTCCTCCTTTTCTCGTGTAAAAATTTTATAAAAAAAAGAACCTATTTAAAGGTTCTTTTTTTTATTATTCTAATTAATATTATTTTCCTGTAGACCCAAAGCCCCCTGCACCTCTGCCTGTTGCTGTTAATTCCATAGCAACTTTGATTTCAGCTTGTTCAACTTTCGCAATTACCATTTGAGCAATTCTTTCATCTGGCTGAATCGTATAAGACTCGTTAGAAATATTTACAACAGGCACACAGATCTCTCCTCTATAATCTTCATCAATTGTCCCTATACAATTAATCAAAGTTATTCCATGTTTTATTGATAACCCTGAACGAGGCCTTACTTGAGCTTCATATCCATGTTCCAATTCTATTTTTAATCCTGTTGGAATCAATTTACGTTCAAGAGGTCCTAAAGTTACAGGCTCTGAAATTGCTGCACACAAATCCATGCCTGCCGCACCTTCAGTCTTATATTCAGGTAAAAACTTATTATGTGGTAATCTTTCTATTTTTAATACTGTCATAAATTCTCCATTATGCCTTAACACACTTTAGATTTTCTTCAACTTTAGATAAAATTTCATCCAATTTTGAAGCATCTTTAACTCCACCTTGAGCGAAATTAGGTCTTCCGCCTCCGTTTGCGCCTGTTGCGCGAGCGATTTCTCCAACAATCTTGCCTGCATTAATTCCTTTCTTAACAAAACTGTCTGATACTTTAACTGCAACAAGTTTTTCAGAAGCAAGAATAATAATACTATCACCAAATTTTTGGGCCATAAACTCAATACCTGCTTTTACTGCATTAGCATCAAAATTCTCAACTTTTGAAACAAATAACTTACCGCCTTGAATATCTTCAGCTTTTGACAAGAAAGTTGCAAACTTAGCACGTGCGCTTTCTTCTTTTGCTTTTACTAATTCTTTTTGAAGTTCTTTATTTTCTTCCTGAAGTTTTTTTATACGTTCAATAACTTCTTCTGAATGAACTTTAAACATTTGAGAAAGTTTATCCATTTCAATTACTCTCTCATTCATAAATTCAAATGCAGCCTTTGATACAACAGCTTCTATACGTCTTGTTCCAGCTGCAATAGCTGCCTCAGAAACAATTTTAAATAATCTTAAATCTCTTGTATTTCTTGCATGGGTACCTGCACAAAATTCTTTTGAAACACAATTATCTGAACCGCCAATTGAAACAACTCTTACAATATCTTCATATTTTTCGCCAAATAAAGCGACAGCACCTGTAAGTTTTGCTTTTTCAATATCCATTTCTTGAGTAGAAATTTCTAAACCTTGAGCAATCCAATCATTTACAATAGCTTCTGCTTTAAGAATTTCATCGAAAGTCATAGCACGAGAGAATGTAAAGTCAAAACGCATTCTGTTTTCTTCAACCTGAGAACCTGCTTGTTTTACCTCATTGCCCAACACTTTTGTTAAAGCAGCTTGAAGTAAGTGGGCAGATGAATGGTGAAGTCTGATTTCTTCACGTCTTGGAAGATCAATTTTAGCTTTTACACTTTCACCTATTGTAATTTCTCCATTTACAATTTGGCAGCGGTGAACAAACAATTTGTTAACTTTAAAAGTTGTAAGAACATCAAGTTTAACTTCCTGACCCTGTGTATTCTTGTCCTCTATTATTCCGCTATCTCCAACTTGACCTCCGCATTCAGCATAGAATGGAGTTCTGTCTAAAACAACATCAACATATCCATCTCCATCAATTGTCGCAAGGATTTTAGCATCACACTCATTCTCTGTATAACCTACAAATTCTGAAGATCCAACTTGTTGTTCAAGTTTTGCATATTTCATATCACCGGTTACACTAATTTTTGCTGCAGCAGCTTTTGCACGATCTTTTTGCTCCTGCATAGCAGCTTTGTATCCCTTTTCATCAACTTTAAGATCGTTTTCTTCTGCTATTTCTCTTGTCAATTCAAACGGGAATCCATATGTATCGTACAATTTGAATGCACTTTCACCATCTATATCTTTTTTCGTAGAAATAAATTCATCAAGCATTTTATAGCCACGATCAAGAGTTTTTGCAAAACGTTCTTCTTCTTTTTTTATAGTTTCTACAATTTTAGATTTATTTTTAACTAAATCAGGATAAGCTTTGCCATAATTTTCAACTACAACATCCACAAGTTTATACAAGAAAGGCAAATCCATACCTAAGATTTTTCCATGACGCAAAGCACGTCTCAATATCATTCTTAATACATAACTTCTGCCTTCATTTCCTGGAATAACTCCATCTGAAATCAAGAAAGTTACACATCTTGCATGGTCAGTGATAATCCTCAATGAAATATCTGTTTTTTCAGATTTTTTATAAGGTACACCACTCATTTCAGAAACTTTATCCATAATAGGTTTTAAAAGATCTGTTTCAAAAGTTGATGCAACACCTTGACATACCATTGCAATACGTTCTAACCCCATACCTGTATCAACGTTTTTCTTACCTAAAGGAGATTGATTTCCTTCTTCATCTTGGTACAATTCAGTAAATACAAGGTTCCAAATTTCAACCCATCTGTCGCATTCACAAGTATCAATACCACAATTAGGATCATCACATTTATATTGTTCGCCTAAATCATAATGAATTTCAGAACAAGGGCCGCAAGATCCTGATGCTCCCGGAGGTCCCCAGAAATTATCTTTTTTCCCTTTACGTTTAATACGTTCAGCTGGGACTCCAACACTTCTCCAAATTTCATAAGCTTCATCATCTGTTTCAAAAATTGTAATCCACAATCTGTCTTTATCAAGTTTCAAAACCTCAGTAACAAATTCCCAAGCCCAAGGAATAATTTCTTTTTTGTAATAATCGCCAAAAGAAAAATTCCCTAACATTTCAAAAAATGTATGGTGTCTTGGAGTTCTTCCAACATTTTCAATATCAGAATCTTTACCGCCGGCTCTTGCACATTTTTGGCAAGAAGTAGCTCTTGCAGGTTCATAAGGGCAAGGTTGAATACCTAAAAATATAGGTAAAAATTGTAACATTCCAGCTGTAGTCAACAAAACAGTCGGATTATCAGGTACAAGACTTGAACTTTCAACTATTGTATGTTGATGTTTATTTTTAAAGTAATCTAAATATAATTGTCTAATTTCATTTCCGGTTAGCATAATCTAATTCCCTTATAGTTTTCTACATTATAAAAAAATTATATCTTAAACAAAAAACTCTTGCAAAAAAAACAAATAAAAAAGCCTTAATTTTGTTAATTAAAACTTTCACAAAACTAAGGCTAATAACAATTTGTATTAATTAGTTTTATTTTTTACAAGATTTTGAATAAAAAACTTTAAATAATAACAAAAAAATCAATTTGCAAAAATTTACAAATATGAATTTTGGAATTATCTTGCAAAAAAAATTTTTTGTGTTAACATGAATTCTATGAGGGATTATACAGGTACCCCATAAAACCAAACGCTTGTTTAAACCCTCTGGATCCAAGCCCGAGTAGCTCAGCTGGATAGAGCAACCGCCTTCTAAGCGGTAGGTCATGCGTTCGAATCGCATCTCGGGTATTTTTTATGACATTGGTCGTTTTTTACAAAATAAGAAAATGGTTTATTATAGTCATAGCTTAGTTTTTTATCTCTTAGTTTACAGTTCGATAGTAATATTTTTATAAGTTTTGCTTTTTCAGAATTAGATTGTGCAGAGTATATTGAATACACATTTTTTAACAGTTCGATATATTTAATACCTTCTTCATAATATTTTTTACTAGCTTTTGAATATGCTGATATTTTCGATTGCAACACTTCAAGATCTTCAGTCCATTTAGCATGCTTTTCTCTCCATACTTCAGTACTGATCTCCCCATCAAGTTTATCTAAGTATAACTTATCAAGTCTGTTTTGAATCTTTTTCACATTTTTTACCATTACATCATAATGTTCCAAATCATATTTCTTTTTATCTATAAAACTTTCCCTTAGTCCTTTTTTTATATATTCAAAATGCTTTTCACTTATTGTTACTGCTCTTACAGCAGTATCAAATTGCTCAATAAGTTTTTCTTCGGTTATAAATTCTTTTTGAGAACAATTTTTTTTATAACCGGTACAATGATAGTATATATACTTACCTTTTTTAATTTCAGCAGTAATAGCACATCCACATTCTGCACAGGTTATTAGCCCTGTAAATGCAAAATTGTGCTTAGATATTTTATCTGGCTTATAGTCTTTCTTAAACTGTCTTTGTACTTTATTAAAAAGATCATTTGATACAATAGGTTCATGTTTCCCTTCGTAAAATTTCCCTCTAAAATCGATAATTCCAATATATGCTACATTCTTAAGCATCTTATGCAGGTGTCCCTTAGAAATTGTTATAGAAGATTTATTATATATATACCCTTCATCTTTTAGCGTTTCTCTAACTTTTTCTATAGAATAACCATCAGCATACAACTCAAAAGCTCGTCTCACAAAAGGTGCTGTATCTGAATTAATAACTGTAGTTTTTGTATCCAACTTTTTATACCCATAAGGGACTTGCCCTATAAAGTAACCTTCACTAGCTTTTTTTAAACGTCCCTTTTGAGTTTCTTCCTTCAAATTATCAATGAAGTTTTTTGCTAACAAAACCTTTAACCCATGAACTAATTTTTCATGGGAATTTGAATTATTACACAATACTACTCCTTCTTTTACAAGACAAACCTTATATCTTGTTCTATCAACATCTAACTCAACATAATCTTTGAAGTTTCGATAAAGGCGATCCGTTTTTTCAACAAGTATAGTGGATACATCTTTGTACTGCGAAAGAAATTTTAACATTGCATTGAACTTTGTTCGACCTGCTTGTTTTGCTGTTTCAGCTTCATCAAAGATCTTCACTACTTCAATATTATTCTTTTCAGCATAACTATTTAATAAATCAATTTGTGCAGGAATAGAGAAACCATCTTTTTCTTGGGATAAAGATGAGACCCTAGCATATATAACAGCTTTTTCTTTCATTATTCATTCCATTTTTACTATCTGGAATTAGAAAAATACTAAATATTATTTTTTGCTACAAAATCTTAACTAATCTAAGTTTTAAAGCCATGTAAAAATATTTAAATTTTACTAAACATTAAAATATATTAATTCAGGGTTATTAACAACATCTATATATTTTTGCCTTCTATTAATATCATCATCATCAGAGCCATATTTTCTTTGGTACTTAAGTATTGCATTTTTATGTTCTTCTAAAACTGATTTAATTTTATTCAAATGATTTTCTAACTCACGATTGTTTGAAACTAAAGTTGCAAGCGCTGTAATATCAGCAATAAGATATTCCAAAAAATTATAAACATCTGTATATGTTTTAAATTTTTTCTGTGGTGATTTAATTTTATTAATTAAATTAATATATTTCTGGTATGTATCATAATTACCAAAATCCCATTCTCTCAGCAGCGTTATTTCTCTCAATTTCGAATTACACAAACTTAAATCTAACAGTACTTGTTTACCATTACTACTATTCTCTAAATTCTTATACTGTTCACAATAAAAACAATGTTCACTATTTACCGGATATTGAAAATGAGCACCTCTTTCTTTATTTTTATTAGCAAATATACATGCTAACCATTCTGTTCTTATTGGTTCAAAAAAATTATTACAGATTCTTACTAGTTCTAATGAAAAATCTTTAACTTCTCTAACTGTTAATTTTGCCTTGTAAGCATATTTCGCAAAACATATCTGTAAATTTTGAATGCTATTATAATCAGCAGCTACACCTGATAGCAGATGTTTGTCCAAAGCCTCTTTTAATTTGTCTTCACATATATATTGCTTTACAACATATAAATAATCTTCTTCAGTTGGTGATTGTAAAACTCTTTCATCATTAAAAAACTTTTGAAAATAATTTTCTTTACCATTTAAATTACCATTCTCAATTCCGTATAATGCTTTTATACAATTATTTAAAGCATTTTTATTTGTAGGTAAAATAATAAATAAACCTTCAATATCAAAAAAATGTTTTATACATTCTAAAGTTTTCATTGCATAGTCAGGTCTACAACGGTCAAGTTCATCAACTATAACAATTAGTTTCTTTTTAGGAATTTTAGAAATAAATGATGAAAGTTTGCTTCTAAAATCAATAATTGGATCACAATTTTCCTTAAATGACTCAAGTAATCTACCAGCATCAATGGTAACATCCATTTCAGCGACTCCTGGTATACCAATTCTTGATGTTAATGACATTGCACTAACTATTTTTTCAGCAGCTTCAAATAAATTTGATAATTTTTTTACATATTTTTCTTCCGTAAATCTGTTATATGCATAACTAATTATAGCTTTTGAAAATGCAAGAAAAGGGTTCTGCATATAATCATTTTCCCAAGCACTGAAATATATTACTTCGTACTTACATTTTTTAAGATACTGCGTAAATCTTGTGCTAAAAAAAGTTTTTCCCATTCCATACTCTGCAGAAAGAAGTAAAGAATGTGGGGTCTCCTTTGTATCAATATCATTTTTTAAAGCTTTTGCGAAAATTTTTGTACTTTCAAAACAGTCTAAGAAAGGTTCTTGTTTATATTTTTCAAATTCTTCTATTTTAAGTTTAAATATATTTGCTTTATCTAAGCTCATAATCCTTTACCTTTTTTATTACTTTACTACTATTATATAAATTTCAATTGTTTGATTTGTACATATTCACATCAAGAATCTAAGATACGCTTAAAATCCAACATAAATTTATTTTCATTACGAGATGCCTTAAAAATACTTACTCCAGGATAATTTTCTCTTATGATATTAATGATTATGTTTTCATCTATTATATTTATATTTGCTCCTAGATATATACTTTGAACATCTTCTGGCAAAAAAGGGATATGAACAAATTCCTTCTGGCAGAATAATTCTTTATACAGCACCGATGATTGATATTTTAAGTTTGGATTTTTCCTTAAACAGTATTCATAACGTTTTACTACATCAAGTGCACATCTCCATTCCTGCTCATACTCCCAATCAAGACTCTTTGTTTGAAAAAGGACTTGTAATTCTCTTAAAGCCTCTTTAGTGCTCAATTTAAAATCTCTTAATAGTTTTCCGTCTATTACAGGGATATTTTTACTATATAAAACAGGTGTTGCATACTTTAATAAATCCGAATTTCTTTTAAAACCTATAACTATACCTTTGTGATTATTACTATAATGTGCCCACATTAATAAATTATCTCTATTAGAGGACAACGAAAGTACCCGCATATTTTTTCTCATATTATCCAAAGTTTTATTAAGGTGATCTACCGGATTTATTGAATATCTATATTGTTTAACTAATCCTTTCATTTTTTCTAGCGTCATCCCTGCAGGCAAATATAACTTCAATTCTGGATTTTTTTCAAATTCTTCTAGCATAGCAATAAAATCTTTTGAAGTCAGATTTCTATTTACACGCAATTTTATAGGAACATCTGAATCGTACAGATCATTAAATTTTTTTGGATCACTAAATCGGATAGTTTGAGTTTGTAACACCTTTAATGCAGTCTCTGCAGGCATATATTTGTATAAAATTTTTGGTGCATTAGTTCTATCCATCTATAAAAATTCCTTTTGATTTTTCTTCTAATATACAAGAAATAATTAAAAATACAAATTCAATCCAGCACCTTTCGCAAAGGTAAACTTTTACAACCATCGTTTTTTGACTTTAAATATTATTCGTTAATCTTGTTAAATTATTTTACGAATATTCTTTTTATATATAGACTTTTACGAATATATATTGTATAATGAGAATAGAAACGAAAAGGAATTTTTTTATGGAAGCAAAAACTTTTGGATACTGTAGAGTATCTTCTGCAGATCAGAATGAAGCCAGACAAGTTCAAGCTATGCTTGATATGGGGATAAATGAACGAGATATTTTTATTGATAAGTTAAGCGGTAAAAATTTTGATCGGCCAATGTATCAGGCTATGAAAGCTCAACTTAGAAAAGGGGATCTGCTTGTTATCAAATCTATTGACAGACTTGGAAGAAATTACAAGCAAATCTGCGATGAATGGAGAGAGATTACAGGTGAAATCGGAGCTAATATAAGGGTAATTGATTTGCCTTTGCTTGATACTACAAGAACCGATGGACTTATAGGGCAGGTAATATCAGATATAGTTTTGCAGCTACTGGGGTATGTTGCAGAGCAAGAAAGAGCTTTCATTAAACAAAGACAAGCTGAAGGGATTGCTTGTGCTAAAGCGAAAGGGAAAAAACTTGGAAGACCTGCTATTGAGTATCCTAGCAATTGGGAAGAAACTTACAATACATGGGAAGCAAAAAAAATTACTGCTAGGGAAGCTATGAAAAGACTTGGAATGAAACCAACTTCTTTTTATAAATTGGTGCAAAAATATCAAAAGAGAATAAGTTGAATTGATTAGCAATAGACCTAGGTACTATATATCTTAGCTTAAAAAAATCTTAAACTTAACTTGTTCCTTAAATATTTTTGTCTTAAGGCTTCAAGTTGAGATTTATTAGTACTTCTAAAAAATGTTATGTCCTTAGATATTGTCTGTAACTCATATATAGTATTTTCAAACAAGTAGGTATACTTATTCAAATTTTTTTCATATCTTTTATAAAGATTATCCTGAGCTAATCTAATATTATTATAGTTATTTTTATACAAAAATCCTTCTTCTTTAAGTCTTTTCCACTTTTTTAACAATTCACCGTCACTTCCCAAAAGAAATAAATTAAAATTATTTAGATCATTAGCAGTTTTTATATTTAATAATCTTAGTTTAAAATTTAAAAATTTTCCTATATTAATTTCTTTACTACTATATATACTAAATGTTTTTAAAAACTCTCTTTTTTGATTGTTATAACTTTTAAGAGGGATTAATTTATTAGCTTTCGAAATTTTACTTACAATTTTTAATGCTTTAAAATAATTTTTTTTTGATTTTTTGTAATATTTGTTAAATTTTTTATCTGAACTATATTTTCTCCAATACTTTTCAAAATCTTTTAATTGCTGATGTGATAATTCTAAATCTTTTTTACGTTTATCATATTCCATCTTAAATGACTGATTATATGGTTTAATTAAAAGAAATGATAAAAGTATTACTGAATGTATAACCAATTTCATTAAATCAAAATTTATAGATTTTATTATTGCTGATATCCATAATAATAGAATTGAAATAATTACAATAAAATGTATTATTCTGACTAAAAGTATCTGCCAAAGTTTTTTTTTGCATTCAGATGGCCAAGGTACTGGTGTAGGTTTGGCTAATTTACTAAATATAACTTTCTGTGGCGTTGGGATTTGTTCTAACTGCTGTAATAATAATCTTAAGTAATTCTTAGTAATATACTTTGGTCTTTTAGTTAAACTCTGATTAGGTTTTGTATTATTAATAACACCTTGAGGCATATTTTGCGTATGATTTTTTTTATTATTCAAAATATTATTTAATTTTCTATAATGTCTTTTTTTATTTTTAACTTGTGATTTCCCAAAATAAAATACTCCTTGCTTTTCAAATTCACACCAAGGGCAGTAATTTAAACAGTCAGAATAAATGTGCATAGAATTATCTGGACAGATTTTAAGTGTTGCTTCTACTTCAGATAATGCATTCTTCCACAAAACAGCACTTGGTCTTGACATATTATTGGTAAATGCATCATTAAATAAACTTTGTAACTTAACATCTAATATTTCATACAGAAAAGAGGCTTGTTGTGTATATATACCATTAACCTTAGCTGCTTCACCATAACAAAAATAATTTTTCTTGATCGCTTCTCCTATTTCAGATGGAGCCCCATCACCACTATACGGATGCCTCCCCATCATAAGTATTTTAAAAATAAGAACAGCCAATCCAAAATTATCATGATTAAATGTGCGTCTTGTATCTCTAAAAGATTTACTTTGAAGTTCAGGAGGAGTATATTCTGGGACTCCTACTTCACATAAAAATAAATCATTACCTGATTCAATCTGATAAGAATCACAATCTATAAACTTTACCATAGCTTGCTTATTGACCAAAATATTACCTTGATTAATATCCCCAATTATAATATTTTTTCTATGTAAAGTTTCTACAGCACTAGCTAGATTTCTAGCAGTATGAACTAAGAATCTCCAATTTGCATTTGGAAAATATTTTTTACGACTACCACTGCCATAGAGTTCATGAATTTCTATAGAATCAGAAAATTTCTCCATAATAAATCCGCATGGCTTATTGTTATTGTAAACAATAATTCTTGGCCAAGCTGCAAACTTACCTATATTATCATTATAAAGCGAGGTCATTATTTTAAGTTTACTAAATTTCCTCGATTCCAAAAATTCCTCATTATATAGTTTTACAACCTGTTTTTTGGTATCTTGAACATTAAAAACAGTTCCTTCTCCACCTTTCGCAATTTCTTTACCTAGTTTTATAATATTACCTTGTTCATCAGTAAAGATCATTATGCTCCTTTTATTCCAAAAACAATAGTTTTATCATCATACGTTTTTTTACATATTAATTCAGAATTTAAAAACTCTGCTAATGCATCACTAAGTTCTTTATTTTCTCCAGGAGGACAATTTTTTAATAAATTAAAAAATGGAGTGAAAAATGGAACATGAGGTTCCTTTTTAGAAAAATTTAATGCTATAGATTCTAATCCATCTGTAAATATTGAAATCTCTGTAATATTATTGTATAAAATTTTAAACATAATTTTTTGAGAAATATTTTTATCTGTTACAAAATTTGTTGTATTTATATATTCACCATTTTGTGGCCAAAATACGCATTGAAGATTGTTATTAGAATTTATAACAATACATCCGTCTCCAATTTGACAAAATACAGCCTTTGAATCTTCTACAACAGCAAGTATCATAGTTGATGCAAAATCTCTTATATCATCAGTGTTATAATATCTATTTATACGCATAAGAATTTTTTGGAAAATTTTTATCCACTGTTCAATATCACATTTGTCCAAAGAATCTAATTCATTTGTTTTTAACCATTGCTTAACCTTTTTCACAAAAAAATGACAGAGCAGATTAGATGAAATATCGGAATAATTTGCAGTTCCTGCTCCATCTGCAATTACAAAAATAATGCTTTGATTGAATATTTCGGTAAGAATATAATCCTGTTTTGGTTTTCCGTTTTTTATGTGTGCATAACCTTTTTCTGATGCTGCATAATAACTCCAACACATTTAAATTTCACTCCATCCTGGCACCTCAAGTTTAATTTTATCTTCAGGTGTTGAACTTGATACAGAATGCATCGAATTTGACAACCATTGAAATAATTCTCTAAAATCAAGACCTTTTAATTTTAATGGTTTTCGAACTGCAATTTGGGATAATCTGTTCATATCTGCATTGTTTATACCAACAGCAAAAAATGCAAATTCCTTGTTACTTTCACCTCTTTTTACCTTTTCTGCTGCACGTTCCCAGTTATCTGTAGGGCATCCATCTGTAATCATAAAAATCCAAGGTCTATAATAAGAGATACCATTACGTTTATATATTTCTTTTCTGGCAGAAAGAAGTTGAATAGCTTCTTCTATAGCCTTTCCCATACTTGTTAACCCTTCCGCTGTTAATTCCTGTGGTTCAAACTCTTCTGCAACTTCAAATTCATTAATTAATTCTATATCTGAAGAAAACTTAATAACAGTTACTTCAACTCTTTTGGCTGCTAAATTGTCAGAAATAAGCTGATCTTTAAATATCTTTAAACCATTATTGAGCTCTTTAATTGGAGCCCCTTGCATTGAACTTGAACAATCTAAAAGAAGAATACAAGGGCATCTTGGCTCTGGATTTTCGGCAAACTCTACTGTTTCAAAAACTGTTACTGGTAAATATGGTGTTTGTTCTGACATAATTTATTTCTCCTTTAATATCTAAATCTGAATAAATATAGTGTATTTATTATATTTTGCCATGTTGTATTTGTTTGGTTTACGGTATTTAAAATATTGTTAGTTTTTTGTTGCCAAGCTGGCATATTATTATATTGAGGAATAGCAGTTTGTTGCTGTTCATTTAAGGATTGTTGCTTCAAATAATTTATAGCCATTTTATTTGCAGTAAACATTGGAGAATTGGGTTCTAATTGTTTCATTGTTTTTGCTTTTTGTTGTCCTACTAATAAATATGGTAAATCTTTTTGATAAAATTCAGTATAGGTTTGTTGTGTTACGATCCCAGCAAAATTATTTTCTGGATCCGATTGAATTGTAATTATTAAGCCTTCACCAGATTCTGAATTTTCTCGCTTTATATTGTAAAAAATAAATCTGTCATTTTTTTTTATACTATCAATATCAAGAAATATTTGAGCATTATTATAAGTTCCTGTATCAATCCAACTTTCAGCGAATACGTTATTACTAGAAAATATCAGTAAAGCTAAAAATAAAAAATATTTAAAATAATTCATTCTCAAGTTCTCCTACATTCTGAGATTCGACATTTGTATCATTAGAATTAGTATCAAATAATTCATTTTTTAAATTTATTTCTTGGGTAGTTGAAGTTTCTTCATAAGATTGAGGAACTGGTGCATACAATTGTATTTTTTCATCTATTCCTGATGAATTTTCGACATTAGAAAATTTGGAAACTTCTTGCTTCAAATTATTTGTGGGAATCTCATTAACCTTATTTACTGTTTTTGGGGGAGCATTATTTTCTTTAGGTTGGTTTTTCTGTTCAGATTCTATCTTATTTTCTTTAGCAATAGGTTTCGGATTTTTTGCTGAGTAAATATTCCAAGCCAAAATAATACTAGAAGCAATTATTGAAAGAAATATAATTTGTAAAACTTTTTCTTCAAAACAATTTAAATTCATTAATATCCTCTCCTTCTTGCCTCTCTACGATATTCTTTTTCTCTTTCATATTGCCTTAAAGCACCTATTGTACTTAAACCAACTTGCTGTCTTTCATTTCTATCTTCATAATTAACTTTTACATAATTACAATTATTACATTGTCTTGTAATTTCATACCTAACATTACGTTCCCTATATTTATAATCCCCAGATTCATAAGTATCCCAAGGTGATGCATCTATTGGTGCTTCTGAAATCTCAATTCCTCTATTTTTGTTGCAATTTGGACAAACTCTTGTAATATTAATTTTATAGGCTATTACAAATAATATTATAGGAGCTAAAGTCATTTCAATAATATATAACCAATCTGGTTTAACATCTTTAAAAGTCAAACTATAATAAATAAAATATACTGACAACAGAATACAACCAAAATATAAAAATAGTGCAAGTAAACGTTTTAGAAAATTAATAAATATCATGTATTTACCTCCAAAATATACACAATCATACTTGATACACTCTGTGTTTCTTTACTATTATCTTCTTTGGATTTATCAGATGGTACAAATTGCCAAAGTATAATTATGATGATCAAGCAAATTATACATACTAAACAGCCAGGACCATTATTAATATTATTTTCAAAATCTGTTAAATTTTTCATTATTTAATAACTCCTAAAATTGAGAGAATTTCATAATGTATCAAAATAATTCCAATGCATTGAAAACCATATTTAAACATTAAAAAACCAATAATATTATTTGCCGGAGAATTTGATACATAAAACTGTGTTAATAATACATGTCTAACTCCACACCCAGCACAATAACCTATTCTTGTACATACGTATAGTAGAGCCAATAACAAACTTGTAAATAAATAGTTTTTACTTTCTGTATATACAAAAAAAGTAGTAAATATTGTAATAATATCATATCCATTAGGATAAATTAATGGTATAAGTGTATTCATATGTCCTTTAATAGTAAAAATATGTACATTTTATTTGTATGAATATATCCTATTTGTCTAATATTTTTACATTTGTTTAAGCTTTAGTCAATAATTTTCTTTAAAAATAGTTTATTTAACGTAGAAAATAGTATAAATTTGCACTATTTATTATATTATATTAATCTTATTTGTCATTTAAATAGTGCAAATACGCTCTATCATATAACTAATATATGACAATGGAGAACAATTTATGATTGACGAGCGTATAAACCTTGGAAGACAAATAAAAGAACAAAGGAAAAGGCAAGGACTTTCCCAGGCTCAGCTTGCAGAAAAAATTGATGTACATGAACATGAAAAACAGATTTATCGTATAGAAATGGGAAAAAATTCTCCTTCTATAGATACAGTATTAAAAATTGTACATGTTCTGCAAATGGATATAAGAGTTTTGGATATCAATAATTTAAAAATTTTTAATCCCGTAAAAGATGAAATTTATGCTCTATTAGAAAATGCAACAGATGAAGAATTACTTTTATATCGTAATATTATTAAAACAATAAAGGACAGTCAAAGATTAACAACGAAACAAAAAAATTCTATAATACAAAATACTAAAGTAAAACAAGAAAAATTAATCACAACTAAAAAAAGGAGTGATCAGCACCACTCCTAGAAAATGAACCCCGACATATGATAAAGTTTAGATCCTGCCCTTATAGATTAATACTCTTGCCTTGTTATAGTCTTTTTTCCAGTTCTCTATAGTATAAAATAATTCATCATCGGTTTTAGAGTTGTCATCCCAAACCAGATAACCTATTATGGGTACATTCTGTTTAGTTTTTGATATAACATCTAAATTTAAAAATCTATAAGACGCATCAAGTAAATTGTCTTCAAAATTCATCACTTGCTGCTTATAGTCAGCATCATTCTCTGTTTGCTCAAAAGTTACAAACACTACATATGGTTGCTCCTCCAAACTCAATTTGAGAGCATCTAGCTGAGTAAAACCTTCAGCAGTACCATCAGTGCTTTCTCTTAATCTCTTTACTGCCTTTGTAAAGCCATAAGCCTTAAATAATCGTGCGAACTCAGCATTCAAGTCCTTGATACTTGTTTTTGAAGATGTTGTTTTGTTCATTAGTTTTCTCCTTTTATTTAATATAAAAAGTTTGGAGAAAACTAATCTTTAGCGCTGCTGCTGAGAAAAATCTTGCAAAATAGCTCCTACTATATAAAAAACTGACTTATTTAATAACTTTTCACCTTTAGGTGATTACTGCTATAATTTTTATAAGACAAGCCTTTCAGAGATCTTTAAACCTAGTCCATTTCCTTACTCAAAAATTTCTTAATAATTAAAAAATCATTAAAAACTACTAGAAATTCTTAATCATAGTGAATAATATAAAAGGTAATACACCTCTTGTTAAGCAAAATCCTTGATGATTTTTGTGTTTGCAAGGAGTAACTGAAAGTTTTTTAGCACAGTGAAGCAGATGCTTTGCTGTGCTTTTGTGTAGCGTATTATAAGGAGAACTAATGGAAAAAGAATATCATATTTTATCTCTATCTGGAGGTAAAGATTCTACAGCACTTGCTTTCTTTATGAAAGAGAATATGCCTGAGATTTTTGAGAAACTAGAACTTGTGTTTTCAGACACCGAATGCGACCTTCCTGAAACATACGACTATCTGAATAAAATTGAAATTTTTCTTGGAAAAAAGATTAGAATTATAAGAGCGGAGAAAAACTTTGAGCACTTGATCCAGATATATAAAAATCTACCTGCTCCACATAGACGATGGTGTACAGTAGAAATGAAAACTAAGCCGTTTAGTAAATATCTCCATTCGCTAAATGCAGCTGCAGTAAAAAATTTGTATGTAGGTATTAGAGCAGACGAAGCTCATAGAGCAAAACCAGAAGACTATCAAGGGAACAATATCAAGCAACTATATCCGTTTATTGAATATAGTATTAATAAACAAGATGTAGAAGAAATTTTAAAGAAATCAGGAATAGGACTCCCTGCATATTATTCTTGGAGTTGTCGTTCCGGCTGCTATTTCTGCTTTTACCAACCAAAAATAAGTTGGCTTAGACTGTATGAAAAGCATCCTGATCTATTTAAAAAAGCTATGGAATATGAAATAGATGATGGAGTAAATAAAATTGGTTGGAATATGGATATGCTTTTAAGAGAACTCATTTTACCTCAAAATATTGAAAAGATTAAAACAAGTTACCTGAAAAATAGCAGCAAGAAACAACAGAAAAAAGACTGTCACTACAATCTTATACAGTGTTATTCTGACCATCTTAGTCGATAAGCCTTAGAATAGTCAAACCCTGCGCAATCAGGATCTTGAGCATCGTATTTCCAATCGTGGTCATTATCTAATCCATCATTACAAGAATTGCCTGAATCTGGACTTTCTGCTTTTGGAGTACCTGTCAACCACTTATCAGGAATATCATTCCATAATGTTTCAAAAATACCTCTTGCTTGTGCTGCGTGTTTGTTACTCTCTATAAAAACAATATTCTCATCATTCTTTTCTGATGCTGTCTTGGTTGCATTCATTGATCCTACAGTTACTAATTTATCATCAATAACAATGGTTTTCATATGCATTTTACCAGTCCAATTCTCAACTTTTAGAGGGATACCCATTTCTCGTATCTTTGTATGTTTAGAGTATTTTTCATTAGCAGCAGATGCACAAGTAATAACTTTTACATCTACGCCCCTTTGTTTTGCATTTGAAAGAGCTTCGATAACTCTATCGTGAGTTAAGAAAAACATCGACACATAGACATACTTTTCAGCTGAATTTATCTTACTTACTAACTCATCGATAACATCAGGATTAGGACAAAAATATACAGACAAAATTGAGCCATCATCCAATTTTACATTTTTGATATGATAAGGAACTTTTGTGTAATGAAATTTCCCTGAATACATCTGTTTTGCTTCTTGGATATATGCGTAAGTAATTTCAGGGGAAACAATTAAGACATTTAGGTTACAATTTAATCCGCCTGTACCAGAAGAGCTTAAATTTGTAGATCCTGTCCATACTCTGTTTTTACCGAGAGTAACAAATTTATTGTGCATTATATTACCATTGTAAGTTCCCTTTTCAGCATTACGCCCTTCTGCTGTATCTTTAATAATTCTATCAGTAATAGCTCTATCTACTGCGTAATCAGTTTTCCAACTCCCAAAATCTCTCATTGCATAAAAGGTATCTTTATAAACACTTCTATTGTAGATATCAACATCTGCAATACCAAAAATTTTATTCTTACGTTTTTGAGCTTTTATGAAAGCATTAACTATTTCTGGTTGTTCAGCTATACCATAAGTCGCAAGATAAATATCTTCTCCCTTCAATTTATTCAATTCATCAATTAAAACCCTACCAGATATAGTTCTGGTTTTGTCTGAGGGAAACATATTGTATTGAATTGGATTGTTGAAAAGCAACATTACACTTGTCTTTATTTTTTGTTTTTTATTTGCGTCAATATTAGGAACTATCTCTACCGAATGCTTATAAGGAGCCTGATAGATGTCAAAATTTTCTTTAAGTTCTTGGCTAATAGCATCTTTTTCACTATCTTTGCATGCAAAACAACAACAGGAAGACTTGTACTTTTTATTCCAAAATTTAGATTGCGGAACTAATTCTGCTTTACTTGCCATCCACCCATATTCACAACTTGGTTTGTGGTATTTGCCGTTTTTCTTATTCAATACAACAAGATTTAGACTATGAGATTTTTTTGCATTAGCTTTTATTTTGTCTAAATTTTGATATGGTTTTAGTTCATCTGCAAGGTTAGATTTTGTATAAATTGTCGCAAGTCCTGCTTTCAAGACTTCTTTTTCATAGCTTTTGCATTTCCCTTGCCTATTGCAATCATAGTAGAGTGACATCAGGTGCCTGTTATTCTTATCTAACTTTTCTTCTGCTGTGTATTCAGCTCTTACAGACTTATTCAGCAACTCTTTTTTAGCAAATTCTTTACCATAATACCCAAGTCCTAAAGCTTCATCTTGAGTAAGGTTATAAAGCTTCATCTGCCAATTAAGTCCGTCATTGAGTTTAGTTTCAAACGTATCAATACCATTGATGCGGACTTTTTCATCTTGTTCTGCAATGCCGTTATCGTTAAAGTCAACATATACAGTATCCCCATCAATAACCTTAATTACCTTATGTTCAACTGATGCAGATACAGGTATGATTGACACTGTTGTCAATATTAACGCAATTGCTAAAATCTTTTTCATTACAGTTATTATAGAACAAAAATAATTAATACCTAATATAATTTTTATTTAACACACAGGGGTAATCGCCAACTGAATGAATTAATAGCTAGGCTTAGCTTGTGTTTCATTCGGATATATATAAATCCGAATGAAAACATTAGCTATATTAATAGAAATAGATATTCAGATAATTTAGATGTTATGTAAGCTGATTTACAAAAAATTTCCTTACTTTTGTGTTGCCTTCTGCATGTATTTGTTTTGCTTCCAACAATTTATTGATTGCTCCACGTATTGCACTTTCAGATAAAACTTTTCTAAATTTTGTTTCTATATCTTTTCGCGTAAATTTATCAATGTTATTATCTAAAAGATATTTCCATATAAGTTTATATGCTGTTTCAATTTTTGACTCTGATATTGTTGATTCTTCATACTTAATTTCAACCCTATCATCATCAGTATCAGAAATACTAAGTTCCATAGTCGGAACTGGTTCAAACCAAGTTTTCTTAGTTGATAACAGTTTATATCGATCACCAATATCAATACCTAGTATTATACTTGAAAATCTAGCAATAACTGATGTCCCTATTAAATCAGACTGATCAAGCTTTTTTCGTTTTTGTTTACTTTCTCTTTTTCTTGTATGGTGACATATTAAAATATGAATATTATATTTATCAGCAACAGCTCTTAAATGATCGATCGCCTTTTTTACGACTTCTGCATCTTTTTCATCATCTATAAAGGATATCAATGTATCTATAACAATGAATCTTGCAGACGATTCCCTTATAATAGTTTCAAAATTTTTACGTCCCTCTTCATTGGAAAGATTTAAATTGATACCTTGCCTTTCTGCATTATAGCGATTTACATATTTAAACCTATTATAATCAGGAGTTATTTTTAGTTTATTTAAACGTTCTTTTATCAAAGTATCAGGAACATCACCTTCCAGTAAAAGTACTGTATGTGGATCAGTATCAATTCCATTAAATACTGTAAGCCCCAATGACAATTTAATGCAAGTATCCAAAATTATCCATGTCTTACCACCGCCTGGCTCACTAAAAAGAACACTTATAAACTTTAATGCAAACAATTTTTCAATAATCCATTCAAAATCATCTGCAGCTTGTACTATATTTATAGACTGAATTATATTACTTATTTGAGCTGAATGTTTTGATTGGATAATACCAGATTCATTAATATTAATATCTGCTGTGCATTTGTTATAAGTCCTTTCAAAATAATCTTCCCTAACTTCAATTTTCCATTTATGATAACTGTCTTTACTTTTAAAATATGGACTATCTAAAAACAGTCATTTTATTACTTCTTTATCATTACTAATTTGTTTTAAATAACCGATCAAAGACATATCACAACGGCTTTCATCTGGGAAATGCCTATTCCCGTTATACAAATTTTTAAATTTGTTATTCTTTAATAAATATTGCTGTAATTTTTCACGAACTTTTGTGGGCAAATTATGTGCAAGATTTATACTACAATTTTTCATTTTGTATTTACTATAAATATTTAGAACTATATCAGTTCTTTCTTTAATTTCTTTCATAATCAACTTCCTTTCCTGTTATCGTAAAATAATGACTTGCATTATAAAACTCAATATGACTGCACCAGCTATCAATTGAATTTACAGAATATCCCGTTTCAGAAATATTAAACTTATTACATATTCTTTCCGCATCATTATCCATAAAAAACAGTATATGAATACCTTTACCGCGTGGTGAATACTCTGTATAAGAATCAACAGCTTTGATCAAATCAAAAGCCTCAGCAGAAATATTCCCATCTTCATCTATACAGGCATCAATATCAATTCCTGCGAGTTTTTTCCCATTGGATAAACTACTAAATTCAAGCCCAATCCCATACATTCTTGGATCTGATACATATAATCTTACAGCATCATCAAAAGTTCCCCAAGTACTATTATCATTACATTTTGCTCCTTGTGCAGTATTAGGGTTATAAGGCTTTTTACGTTCATCAAAACACACAAAAATCTTTTCTTCTAATAATACCTTTAACGGACTAGCCTTTATATTTTCTATATATGCTTGTTTAACGTTATTTGAAATGTTCACTTTATTATCTCCTTATTTACATTTATTACTCTAATTTTATATACCTGAATATCATGGAGCTCTTTCATTATACATAACCGTCCTCCTTTCCTTTTAGAGTATTTGACCACTCTTGTAATAAATTTATAAATGCAAATAAATTATTTTGAATTTCAACAGCATCAGCTTCTGATAAAGGAAACTGCTCATAGCATTGAAACTCTGTAATTGTATCATTTATAAAATTGTGCTTCGCAAAATTGAACATACATTTATTTAAAGCACAATAAGAAGAGGAAAAGCTAGTAAAATCCTCTATTTTAAAAGAAACAATTATGACCTAATTATTTTATCAATTTATTCATAAATCGACAAAATTTACGTACTTAAGAGTACAAATATGTAAATTTTTTAATCTGAAAAAAGAGAAAAAAAGACTTAAATGGACAGTACTTATTATCAAAAATATTCTCTTAAATGTCCATTACTTATTGCCAAAACTATTCTTTAATGCTATTTGAAAGTCTCTTTTGGAATATTGTCTAAATATTTTTACATTTTTAAATAATTCTAAAATTTTTTCTTTTCTTTTTTTCTTTTTTTCTTGTAATGACCGACAATTATTCGTACATCTTCTAATTTGTCTTAAAATCATATCTATATCTAATGAATTCTCATCAGCAATGGTTTTTATAATTTGCATAAGATATTCACATGCAGGACATTTTTGTCCTTGCTTATGTTTAAGAGATTCATCTGGATAACACCAAGAACAATACAAATCTTGCTGATGTTTATATGCTGCTAATATTGCATTGTGAATATCAGACAATCGCTTCAATGACTTAACTTGTTTTATTTGTTTTAAACTACTAATCCTAGGTAATATTCCTTCTTTCCCCCCTCCTTGTAAATATACCTGTTTCGATCTTTCTATCAGATTATAAGCTTCATAATTATTTGGATTAGAAAATGAATAAATATAAATTTTTGAATCCTTACACTCATAATAGATCCTATCCTGAATACACATTTTCAACATTGATTCTATCAATTCTACTATTTCTCTATGATATTTTTTATTACTTTTATTCTCAATACTATACTTTTTAATTCTGCTAGTATCAAAACTATTAATACATACCAAAACTTTTTTAATAAGATCAAAAAAACGGATCTTATCATAATCATCGTCAGACTTCAACAATATATTTATAATACTTGTGCCTGAATATCTTGTAGGAAATAAAAAACTCGGAACATGACCTTGATCATCAGGAAAATTTACTATCTTTTCTAGCACCTTTTCAGATACATCAGTAATAATATAATATATTAACTCTAGCTCATATAAAAATTCCATAAAAAACCTCTATTTTATAACCTTTTTCCATTGTACAAAATTTTCGTTCTACATAAATCAATCAAAAAACTTATTTTTAGCTATGCAATTTTATTATACATACTTAATTAATATTCAAATAACAATATATGTAAAATTCAAAAATAATATTGTTACTAAAATATAGTAAAGGGAATTGCATTTGAATGTAATTCCCTTTACAAAATATCGTATTGCATTATATCATTAAAACAAATCTCTCATATGATCTGCAGATACTCTTTTCCAAACGTTAATCAGTAACCTACATTAGTCTGCTGTCCATCTAGCTTCGAAATTTTCCTTTGGCATTTTTAAATCAAGTGTAATTTTTTCTAGCATTTTTCGTCCATCAGGGAATATTCTTAAACTTGCCAGATACTGCTTCACAGCTGTTCTAATATCTTTAAGAGAAGTTTTAGACTTTATCCAGTTTTGAGGTACAAAAATTTTACCATTATCAGTAGCTTCAGAAGAAGCTGTTTCCATAGCCACGTTTAAACAATTGCCTGCAGTATCGATAATAATATCCAAATTATTACTGCTCTTCATTTTTTCAAGAGCCACAGAAGGTGACGGGACCTGATCATTCATTTTATTAACTTCACAAAAAATTACAGAAATAGCATAAAGTTGATGATATGGTGCATAAGCCTTCATTGCTAATAAGGTTTCATTTAATCCCATTGGATTTTCTTTTTCCCATTTTTTATATAATGCATAAAACAATTCGTGTAAAGCTTGAATATTTTCAGGTGAATATGTCCTACGGAACAATTGATCAAAATATTTGTCAAAAATTTTGGTTTCGCTATATGAAATTGTAGGTCGTTGTGAATGCCAAGCAATTAATTGTTTACCAAGTTCTGTTAAGTCAACAATATATGTTGTATTATACCTTGTACTATCAACATTTTCACCGCGTTTTGTTTTAAAATAGCCTCCTGGATAATACTGTTCATATGTTTTCTTCATTTCAAGCACTGATTTATCGTTACTTCTTAGATCTCTTGCTTTAACAGCACTTTGGCTATTTGTTGAAGTACTAATCTTATCAGCTTTATCAGGATTTTCTATTTCATAAAATCGAAACATTATGTATGCTTCTGAACATTTTTTGGCTGATTCACTGCAGCTATAAATAGTATTTAATGATTGACAGCCATTTACAACATTTAGTTCTTTTACTGACAGTAAATTGCCTTCAATATTCATATTTGAACAAATTGCAGTTATCCCATTATGAAAAAAGAAAAAGTTTTCTGCACTATTCTTTATAGTATTTGCAATGCCCTTGTTAACTTTATTATTAGTTCCGAGAGACTGGCGAACATTTTTACGAAAAAGGCTCCCGTCCTTGATTCCTGGGATTTTCACACAGTCTTTTAGTGGTATTGCAGCTATTACAGCTTTAGTGTTACCGATAAATAGTTGCATATATTTTCCTTCTTCAAGGGTAAAATCGTAATTAATATAAGGCCTATTTTTGTTTAAGGCTTCATCATATTTATATTTCAACAAATCATTATCAATTACAAATAAATTTGCTTGCAAAGTCTCATCTTCAGAAAGCTCTTTTTGAAATACTTCTAAATCTTTTTTTGCAGACTCAGTTAGGCCAGATGTAACTATTAGTTCAAAACAAATTTCATAGTCGTCTTCTATTGCTGCAGCCATTTCTTGAATTTTTATTTGGAGCTTTTGATTTGCCCCATTTTGAAGTTTTTCTAGATTTTTAATTTGAACCCAAGAAGACAAAACTTCTCTTAAGGGCTCTGCATCAACAGATGATCCATGATAGAATTTCCCCTGAATAATGTGAATTGTACTATTTTCATTGTCAATATATATTGCATCAATTTGTTTATCTCCAGCACCATCTGTAATACAATCTTTAGTTTCACAAATATCAAGGTTATGTATATTTCTTAAATACCAAGCAACAAAGCGTTGTCCATCATTTTGGTATGTCATTTGATAATAATCTTGCTTAATATCTGTTAAAATTTTTTGATACATTATACCACTCCACATCATAAATAATATTGCAATTATAGCACGAAAATAGTATTTACATTATCACGAATAAATATTATACTATATTTTAAGTTAGCAAATGAAAATTATCCCATCTCTAGCAAATATAAACTAAACAGATTTAAACTTGCTTTTCAACACCTAATTCTTGGCATTACCTATTATTTTTTATCGTTAATTATTAATATTTTCTTAATTTTGAATTTTCTGCCCCAAAATACTATACAATTATTCTATTCAAGTTTATATGGAGAAATGTATATGCCAAAAGACTATGCAAATATTTTTAAGTTAGAAAAAGAAGATTTAGAAAGTTACAAAGGTAAAGAATTTATCGACTGTATGCCAGGTGCTGCAAGTTTTGCAGAATGTTTAAAAACAACAATATTAACAAAACCTACACCTTATGTATTAAGACTTGAAGATAATTTTGGAATGGGAAAAACTCATTTTTCCACAAGATTTACATATTTCTTGCGCAATTGTGATATTGATGCAATATATTTTAGCGCATGGGAAAACGATTATATTGAGCAACCTTTCGTATCATTCTCTACTGAAATTATCAAATATTTTCAGCACAGAAGTATTAATGCTGAACTAAAAGCTCATCTTAAGAATGTCTCAAAATCTATTTACCAACTCATATTAAATTTACTAAAATCAACCACAGTTTCTGTTACTGCAGGTGTAGGAATACAAGCTGGTTACAGTGTAGATTTGGATAAAGGTATAGGTGCAATTGAAAATTTCGTTCAGTCTTTTATAAAAAATGATGATGACTTGATAAATTTCAAAAAAATGCTAAAAGGTTTTGTCGAAAGTTTACCTAACAAAAAACTTGTCATTATTGTAGACGAGTTGGATAGGTGCAGGCCAGACTATGCAATGAAAACCTTAGAAATTATAAAACATTTCTTTGATGTAGAAGGATTATTTATCATAATTCCTACAAATGAGCGTTCTTTGCAAAAATGTGTTCAAGCTTTATATGGAATTAATGAAACATCTAATCAAGATACTGAAAATGAGTGTTATTTTAATAAATTTTTCAATGATAAACTAAATTTATATAGACCGGATTATTTGAAATTGGTACAAACAATTATTCCAGAAGAAAAAATCCAACCTCTTATTGAGGATGGGAAAATGACTTTAAATAATAAATACAATTCATTAACAACACTGCAGCAAAAACTTGCGGAATTTGGTGAGGGATTTAAATTAACTATGCGAGAAATGGTAAATATTTGCAATAAGGCAATTTATTTTTGCTATAACATCGAAAAAAAAATCGATTGTGAATATTTAGCATTCCTCTTGTGCCGTCATGTTTCGAGAATAGAAAACAAAGATTGTAATATCCAATTTGACCATCCATTTAGCACCAATTCTAAGAAAAAGGAACTATTAACGTTTAGTCTTCCAGAAGAAGTTTATACAATCCAAAATACAATATATCAGCAACAATTTATGATGGAACATGAAATATTTAGGGATAGAACGTTTAATTCATACGAGAAATTTGAAGATTTTTATAAATATTATTCGGAAAGACCTAGAAATTTTGATGCTTATCCTGTAAAAAGAAGTTCAGATATATATGTTTCACAGGGGTATAATTTTGCACCACTCGAACAATACATAGAAACAAAAAAACAAGAAATTGATAACTATAGAAACATTTGGGATTCTGATGATAATGATAGTACTTTACAACAATACTATGATGATATTGTAAATAGTGAGCCAAGTATACATGCGGACAAATTAAAATTAGCAGAAGTAGAAAACTAAAACTATTAATCATTATGCCACATTTTCTAGCAACCAAGTTCGAAAATTGTCATATCTCGGGTAAATAAAAAGAGGATAGGATTTTTCCTAATCCTCTTTTTATTTTGC
Source organism: uncultured bacterium (assembly GCA_949290355.1). GTDB lineage: Bacteria > Cyanobacteriota > Vampirovibrionia > Gastranaerophilales > Gastranaerophilaceae > Stercorousia. The sequence continues at coordinate 60,859 of CASERN010000011.1, read as the reverse complement.
TTGCGATAGCGATGAGAATGTCAGTTTGCGTTCGGAACGAGCGAGCCAAGAATGTAGCTGAGTGCCGATTAAATCGGCTGACCGCAGGTCAAAGAGGCACTCACAAAATTCGTTTATGGCGAGCGAAGTGATTAATCGCATCTCGGGTAAATTAATAAAAAGTAAGCGGTTTTTAAACCCGCTTTTTATTGCAATTTTTTAATACGATTTTGTTTAAATCAAAGATTTATAGTTGATTATATTTTTTTAAGGTATAATTTTTTGTATGAAAAAATGTTTTTTAGAAGAGCAGCTTAAATATTTTAATTCTCCTAGCGTAGCTGTGGTAAATAATACTTTAGAGTTTATAACAGAGCCAAACACTGATTTATGGCAAAATACCTATTATGGTTTTCAACATGACAATGCTCCTTTCGTCCAAATAAATATTTGTAAAAAATATTTTTCTTTCACAATAAAAGTTAAATATTTATCTGAAAAAAGATTTGACCAAGCAGGTATTATTTTATATTTAGATAGCAATAACTGGCTTAAAGCTTCTGTAGAATATGAAAATAGTGACATATCAAGACTTGGTAGTGTTGTAACCAACAACGGTTTTTCAGACTGGGCAACTGTTGATATTTCTTCTAATATTAAAGAAATGTATTACAGATTAAGCAGAAGAGAAAACGATTTTTGTATTGAAAATAGCTTAGATGGAATTAATTTTAAGCAAATGCGTATTTGTCATCTTGATAAAGCAAATAACGAAATAAGTATTGGTGTCTACGCTTGTAGCCCTGAAAATTCGTCATTTAAAGCGGTATTTAGTGATATGCTTATATCGGATTGTGTTTGGTCGGAACATAAATAAAATATCAACATTTTTCAAATAGGGGTGTTATGGATATAGAGCAAAATAAAAACTTAATGAAAAAATTTGAAACAATGATTAATACTATGGATATTAATTTAGCTAATGAATTAATTAGTCCAGAAGCAAAATTCACTACTCCAATTTCATCAGTACCTCTTGTTGGAGGTGAAGGTTATTTATCTGTTGTGCAATTTATGCGTTCTGGATTTTCTAATATCCAATGGGAAATTGAAGAAATGGTAGCAGAAAATAATATTGTTGCTATAAATTGGACCTGTAGTGGAACACATGATGGTGAATTTTTAGGAATTGAACCGACAGGAAAAAACTTTAATGCTCGTATTATGAATTTCTATTATTTTGATGATAACGGCAAGATTATTAATGATATTGCAGCAGAAGGCATGATTGCTATATTTAAAGCAATTGGTGCTTGTCCTTTGCTAGTATGATTTGTCCCAATAATTTAGGATTTCTCATTCATATAGGTTTGCAGATTTTGATTTTATTCACAATAATTACAAATAAGCATTTCTAATATATTAAAACAGTAATTATAAAAATTTTTTAATTTAACTTTTAAGTCGGGGGGTGTTTTCAACCAACCAAGTTCGAAACTCGACAATTCTATGGTAAATAAAAAGAGGACAAAAATAAAATTTTGTCCTCTTTTTATTTGTATTCAATTAACCAATAATCTTATTTAAAGAATTTTTTATATCATAATATACAAAAGATTTTAAAAATTTCACTTTTTCTATAAACTATGAAAACATAACTTCTTTATTTGTAATTTTCGTTGGTTTACTCCAATACAAATTATTACCACCACCATTTGAAATGATGAGGGCCTTTTTTATGATGTTTATGTTTCGGCTTTGGTTTATGCTTTTTAGGCTTATGTTTGTGGCAATCGTGATGATCACATCTTACATTCGAATCTGACGTTCTAAACATTACTTCTGTATTATTACGTCTCAAACCAAACCAAGTAAATCCATCATGTGCACTTGCTGTTTGAAAAAACGATAAAATTAATATACAAATAAATACTCCTAATATTTTTTTCAGCATATACCCTCCAACTTTTATAAAACGCTATTATCTTATTTTATTTGAATTTTGTCAAGTATAGTTTTATTAAGGAGTTTTTAAATTGAATAATAGAATTTATATTGACAATTATTTATTTATCTATTAAAGTAAAAACATAAAAAAGGGGTAGAAAATTCTACCCCTTATTTCACGGAGGTTGAATGGGAAAAACAGGAAATTTAACTATTACAAATAGAAATATTAATCCTTGGATTGTCATGATTCCAGTAATGTTATCTGTATTCATGTATGCATTAGATGAAACTATTTCTAATGTTGCTCTACCATATATGGCAGGGAGCTTTTCAATAAGTCATAATGAATCTACATGGATTATTACAAGTTACTTGGTCGCAAGCGGTGTTATAATCCCTGCTGTTGACTTCTTTTCTAAACTTTTGGGAAGGAAAACTTATTTTTTGATTAGCGTAACTATATTTACAATAGCTTCGGTACTTTGCGGACTTTCAAAATCAATGACTATGATTTTGCTTGCAAGAATTCTGCAAGGAATAGGCGGTGGAGGTATTATGCCAATATCTCAAGCTATTATTTTTGAAATATTTCCGAAAGAAAAAAGATCTGCAGCAATGGCTGTATTTGGGCTAGGTGTTGTTCTTGCACCTATTATGGGGCCGGCTCTTGGCGGCTGGCTTACTGAAACTTGGTCTTGGCCTTTTATTTATTTCATAAATGTCCCTTTTGGAATTGTAGCATTCCATCTTATTAAAGAATTAGTATTTGATCCTGATTATGCAAAAAAACAAAAAAACGTTTCAATGGATTATTCAGGATTTTTCTTCTTATGTGTATGGCTTTTAACTTTGCAAATCGTACTTGATAAAGGGAATGACGCAGATTGGTTTGGAGCCGCATGGATTTGCAAAACCTTTGCTATTTCAATGATGGCAATGATAGCATTTTTTACAATTCAGATTAAAAAGAAAAAACCTTTAATTGATTTATCCATTTTAAAAGACGGGAATTTCTTTTTCGGAACAATTGTTTTAATTGTTTTGATGGGTGTAATGATGGCATCTTCTGCAATATTACCATCTATGTTGCAACAATTAATGGGATATACATCATTTTTAAGCGGAATTTCAATGGTTCCAAGAGGTGCCGGCTGTCTTATTGCTACAGTACTATGCGGGATTTTAACCCCTAAAATAGGTACAAAACCGTTAATTATTGCTGGACTTATTATTCTTGGAATAGGCGGTTTAATGTTTGGGGAAATAAATACAAACATTGCACTTGTTGATATTGCTCTGCCGAATATGGTATTTGGACTTGGAATGATTATGGCAATGGTACCTATGATGAATTTGTCTTGTAGCACATTAACTAATGATCAGCAAACAAATGCTGCAGGTGTACAAAATCTCTTAAAAAATATTGGTGCCGCTGTAGGTACATCTCTTGCGACTACAATGATTTCAAGATTTTCTCAAGTACATCAAATGATGATGGTAGGACATCTAAATTTTTCAAGTGATGCATATACATCTAAAATAAATTCTTTAGCCGCATCTTTTGCTGCTAATACAGATTTATCAACTGCAACTCATATGGCAGGAATGCAAATATATAACCAGCTATTGCAACAATCAAGCCTTTGGGGATACGTTGAAACATTCAGATATTTTGGAATTGCAGCATTTGTAATAATACCACTTGTTCTAATTATAAGAAAAAAGGCTAAATAAAATTACTTAAATTAATAGCCTTAATATAGAATGTAATCTTTCCTTTTATACAATAAATTATTTTATAAAAGGAGGGATTATGTTTTATAACGTACTTAAAGCAAAAGATATTATTGACACTGAACATGAAAAATTCGAGCATAAAAGATTGTTAGAAAAAGATGAAAGTAGTTTAACAATCATGGGCTTGAAAAAAGATGAAATTATAGACACACATACATCAGAATCAGATGCTGCTGTTTATGTATTAGATGGGGAAATTGAACTGCACTTTGACGCGGAAAAATTTAAACTTGATAAAGGCGATATTTTAATGTTTAAAAAAGACAAAGAACACAAAGTATTAGCCCTTAAAGATAGTAAATTCTTTTTAATAAAAATATAAAATAAGAATCTTGCTAATTAGAATAAAAAAAATTAGGTCTTATATAAATAAGACCTAATTTTTTTATTTATTTTTAAAATCTAAAACCTATAATTACGGCGGCAACGGGAATTGAACCCGTGTCAACAGAATGAGAATCTGCTATCCTAACCTCTAGACGATGCCGCTAAAGTAATTTTATATTATCACTAAAAATTTATTTGTTCAATAATATAAAAATTTTTCTACAGCTATTTCGCATTATTATCTACTAGGAATGTATAAATTGAATTATTTTTATCATCAATTTCTATAAGCTTATAATATCTATCATCTGAAAAATTTTTAGTTACAATATGATAAACATTACCATCTTTTAATTCACTATTTTTATGATAATGCCCTGAAACTACAGCTATTACATTATCATGATTTGCAAGGACTTTTTTATAATCATCTTTCTTATATAATTGATGGGTCTTAGGCTCAATATCAAGCAATGGAAAATGCTGTAATATAACAACTTTTTTATTTTTATATTTAGACAAAGTCCTATCAAGCCAAGATAATTCATTTTGTCTATAATATCCGTTTGAACTAGGTATAACTTCTTTTACACCATTCATTGCGACAAAGACAACATTACCTTTTTTAAATGTGTAATTTGGTTTCTCACTATGATAATTCCCGAGATTTTTTCGGACTTGACTCATATAATAATCTTTAGTCATTCCATTTGATCTATATAAATCATGGTTTCCCATAATTATGTAAGATTTTATTTTTGATTTTTTTATTATTTTTAGAAAAGTCTCTAAATCTTTAGGATTAGCGCTATTTATGTTATCTCCCGTAAAAACAATAAAATCAACATCACGATAATTCTCATTTGTTTCATTTATAAAATTTTTTAAATTTTGAACATTATATTCTGACAAATGAACATCGGTAGCTTGAATAAATTTTATATTTTTAGCAAAACATGGATTACAAAAAAATAAAAAGACTAAAATTCCAAAATTAAATTTTCTCATCACTTCTATCACTATATAAACTATTCACCTCATACTAAAATTTTTTGATTGTCAGATTTTAATCTGATTTATTCACATATTTTTTTTATACTTAAATCTTCACACAATATAATAGGGATTAATTCCCCAGCTTTTGCATGATATTTCAATCCAGGAGTAATAAGACCAGTTATTAACCCGACAGTTGTACCTACAGGGATACCAATCGCAAAACCTGCGCCTAATTTTGCAGGATTTGGAATAAATGCAAAACCTGTACCTGCACCTGCACCCACTATACCTAAACCCAGAGTATAAGCTGTTAATTTACCTGCAGTATGCCAAGGTCCTTCTTTTAAAGAAGAATCTTTGGTCAAAGGTCTTGCTGACATTGAAATTGCACTACCATCAGGTAAAATAAGACACTCAAAATTGAAATAAACCCTTGCATTTTTATTTGGAACTCTTTGCTTTTCTATTTTTATAATTGTTCCTACAACTTTTGAGCATGCGGGGATTAGTAATGTCCCTTCCTGAGTATAAATAGCTTCGGGCACAGTGAAATTAACTCTATCACCTGCTTTTGCACACTCTGACAAAAATTTACAATCAAAAGCTATTTTAAATGCATTCCCTTTGCATATTATGTTTCGTAAATTTGTAATTGTTACACAATTTGATATAGCACCCTTTTCTTGGAACATATGTTCTTTTGCGATTATTTGTTCTTCGCAAGGGTAATCTTGAGCATTAACAGATACTCCAACCAATATTAAAAATAACAATACAAATAATTTTTTCATAACACAGATATAATTGAACAATTTATAAAAAATATCTATTACCCAACCTTACAATATATTTTCAAAATTAAAATATTCCTAATAGACAATGACATAAAAAAATTTTTTTATAAAAATTTAAAAAAAAGGAGGCAAAATGACAAAACCGAACCTTGATAAAGTAGTACAAAGCTTCATTAACTATATTGAATCTAAAAATTCAAAACCCCTTAATGAAATAACTCCAGATGATGCCAGAAAATTTTTATATGAACTACAACAAGAATTTTATACACCAATTGATGCTTATTCAGAAGATATCACGATTTTTAGTACAACATCAGGAGATATAGATGTAAGAATAATAAGACCCAAAGATACTCTTAATGAAAAACTTCCGGTAATAATATACTGCCATGGTGGCGGCTGGGTAATGGGTGATGCTGATACTTATGATATGACTATTAGAAAAATTGCGAATTATACAAAAGCTGCAGTAGCATTTGTTAATTACCCTCGTTCCCCAGAATTTCAATATCCTGATGCACTAAATCAAATATACGCTACTATCAAATATTTTTCTGAATATGGTAGTGATAACAACATAGATTCAAATAAAATAGCAATAGCAGGAGACAGCGCAGGTGCGAACATGGCTATCGCTGCAGCTATTAAAGCAAAAATCGAAAACGGGCCTAAACTTTTATTTCAAGCACTTGTCTATCCTGTTGCTGATAATGATATGAATACCGAATCTTATAAGCAGTTCAAAGATGGACCATGGCTTACTAAAAAATCCATGGAATATTTCTGGGACTGTTATAAACCTAAAAAAGAAATTAAAGAAAATGATATATTAATCTCACCTTTAAAAGCAGAAGATAAAGACCTTGAAGGGCTGCCGCCGACTTTAATTATTACAGCCGAAAATGATGTCTTAAGAGATGAAGGCGAAGAACTTGCTCGCAAACTTATAAACGCAAACGTAGATACTGCTTGTGTCAGAATAAACAACACAATTCATGACTTTCTTTTACTTAATGCCTTGAGTGAAAGTAAAGCAACAAAGGCAGGTTACAAAATCTTATGCAGATTTCTTGGACACGCATTAAATAATAATTAATATTTAATTGCAATTTTTAAACAATCACCAGACTTATTTTCGAAAATACTGTATGCATCAATTATATTTTCAAATGCAAATTTATGCGTAATTAAAAAATCAGTAGATAATCTCCCATCGGAAATATATTTCAATAAGTCTTTACAATGAATTGCGTCAACACCGCCTGTTTTAAAAATCAAATTCTTTCCATACATTTCAGGTAATGGAAGAATTTGATTTTTTTCATACATCGCAACAATTGCTACAATAGCGTTTGGCCTTGATATTTTATAAGCCATCTCAAATGTATTATCTCCACCTGCTGCTTCTATAACAGAATCAGCTCCGTATTTTGTTAAATTTTTTATAACTTTTTCAACATCCTCTTTTTCAGAATTGATTATAAAATCTGCAAAACCGAGTTTTTTAGCAAGTAAAAGCCTTCTTTCATCAATATCAATAGCAATAACCTTTTCAGCTTTCATGAACTTGGCGCTTTGCATAGCACATAAGCCAACAGGTCCTGCACCTATTACAGCCACTGTATCACCTTTATTAATTTCACAAAGCTCAGCACCCCAAAAACCACTTGACAAAATATCACCAACAAATAAAGCGTTCTCAAAACTAACATTATCAGGTAATAGACTCAAACCCTTATCAGCGTAAGGCACTCTCACATATTCAGCTTGGCAGCCGTCAATCTTACATCCCAACTCCCATCCGCCATTAACACAATTATTTACAAAACCTTTTTTACAAAACTCACATTCCCCGCAAAAAGTTTCACAGTTTACTGATACTCTATCCCCAATTGCAAAATTTTTAACATCATCACCTGTTTCAACAACTTCCCCCACAAATTCATGCCCAAGAACTACTCCATTCTTTGCCGATGGGACACAACCGTGAATAATATGCAAATCACTTGTACAAATAGATGACAAAGTAACTTTTACTATTGCATCCTTAGAATTTTTTATTACAGGAAAAGGTTTTTCTACCATTTGAATTGTATTATTTTCACATATTAAAGCTTTCATAAAAAAAGTTTATCACAAAAAAGCCCTGATATTTTATATCAGAGCCTTTAAATTTAATCGGAATTATTTAGAGTAACGGAATTTATAATTAACCCAAGAAATGATAAGACTATCGAACCTAACAAAGCAGCCCAAAAGCCTTCCACCTCGATTCCCGGAGCAATATATCCCACAAACATAAACAATAAAGCATTAACTACTAACCCAAAAAGACCTAAAGTAAGAAAATTTATAGGCAAAGTAATAAATACAATAAGCGGCCGCAAAAAAATGTTAACTAATGCCATTATTACAGTAACAAGCATTGCACTTTGAAAATTTGCAACCTCAATTCCCGGAACTAACCAAGCTACAAATACAACCGAAATTGCAAATAATATCCACCTTAACAACAAAACCATATATAATTCCTTTCTTTTTTATCAATTTTAAATCTCAAAAACAAATTTGTCATTACCGCGAAGTCTTATACCAAACTTGATTATAAAGGGATTTGGTAGTATAATGGCTTAGTAATAATTTAAAAGAGAGGTTTTTATGAAAGAAAATATTTTAATTGGGCTTGCAGTGCTAATTCTTGCAACAATGTGGTTTCAAATTTCAAATCAAAACGCTAATGAAAGATATGATGTAATCACAGGAAGCAATATGCTAACAATTCTTGTAGACAAAAAAACAGGTAACACTTGGAGAAATTGTATTTGTGGAGAAAAAACTCCTATCCCTGGCTGTTGGGAAAAAATGAATACACTAAATGCTGAAGATTTCAACAAACCTGTAGGAGAAGCTAAAACTGCAAAAAAAATGGCAGCTCTTCAAAAAAAATTACAACAAAATCAACCGCAAACTCAACAACCCGCACAACAAGCAAATAAATAACTCATAAAATAATAAATAAGAAAAAGGAAGATTAAAAAAATCTTCCTTTTTTATCTTCAATTAATTTTTATTATTGTTTATCAATTACTTTTATCAAATGCCATCCAAATTGAGTATATACAGGATTTGAGACACCACCTACAGGAGTTGAGAATGCAGCTTTTTCAAACTCTTTTACCATTTGGCCTTTGCCAAAATAGCCCAAATCTCCGCCATTTCGACCAGAAGGACACAATGAATACATTCTTGCATAATCCTCAAAACTACCACCTTCATCAATAGCTTTTTTTATTTGTTGAGCTTCTGCAGCAGTTTTTACAAGAATATGTTCTGCATGAACAGTTTCAAAATCCTCTGCAAAAACTATTCCTGATAACATTACAAACATTATTAATAATTTACAAATATTTTTTATCATAATTTTAAAATACCTCAATTTTTCTTTTTATACTATTGCACAGATGACTTAACATTGTTCCTACCGCATTCTTTTGCCTTGTACAAAGCTTTATCTGCATCATCAAACATTTGCCATGGAGTCTCAAAATCGGTACAAGAAGAATATCCAATACTTACAGTTACATTTATTTTATGATTCTTATAATAAAATTTAGAATCTTCAATCATTCTTCTTACCCTTTCAAGTGGGATTGAAGCATTTTCAGAACAGGTCTCAGTGAGCAATATAGCAAACTCTTCCCCTCCATAGCGAAATACCATATCCGTTCCTCGTAAAGAATTTAAAATTAAGTAGGCTACCTCTTTCAAAACATAATCACCACAAGAATGCCCATAAGTATCATTAATTTTTTTGAAAAAATCAATGTCCAAAATAGCAATACTCAAATCACAATGATAACGTTTTGCCCTTGCAAATTCTCTTTCAAAATTGTTTTCAAAATATCTTCTATTATACAATCTTGTCAAAGGGTCAGTTTCTGACATAAATTTTGTTTGAGTATACATAAAATTTATTTTTTTTATAACATCAGTTTTATTATCATCGGGAATATCAAAACTCTCTATAATATTTTGAATATTTTTTTGGATTTCATCTAAAATATCTGACGGAATATTAAAATCCGAATTTGTTATATCCATATTTTCCATAACCTTTACCATCATACCAAAAATATTGTAACTCATCCATGTTTTTGATAAAATACAAAATAAGTATGAAATTATCCGCAGAAGAAATGCTTAATAAGTTTTCAAAAAATGCTTCCCATCCAATGGAAGTAAGAAGACTTGCCATGATGATATTTGATGAAACCTCTGAAAAAATCCATGAAATGTCAAATAAGCAGAGAAAATATTTAGAAGCTGCTGCATTATTGCATGACATCGGATATTATATTGATTCCAAAGGGCATAACAAACATAGCATGAAAATGGTTATAGAAAATGGGTTGTTGGGTTTTAATGAGCATGAAGCTATCTTAATTGGTTGTATATGCAGATATCATAGAGGCGGTTTGCCAGACAAAAAAGAACATGAAATTTACAATACGCTAGAAAAAAAAGATAGAAAACTTGTAAAACGACTCGCAGGGATATTAAAAGTTTCTGATGGACTTGATAGAGGTCATTTGAATTTAATCAAAAAAATTCATCTTAACTATGATGAAGAAAACAATATTATAGAATTTATTTTGACCCCAAACACTCCTGAATTCAGACCGGATATTTCATCTGCAATTAGAAAAAGAGATCTTTTTGAAATCGGTTTTAAGTGCCAAAGTATTATTAAATTTGCACAATAACAAATTGTAAATTTTTTGTTACAAAAAGGGAAATTTTGTAACATTTCTTCATGTTAAATACTTTATATATATAAGGGAAAAAAAACGAAAGGGTCAAAAAAATGAGTTTTGATGTTAATGTTTTGAGCACAAAACCTGTTATCAAAGCAGCGGCATCCATGCAAAATGACGGCGGTGCCGGAAACTTAGGTTATATGGCTCAAGGTGAAAAAGAAGAAAAAAAAGAACAAAGATTATTAAATGAAAGTATCTTTGAATCTAAAGATAATCAAGATAAATTTATTTTCGGCAAAGAACCTGATATGCCTGAAGACAAATTCTCTATTGCAAAGTTAATTGCAGAAATTATTATCTACGTTAAAAATTTATTTATCAAATAAGATCTTTGACTATTTTATAGACAATTTCTAAATTCTTGTCGCTCAAAGACTTTATAAGATTTATCAATGAAGCTTCTATATCTTTTCTTGAAATATCTTCTTGAATATCAAATAATTCTGAATATTTAACATTTAAGGCATCTGATAATCTTTCAATTAAATCACAGGAAGGAAAGCTTTTTGCATTTTCTAAAAATGAAATATAACGAAAATCAACATCAACTAACTCTGCCAGCTGTTCTTGTGTTAGCTTTCTTGATTTTCTGATTTTTTTTAGGTTATTCGCAAAATTCTGTCTTAACATAATATTCTCATGTTTAGTTTATTGATAAATAATTGATTTATTACTAATCTATTTTATGAATTATATTGACATATCTCTAATTTATTTATAGAATTTCTTATTATTAGATAGATTTTACAATATTTTTTCAGCAAAAGGATTAGTAATATGATAAAAATCAGTGTGATCGTACCTGTTTATAATAATGAAAAATTTTTAGAAAAATGTCTAAACAGCTTGTGCAATCAAACACTTAATGATATTGAAATAATTTGCATCAACGATGGTTCTAAAGATAAAAGCCTCGAAATCCTAAAGAAGTTCAACCAAAAAGATAAACGCATAAAAATTATTAGCCAAAAGAATCAAGGACCTTCTATTGCCCGCAACAATGGAATTGAAATATCATCAGGGGAATATATAGGTTTTGTTGATTCTGATGATTGGATTGATTTAAACTACTATGAAAAATTATACACTGCAGCAAAAAAATATAATGCAGATATAGCAGTATGTGGAATAAAAAGACTAAGGAGTTACAAATGGAAATATCACCTTAAAATTACAAAAGCAGAAATAACAGAAGACACAAATGAAAAATTCGAAATATGCGATGTCCCGGAAAAATGTTATGTATTTAATAAAATATATAAACGAGAAGAATTAATAAAAAACAATATTTATTTTGAGCCTTATGTTTTTTATGAAGACAGATGTTTTACAACAGAAGCTTTAATTCATTTAAAAAAACTCGTTACAGTTCCTGACATTTACTACAATTATTGGACAAATAATAATTCCATTGTTAAAACTAAATCCCCTAAAAAATTCAAAGATTCGGAGTACACCCATGAAAAAATGATGAACATTATCAAAGCCAACAATGTTAATCTTGATCATTATAGAACTAAGATAAAAAAATTTAAAATATTTGGGCTGACAATTTACAAAATAAAATATTATAAACTGAAAAAAGAATATATTATTTTTAATCATATAAAATTTTCAATAAACAAATAGTTATTTACATTTCTTTTTTTTAATATTACAATACATTTGCATTACCCCATAGATATTAAGAAAGGATATATAATGAAAATTAATTTTATGCCCCAAAGATTAAAAAATAATCTTGTAATGGAAAAATTTATTGAAAACGGTCAAGCACTTAAAAGAATAATCGAAATTCCAGGGAAAAACCCAAAAGTTTTGGACATTACATACAGAAAAACTGATTATCTCCCAACAGAATGGTATGTATCTAGTTATAATTTAATTAGAAGAGATAAAAACAGTACACTTGAAAAAACTCTATATTCAATAAAAATGTTTCCAAATGAACAACATACAGTTGTACAAAAACTTAAATCAAACAAAGCTGAAAAAATAATTATTAACCAAAATAATGGCGAAGTAAACAAATTTGTTCAAAATATTGACCATATAAAATAATTAAAAACAATATTCAAATAAAAAATAATATCATAAAATTAGTGTTTATGGTATTATTTTTTTATGGGAAAAAATAATAAAATAAAAATCGGATTAATTGGGTTGGGTACTGTCGGCTCAGGAGTTTTTAAAACTCTTAAAAGTTTTGATAACATAGAAGTATCTAAAATTGCAGTACGAAATATTAACAAAAAAAGAAATATTGAAGGATTAGATGATTCTATAATCACTGACAATGCATATGAAATTGTAAATGATCCTGAAATTGAAATAGTTGCAGAATTAGTAGGAGGATTGGAACCTGCATTCGATTTAATTGCAACGGCTATAAAAAATGGGAAACATATTGTTACTGCTAACAAAGAACTTCTTGCAAAAAGAGGAGAAGAACTTTTTAAAATTGCAGAAGAAAATAACAGAGTAATATTATATGAAGCAGCAATAGCAGGCGGTATTCCAATAATCATGCCTATAAAAACAATACTTGCAGGAAACAAGATTAACCATATTGAAGCTATTGTAAATGGAACAACAAATTATATATTAACCAAAATGGATGTTCAAGGAGCTTCATATTTAGACGTTTTAAAGGAAGCACAAGCACTTGGCTATGCAGAAGCTGACCCAACAGGAGACGTAGAAGGTTTTGACGCTGCTTATAAAATAGCGACTCTGGCTTCAATTACATTTTTAAAACGTATTGATATTAATAAAGTTTATAGAGAAGGTATTACTAAAATTCGTGCAATCGATATGGAAGCAGCGAATGATTTAGGATACAAAATAAAATTAATCGCATCCGCAAATATGCATGAAAATGGAGATGTAGATGTAAGAGTTCATCCAATGCTTGTTTCAAAGAAATCAACTCTTGCTCATATTGATTATGTAACAAATGCGGTATCATTAAAAGGCCATCCGGTTGGAAGTATTACTCTATCAGGTCCAGGAGCCGGAGAATTTCCAACTGCAAGTTCAGTTGTAGGAGATATTTTGGCCATAGCTGCAGAAATCGGAAAATCAGATTATATTCTCCCAATGATGAGATGTAAACATAATGCTGATGCAAATATGATTGATATTAAAGATACAATCAATAAATACTACATTTCAATTAACGCCAAAAATAACAAAGGTGTAATCGGTAAAATCGGAACAATTTGTGCTAATAATGATATTAGCTTGGAAAGTATCGTACAAAGATGTGTAGCAGAAGATAATACTGCAAATATCACCGTAATTACAGAACTTGTAAAAGAACAAGATATGCAAAATGCAATAAAACAAATTGAACAAGACGGAAACAAAGTCAACAACTTAATAAGAGTTCAAGTATAAAATTCCGCAACTCCAATTTGCCTACAACAAAAGCATTTTTGTTATTTTCTTAATAGCCTGATTTTTAAAACAGCACTTAAATCAATAGAGAGGTTAAAATATGTACTATCAAGGGTTAATTAATACATTCAGAGAATATTTGCCGGTAACTGACAAAACTCCGGTAATTACACTTAATGAAGGGAACACACCTTTAATTAAAGCAGAAAACCTAGCTAAGAAAATAGGGCTTGATGCCGAAATTTATTTAAAATTTGAAGGTTGCAATCCGACAGGCAGTTTCAAAGACCGTGGGATGACAATGGCAGTATCAAAAGCTAAAGAATCAGGCTCAGGAGCAATTATTTGTGCATCTACAGGCAACACATCAGCATCTGCAGCAGCTTATGGAGCAAAAGCAGGGATGAGAACATTTGTACTTATTCCTGACGGATATATTGCACTTGGGAAATTATCTCAAGCTATGATGTACGGAGCTGAAATTATTGCTATTCAAGGAAATTTTGATGAAGCTCTGGAAATGGTAAGAAAAATTTCTGATAATTATCCAATTACACTTGTAAACTCGGTTAACCCATATAGGATTGAAGGGCAGAAAACAGGTGCATTTGAAATTTGTAATGCACTGGGACAAGCACCTGATTATCATTTTATCCCTGTTGGTAACGCAGGTAACATAACCGCATACTGGAAAGGATACAAAGAATGGCACGAAGCAGGAAAAATTCCAACGCTACCAAAAATGATGGGTTTTGAAGCTGAAGGTGCTGCAGCTATTGTAAAAGGAGAAAGAATTTATAAACCGGAAACACTTGCAACTGCAATCCGCATAGGTAATCCTGCAAGCTGGAAATTCGCAGAAGCTGCAAGAGATGAAAGTAATGGTATGATAAATTGTGTAACAGATGAAGAAATCGTAAAAGCATACAAACTGATAGCATCTTGTGAAGGTGTGCTTGCAGAACCCGCAAGTGCAGCATCAGTCGCAGGCTTAATTAAAGTAAAAGACCAAGTAAAAGAAGGATCAAAAATTGTTTGCATATTAACAGGTAACGGACTTAAAGATCCTGATAATGCAATCAAATATTCTAACTCAGATGTTAAGAAAACATCAGCTGATATGACAGAAATTTTAAAAGCTATGAATATATAATTTTTAGAATATTAGAAATACAAAAAAAGACTAATTATAAATTAGTCTTTTTTTGTTAAATCTTCAGTGATTATTCCCCCCGATCCTCTGTCAATTTCTCGTTTTATAGGTTTATCATTTTCATCAAACCAAGTCTTTACAGTCCCTCGTTCTTCTATTTTTTCGATTCTTTTACCATTTTCGTCATATTGCATATAAATTTTTATTTCACTCGGATGAATAGTTTGAATCTCAGCTTTTTTTTGACCATTATCATGATAATCAATATCATATTCATTTTGTTGAGCGAGCTTATTATTTTCATCATATACAGAATCGTATTTGTAGACTATATTCCCAAACTCATCATATCTATGACCTATTTCAAAGTTTCTGTCTCTTGCAAAGTCTAAAATAAGCTTTCCTACTTTATTATAACTTCTGAATAATAAAGCGCCGTCAGGACATTTTTCATAAACAGTAAGCCCAAATTCCTCCTGCTTTTCAATAACCTTAGTTCCATCAGGTTTTACATAAGTAGGAGCCATAGGATCCTTATTTTCTTTTTTTTCAAAAGGGTTTACAAAAAAATTTTTAGCCATAATAATCTCTATTACGGAGAAAAAACTTTAAACTTTAATTTTATCATACATTTAGATGAAATTATGTTATAATTCTATTATGAAAAAACTCCTATTATTATTTCTAATATTCCCTTGTATCGCAGTATATTCAAGTGAAATGACTGAGGATTACCTTGATATTGCAACAAATTATTGCACATATGGTAAATACAATGATGCTCTTATATATTTAAATAAAATAATAAATCTTGAACCTAATAATACTGATGTAATAGAATTAAAAAATGCGATTTTAAGAGCAATGAACCCTAACTCAAAATCATATTTAACTACAACAAATAAATTGATACAACAGGCTCAAAATTATAAATATGCAGGAAATACCATAAAAGAAGCAGAAACTTTAACCTCAAACCCAAATGACTTTTGGGCAAATTATATTGCAGCAGAAGAATACTATAGAACCAATAAAATAAAAGAAGCAATTACATATTATCAAAAAGCAATATCGCTTAAACCAAATTTCGCTCAAAGCTATTTGAGACTTGCATTTGCTTACATAACTTGTAACGACTGCCAAAGTGCTTTAAAATATTTGGACAAATATCTAACATACAATAGTGAATCAGATATAGCATATGCTATGAGAGCTGAAATAAACTTGCAACTTAACAACCTTGCAAGTGCTGAGGATGATATAAAAAAAGCATTAGAAAAAGATGAAAATATATCATATCTTCTCATTGAAGCAAAAATTTTGTATGGTAAAAAAGATTACCCCACAGCTAGAGAAAAATTCAACATCTTATCAAGAAATGTCCAAAGTTCAGAAGTTTACAAATATTTAGGTTTATGCGATTATGCTTTAGGTAATTATACAAATGCTCTTCTCAATCTTGATAAAGCAATCATTCTGTCTGATGAAGACAAAAGTTTGGATTCAAAATATAATGAAGTAAAAGAAAAATTGGAAACAAAATGGCAAAAAGATACAAAAAATATAAATTAAAAAAGGAATCAGCAATGACAAGATTCAAAAACTGGTCAATTTCAATATTATTAGCCGGAGCAATGTTACTGGGATTGCAAGGCTTCAGCAGCACCGCAAGCCTTAAATTTGTACAATTAAGCGATGTGCATTATTACACAGGAGAAAACAACACAACATATAAAATGATAGCAGAATCCCCAAAACTTTTAGATGATGCCATTGAACAAATAAACTCGATACCGAATTTATCTTTTGTAATGTTTACAGGAGACCTTATAGACAAACCTTTTGAAAAAGAATTGAGCTCTTTTTTGCCGCATACTGAAAATTTGAATTACCCTTGGTATTTCTCTTTCGGGAACCACGATACGATGGTAGGAGGATATTTAAACCCTTCTTTGTATATGGAACTTGTAAACAAATATAATAAAAATTATAAATTTGAAAAAACATATTACTCATTTGTCCCTCAAAAAGGATACAAAGTAATAGTTTTAGACACAATAATCAGAGACAGACTGACTTCGAACGGTCAAATCGGAGAAAAGCAGCTTAATTGGCTTGATAACGAACTTGAAAATTCTAAAAAAGATACTGTTTTAATTTTTATGCATGTGCCATTATTAGAACCGTATAATAGTCCAAACCATAGATTGCTTGATGCTGACAAAATGGAAGAAATCCTTAATAAATATAAAAATCCTATAGGAGTATTCCAAGGGCACTACCATGGAGCTAAAATCACTCAAAAAGGGAATATATTATATGTTAGTTGCCCATCATTAGTATCATTCCCAAATGCTTTCAGATTAATTACAGTTACAAATTACAGAAATAAAACAGTATTTAACATAGAAAATAAAGAAACAAGATTAACTAATGTTCAAAAACTTGCCAAAATGCTGGTATTTGGAACTACTGTATACTCTGGAGAAGCAAAAGACCAAAATGCAATAATTACAATAAAAAAATAACATAAAACCAACCATAGTCATATAAAAAATTGACAGAGAGGGTAAAATTATGAAAAAATTTAATGTTAAATTTAGAGGCGTTAGAGGAAGTTATCCTATTGCAGATAAAAATTTTTTACAATACGGAGGCAATACTTCATGCGTTGAAGTTAATGTCAATGGACACGTTATTATCCTTGATGCAGGAACAGGATTAATAAACATAGGCAATGAACTCGTAAACCAATATATTTCATCAAATATTGACCCGGAAAAAAGAACTCCTATTGAGGCTACTGTTTTGATATCGCATATTCATCAAGACCACCTTCAAGGCTTTACTTTTTTCAAGCCCCTACATATTCCGACATCTCAAATTAATGTTTTCGGGAATGTAAATTATAATGAAAGTTTAGCTGATGAAATGTCAGAATTGCTTTTTGGGAAATCATTCCCTCTTGATTTAGGGGATATTGCAGGGAATTTGAATATAAAAGATATTAATGAGACAGAAGGTATAATTCTTCGTCATGGACAAGCTCCTGTTATAAAAAGGATTGAAACAGAAGAAGATACCAAAGTCGAAGATGATGATGTGTTAATAACTTGTTACCGTTCTTATGCACATCCTCAAGAAGGAGTTTTGATTTATAAAATATCATATAAAGATAAAGTTTTAGTATATGCTACAGATAAAGAAAGTTATCCCGGCGGAGATAAAAAACTTATGAATTTCGCAAGAAATTGCGACCTGTTAATTCACGACGCACAATATACAACAGAAGATTATTTAGATGGATTTGTACCAAAACAAGGATATGGACATTCTACATTTGATATGGCAATAGAAGCTAAAAAACAAACAGAAGCTAAAAAACTTGTATTTTTCCACTTTGATCCAAGTTATGATGACAATAAATTAAATTTAATTAAAGAACAATATAAAGATCCTCAAGAAAATATCATCCTTGCTTATGAAGGGCTTGAAATTAATCTAATATAACAAATACATCATAATTTATATATAAAAATCAAAATGCAAAAAATTATTCTGATACTTTTAATATTTATAAGTATGTTAACATCAGCTTACACAAAACCTGATGTATATGTGATTGATGCAACAAAAAATGCCTATACTCATAACAATATGGGACTTCGATACATGGATGAACGTTGTTATTATGCAGCTATTCAGGAATTTAAAATAGCAATAAGCTTAAATCCAAATACTCAGGCGACTTCTGTTTATTATAAAAACTTAGGTGATGCTTATATGGCTATCAACTATCCAAACTTAGCAAAACAACCGTATGAAGATGCTATAAAACAATATTCACTTAATTTTCAATACTATCAAGCTCTTGCAAAATGTTACAAAGCACTGGGACTTATTTCTTCAAAAATAAAAGAATACAACAATGATAGCAATATTTTGAATAAAGTAATGCTAGGACTTTTGTATATTGAAAACGGAAATACAAAAAGAGGAATAATAGTACTTGATGAATTTGCAAGCTCTGAGCCTGATCTGTTAATTACACCAGCCGTTAAATTTTATATTAAAAATACCGTTAAAAAAATGAATGCCTTATAAACTCAATTTCTTGGTCATAAGTCAATTGAGGCTTTTCAAGTTTTAATTTTAGAATCTCATCAAAAATCAAACTGTATTTTGGAGATGGCTTGATCCCAAGATTTTGTAGATCAGTACCGGTTACTGAAATTTTTATTTTACACAATTTATCTAGGTACTTTCTTGCACCTTTTTCATCTTTTAAAATAGCATAGAGTAAAACTGACTCAATTCTTGTATTTTCAAAAGCTTTGTAAAGATCAAAATCTGTTTTCAAAACATTAATCGGTACATCATCAAGAATTTTTTGTTCAACCTTTGTCAAAGGCAAATGAGATAAATCTCCTAGAACTCCTATATATACAAGCCACACATATTCTGCTCCATAACAGTTTATAAGCTTTTCTATATTAATATTTGGAAGACTAACATCAAATGGAGTTACAAGCTTATAAATCTTTTCGTTAATAAACTTTTCAAATGCGAGTTGAGAATTCAAATTAAAAGTTTCAACAAGTTCTTTTTTTACCCTTTTATAACTCATATCATAATTTATATCCGCTAAATAATTTTCCTGAAGCTTTTTTGTATGTTCATCCAATTCAAAACCAAAACGGATTGAAAATTTAAGTCCTCGAATAATTCTTGTCGGATCATCGATAAAACTTTCATCATGTAATACTTTAAGTTTCTTATTTCTTAAATCATCAAGCCCACCTGTATAATCAACAATTTCACCTGTTGTAACAGATTTTGCAAGAGCATTTATTGTAAAATCTCTTCGTAACACATCCTCTTTCAAAGAACATCCAATTTTTTCAACAACAGGTAAATGTCCCTTTTTAGGATAACTTTCAGACCTTGTGGATGCAAAATCAACTTCCTTACCATCAACATTAACTCTTACCGTGCCAAAATCAGGATTTTCTTGAATAACTTCACCAAATTTAGAACAATACTCTATTGCATTACCCACATAAGTAATATCAATATCGAACGATTTTTTCCCTAAAATTTCATCTCGTACAACCCCGCCGATATAAAATAATTTATTTGAATTATCCTTTATATTGATGATGTCCATATCAAGCATTTTAGCGTAAAATGTATAAATAAACAAGGTAATAGAAGACCGGACTAAAAGAGGTCATGAGTTCAAGCTAATTAATCATTTATGAAACCAGCCTGCCATCTTGCCCTCTGAAAATCTATAATAAGGAGAACACATGCTACAGGAAGCTTCACGCGCAATAAATTCAGCATTTAATAACAGTTTTATAAAAAAATTAAGTCAATATCTTCATGATTGCGTACGAGAAGAAGTTAAAAGCTCAACTTTTAGAAACCTAAAAGGGGATAAAGACAACAAATGGATTTTCTTAAAAGGTGAAGAACAACTATTTTCTACTGATACAGAATATATTTCTCTTGAAGGTAGTGATCCAAAATTGACGGAATTAATGATTCAAAGCGATTTAGGACAAAAAGATAAATACTTAATTTACGGCTATTTATTCTTAGTTGGGAAAAGTTCAAAATCAAAAAGACAAAATGAATTTTTAACTCCGCTTTTATACATGCCATGCAAACTCGAGCGTAACGGCGTGAATATAAACTGTTTGCCTCTTGATGAAGTTTTATCCTTAAATACAGGAGCACTCGCTGCTCTTATGCGGAAAAATGATGATGAAGATGAGGTAGATCTCCTTCTTGAAGGAATTTTGGATGTTGTACCGGATCTTCCAATTACAAAAGAAAAACTTGATATATTTTTAACAACTCTAAAATCTCTTGTTCCAGAAATTGAAATTGCCGAAAATATAGGGGACTACAAAGAAGATGATAACGTTTCTAAATCAAAAGATTTTTATAAAGAAAAAATTGACGGTGAAAATTTAGACGAACTTATTGAAGAAGAAACAGAGCAAGAAAAACAAAAAGTTAAACTTGAAAAAATCGCTGTAACATATCAAAGTGCAATAATTCTAACAAAACGTCCATCAGTTACAGCAGGAGTATTACATGAATTAACACAAATAGCAGAAAAACCTTCAGGTATATATAGAGAAACCGCATTAAGCATAATTAATGAAGAATATACCCAAAGCAAAGAAAAATCTGTCCCAATAAAGGATATGAATAAAATTACCGAGTTCTATCCAATTACTCCACTATCATTAAGCGACAGTCAATTCCAAGTTATAAAAAATATTGAAAATAATAAATTTATAGCAGTCCAAGGTCCTCCTGGCACAGGGAAATCCCAAACAATAGTAAACCTTGTAGCACACTTAGTGGCAAATGGAAAAACTGTCCTTGTAGCATCTCGTATGGATAAAGCTGTTGATGTTGTAGCAGACAGATTAAACGAACTTGGTGCAAGTCATATGGCACTAAGAGCAGGTCGTTTAAATTATCAAAGACAATTAAGCGAAGAATTAAATAATCTTCTATCACAAAATAACGACCTTGATCAAGGAGTCGAAGATATCCTTCTCGTTGACACAAAAGATATGAAAGATCATCTTGACTTGTTAAAAAATATGGAAAATAAATCCGAAACAATTATCAAGCTTGAAAAAAATTGGCATGATAAATTACAAGAAGTAGAAGAACAAGAAAAAATATTAGGTAAAAAAGAATTTATAAAAAAATCACTTAAAAAAGGTGAAATTGATATTATTGCAGGAATAATAAAAATTCTTGAACATAATATGGAAAAAGCAAGCTTCATATCAAAAATTGCTAATTTTACAAGCCTTGGACAATTGAAAAAAATTCTTAACCTTAAAGATTTTGACGTAACATATGAAAACTTAGGTAAATTAAAACAAGAACTTGATTTTGCAAATATGGAATGGTCTTTGAGAAAAATTGAAGCAGATATCCAAAAAACAGGTAATCTTCATATGCTCTCAGAACAGATCCGCACAATGAAACGTAAACAAAAAACTCTTGCAATAAATATTCTTAAAAACAAAAGAAGAGAAGCACTAAAAGAACTGCTAAGAGATGAAAACAAACGCAGAAGATTAAAAGTACATGCCAAATCTCTTGTAACAAATAGAAAACGACTACAAACTAACATTCTTGAAGAAGAAGATTTCAAACCTCTTTTAGAAGCTTTTCCATGCTGGTGCGTAACAACTTATGCAGTATCAGATTCATTGCCTTTAAAACCTGGTCTGTTTGATGTTGCAATTATTGATGAAGCTTCACAATGCGATATTGCAAGCTGTTTCCCAATTCTTTTCCGTGCAAAACGTGCTGTGATTGTGGGAGATGACAAACAACTACCACATCTTTCATTCTTGGAAAAAGCAAAAGAACAATCTTTCTTAAGTCAATACGGGATTCCTGATAAATACCAACTTATGTGGCGCTTCAGAACAAATTCAATGTTTGATCTGGCTGATTACTATTCAATGAATTCAGTTATGCTGGATGAACATTTTAGAAGTCTCCCGCCAATTATTAACTTCTCAAATCACGAATTTTATAACGACAGAATTCGCATAATGAGAAAAGATAAAACAGATGAAAAAGTTATTGAACTTGTTGAAGTATTAGATGGGAAAGTAGATTTTGATGCCACAAGGAATTTACCCGAAATTGAAGCATTGGTAAAACGCTTACATGAAATCATTATAGAAGATGAAAGACAAAATCCTGAAAACCCTGTATCGGTAGGTATAATCTCCCCTTTCCGTGCACAAGTGGAACAACTAAAAGTTTCTGTCTCAAAAGTTCTTTCTGATTACATGATAAAAAAACACCAAATAGAAATTGGTACAGCTCATACATTCCAAGGAGATGAAAGAGATATTATGCTTATCTCATGGGCTATTGCGGATAACAGCTTTAACCAAAGCTTAATATTCTTACAAAAACCAAATCTATTTAATGTCGCAATTACAAGAGCCAGAAATAAAGTAATTAACTTTGTCTCTCGAAATCCAAGAGAATTACCTGAAGGCCATTTTAGAAACTACATATCATATATACAATTATACCAAGATAGAAAACAAGCTATGCTTTCAGGAGATATAGATGAAAATATCTACAAAAATTCTCTCGAAAAAGAAATTGCAGACAAAATAAGAGAATTAGGGCACAAAGTTGTTGCCGGCACAGATATTGCAGGTCTGAGTGCAGATTTATTTGTAGATGACAAATTTGTAATTGAAATTGATGGACTCGAGGATAAAATTAAATCGCATATTTCTAATATGAAAAAGCAAGCAATAATTGAACGTTCAGGATACAAAGTAAAACGAATAACTTTCAGAGAATGGCAATATTCTCCAAAAGCCTGCCTGGATAGAGTATTAATTGAAAATTAAAAATTAACATAAAAAAATCTCCTTTAATATTAAAGGAGATTTTTTATTATAAAAGTGATTTAATAATCCAATTATTTTACTTCTTTTATAATGATAGAAGCATTTTGACCGCCAAAACCAAACGAATTAGACAATGCAACCTTTATGTCGGCTTTTCTTGCTTTGTGAGGTACATAATCCAAATTCGCAACACGCTCATCTTGGTTATCAAGATTTATAGTCGGCGGAACTATTTTTTCATTTATTATTTTCACGCAAGCTATACATTCAACAGCACCTGTAGCACCTAAAAGGTGTCCATGCATTGATTTTGTAGAACTTACTAAAAGTTTTTTGTTAGTTTCCTTATCGCCAAACAAGCCTTCAATGGCTTTAGATTCAGCGATATCACCTAATCCAGTACTTGTCCCATGGGCATTGATATAATCAACATCTTCAGGTTTTAATCCAGCATCTTCCAAAGCAAATTGCATAGAATGGGTTGCACCTTGACCTTCCGGATCTGGAGCAACAACGTCATATGCATCAGCTGTTTGACCATACCCAACGATTTCACCGTAAATCTTTGCACCACGTTTTTTGGCATGTTCATATTCTTCTAAAATAAGAACTCCTGCACCCTCACTCATTACAAAACCATCTCTGTCAACATCCCAAGGACGAGAAGCTTTTTTAGGTTCATCGTTGCGTTTAGATAAAGTTCTAGCACTAGAGAAAGCTCCAATACCAACATCACAAATTGTAGCCTCTGCACCACCAGCAACCATAATATCAGCATCGCCATATTGAATAGCTCTAAATGCATCACCAACTGAATGCGTACCGGTTGCACAAGCAGAAACAACAACTTTATTTAAACCTTTAAAACCATACTTCATAGAAATTCTGCCTGATGCCATATTCACAATCATCATAGGAATAGTAAACGGAGAACATTTATTTGGTCCTTTTTCAAGAATTCTAACATGGTTTTCTTCAAAAGTTCTAAATCCGCCAGCAGCAGAAGAAACGATTACACCAATTTTATATGGATCTACATCAGTAACTTCAGAAAGTTTTGCATCTTTAATTGCTTCATCAGCTGCAATCACAGCAAATTGAATATATCTATCCATTTTTTTAGCTTCTTTTGGATCTAGATAATCTTCAGGATTAAAGTTCTTGCATTCTCCTGAAATTTTTACAACATGCTTGCTTATATCAATTAGTTCTGAAGTACTAATACCGCTTTTACCTTCAACAAGACTATTCCAAAATTTATCAACACCTACACCGAAAGGTGATACTGCACCAAGTCCTGTGATAACTACTCTTCTTTTTGACATCTCTTTACCTTTTTAAAACTATCTTAATAAATATACGAGGGGAAAATATTATTTAATTTTCACCCTCGCACACCTTTTCCGACTCAGGGAGAAACCCTACTATTTGTGGGAATCAATATAGTTAACTGCATCTTGAACAGTTTGAATTTTTTCAGCTTCTTCATCTGGAATTTCGCAACCGAATTCTTCTTCGAAAGCCATTACTAATTCAACTGTATCTAAAGAGTCAGCGCCTAAGTCTGCTGTGAAGCTAGCTTCTGGAGTAACTAAAGCTTCATCTACGCTTAATTGATCTACTACAACTTTTTTTACTTTTTCAAATGTACTCATTTCTAATTTCCTCATAATTTAAATTGTATACTATACTATTTGTTCTCTAATATTATACTTAGAGCAAGATTTTTTTGCAAGGAATTTACATTCCTAGTGCCATATTGTTAAAAATCTTTACTTTTTAAGAAGCTGTGTAACTATGCTGTAAAGGGCATTGACTAAATAATCAAAGCTCCAGCAACTTCAATAGCTTGACCTGATACATAATCAGCATCTAGTGCTAAATATTTAACAGTTTTTGCAATATCCTCAGGGGTTCCTAGTCTTTTCATAGGAATAGCTTTCAAGTATTCTTCAATATTTGGAAGATTTGCTGTCATAGCTGTTTGAATAAATCCAGGACATACAGCGTTAACTCTGATATTTCTTGAGCCGAATTCTTTAGCTAAAGTTTTTGTCAAGCCAACCAAGCCTGCTTTTGATGCTGAATAATTTGCTTGACCAGGGTTACCATGTAGGCCTACAACACTTGACATATTGATGATTGAACCTTGACGAGCCTTCATCATGTATTTGATTACTGCATGAGTTACGCAATATGCACTTGTTAAGTTAATTTTGATAACTCTTTCCCATTGTTCCATATCCATTCTGATGAACAAACCGTCTTTTGTAATACCTGCATTGTTTAGTAAAACATCAATTTTACCATGTTCTGCTATCATTTTATCGACATTTTCTTGAACAGCAACAGGATCTGAAACATCAAATCTGTAAAAATAAGCATTTGCTCCTAATTCTTTAATCTCATCTAAAGCAGGTTGAGCTTTTTCTGCTTCACAAATATCATTGATAATGATATCACAACCAGCTTTTGCAAGTTCTTTAGCACAAGCAAGACCAATACCGCGAGAACCGCCTGTTACCAATGCAATTTTTCTTTCTGTCATTAATTTTTCTCCTTATTTTATTGGATAAATCCTAGTTATACACACACCATTTCTTCTTTTAAAGAAGTAATTGTTGCATCTAAAGATGCTTTATCATAAATGTTAAATACTTTTGCTTCAGGTACAATTTTCTTATTCAAACCTGCAAGAACTTTGCCTGGTCCGATTTCTACAAAAATTTCAACACCTTCTGATGCCATTTTTTGAATAGATTGAGTCCAGTGAACAGATGAATAAATCTGTTTTGGCATTTTTACTCTGAAATCACAACTTTCAGTTGTTGCAGATGCATCAACATTTGTAACAACAGGAGTTTGAGCATCATTCAATTCAAGCTCTGATACAAATTTTTCAAATTCATGTCCTGCATTTTCCATAAATTTAGAGTGGAAAGCTCCTGATACAGCTAAAGGAACAACTCTTCTTGCACCTTTTGCAAGTAATAATTCTCCAGCCTTTGCAACTGCTGCTTCATCACCTGTAATTACAACTTGAGCCGGTGAATTATAGTTTGCAACATCAACATAACCAACTTGAGAAGCTTCTTTTAGAGCTTCTTCTAAAGCACCTTCAGGAGCATTTAAAATTGCGGACATTGCACCGCCATGAGTTGCACCCATCAAATCTGCTCTTTTTTGGATAGCTTTTAATGTTGTATCCAAAGACATAACTCCAGCTTCATACATTGCACAATACTCACCTAATGAATGGCCTGCAACAAAATCAGGTTTGATATCTAATTGAGATTTTAAAGCTTCCAAAGCTGCGATTGACATTGTTACAATACAAGGCTGAGTATTTACCGTTTGTTTCAAAGCATCTTCAGGACCTTCAAAACATAAAGTTGTAACACTTTTTCCCAAAACTTTATCTGCCGTGTCAAATACAGATTTTGCACTTTCAAAATTATCATACAAATCCTTGCCCATACCAACAGCTTGAGAGCCTTGTCCAGGGAAAAGAAAAGCTATTTTTTTTGTCATAATTATACTCCTTAAAAATTGTTATAAAATTAGCAAATACCTTCACGCAATCTTACAATCGCACCACCCCATGTCATACCTGCGCCAAAACCGCAAAGTACAGCAGTAGTTCCTAATTTTACATTTCCTTTTTCTACACTTTCTGCTAATGCTATAGGAATTGAAGCAGCTGATGTATTACCATAATATTTGATATTTGTAACAACCTTGTCATCAGAATATCCCAATCTTTCTTGGACAGCTTGAATAATTCTAATATTAGCTTGGTGCGGAATTAAATAATCAATATCTTCAGCTTTTAATCCTGCATTAGTAATCAAATCTTCTACATAATGAGGAAGGATTTTAGCAACGAATGTATATACACCGCGACCATTCATTCTTATGCCTTTTGGTTTTTCCTCATATTGATCAACCAAAGGACAATTTTTACCATCAAATGAAAGTTCGATTAAATTTCCATAATTCCCGTCAGCTTTAATATCAATTGCAATAATATCATCGATTCCATCTTCTGCTTGAGTAACTACCATAGCACCTGCACCATCCCCAAACAAAATTGATGTAGATCTGTCTTCCCAATTTACTAAACGGGAATTGTTGTCTGTTGCAACAAGCAAAATATTTTTATACATTCCAGATGCAATATATGCTCTTGCAATACTTAAAGCATAAATTAATCCTGAGCATGCTGCAGTAATATCAAAAGCTGGAATTTGAGCCTTAATGCCTAATCTTTGATGTATATGACAAGCAATTGCAGGGTACAAATCAGGCGGTGCAGATGATGCTGCAACTATCAAATCAATATCATCAGGCTTCATTTTTGCCTTTTCTAAAGCTCTTTGAGCAGCTTCAAAGCCTAAATCAATAGCATTTTGTTCACCTGATACAACTCGTCTTTCTTTAATACCTGTACGAGTATAAATCCATTCATCTGATGTCTCATACAATTTTGTCAAATCATCATTTGTAATTACTGTTTCAGGCAAACTATATCCTACACCTGCAATTCTCAATGGAATCAATTTATCTGTCATATATTTTATTCCTCATAAAACTTAGCTATTTTTTCGTTTACGCCTGTTTCTACGGCATGTTTTGCAACTCTTACCGCGTTCTTAATTGCATAAGCCTTGCTTCTGCCATGAGATATTACTGTTATACCTTTAACACCCAAAAGTAAAGCTCCGCCAAATTCTTCATAATTAATTTTTGTATAAATTCTTTTCATGAAAGGCTTTGCTAACAGCCCAATTATTTTACCTAAAATATCAGCTTTGAATTCTTGCTTTAACATTCTAAATAACATTTGAGAAGTACCCTCAGTTACTTTTAATGCAACATTACCAACAAAACCATCACAAACTACCACATCGCAAACACTTAAGAAAATTTCTTTCCCTTCAATGTTTCCAACGAAATTCAACTTATCTTGTTGTGCTTCAAGCAATTTATAAGTAGCTTGAGCCAACTCATTACCTTTGCCTGCTTCTTCTCCGATATTCAAAACACCAACTCTAGGATGTTCAATACCCAAAACATTTTTAGAGAAAGTAGCACCCATAATTGCAAATTGGTGAAGCATTTCCGGAGAACAATTGCTATTAGCACCTCCATCAATTACAACAATCGGTTTTTTAATTGTAGGCAAAGTTACAGCAATAGCAGGTCTGTCAATACCAGGAATTCTACCAAGGCCAAACAAACTTGATGCCATAGCCGCACCAGTAGAACCTGCAGCTACAACAGCATCAGAACTACCTTGAGCTACTGCATCAACTGCTAAAACTATAGATGATTTTTTCTTTTTACGAATAGCTTGTCCCGGGGCCTCACCCATTTCAATGACCTCAGAAGCATGGGTTATTTTTATATCAAGTTTAGAAGTATCAATTTTAACACGATATTTAGCTGCTCCACCTTTTCCATAATCAGTCATGAAGCCTTCATGAGAAATTTTATCAAGCTCTTGCTCAATTCTATCTTGTTTCCCAACCAACTCAATTGCAACACCGTATTCTTTTGCTGCCCATACTGCTCCTGCAACTATTTCATGTGGAGCATGGTCGCCGCCCATTGCATCTATCGCTATTCTCGTCATCTTATCCCTCTCAAAGTCTCATAATTAAGTATAACGGTTAAAAGGTTGAGGGCTGAAATTATCAGCCACTCAACTGTTTATAAAACTATTTTTCTTCAGTTTCAGAAGTTTCTTCTTCTTTTGCTTCTTCTACTTTTGCTTCAACTTCTTCAACTTTTTCAGCTTTTTTAGTTGATTTTTTAGCAGGTTTTTTTTCTTCTTTTACTGCTGTTTCTTCAACTCTGTCTTTCAAGCTTACAGGTTTACCTTTGTAAGTTCCGCAAGCTGTACATACTGTGTGAGTTAATACTGTTTCACCACAATTTGGGCATTTAGTAGTTTCCGGTTTTGTAGCTTTCCAGTTACTTCTTCTATGTCCTTGTGCTGAATGTCCTGTTCTTTTCTTAGGTACTGCCATTTTTCTTTTTCCTTTTTATTTTCTTATACTACTTATATTTCTTTTTTATCTTCGATTTTGATATTTTTGAAAACATCTAATCTCGGATCGGATAAATTTTCTTCTTTTAAAAATTTATCCCCATTACAATTTATACCACAAACTTTTTTATTTGGTAAATTTAATATTACAGATTGATACAATAAGTCATAAATATCAATTTCATCTGCACCTTCTAAATCAGTAACAAACTGACCGTCTTTTAATTCAAATTCCAGCCCATAATCATCTAGTAGCTGATCTTTTGCAAACATCTCATCTATTAAAAAATCCAATTTATAATCAAATTCTTTTAAACATAAATCACATTCAAGCTTTACAATTCCTTTAACATTACCTTTAACTTCAATAAAATCACCTAAAGAAGTAATTTCCAAATCAGAAATAATTGGAGTAACACAATTTAACTCTTTAATTTTTTCTTCAAAATGAAAATCAAGAGTTTTTGAAGGAGAGTTTTCCAATTCTTCTATTGAAATTTTGTAATCCATAAAAAATTATCCTACATATTGTTCTTCTTGAATAGCCAAAGCTGCAATTTGGTTAGAAATAAAGCAAACTTTTTTTAAAGGACCTAAAGTTTCTTTTTCAATTAAAGTTGCAGCTGCACTTTTTATAGCTTGTTGTAATTCTGCATATAGTTCTTCTGGTTTTTCAACATACAAAACTAAAGGAGCTGTTGAACCTTTTAAAAAAACTAAAACAGAAATTCTTTTTTTTATATTCTGAGGATTGAATTGTTGTGCCATTTTGCACTCCTTATCTTTTTTAATACAAGTATACTAAATTATAAACCAAAAGCAGAGATAATGTCAATTTAATAACATAATATATGTTATATAATAATTTAAAATAATATTTTTTTATCGTTGTATATTCTTTTCTTTTGTTGCGATGCAAAAGAAAAGAATCTACATAAGAAAAGAAAACACGCTAAACCGTTTAATCACTACTAAACTCAATCTATAGCAGACAAACTCACTGCGTTCAAACAATGTCTGCTTTGTTATCATTTCGTTAAGTAGTGATTAATAAAGATTCCCACAATAGTGTAATGAGCAATAATTGTTGGTGAAACAAATTTCAAAGAGGCTTTTGTTTGAGCGTAAGCGAGTTAAGCCGATTTATGTTGAGCCATTACAGATTATTAGCGAATGCAACGTGTGGGTGGTTTTGTGGAACTTTTTCCATAAAAAGTTCCCCTGTCTGGAAGACCCATCGGAGATAATTTATAGAATTTTTCTATTATAATGCTAATAATATTTATACTTATAACATATATTATGTAATAAGGCAGGACTTAGAAAATCCTGCCTTATTATTTTTTTGATTTTTTACAAAAACTATTTCATTAATTTCATAGTTTTTTCAATAATTTCATTTAAGCTGTCTGCTTTTAATGAAGCTCCACCAATTAAAGCACCATCAATATCTGATTTAGACATTTGTTCTTCAATTGTTGAAGGTTTTACAGATCCACCGTAAAGAATTCTGATTGCATCAGCAGCTTCAGCGCCTGCAACTTCTTTTACAACATTTCTAATCATTGCAATTACTCTGTTAGCTTCATCAGCATCACAAGTCTTTCCTGTACCAATAGCCCAAATTGGTTCGTATGCGATAACTGATTTTGCAACATCTTCAGATGAAATACCGTCTAATGCCGCTTTAATTTGAGATGCAATGTGTTTATCAGTAACACCTGATTCTCTTTGCTCTAAAGTTTCACCACAGCAAATAATAGGAATTAATCCGCCTGCTAAAATAGCTTTTGCTTTTTTATTAATCATTTCATCAGTTTCTGAGAAATATTGTCTTCTTTCAGAGTGGCCGATAATTACATAATCACAACCTGCATCTTTCAACATTTCAACAGAAATTTCGCCTGTGTAAGCACCTGATTTTTCCCAGTGGCAGTTTTGACCTGCGATAGAAATTTTATTTCCACCGCAACCGCAATCGCATCTTACAGCTTCTACTGCTGCTATTGATGTAAACACAGGAGCTATAACAATTGTAGGTAATTGTACTGCTGTATAATCTTTTACAAAATTTTTAACACCTTCAAAAACTTCTTTAGCTTCGCTACGAAGTAAATTCATTTTCCAGTTTCCTGCAATAATAGGTTTTCTAGACATAATATTCTCTCCTTTTTTTTCAATACAATTAACATATACAATTATATGAAGAAAATATTTTATTGCAATTTATTTATGCTAAAATAAATAATATGTTTACAGGGATTGTAGAAGAAATTGGATTTATAAAAAGTTTTGACGGACACAGACTTATTGTTGAATGCTCGAAAATTTTAGATAATACCATAATTGGAGACAGCATTTCAATTGACGGTTGCTGTCAGACAGTTGTTGCAATGAGTTCAAATTCTTTTAGTGCTGATGTAAGTGATGAGACTTTGAGAATTACAAAAGGTTTTAAAACTGGTGAATGTGTAAATTTAGAAAGAGCACTACTTCCACAAGATTTAATTGAAAATGCTTCCTCTACCGGCAAAGAGGGCTACATGCGTGGCACCAGATCAACCAGAATGGGCGGACATATTGTACAGGGACACATTGACGGAACAGGAAAGTACTTAGGTGATATGACTTTTGAAGTGCCAAAAGAGTTAGATAAATACATTGTCTATAAGGGCTCAATCACGGTAAATGGTGTCAGTTTAACTGTTTCTAAAAACCAAAATAATACATTCTCTGTTGCAATTATTCCACATACACTAGAAAATACTAACCTCAAATATTTAAAAATCGGAGATTTAGTGAACATTGAAACCGATATTTTAGGCAGATATGTTGAAAAATTTTTATCAACGAAAAATAATAATATTACGGAAGATTTTTTGAAAGAAAACGGGTTTATGTAAAATGGAAAATTTTAAATTTGATAGTATAGAAGAAGCCCTAGAGGATTTTAAAAACGGCAAAATGATTATCGTTGCTGATGATGAAGATAGGGAAAATGAAGGTGATTTGATTTGTTCAGGACAAATGGTAACACCTGAAGTTATAAAATTTATGGCAGAAAATGCAAAAGGACTTATCTGTCTTGCAATTTCTCCTGAAATAGCAGAAAAAATGGAACTTCATCAAATGGTAGAACAAAATACCGAGAGTATGAAAACAGCTTTTACTGTGAGCATTGACGCTGCTGAAAAATATGGGGTAACAACAGGTATTTCAGCTTTTGACAGAGCAAAAACGATTGAAGTATGTATTGCTCCCGATGCTCAACCATCTGACTTGAGACGACCCGGGCACCTTTTCCCATGTGTTGCAAGAAAAGGCGGAGTATTAACTCGCACAGGTCATACCGAGGCAGTTGTTGATTTAGCAAGATTATGCGGGCATATTCCTGCAGGTCCTATGTGCGAAATTATGGGGAAAGACGGGCATATGGCAAAACGAGATGAATTGTACGAATTTGCTCAAAAGCATGGAATCAAATTTATTTCAGTTGCAGAATTAATTGCTTACCGATTAAAATCAGAAAAAATTGTTACACGTGAAGCTGAGGCTCATTTGCCTACACAATTTGGAGAATTTGAAATTTACGGTTACGTAAATCACATAACAGGACAAGAAAGTGTTGCACTAGTAAAAGATGACGGTTCTGATAAAATTCCTTTAATAAGAGTTCACAGTGAATGTCTTACAGGAGATATTTTCCATAGTTTAAAATGTGATTGCAATTATCAATTGCATAGTGCTCTTAAAATGATTAATGAATATGGTAAAGGTGCGCTTATATACATGAAAGGGCATGAAGGAAGAGGAATAGGAATCATTAACAAAATAAAAGCATACAAATTGCAAGAATGCGGACAAGATACTGTGGAAGCTAATATTTCTCTTGGTTTTAAAGAAGATTTACGAGATTACGGTATGGGTGCACAAATCATAAGAGATCTCGGATTTAATAATTTTAGTCTTATTACCAATAATCCTAAAAAAATCATCGGTTTGAATGGTTACGGATTAACTGTACATGATATAGTTAAAATACCACCATTTATTAACGACTATAATAAGCGTTATATGGAAACTAAAAAAGAAAAAATGCACCATATGATTTAAGGAATTAAGCAAATGACTGAAACAGATAAAAATTTTGAAGCAAGACTTCTAACACAAAATGACTATAAGAGTTTTGCACCTGTGTATAATGATTTTAGAAACAGAGCCGTTGATGAATACAAATTTGAGCTTGAGCCATTAGATTATGATGATTTTATCGACTCTATAGAAAAACAGCTTATAAGTTGTGTAGTACTTTTTGAGGATTCAATCCCTGTTGCATTTTTAGTATATACAACTGCAATATCTGAAGCCATTGAGCTTAATATTATCCATTCTTTCAAAATGGAAAATATGGTTGAAAGAAGCATATATTTAGTAAAGAAATTCTTAGAATTAACAAAAGCTGAAAGATTAGAAAAAATTGTTTGTTATCCAATGCTTGGTTCACAAAAAGAACTTATTGGAGAAATTGCTCGATATGGTTTTAAATTTGTCGGCATAGCAGTTTTAAGATTTATGATGTCCGGTACAAATTCAAAAGAAATTCTTAAAATGACTCAGCTTTCACAACTCGATAATGAATACAAACTTGTCGATTGGCAAGCTAAGTATTTTGAGGATGCTGTGGAAGTTGTCCAAGAAGGATTTGAAGATTCTGCAGATGCATTATTTGATCCACGATTCAAAACAATTGAGGGTACCAAAGATATTATATTAAAAATAGTTGATAACATATATGCAGAATTTTTACCTGAAGCCACAACAGTAATGTTATATAATAACATTCCCGTAGGATTCTGTTTTATGAACCTTACTGGCGGAAGAATTGCCAATATACCTATAGTTGCAATTAGGAAAGAACATCAAGGCAAGGGGCTTTCGAAACATATGTTAAAAAGATCCGTAGAAAAATTAATTGAACTTGCAGATAATGGAGAAAAACTTATTACGGAAGTCAACACAACTACTGAAACAAATAATTTCCAAGCTTTAAAAATGTATAGACATTTAGGATTTAAAGAAGATTACAATTACCCGCAATCATATTTGCCAATTAAGAATTAATTATCTGGACAAAGTTTGAAAAATAAGTATAATTTAATTTATGGCAGATTTGAATTTAGGACATTTGATTTCGAAATTTGTAAATTATCAATCACTAAATATACAAAAGCAGCAGGTAGCAAATAAATCTACCCAGTCATCTTTTGCTCCGACAACGCAAAATAGTGTAAATATAAAAAGCACACCTCTTTCTGCACAACAAACAAGCAATATGACAAATATTGATCAATCAGCGTATGTAAAAGATATGATGAATTTGCCTAAAAACTTAAATGAGCTTTTATATATTCTGCAAAAAAATATTACACTTGCACAATTTAACCAACGTTTTGCAAACCAAATAGCCATGCAAAGGAATTCCTTGTCTCAAACTCAGGCTCAAATACTTGCACAGCTGCAAGGTCTATCTCTTACCGAAGCTCAAAATCTTTTACTCACAGGTAATAAAGCTGTATTAAATCAACTTCAAAATTCCATAAGAAATCTCTCAATATCTTCAAATGGATTAATTAATCTATCAGAAATTGCATCAATGATTCAAGCTAACGGCAAAGATGCAATGACAAAACTCATCACAGCAATGGCTAATTCCGCAAAATTAGGAATTAATGATTTATCTCAATTGAAAGATACAGCAAAACTTATAAATGCAAGCATAGCTGCAGCATCTCAAAACGACTCAGCTCAGACAATGAAGCTTTTGATGTTACTATACCTACCTTGGCTCCCATTACAAGAAGGTGTAGGCTTCGATCTTGAAATAGAAACAGGAGAAAATAATAAAGAATCTGACAGCATTTTAATCATTACAATAACAACATTAAACTATGGCAATGTTAAAGCTACACTAATTCTTGAAAATTCTAATTCGATACAGGTAAATATTGAATGCGTAAAAGAATTCCCAAAAGATGAACTTTTAATGCGCATCGAAAATGATGAAAAGCATTATTCAATGGAATCAGTTGTTTCTTTTGAGTCAAGTTCCCAGACAACAATAAATGAAAAACAAGAAAAACCTCAAGCAAAAATTAATATGAGTAATACTAATCAAATAAATCCATATTTACTTTTAATGTCCCACACACTTATAAGACATGTTATTGAAATTGACAAAAATACTTCCAAAGGTGTAATATCTCATATGGATTAATAAAAAACATTTTGAAAGGATAAAAATGAAATTTGTACATATAATGATTAGAGTAAAAGACATTGATGAGTCAATGAGATTTTATGCAGAATTTTTAGATATGAACAAAACCGGAGAAGTAAGGCTTGAAGATTGTACTTTATATTATTTAAGCGATGAAGACGGACAAACACAAATTGAATTGACTTATAATGACGAATTACCAAAAGATGGCTATGTTAATGGAAATGCATTTGGGCATTTAGCTTTTGAAGCAAAATCAATGTCTGAATTTACAGAAAGAATGAATAAATTCGGTTATAAATATTTATACGAACCATTTTTCATGCCCGAAGTGAATATGCATGTTGCATTCTTAAAAGATCCGGACGGAAATGAAATAGAAATTATGTCTAAAAATGCATAATAAAAATATTTAAAGCATATTCTTCAATTTTTAGCTTAAAAGTTCTAAAGATGATAATTTATCGTTAATTTCATTCATTAAATTAACATCATCAGTTTGGCGTGCGTAATTTTGAGCTTTCATCAATAATCCTTTAGCTTTTGATACATTACTGTGCTCAACCATTATATCCGCTGCTTTTGTATAATTTTGAGCTACTTTTAAAGGAGATTCAGCATCAGTATAATATTTTACAGCTTTAGAATAAGACTTCAAAGCCTTTTGGGGATCTCCAAACCTGTCATAAGCATCACCTAGACTTGAGGATACAAAACCTTTTACTTTGGAATTATCAGTTTGAATAGCTAAATCATCCGCAATAGAATAATAATTCATTGCTTCATCATCATACATATCTGTATAAATATTTCCCATTTTTGTTAAAGAAGTAGATTGTGCAACAAGATTTTCTGCCTCACCTGCAAAAGATATTGAACTAAAATAATGATCCAAAGCAGGTTTTATCTGATTCACATCATCATATATTTGTGCCATTGAATAGTGAGCTTTTGTCTTAACATTATTATCATTTGTATTTTTCAACGAATTATTATAACTGGTCAGCGCTTGAGCATAATAATCATGATCATCGTAAATTCGCCCGACCTCATAATATATTTTAGATTTTGTTTCCGTATCACCAACTTCATCTGCTTTTTGCATAGCTTTTTGGAAAGTTTCAATAGCCTTTTCAGGCTCATTGGCATAGGATAATTTTTTTGCTTGAATAAACATTCCTTTTAATTCTTTATCTTGAGGAATCAGGGATACGACTTTTGAATTAGTAT
The DNA here is from genome assembly GCA_949290355.1 of uncultured bacterium. Classification (GTDB taxonomy): domain Bacteria; phylum Cyanobacteriota; class Vampirovibrionia; order Gastranaerophilales; family Gastranaerophilaceae; genus Stercorousia. The sequence continues at coordinate 23,656 of CASERN010000011.1, read as the reverse complement.
CAATTTCTTGTTGAACAGGTTCTGATACTGTATTATCAACAGATGTCTTATTTTCAGCTTTTTCTTTCTCTTTCGTACTACCTTCAGGGAATTTTACCAAAAACTGAGGATTTATATCATTTTCATTATATTTAAAATCAATCTGCTGCAAAAATAATGCATCGACCCAGTTTTCAACAACTTTGGAATCTTTATTTAGAGTTTCAGAAATATAACCATCCAAAATTGAAGATGCATTTTTCAAATTTGATTTAACGAGTTTCGTGTTCGGATTATCTTTTTTTACCTGAGCTTCAATCAAAGATAAATAGCCATTCACTTCCTCTTTCAAATCATTAGGAGTACCTATTGCTGCAGCTGTATTTCTAAAATCTTTTAAAATTTGTGCGATATTAATTACAGTACTTCTTCCTGAAAGAGTTTTTGTTGGCATCACCTCTTGCGTTGCGGAATTTGACTGTAAATTATTTTGTTTTATATTTCTTGATTGAACCTGATTTTGTATTTGAGAACGCATTTGACGCCAGTCAACTTGTTCTCCATTGTTTTGCTGTTGATAAGCAGGGATATAGGTCGGTCTTTTTTGTTCTATATACTGAAGACCTTTACTTTTTGAATTTTGGTTTGCTTGTTCCTCTCTTTGAATAGCTGAAGATGACGCATTTTTTTCTTCGTCTTGTTTTTTCTTTACAAGACTGCGTGCATCTTTATTCAAATAAGGTCGTTGAAATATACCGTTTAACACAAATCTACCCTCTGGTAATCTAAATATATACTAAAACCCGCTATCTTGCGTCATACTTTCGTATGATATCTGCATTTTTTATTTAAGGTTTTTTGTACATAAGTCAAAACATGATAAAATATTTGTATGGATAAATTTTTTCTAAAAACTGAAGATAATATAAATATTGCTGTAAATCATATAAAAAATAAAAACAAAGAAGTCATTATTCTTGTACATGGCTGGTTTATGACGAAAGACAGCAAAGCCTTTACAAATATTGCAAACGATTTTTCCAAAAATTTTGATGTAATATCTTTTGACTGCAGAGGTCATGGCAAAAGTTCAGGATTTTATACATTTACAAGCAAAGAAACTATTGATTTAAAAACAGTTGTAGATTATGCAAAAAAATATTATGAAAGAATCTATCTTGTTGGCTTTTCATTAGGTGCTGCTTTAGTACTAATTCACGGTGCCTTAAAAAAAGATATCAATAAAGTAATTGCAGTATCTGCACCTTGTGATTTTAACAAAATTGAAAATCAAATGTGGAAAAAAGAAGCTTGGCTTCCAACATTAAAAAAATGTGAACTAAAACGATGGTTCTCAATCAGACCTTCTTTAATATTAAGAGATAAAATCAAGCCGATAGATATAATAAAAGAAATACAAGTCCCTACATTATTCATTGCTGGAGAAAAAGATCCTACAGTATATCCTTGGCATACAAAATTATTGTATGAAAAAGCAACTTGTCCTAAAAGTTTTCAATTATTCAACAGCATACATGCCGAAGATTTATATCTGGATCATCCTGAAAAATTTATTGACACTTGTACTAATTGGCTAAGACAACCATCTCACAATTTTTGCAATCAAACATCAGAGGATACTTCTTCCCTTTCTCATCAATAAGGAAAAGTTTTTTAGGGGATTTGCACATATTAAAAGCATATTTTAAACAATGTTTTGTACGCATAAGCTCTTTTGGGGAAGTTCCGCTTTCTGCAGACATTTCACATACCTGACATCCACAGTGTTCATAAAACTCTTTTGCGCATTTATTATGAATATTTGCACTATAATCAAGACTTTCTTTTGGGAATTTAACGTATTTTAAAGGCTTTTGTAATTCTCTTTTATAATTTTTTAGACGTTCATTCATCAATTCATCAAGTATATTACGACGAATTTCATTTATTTGAGAAATAGGCATAAAAGGAACTTCGCCTAAAACATTTATATCTTGAACATAAAAATCACTATCACCGGTTTTTTTGAGTTGGTTTATAAAATTTTCTTTCATTTTTTCAGAATTTTTAGCTTTTTCACCCTCAATTAAACTCAAATTAATAGAATTTTTATCTTCATCAACAACTTTCAAAACCCCATTTTCAAAAAAGAATCTCACCCCGATTTGTCTTTTTGTCTTTGAATTTTCTAATTGTTTTTCAAACTTACTGTCAAAGTTTCGATAAACCTCAAGCCCAACAGCTATTCCATCCATCTTGTTAGGGTAAATTTTCTTCCCCTTAACTTTATTTACAAGACAACCATTGCCGTTAAAATATAAACCATCTTGAGAATTTATTTTGATACCAGCTTGACCTCCTGCCATCTTGGAATCCGTTTCGCCAATTTCAAAATAATCTTTTCCAACTTTTGTTATTTTACCTAATTTTTCTCCCAAAGATTTAGGACTATCAAAGTTAAAACATCTCTTACGACCATCTAAAAAGTAGTCAGTAAAACCACGATTAAAACTTTTTCTCACATCAGGTTCAAAATCCAAAAACACACGGCCTGACGACGTTTTAGACGCAAATTTGTCAATTTCTCTTCTATAATATGCAACAACATTTTTTACATAATTTTCATCTTTCAAACGCCCTTCAATTTTAAAAGATTTTACACCTGCATCAATTAGTGATTTCAGATGTCTTGAAGCATTAAAATCTTTCATACTCAAAAGATATTTATCTTTTGCAATTACACTTCCATTACTATCAATAAGAGTATACTTTTTACGGCAAGCTTGAGCACATTCTCCTTTATTTGCAGATCTTCCGCCAATATAATAACTCATATAACACTGCCCGCTATAAGATACACACAATGCACCATGAATAAAAGTTTCAATCTCTGCATTTGTATGTTCGCAAATCTCTTTAATTTGCCCTAACGATAATTCTCTTGCTAAAATTACACGAGGAACTCCCATATCATCAAAAAACTTAACTTTTTCTAAATTCCTGTTATCACACTGTGTACTTGCATGGAGAGCAATTGGAGGAAGTTTACCATCAACCGCAAGTTTAAAAATCCCCATATCTTGAACGATAATTGCATCAACCCCGATATCATAAAGATTTTGGATTAATTTTTGCGCATCAACAAGTTCATCATCTGTCAATATTGTGTTCACTGTAACATGAACTTTTACATAGAATTTATGAGCATAATCCACAATTTCTTTTATATCTTCCAAAGAATTTGGAACCCTTTTACGCGCACCAAAATTTGATGCCCCGATATAAATAGCATCACACCCGGAATTTATTGCAGTTATTGCAGTTTTTTTATCCTTTGCTGGAGCTAAAAGTTCTACTTTTTTCATACTGCTAATTATAATACAAAAAAGGGACCCCTTTCGGAATCCCTTTTAAATTTATATATCAAAAATTTTATAATGGTTTTACAGAATTTTTGTATATTTCTTTAACAACATCCCTTCCATTACCTGATGGAGCAATGTCAATCAAACCGCCAAGAGAAGGTGTTGTATATACAAGATCTGTAAGTCTTTCAACATCAGCATCAGTAAATCCTTCATCTTGAAGTTTTTCTTTAACATCTACAGAGAACAACCAATCTTGAACCATTTTTGCTGCCTTATCAGCCTCTGAAGGGTCTCCTGATAACCCTGGTGCAATCGGAGCTAAAATTTCAGCCAATACATGCGGTCTGTCTTTGTAAATTGTTTTAACAACCGCAGGCAAAAGAATTGCTAAACCTAAACCGTGAGCCAATTCAGGTTTTACAGCACTCAATGGGTGTTCAAGAGCATGTGTATAGTGCAATAAACCGTTATCAAAACTTACACCACCCATCATCGCCGCATAAGCCAAGTAATAACGAGCTTCTAAATCTTCAGGATTTGCTATTGCTTTTGGTAAATATTTTGCAACTAATTCAACTACCTGTTTTGCAAGAGAAATTGAATAAGGAGAAGCAACTGCAGATGTTGCAGCTTCTACAACATGGTTAACCGCATCAATTGATACATATCTGGTCTGTTTTGGAGACAATTTTGTCATCAACTGAGGATCATCAATTGCAAACATAGGATAAATGCAATCATATGCAATTGCAGGCTTGAAATTCTTTTCAAGATTAGTTACAACAGCAAATCTGTTTGTCTCAGTACCTGTACCGTGTGTTAAGTTAATTGATACAATAGGTGCAGCCTTTTCAGGTGCAAATGTAAAATCATAAATATCTTCTGCAGTTTTTTCAGGATATTCAAGCAAGATAGCAACAGATTTTCCTGCATCTGTAGGTGATCCGCCACCGATTGCGATAACTGCTTTAGCTCCAAAATCTTTTGCAAGTTTTGCAGCATCATTTACATGATGAGTATTTGGATTTGGAGTAACTTCTGCATAATTTACATATCCAATGCCATGATCTTTCAAAGCTTTTTCTACATAATCCCAAGCACCTGTAGCTTTATAAGCATTTCTGCCTGACATTACGATTACTTTATCAATACCTTTTCCTTTTAATACTTTTGCGATGTCATCAATCTTTTTGATAGCACCAACACCAAAATAAACTGTTGTTCTTGTGCGAATTTCTTTAACTTCGTTAATGTTAATATCCTTTTCCCACATAATAAACTCTCCTTTCATATCAAAACTAACCGTCTATAACGGAGCAATTAAATTATAATTCATATCTACACAAATTACAACACTGATTTAAAATATTCAATCGTTTTCATTAATCCGTCTCGAACGTGTACTGTTGGCTCATACCCTAATTTTTCTTTTGCCAAAGTCAAATCAGGTCTGCGCTGTGCAGGATCATCTGACGGCAGAGGTTTGAAAATAATTTTTGAACTTGAATTTGACAACTCTATAATCATTTTTGCTAAATCCAAAATTGTATATTCACCATCATTGCCAACATTTACAGGTCCCATAAAATTCTCGGTATTCATTAGTGCAATCATACCGCGGACCAAATCATCAACATAACAGAATGATCTTGTCTGTTTGCCATCTCCATATATTGTTATATCTTCGTTTTTCAAGGCTTGAATAATAAAATTAGACACAACACGACCGTCATTTTGAGCCATTCTTGGGCCATAAGTATTGAATATTCTAATAATTCTTATATCGACTTTATGCTGCCTGTGATAATCCATCATCAAAGCTTCTGCAACACGTTTTCCCTCATCGTAGCAGCTTCTTAAGCCAATCGGATTTACATTACCCCAATATGTTTCTTTTTGCGGATGCACTGTCGGATCACCATAGACTTCACTTGTAGAAGCTTGTAAAATTCTAGCATGAGTCTCATCTGCTAAATCAAGCATATTAGTAACCCCAAGGACATTTGTTTTAATCGTTTTTATAGCATTGTATTGATAATGAATAGGACTTGCAGGACAAGCGAGATTATAAATCTGATCAACCTCTAGAATAATAGGTTCTATGATATCATGCCTAATTAATTCAAATTCTTTATTATCCATTAAATGTTCAATATTTTTTCTTGAACCAGTAAAAAAGTTATCAAGACAAATTATGTGATTACCTTGTTCCAAAAGCTTTTCACATAAATGTGAACCAATAAATCCTGCACCACCTGTTATTAAAATATTTTTCATAATGCCCTCTTTTATATTTTAATTTTAACACAAAAAAAGCTCCCTGTCTAAACAGAGAGCTTTTTTATATGTTTTTATGCTTATTTCTCATCTAAAGCAGCAACACCTGGTAATACTTTTCCTTCGATGAATTCAAGAGAAGCACCACCACCTGTTGATACATGAGTGAAATCTTCTGCTTTAAAGTATTTTTTAGCAGCAGATACAGAATCACCACCACCAATTACAGATACAGCACCATTTTTAGTCGCATCTACAATTGCTTGCAATACTGCTTTTGTACCTTCAGCAAATTTAGGATTTTCGAAAGCACCTACAGGACCGTTCATCAAAATAGTTTTTGAATTTTTGATTACTTCAGCGAAAGCTTTTTGGCTATCAGGACCGGCATCAACGCCTTCAAATCCATCAGGAATTTCATTGATTGGGACAACTTTGTTTGTACCATTGCCTGAAAAATCATCTGCAGCTAATACATCAGTCGCCATAACAATTTTTACACCTTTATCAGCAGCTTTCTTTTCGATAGCTCTTGCTACATCAATTTGGTCATCTTCACAAATAGAGTTACCGATTTTACCACCGTTAGCTTTTACAAATGTATAAGCCATACCACCGCCGATAATTAAATTATCAACTTTGTCAATTAAGTTTTCTAAAACACCAATTTTAGAAGAAACTTTAGCTCCGCCAACTACTGCTGTGAATGGTCTTGTTGGATTATCTAGAGCTTGAGATAGACATCTGATTTCTTTTTCCATCAAAAGACCTGCTACAGCCGGTTTCAAAAGGTGAGCAACTTTTGCAGTTGAAGTGTGTTTTCTATGAGCTGCGCCAAATGCATCGTTTACATAGAAATCACCTAATTTTGCAAGTTCTTCTGCAAATGTCATATCATCATCTTTGGCTTCTTCAGCTTTGTAGTAACGAATGTTTTCCAATAAAGCTACTTGACCGTCTTTTAAGTTAGCCAATTCTTTATCTGCACCTTCACCTACAGGTGATTTTACAAATAACACATCTTCACCCAAAACTTTTGACATATATTTTGCAACAGGTTCCAAAGAAAATTCAGGTTTCCATTCTCCTTTTGGTCTGCCTAAGTGAGCCATTAAAATAATTTTAGCTCCTTTTTCTTGCAAAGCTTTTACAGTCGGAACAATTGCTTGAATTCTTGTGTCATCTGTTACATTGTGATTTTCGTCTAAAGGTACATTTACATCAACTCTTACAAGAGCACGTTTACCTTTAACATCACCTAAATCGTTGATTGATTTTTTCATGTTTCTCTCCTTTTCGGCTTAAATAAACGAGGCTTTCCCCGCAAATAACCCGAGTTTTCATGTACTCGCACAATTATCATACAAAAAACATGAAATTAAGCCAAGTAACCAATTAAAAATTTTATAATTCATTTTATCTTAATAGAAAAATGAAAGGATTTACAAATATGAAGAAAAAAATATTAACAGTATCACTTATAATAGGGGCATTCGCTGCAGGGTATTCAATAAATAACATAGCTATTTCGAAGACACAACCTGAATATAGAGTTGCAATAATCGATATTCAAAAAATTGTAGCAAATTCATCAGAAATAAAAGCGCTTAAATCAGAACAAGAAAAGCAAGTTCAGAATATGCAATTAACAATCAACAAAGCAAGAGAAGAAATTGCAAAAGAAAAAGATCCTAAAAAAGTTGCAGAATTAGAAGAAAAATACCGAAATGAAATTAATCAACAAAAACTTGCCCTCGATACTTCTTATAATAATAAACTTACTGCAATTGACAGTAAAATTAAAACAGCAGTAGTTGAAAAAGCCCGCTCAATGAACTATAACTTAGTCCTTCCTAAAAATATGACTCTTTTTGGAGGTGATGATATTACCGAACAAGTTTCAACTATTATTAATTAGGAATCTTCAGTGCTGAAAAATATTTATCATTATTGGGCTTGAACCTTTATCATGAATATCTCGCCAAATTTGTTGACTTATCTGTTGCTTTTGAATATCTCTTTTATACTGATCATTATAAAACATTTGGCGATTTCTTAAATTTTGATAACAAGTATTTTGGTATCCACCATGCAAAGTATCGCATTGTTTTAATGATTCATAAAATTCATGTCTTCTATCAGACCAATAATTATATATAGCCTGAGTTGATTTTGTCCCTTCTGGCCAAAACCATCTTATTTCCTTATAACTGGCATCTTCCAATCCATCAGGGCAAATGTCTCGCCATAAAGGACGAGAATTTATATTCAATGAACTGGCACTATATATCTCATCTGCAATTACTATAGATTGACAGGATAGTAATAGTATTAATAATATAAATCCTTTAATTAATTTCACAGTCCTACCAGATATTCTTTCTTCCTAATACATTTTATATGAATATAAAATATTTTTCAATTCTATGTAAAATAAATATGATATAATAGAATTGATGAATGACAATTTAAAACAGACACTTAAACTATTACCATCACTTCCCGGATGTTACATATATTACGATAAAAACGGGGAAGTTATTTACGTTGGAAAAGCCAAAATACTTAAACGCCGTGTAATGAGTTATTTTAACAGAAAACATGAAAGCGTAAAGGTTAATGTTCTAGTCTCTCAAATTGAACGACTTGAATATATTATTACAAATACCGAAGTAGAAGCTCTTATTTTAGAGAGCCACCTTATTAAAAAATATAAACCTAAATATAATATTCTGCTTAAAGACGATAAAAAATATCCGTATTTCTTGGTTACTGATGAAGATTTTCCAAGAATTACCATAGTCAGGAAAAAGAACATGAATCCCGAAAAAGGGAAATATTACGGCCCATATACTGATATAAGAGCAATGCATGCAACTTTAGATTTCTTAAAAAAAATTTTTCCGCTTAAACAATGCAAAACACCTAAATTTAAAGACAGACCATGTCTTTATTATCATATAGGAAGATGTATGGCTCCATGCCAAAACAAAGTTTCATCAGAAGAATATAAAAACATTGTAAAACAAGCTGAACTATTTTTATCAGGTAAACAATCCGAATTGATGAAACAAATAAAAGAACAAATGCAAAAATATTCAGACACACTACAGTTTGAGAAAGCTGCAAAACTTAGAGATAGTTATAATGATCTTGCTAAAACTTTAGAAAAACAAAAAGTTGTATACGAAAATACTAAACTAAATGAAGACATAATATCATTAATAGCTGATGAAGGTATTTTTGCTATCGTTATTCTTATGATACGAGAAGGCAGATTGATTGATAAAAAAGATTTTATATACGAAGTAGAAGAGGAAGACAGAACAGAATTTTTTACAACATTTTTCAAAGAATACTACAGTACACTAAAACTTGAATTTCCGGATAGAATTGTCTCAAATGAACTTGAAGCAGTTGGAGAAAAAGCTCTTTATGAACAATGGCTTGAAATTCTTGCTCAAAAGAAAATTAAAATCAGTTACGGCAAATCTACTCAAGGAAAAGAATTACAAATGTTGGCTGATAAAAATGCACAAGTTGTACTTGATAATGCCAAAATTTCAAAAATGTCGAAAATTCGGGATGATTTTAATGAAATCGGTTCGTATTTGGCAGAAAAATTACAACTGAAAAATTTTCCATATAGAATGGAATGTTATGATATTTCACATATTCAAGGTACAAATACTGTAGCATCAATGGTTACATTCATAAATGGTATACCAAAAAAATCTGAATATAGAAAGTTTAAAATAAAAACAACAGAAGGCAAACCTGATGATTTCCTTTCCATGAAAGAAGTATTAACAAGAAGGCTTTCTCATCTAGGAGAAGAAAAATGGGCAAAACCTGATTTAATAATTATTGATGGCGGGAAAGGACAACTTTCAAGTGTTATGGAAATTATTGAAAATCTGGGCATTAAAGGAATTGATGTAGTTAGTCTTGCAAAAAAACATGAAGAAGTATTTTTGCCAAAACAATCAAAACCTGTAATTTTACCTAGAAATACCAGCGCACTGTTTTTATTCCAAAGAATTAGAGATGAAGCCCACAGATTTGCTATAACATATCATAGAAATTTGCGATCAAAAAACATGATAAAATAAATTACATTCTGCCTCTTTCTTTAGCAATAGTAACCCAACACTCATTTAAAGACGGTAATGTGTTAGCTTTGTTGAACCATCTATAAACAAATTTTTCATCAGCACCTAAACCGCCATTCATCTTTTCGCCATTTCTTATATTGAATTGAGCTTCAGACATTCCTAAACTTATTACAACATGAGGTATTTGCTCTTTTGCAATATCCATAGAAAATTTCAAATTATTATACCTCTCTGGTCTGACATTCAATCTGTTATGAGAATCAGACTGCTGATCTATCATATATGCTTTTAATTCATCTGCTAATTCTTTTAAATTTTTACCCATTTTGTAATTCTTTCTTATTAACCTAATTGTTTAAACTGTGAATAGGAGCAGGAATTCTTCCACCTCTCCTTACAAATCCTGTAGAAGATAGTTTATTGACAGGTACTATTGGAGCTTTTCCTAACAAACCTCCATATACAACCTCATCTCCTATATTTTTTCCCACAACTGGAATAACTCTAACAGCTGTTGTCTTTTTGTTAATCATCCCTATAGCCATTTCATCAGCAATCATACCTGCAATAGTGTCAACAGGAGTATCGCCAGGAATTGCAATCATATCAAGACCTACTGAACAAACAGATGTCATTGCTTCTAATTTATCAAAAGTTAAGTATCCTTTAGAAGCAGCTTCAATCATCCCTGCATCCTCAGAAACTGGTATAAAAGCACCTGAAAGTCCTCCAACATGAGAACTTGCCATAATACCGCCTTTTTTAACTGCATCATTCAACATTGCAAGTGCAGCAGTCGTTCCATGAGCTCCTGCATGCTCTAATCCCATAGCTTGAAAAATTCCTGCAACACTATCACCTATTGCAGGAGTAGGAGCTAACGATAAATCTATAACTCCAAAAGGGATACCTAATTTATCTGCTAATTTTCTTCCTACAAGTTCACCTGTCGTTGTAATTTTATATGCAATATGTTTAATTTTTTCAGCTAACTCACTTAAATCTTTATCTTTACCTAATGCTTCTACTGCAGCTCTTACAACTCCAGGGCCAGAAACTCCTACATTTAAAGCACATTCAGGTTCGCCTACACCGCAAAAAGCACCAGCCATGAAAGGATTATCTCCAGGAGTATTACAAAATACAACCAATTTTGCAGCACCTATACCATCAGCGTCCTTTGTCAATTCTGCAGATTTTTTAACAATCTCTGCCATTTTCAAAACAGCATCCATGTTAATTCCCGCCTTTGATGAAGCAACATTTATTGACGAGCATAATCTTTCAGTTTGCGCTAAAGCTTCAGGAATACTTTCTATCAATAATTTATCACCTTTAGTAAAACCTTTTTCAACTAAAGCAGAAAATCCGCCTATGAAATTTACACCAACATCTTTTGCTGCTTTATCTAACGTTTTTGCAATTTTTACATAATCAGGATTTTTACAAGCCTCTCCAACTATTGATATTGGAGTAACAGAAATTCTTTTATTAACAATAGGTATAGAATAATCATTTTCAAATTCATTTGCATATTCTACAAGATTTTTAGCATAGTGCGTAATTTTATTATAGATATTCTTACAAACAACATCCACATCACTGTCCATGCAATCTCTCAAACTCAATGCAAGTGTAACTGTCCTTATATCAAGGTTGTACAGTTTAATCATATTTATTGTTTCTAAAATTAAATTTTCATTTATCATAAGTGTTGCGCTCCATGGAATAAAACTTCTGTAATATCTAAATTCTTAACTTTCAAACGCATTTCCACGCGTCTGCTTTTATTATAATCTTCTTTCCCATTTATCAAAATAGGGTCAGAATAACTTTTACCTTCGACTACCAATATCTTTTTTAACTTTTCATTATACTTTTTATCATAATCAGTTTGAAAAATATAATCTGCAACAGAATTAGCTCTTTGCAAACTCAAAGTCATATTCTTCATATACTGTTGATCCTGATTTTTGATTCCTGCATAAGACTGACTGTCAGTATGACCCTGAATCACAATATTATCTATTTCGTTAATCAACTCTTTTTTTGAAAAAATTGTATTTATATAAATCGGAACAAGTTTATCTAAGTAAGCTTTTCCTTTTGGAGATAAATTGTAACTACTTACTTCAAAAAGTTCCAAATCAGAAATTTTAATATCTCCGCTTATCGGATCAACCTGAGCTTCAATATTCGCCTTTTTCAAATTTTCAATCAGCTCTTTACTTACCTCAATTTGTTCTTTTTTTCTTTCCAATGTCTGCTGAGTAAAACCTGTCATTGCAAGAACAAACAAGGTCATAAAAATAATAGCCAAACCTAAAAGCAAATCTGCCATTGTTGTCCAAAATATGTTATTATCCCCTTCTTGAGAAGTATTTTTTTTACCCAACAAAGCCATTAGATTTCTCCCAAACTAAAATAAATCATCGACATCATCAGATTTACCCCCATTTTTGGCAACTTCTTTCAAGCTTTTATTTACTTGATTTAGCCCAAAAATTAAATTTTCAAGATAAGGTACAAGGTTACTTGCTATACCTGAGTTCAATGCTACCTTAAACTGATCAGGCATTGCTGTTATCAAGTTTGACAAAGAATTGTTTTGAATTTTGGTTTCCTTTAATAATTCAAGCAAGAATTTTTCAGATGAAATATTATCGAATAACTTGCCCAAAACCTCCTCACATTTTAATAATGGAGTTTTGCACAAATTCTGGAAAGAAATTCTTTCAAAAATCATAAAAATAAGAGAAGAACCAACTGCTACTACAGATACCAAAGCTGCAATCTGCATACTTGACATCAAATTTGCAACAGATGCAATTGTTTTTTCTTGAGATGAAAAATCAATCTTGCTAAAAGCCAAAGCAATATTCAAGAAAGTAAACAATGGTCCAAAACCTGTCAAAATAGTAGGAACACTCTGTAAAAATTTATTGTTAAATTTTGATGAAACTAAAGTTTCTTCATTGAAAAAATATAAAGGATCAACTGTAGTTTGAACATTTTGAACTGTAGAAGATATCTCTTTATAAGTTAAATTATTATTTTGTCCTTTCAAAGCAACTGATTCTGAAAATACAAGAGTATTTTTGAACTCTAACCAAGAAGCCGAAACATAAGGATTTGCAGACATCCATTCATCTATTTCTTTAAAACGGAAATTTAAATCCGTCTTTTTAAATATTGAGATAAAATTAAGTAATATTTTTAAATTTCTACTAACAAAAATATAATTTTTCAAACAATATATTATTGAGAACAAAAATGTAAATATTACTATCAATATAGGAATATCTGTAAATATAATTAAAAAATTCATAATCTCTCCGCTACTACTCATTTTTAATTATATCATAATCACTTTTATATGGCAAAATATTAACTTAGAGAATCATCATAGCAAGTTTAAACTTCATTATATGTCTTAAAATGAGCTTTGCAAACTTCCTTTAGTTTCTCTTTACCGTATTTTGCAATAAATTCAGCTGCAACAGCTTTTACAAGCCCTGAACAACCTTTTTGGAAATGAATACCATAAGTATCTTCCATCAACTGCATCTTTTGCACAAAAGTTGCTCTTGCCAAAACAGATGCTGCAGCAACTGCTATATCACTTTCAGCTTTACACATTTGCTCTAATCTTATACTTCTGCCATTTTTCATTAAAGCAGATTTTATAAGACTTTCATCACCAAATTTATCAGAAAGCGCATACTCACAATGGTGGTCTGAGAGAATATTTTCAATAGCTCTTGCATGTCCCCAAGCCAAAAGCTTGTTCAAATTTTTTATATTATTATATAAATCATTATATTTTGTATTAGAAATTGCTATAATAGAATGTGGTGCACATTTTTTAATTTCAGCAGCCAGTGATAGCATTTTTTTATCTGTCAATTTTTTACTGTCTTTTATTCCTAAATCACGAAAATACTCAGCAGTATTCTCATCAACCAAAACACCTGCAATTACAAGTGGGCCGAAAAAATCTCCCTTACCTGATTCATCAGTACCAATATGAGGAACAAATTCAGTCATAGAACCTTTCTCTTTCAATAATTTAATTTAAGCTTTCAGGAACAGCCATCGGGATTGGAACAGGCGCCTGAGTTTGAGGTTTAGATGCTACAGGCTTTTGTACTGTCTGCTTTGTCTGAACAGGGGCAGACTTAGACTGTTCAATTTTCTTCACAGATTCTGGTAAATCTGGAACTGTCTCATCTAAATCAATTTCAATTTTTTCTTCTTCTTTCTGTTTCACAGGCGTTCCGATGACTTTATTCCCTCTGTAACTTCCAAAAGGTATTAATTCAACTTCAGGATAGTTAAATTCAGCCTTTCCATATGGTTCAGATGCCACTTTCATAACATCTTTCCAAATCAAAGCAGGAACAGTACCACCTTGGATAGACTTATTCATAACAGTATTATCATCATTACCTACCCATACTCCAGTTACAATATTTGGAGTATATCCCATAAAATAAGCATCTTTGTTATCATCAGTTGTTCCTGTTTTCCCTGCAGCAGGTTTGCCTATATTTGCAGCACGACCTGTACCATTTGTTATTACCAATCTCATCATAGCAGTCATTTCTGCTGATGTATTCATACTTAACTGATGAGTAATTTTTGTTTTAGGCGCCTTGTATACAACTTTACCTCTGGAAGTTTCAACTCGTTCAATTGCATAAGGCTGAACAACATACCCTCCATTTGCAAAAGCTCCGTATGCTCTTGTAAACTCGAATAATTTAACGCCATTTGACCCTAAAGCAATTGTATAATCATACTCTAAAGGTGTTTCGATACCAAGAACTCTTGCAGTTTGGATAACAGAACGAATTCCGACTTCCTTTATCAATCTTGCTGCACATACATTTGATGAAACCATTAAAGCCGTATATACAGGAATTTTCCCTCTGTATTTATTGCCATAATTTCTTGGAGACCACTGACCAATAGTAATAGGTCTGTCTTCAATCATATCATTTGGAGTAATACCCTTTTCCATTGCTGCAGCATATACAATAGGTTTAAAAGATGATCCAGGCGGTCTTACTGCTTGAGTTACTCTATCGTATTGACTTTTTGTATAATCTTTTCCACCAGAATATACTAGAATTTTGCCATCTACAGGGCTAAAAGAAAATACTGCGGCTTGATTTTTATCTCCTCGAAGCCCCCAGTTATTCAAATTCTTTAAAATAGCTTCATTTGCAGCTTTTTGTGCCTTATAATCCAATGTAGTAACTACTTTATAACCACCTTGAGAAATTTCTGTTTCATCAAAGCCTAATTTTTCTAATTCTTTCATTACATAATCACAGAAATAAGGAGCTTTATTGGTTGTATAAAATTGAGGTACTTTTGCAAGGTGAACTTTTTCTTCTTTTGCTTTCTCATATTCTTCTGTAGTAATGTATCGCATTTTATACATTCTGGTAAGAACTTGATTTCGACGTTGAACAGCTAAGTCCATATTATTAAATGGAGAATATACTGATGGAGCCTGCGGCAATCCTGCAATCAGAGCAAGCTCGGCCAAATCACAATCCTTCAAATGCTTATCAAAATATATTTGAGCAGCGCCTTCAACACCATAAGCTCCGGCTCCCAAATATACATTATTCATATACATTTCTAATATCTGGTCTTTTGAAATAGTTTTTTCTATTCTTGCGGCAATGAATAATTCTTTCAGTTTTCTGTCAAACGTTCTTTCGTTATTCAAGAATAGCACTCTTGCAAGTTGTTGAGTAATTGTACTTGCACCTTGAACTACATGACCTGCTAAAATATTTTGAATAGTCGAACGAGCAAGACCTGTAATATCATAACCGTGATGACGATAGAAATTTTTATCTTCAGTAGCAATTAATGCTTTTTTCAAGTTTTCAGGAATATCTTTTAATTCAATTTTTTCATATGTATATGCGGTAAATGTTTTTATAATCTCTCCATCATCTGAATATATTTTTGTAACAATATTTGGTTTAAATTGTTCCAAATTATTAATCGGAGGCAAAGATGATAAATATAATTCCAAAGAAGCCACACCTGCTAAAGCACAAGCACAAAACATTATAAATACAAATTTTACAGTGGAGAAAAAACCTCCATTTTTTTTCTTTGAATTTTTTGATATATTAGCCTTTGCCATTTCTTTGGCTGTGTAATTTCTGTTTATATAATATCTTGCCATTAATATTCCCTCATTATCGATAAAATTCTAGTATAAAATCATTTTATTAGCAAGCAAACTCAAAAGTTGGATATTAAATAAATTTTATAATAATATTTTAATATGTTTGATTTTTTTATGACATTACTTAATGAATTCCGCTCATATTTCGTGCCCGAAAAAGTAAAATATGAGATTACGGGAGAATGCAAAAAATGCGGGAAATGCTGCAATTACATGTATAGTTATGATACTTATACAGAAAAGGAATTTAAAATTATGCAGTTTTTATTTCCGGCATACAAAAGATTTTATATAAAAGGAAAAGATGAACTAGGAAATCTAATCTTTGCTTGTAAATTAGTTACTAAAGAAGGATTATGTTCTGATTATGAACACAGATTACCTATGTGCAGAAAATATCCTGCAAAAAAGATATTTTATCCCGGCAAATTACATGAAGGCTGCGGTTATAAAGTTAATATAAAAAGCTTTGATGATTATTTAAAGAAAAATTAAAAACTCAACATTGGAAAGTTATTTGCCCTTTTTAACTTCACCATTTTTGTAAGCTATTATCCCCCCGATAATAGCCGATATACCTGCAGCAGTTCCTACAACTACACCTAATTTCCCTTTTCCGCCTGATTTTACAATATCATTTGGAGCTTTTGTACTTTGACCAAAAAACAAATTTTTTGAATTTTCATAAAATATCTTTTCTGTTATCATATCAGCTTCGTCTTTAAATCGGTTTTTTATTGCAGATTTTAAGCGGCTTATAGTAAGTTCATAAGCCTCCTTCGATGTTATGCCTGTTCTTTTTATAGTTTCTGGTTCTCCATAGCAACCTAAAGGTGCATCTGTTCCGAAAAGTATTCTGTCAAGTTTTCCGGTATTTTTCATTTTTTCAATTACATCTAAGACATTTTGAGGATTTTCTGCAGGCAAATAAACTCTTGCACCGTATTTTTTAATTAAAGTATTAATCTGACTAATTACACCATATGTATATTCAATACCTTGATTTACGGTATCCATATAGCCTATATATTCTCTATAACCCAATGGGTTATCATATATCTTTTTGAGAAAGCTTAAAACTAATTCTTTATGTGCTTTTATATTCTCAGGTGTCAATTTTACATCAGTATGCATAACACGATTTACTTGATCTTGCAGATTTAAAAGAGAAACAGATGAAGAAGCAGGAACTGCAAAATACTGATTTAATAAATAATTACCCTCAGGAAGTTGTTTCAAAATTTTTTCTAAATCTTTCAAATTTTTAGTATTTGGATAATTTGGAATAGTTCTTACAGTATAAAGCTCAGGATTCATTTCTTTACTAATTGCTTTTGCAAAATGGAAAAGATTTGTAGCATGATTTCCACCATCTACAAGGAATACTTTATACCCCATAAATGGAATTATATTTACACCCTGTTGTCTGGAAGGACTTTTTACAAAAATATCCGGCTTTGTATTATTGGATACGTTGTTATAGGGTACATAACTCTTTGAAGATGAAATCTTATTTTTACTATATAATAAAGTATTGCTTATTGTAGAAATTCTCACACATACCCCTTAAAATTTTTTTATGATAGAACAAAGGGTGTTATTTCACAATACATAAAAATTATATACGATTAAAAAGCATCAGTTTTAATAGGATTTTTAAATTTAGTGATATTGCCTTGGAACAATAACTTAACAGTACCAACAGATCCGTTTCTGTGCTTTGCAATAATAATTTCTGATTCTCCTTTAGATTGAGCCTTTGCAGCTGCATCATCTTCACCATCTTCAGCTTTTCTATAATATTCATCACGATAAATAAACATTACAATATCAGCATCCTGTTCAATAGATCCTGATTCTCTTAAATCTGAAAGCATCGGACGTTTATCAGTTCTTGATTCAACTGCACGCGACAACTGAGAAAGAGCAATTACAGGGACATCAAGTTCCTTTGCAAGTATTTTTAATCCCCTTGAAATAGCAGAAATTTGCTGCATTCTGTCTTCTCTACCTGCACTTTCCATAAGTTGAAGGTAATCAATTAAAATTAAACCTAAATCTTTTTCTTCCATTTTGAGTCTTCGGCATTTTGCACGAATATCAGTAATTGTACAACCGGATGTATCATCAATATAAATCGGAGCCTGCGCAAAAGCATTCATGGCATTTGCCAGTTTTTCCCAATCCTTGCTCTGCATATTACCAGTCTTCACTCTCTGTGAATCAATCTCAGCTTCTGAACATAACATACGCTGCATCAACTGATCCTTGGACATTTCAAGAGAAAATATTGCAACAGGTACTTTTGCTTTCAAAGCAACATTTTGCGCGATATTAAGCGCCAAAGCAGTTTTTCCCATCGCAGGTCGAGCCGCAAGAATTATCAAATCAGATTTTTGCAAACCGTTTAATATTGCATCAAGCTCATAAAAATTCGTTGGAACACCTGTTAATTCATCTTTATGCTCATAACGGTATTCTATTTTTTCGTAAGTATTTAAAACTAAATCTTTAACATGCACTAAGTCTGATGTAGCCTTTTTAGAAGCAATATCAAATATAAGTTTTTCAGCACTATCAAGAGATTGATCAATAGGATTTACATCGTATCCAAAAGATACTATTTCAGAACCGGCATTTATTAATGCTCTTTTAATAGCTTTTTCTTGAACGATTTTAGCATAATATTCAATATTTGATGTCGTAATTGTTTTGTAACAAAGATCATTTACAAATGCACGACCACCAATTGTTTCAAGCTTTGAATTATAACTCAAAACATCAGATACAGATACAATATCAATCCTTTCATTATTGTTAAATAATTGTAACATTGCATCATAAATATAACGGTGAGCCGGCTTATAAAAACTTTCAGGCTTTAAAGTCTCAACAACTTTTGTAATAACATTCGGATTTACTAAAATTGCCCCCAAAACAGCCTCTTCAGCCTCAATGTTTTGAGGTAACATACCTAAATTATTTTCTTTTTCTTTTACTGCCATGTCTGTTTTTTCTCCTATAGAACATGATATTACACAAAAAATAAATTTGCACGTAAAGAATTATTGACAAATTCCTTTTTATGTACAAAATTTTATTATGCCTAATATATTATTAAATTTAAAAGCTATAATATTAAATTTTAAATCACAAACCCCTTTGAATATTGGGAAAATTTTATTAAGAAATACTCTAAAAATTTCCACAGCAGAATCCTGTACAGGAGGACTAATAAGCTCAAGACTTACAGATATTGCAGGAAGTTCTGCTTATATTACAGAAAATTTTGTAACATATTCAAATGAAGCTAAACAAAAAATATTAAATGTATCTGAAAAAACCCTTAAAGAACATGGAGCAGTAAGTGCGGAATGCGCAAAAGAAATGGCTGAAGGATTGATAAAGTTAACAGGAAGTGATATCGTCTTATGCACAACAGGTGTAGCAGGTCCTTCCTCAAGCGAAAGTAAACCCGTAGGATTAATGTACGCTGCATGTGGGTATAATGGTAATATAGAAATTAAGAAATTCGAGCTTAACCCAAATTATTCAAGAAAAAATATGAAATTTATGTTCTCAGAAAAAGCCCTTAAATTTGTCCTAGAAACACTTAAAAAATAAAATATTATTTTAATAAGTTGTTTGATACCGCAATAAAAACAGCATGTGTCCGATTTTTAGCATTAAGTTTTTGGGTTATTCTGGCAACAAATGCTTTTATTGTATTTGGGCTAAGATAGAGTTTTGCGCCTATCTCAGAATTCGAATAGCCCTTTGCTACTAAATTTAAAATTTCAAGTTCTCTATCTGTTAATCTTTTTGAAAAATAATCTACTTCCATTTAATAAATAGAATTTATAAGTATCCACCACGCATAATTATAAGGTACAAGTAAAATAATGTCAATACTTGTAAAATAGGTAAATAATGTATAATGAGAAAGAAATACTAAAACAATTTGGCAGAAATGTAAAAGCAGAGAGAGTAAGACTTGGTTATTCTCAAGAGGTGCTTGCAGAAAAAATGGGAGTAAATCGAGAGTTTATCAGCAGGATTGAACGAGGCATGCAAAATATGTCATTAGTAAAAATAACAGTACTTGCCAATTATTTAGAAACAGATTTGCATAATCTTTTAAGGTTTTAGCTATTTCATAATAATATCTGCAATAACTTCTGGGAAATTATCCATTAACATTTCTGTAAAATCTTCTGTATCCATTTGAGTTATAACTATAGATAATAAATCATTAGGTAGTTCTTTAATCATATTTTGAATATATTCAGGTTCAATTACAGACATCCCCTTAATAACTTCAGGCTGTTGTTTTTCACGATTAATTACTTTAGTATATGCATCAGCATCAATAAGTTGAAACCATTCTTCATGTTCTTTTCCTAAAGACAAAACAAGTTGTTGTTTTTGTGTAGGCTGAAAAGCCATTAAAGCATCTTTATACTCAAGTGGATTTAGTTCCCCAAATTTTTTCGACAAATCAATACTATCCATATTTTCCTGAGCTTCACCTGTAATTTGCTCTAGTACTTGAGCGACATATTCTTCAGGGATAGATTGTATATGTTTTAAAATTTTATTTTTATCAATTTCAGAACTTGTCAAAAACTTATCCAATTGTTCTTCCGGCAAAAGTTGAACAATTTCCTCTTGAGAAAATAATTCAAAAACAGTATTCACTAATTGTTCAGCAGGGAGTTCTTCAAGCATTTTCATTAACTTATCCTGAGTGAAGAAATACAATCCTTGTAATAAATCATTCTCTTCCATTTCAGGGAGAAAAACTTGTAATTGCTGAGCAGTCAATTCTCTCAAAATTTTATATTTATTATTTGTATCAGCAAGATCGAATAACTCCATTACAAGGCTTGTATTTGTAGTAAGCTCTTGAGCTAATTCAATAGCTTGTTGGTTTCCTGAAGCAGCTTCAGCTTCAATAATTTCATCAACCGACATATCAGAGTATTTTTCTTCAAAAGTAGTTTTGCTAATACCCAAAACAGTCTGTAAATATTCTAGATTAGAATCAATAACTAAACTCATAATACTCCTATAAATACTAAATAAATTAACGGATAATTCTTTTAAAAACTTTAAAGATTGTAACTTTTTGTAATATAAAAAGTAATGATAATTAAAAGGGTTGATTTTAAAAAATGTTCATGCTACATTTAATTTTGCTGACGTTGAGGGCTGCTAGCTCAGGTGGTTAGAGCGCACCCCTGATAAGGGTGAGGTCGGTGGTTCGAGTCCACTGCGGCCCATATTAAAGAAGACTCCTAGTTTAAGGGGTCTTTTTTATTACGAAAATTTGGTAATAGGTTTTAATAGGTTTCTGGGACATTGAGACGAGAAAATTTAATAAAAAATTAATAGGTTTCTGAGACATTGAGACGGAGAAAAATTAATAAAAAATCAAACAGACAGCACGATTGAGGCTGTTTTTTAGTATTGAGATGTATGGGACATTTTTTGCACTCAAGTACTCTTTTCTTGCACTCTTTTGCACTCCATTTGCAAAATTTTAAGACCACATTAGGCTTAAATCGCCTTGGTGTTTAAATATAAGTCCAGTGCAATAAAGTGCAAGAAAGTGCAATTTTATTTTTACTTGTAAATCGAGATACACTAAATTATCAATGAGATTTAGATATTTATATAATTTGAAAATATTAATAAGAATAGAGCCATTATAAAAAGGCTCTATTCTTATATTAAAAATCTAAAATTATTTTAGATTGCTCTATAATATCCACGAACTTCTGTTCCATCACTTCTTGTATATGGTTTTACATATACAGTTCCTCCTTTTTGGCTTGACGTTTCTAATTCTTTATTTGTAGGAATTCCTATTGCTTTCATCTGAGCCATTATAGCTGCTTCATTTTCTGAATATTCTTTAGATGTCATTTTATCAATATCTTCTCTTGAATATATTTTCCCACCACCATTTACAGGATTTATATAACCTAAATAATCAACCTCTGGAACTTGTTGTTTTATTAATCCATTCTGCAACTGTTGTTCTATTATTGGTAGATTTTTTTCAAATTCTTCTGCCGACATCTCACCTATTTCCTGTGGAGTATATATGTGATTTCCATTTTGATCCACATTCATCTCAATGCCAACTTTTAGCATTGTTGTATCACTATCTGAACTATCTTGAAAATTAGTCTTTGCAAAATTTTTAACCGCAGTAACTCGATTATTCCAACCTTGTAAATATCTTTGCTGACTTGGATTTGATTTAGCAAATTCATTATATTTTGCTCGCCTTAATTGTTCAAAAGTTTCTGGATCTCCATTGCTTTGCTCTAATAATTTTTTAGCTCTTGAAACTCCCATATTAACTGCTGTATCAAAAACATAAATTGCAAGCTGAGGATTTGTAATCTTATCAGCTCCTGAAGCTTTAAAGTAATTGTTATAATAAATATCTCGAACTTCATCATCTGTAATATACTTTACACTTCTTGTTTGTAAGCCTTTACTCTTCCGATAACTATTATAAGTATTGTGAGTTATACCTTTATTTGTTTCTCCTCCCAAATCGTGAGGATCATTTACATACCCACCCTCGCGTTGCAAAACAAATTTCAACATTTTTTCAAAATCTTCTGTTGTCATATTAAATTTCTCCTTGTTCAACTAAAATACAAAGCAAGACTTATATGTCTGCTAACACAAGGTAAAATGAATTTAATATTATTTTTTTAAAGTATTAAGATATCCTCTTAGTGTTAAAGCTCTTTGTTTTAGAATTTCTGTTCTCCAACCTTCTTTAGTATTAAGATACATTGTTCCTTGAGTATAAGAAGTTAGAGAGTTTATAAATTCATATTCTTTATCTATGTAGTTTTCCCAAGATGTTTGCGATAGTTGTAATTTTTTATAGTCCTCAGCACTTAAAATTTCCTTTAATTCAGCTAAGTTTTTATTTATATCCTTTTCCCATAATTGCTGAGCCTTTTGACTGCACTTGTTCATTTCCTGAGTATCTGCAGTTTTTGATATACAGTCCTGCTCTATTTTATCTATGGGATCAAGGACTTCTATTGCAGCATTTTGATTATTTGTATAGTTGTTTATTTCAAATGCATTACAACTACTTATTGTAGTTATTCCTACTAATACTATAAAAAGACCTGCTATTAAAATTTTCATAAATTCATTTTACACTAAAAATATATTATTGTTAAATTTTATTGAATTCACCTCCTTTCATTTTTCATAACAAATATAGGTACTACTTTATAATACCTTTTTATATGAGTGCTACTTATATTTCATTTTAGATTTACAGCTTCAGCAGATTTTTAAACTTCTTGTTTGTACTTAATTTTGATAGTAACCATTTTATACTCAGCAGTAAACAGTTTTACTTATTATATCATTTTGAGCATGATTTCGTCAAGAAACTATTTTTAGAATATATTCAATTTATAAATAATTTGGTTTAAAATATTACAGATATTTTTTGTAGTTATTCTTAATAAGTTCTTAATAAAAAATTTTGAGCAAATGACTTGACTTTTATTGCTACAAGAGATTCTGTTGAAAAAGTCAAGTACTTTTTTAAATTTTTCTTGGGGAAAATGTATATTTATTTGAGTCAAATTTTGCACTACAAACTTAACGTTAGTAAAAACGTTTGAAAGTTATTGCTAAATAACGAAGTT